>NZ_WXVV01000006.1 GCF_013433315.1 Pseudomonas crudilactis | reverse complement strand
AAGGAGGAGGGTGAAATCTCCCACGGTCTGTACTGCGCTAACAGTCAGAATCGAGCCTTGTCCCTCCTCCTCCCTTCAAGTCCTACCATACAAGCGAGCCTGCTCGCGAAGGCCGCACCGCAAATTTCGAATTTTCAACCCGCAATGGATCGCGCAGACAGGCCGAGGACGGCCGCGATGTCTTGTCGTTTTGCATCATTGCCACAACCACAAAAAAGGCAAACAGGAGCACCTTCATGAGTTCATCAAACGCCGGGCAAAGCGCCGGGCAACTGGAAACCCGCGGCATCGAACCGGTACCGGAAGCCGAGTGCAACGGCCATCCGCTGCAACTGTTCTGGGTCTGGTTCGCCGCCAACATCTCCATCCTCGGTCTGCCGCTGGGCGCCACGCTGGTGGCGTTTCGCGGGCTGGCGATCTGGCAGGCAATCATCGTCGCAATCATCGGCGCCGCCGGTTCGTTTGCCGTGGTCGGGATCATCTCGATTGCCGGCCGCCGAGGCCGCGCGCCGAGCCTGACCTTGTCGCGGGCGATCTTCGGCGTGCGTGGCAATATCGGCCCGACACTGGTCTCGCTGATGTCGCGTCTCGGTTGGGAAACCGTCAACACCACCACTGCCGCTTTCGTGCTGCTGTCGCTGTGCTCGATCCTGTTCGGCTCACCGGTCGAAGCGAAAAGTGCGCCGGTACTGACGCTGATCTTCATCGCCATTTTCGTCCTGCTGACCCTGTCGGTATCCGGCCTCGGCCACGCGACCTTGCTGGTGATCCAGAAGTGGGCGACCTACGTGTTCGGCGCGCTGAATATTCTGGTCGGTGGTTTCCTCTGCGCGACCATCGACTGGAGTGCAGTGTTCAACGCCACGCCTGCGCCGATGAGCGCAATGATCATCGGTATCGGCACCATGGCCGCCGGCACCGGGATTGGTTGGGCCAACGCTGGCGCTGACATGTCGCGCTATCAGCACCGCAGCGTCAAGGCTGTGCGTCTGGTTGCGTCCGCCGCGTTCGGTGCGGGCATTCCGCTGGTGTTGCTGATCACCCTCGGCGGCTTGCTGTCGGTGGGCAATAACGATCTGGCGTCGGCGACTGACCCGATCGTGGCGATCCGCGACATGCTGCCAACCTGGATGGCTGTGCCGTACCTGATCACCGCGTTCGGTGGCTTGCTGCTGTCGAACAACTTGTCGGTGTACTCCGCCGGGCTGACTACGCTAACCCTCGGTCTCAAGGTCAAACGCGTCTACGCGGTGGTGGTCGATATCGTCGCGATCTTCGCCGGTTCGATTTACTTCATGCTGATCGCCGACAGCTTCTACGGCCCGTTCATTACCTTCATTTCCCTGCTGGCAGTGCCGATCACTGCGTGGGTCGGAATCTTCGTGGTTGACCTGATTCACCGTCACTACTACAGCCCCAAAGACCTGCTCGACGTCAGCCCGAGCAGCGCTTACTGGTATCGCGGCGGCATCGAGTGGCGTGCATTCGGCGCCTGGGCGATTGCCATCGTCCTCGGCTTCAGTTTCACCACCATTGGCACCACCGCTGAAAACGTCTGGTTCAAAGGCTTCCTGTCCGACTCGTGGCTGGGCCACAACGGCCTCGGCTGGATCGTGACCTTCGTGGTAGCCGGTGGCATTTACTTCGTCCTCGGCGGGGCGAAAGATCGCCGCGCCGCGCAAACCGAGAATGCTCATGCCTAAGATGTTGCACACCGGCCAGGTCATCATCGACCTGGTCATGGCCGTGGATAAACTGCCGCAGATTGGTGGTGACGTGCTGGCGCAGTCGGCTGGTTTCGAAGCCGGTGGCGGGTTCAATGTGATGGCGGCAGCGGTGCGTAATGGCCTGCCGGTGGTGTATCTCGGTCGGCATGGCAGTGGGCGTTTCGGCGATCTCGCGCGTCAGGCGATGAACGCTGAGGGGATTCACATCGGCATCACCGAACCCGCACAGAAAGACACCGGTTTGTGTGTGGCGCTGACCGATGCGTCGGCGGAGCGCAGTTTCATTTCCTACATCGGCGCGGAAGGTGAGGTGACCGAAGAGGATCTGAACAGCGTTGCGGCGGAGGCGGGCGATTACGTTTATCTGAGTGGCTACAGCCTGCTCCACGAAGGCAAGGCCCAGGCGTTGCTCGACTGGACGCTGGCACTGCCGGACTCGATCAACGTCGTGTTCGATCCGGGCCCGTTGGTGGAATCGCCGGACTCGCCGCTGATGCAGGCGTTGCTGCCGCGCATCGATGTGTGGACCAGCAACAGTGTTGAAGCACTGCGGTTTACCGGTGTCGATGATATTGGCGCGGCGCTGGATAGCCTCGCTGAGCACCTGCCCAACGATGTGTTGATGGTGGTAAGGGACGGGCCGCAGGGCTGCTGGATTCATCAGCGCGATGAGCGTCGGCATGTGCCCGGGTTTGCGGTGAAAGCGGTAGACAGCAATGGTGCCGGTGACGCCCATGCCGGGGTGTTTGTTGCCGGGTTGGCGCAGGGCTTGTCTGCCCATGAAGCGGCGCGGCGGGCGAATGCGGCAGCGGCTATCGCGGTGACGCGCTGGGGACCGGCGACCTCGCCGGGGGTGGCAGAGGTGGATGCGTTTTTGCTTGATTCCGGCGGTGCCTGATCTACCGCTTTCGCGAGCAGGCTCGCTCCCACAGGGGATGTGTGAACGACATCAATTCAGTGTGGGAGCGAGCTTGCTCGCGAAAGGGCAATTAGCTTCATCACAAAATTCAATGTTGGATACCGCTCGCCGCGTCGGCAGCGAGCGGCCGCAGGACTACTGCAGATCCAGCTTGCGCGCAGCCTCAACGCCAGCGGCACTGAGCTTGATCGGCAGGTTCAACGAATGTTCGCCAGCCTCGTTGCAGGTCACATGCCCGTGGTGAATCAGTCCACGATCCTGCAAAGCGGCGAGGGCGCTGGCCACGACCTTCTCGCCCCGGTAATTGTCCAGCACCTCCTTGCCCAGTCCGCTCGGGTGGGCATGCAGCAGGCGGGTGAGGACTTCTTTTTCCAGGTTTTTATCGACGTTCATGGTTACCTCTTCATTGGATTGAATAGGACGCTCGCGTCGGCGAACTACTGACCGGAGCCTTCGGAACCGGAGCCACCGGTGGTGGTTTTCGAGCCGATGCCGGGGCCAGCATTGTCTGGCGTTGCGGGGGCGTCGGGGGTGTTCATGCCGCCCTGACGACCCGGATCACTGCCCTGGGTGCGCGGATCAGTACCGGTGGCGGGCGGCTGGTTGATCAGCGGCACGCCGGAGCCGTCGGTATTCATACCGGGAGCACTGTTGATGGCGGGCGCGCGTGGCGGGGTCGGATCGGTAGGGCCGGTGCCCCCAGCGGTGGCGGATGCGGCGAAAACCGCAGGGCAGAGCAGGGCGCTGAATACGAAAGCGGTCAACCTTGACGGGATCATAGGGCTTCTCCAGTGATTGGAATCCTTACCTGTCGTTGGTCTGCCCGCTGATCGGATTGGTGCCTGATGAACGACGAACGGTCTAGATTGCCTGCGTCGATTGCAGACTGATCCGTCGCCAGAGCAAACGGCCAAGGGTGATCAGCCAGTTGGCCAACGCGACGATCAATACCGTCAAAAGCAGCGTGCTCATGCCGTGCTCGACGATGATTTTCCCGGCCAGTAACGGGAAGCCGAACACGCCGATGAAGTACGAAAGACTGAACAGCAACAAGGCCTGTGACGTGGTGCCGGCCGGTGCTTCGTTGGCCGCCAAACCGTTGATTACCGAATAGGTAAGGCCATAACCGACGCCAAGCATCACCGCTGCCAGCAGATAACTGAAGCCGCTGTGCACGCCGAACGCGAACAGCACAATCGAACCCAGCATCAGTCCGGACAACAGACACGACGCGCGCAGCGGATCACGTTTGACCACATAACCTGCGATCAACATCCGGCTGCTGATTGCCGCACTCATGAAACCCAGAAAGAACAGTGAGTAATCCAGAGCGCGGGCAGCGGCATAGCTGGTCTGGAAACTCGACAGACCACCGAACACGCAACCGCCGAGACCAACCATGATGATCGGGAACAGTGCGCGCGAGCCGAGCACTTGGGTGGTCGCTCGCCAAGTGATTCTTGCGGTCGAGGTTACTTGCGTGCTTTTCAATCGAGCCCCGAGTTGCCAGTACAACAGCACGCCAACCAGGCTCGCCAGTGCCGCCAGGTAAAACGCCGAGGTCACTGGCAACCCCAAGGCACTGGCTGCACGCCCGAGTAATGGGCCGCTGCCAATGCCGGTCATCATGCTGCCCGACAACAGCGCGAAGTATTTCGCTCGTTGCGCCGGCGTCACCAGACTGGCGACGATGATCGGCCCCAACGTATAGAAAACGCCCCAACCCAATCCCAACAGCAAGCCGAAAAACAACAGCAGATGACCGAACCCCGGCGTCAGCGCAAAGCCCAGGCTCGCCACCACCAGCAACAGCCCGAACAACGCAATCGAACGCGCCGCGCCGAGCCAGTCCGACAGATGCCCGGACACCAATACCGCGACAAACGTACTGAGCATCGCCGCCGAAATCACACTGCCGGCATCGTGTTCATTGCCTCCGCGAGAAGCGATCAGCAACGACAGCAAAAACGTCGAGCCATAGGACAGCGACAGCAGATAACTGGCGAGACAGAACAGACCGAACAGCTTGCCTGAGACCTTGGGGGTTGCTTGCGACATGACGCGAATCCTTGACCGGATAAATTCAGCGTCGTCTGTTTAACACGTCAGGCATGCGGCTTAGGTCTGAGGTTGGCGAAGTCAGGATCACTGCACGCCGGAGTAATGCATCAAGCGATGCCGATCTCTTCCTTGAATTGCTCCATGAAACCCTTCAGACGATGATGACGGACCTGCGCCAGACGCTGGCCGGCGGCGGTCTGGAAACCGTCGGCGAGGTGCAGCAGTTTGGTCTGGAAATGATCGAGGCAAAAACGCGTGTCATCGTAATCGCGTTGTTTCGCTTCGGGATCCTGCGGATCGTACAGCGCCGAACCCATGCGCCCGGCGATGTAGAAAGTGCGGGCGACGCCGAGCATGCCGAGTGAGTCGAGCCGATCGGCGTCCTGGACGATTTTCGCTTCGAGGGTGAGCGGGGTGATGTTGGCGGAGAAACTGTGGGCTTCGATGGCGTGGGCGACGGCGGCGATTTTTTCTTCGGACCAGTTCAGATCGGCCAGCATTGACGAAGCTTTATCTGCCGCCAGCCGCGAAGCCTGCGAACGCAGCGGTGAATTCTTCTCGACGGCCACGCAATCGTGCAAGAGCACGGCGGCCAACAGCACCTCAAGATCTCCACCTTCTTCTTCATGCAGCGTACGCACGTTGTGCCAGACGCGCTGCAAGTGGGCGAGGTCGTGAGCGCCGTCGTCGGACGGCTCCAGAGCGTGTGGCAGTAACTCTGCTGCCAGTGCCGCCACGGGTGTAAAAAACTCAAGGTTCATAAGCATCCTTTCAGATTGTCGAAGTCCCTGTGGGAGCGAGCCTGCTCGCGAAGGCGCCCTTACAGTCACCTGCATTGTTGAATGACAGAATGTATTCGCGAGCAAGCTCGCTCCCACATGGGGTGGCGGCGTTTGAAGCATTGCGAGAGGGTATCCGCTGTTTTGCCATGTGACGAGCGCCGCCCACGGCCTTAGTATGGCGTTTTCCTTTTCCGACAAGGCCCGTCCATGACGATCGAAATCCGCCCGGCGACCCCCAGCGATGCCCCGCAAATCCTCGCCTTCATCACTGAACTCGCCGATTTCGAAAAGGCCCGCCACGAAGTCATCGCCAGCGTCGCCGACATCGAACGCAGCCTGTTCGGCGAAGGCGCCACCGCCCACGGTTTGATCTGCCTGCGCGATGGTCTGCCGATCGGTTTCGCGGTGTTCTTCTTCAGCTATTCGACCTGGCTCGGCAGCAATTGCCTGTACCTCGAAGACCTCTACATCACCCCGGATCAACGCGGTGGTGGTGCCGGCAGAACCTTGTTGCGTCACTTGGCGAAGATCGCCTGCGACAACGACTGCGGCCGCTTCGAATGGAGCGTGCTCGACTGGAACACGCCGGCGATCGAATTCTACAAATCCCTCGGCGCGCAACCTCAGGAAGAGTGGGTGCGCTACCGCATGGATGGCCAGGTCCTGCGTGAGTTTGCCGAGGGCTGAACACGACGATGGCAATCCGGCAGTAATTCGATTGTCGCCAGCGCTCTAGTCCGGCATTCTACGCGCCATTTTTACGCGCTCACGGACGACACCTGCATGCCTCTGGCACTACTTCTCCACGCCCGTGGAGCCTTCGCTGTGTCAACGAGTGACCAGCGATGAGCGGACTACGGGCGACAATGCGTCTGTATGGCCTGGTGAAAAACTCAGGCTCGAGCGACAACCCCCAGCGCCAACCGGTCGACATTCTCTGCACTACAAACAGCACGGGCGGCAGCGCCATTCGTGCGTTCGTGTCACGCCTTGATGCCGAGTTGATGACGCGCAGTGCCGGGCTCGCCGAGTACCGCGTGATAGCGCTGCGCACCTTCGATCCGACGGCGTTTATCGACGCCCATCAAGGCTGGCTGACGCTGCACGTCTGTTGCGGTTTCGTCGCCCCTGCCGGGCATTCGCTGCTCAAGGACGGCGGGTTGATGCCGATGGGCTGGTACGTCTATTCCGAGATCGGCCAGTGGACGGCCCAGCATCATCTCGACCTCGGCGCACAAATGGCCGAACTGCTGCAATCGACTTACGAGCGTAATCACCTGCGCAACTACAACGCCTGGCTCAACGAACTCGACGACGCCTCGCCGGCCGAACTGGCCTGGCAAACCGACGAAGCCTGGCGGCACCTGCAAACCGCCGCATCACCCGACAGCCGTGAGCATTGCCACGCCCTGTTCGACCCCGTCGACAACCGCTGGCGCTTCGCCGCGACCGACATCGATATTCATCAGCCGCACCCGGAACCCCTGAAGCAAGGAGCTTTGAATTGAGTGGTAAACCCGCTGCACGCGTCACCGACCCGACCGCCTGCCCATTGCCAGGCCATGGCACCAACCCGATTGCCTCCGGCTCGCCGAACGTCTTCTTCGACGGCCTCGCCGCCGCGCGCATGACCGATAAATCGGCGTGCGGCAGCCCGATTACCGGAGCCGTTTCCGGCACCGTATTCATCAACGGCCTGAATGCCGCCACACTCGACAGCACCGGAGGCCACGGCAATGTCGTGGTGGGTGGTTCGGGGACGGTGATTATTGGCCAGAGTGGCGGCGGGGCGGCTTTTAGCGGGTTGTTGCCGATGCCAGTGCATTTTACGGACAGGTTGCAAGTGGTTAATGAGGCGACTGGCGAGCCTATCCCCGATCATCCGTATGCGATCCAGCGAGGTGATGGGCGCATAGAACATGGCATCACCAATGAGCAGGGCTTTACCCATATGGTGAGTTCTCACTTGGCTGAAACTATTAAATTGTTTGTAGAGTGATCGAAATGGAAGTCGAAAATCCTGCACTCAGAGACTGCAAAACTGAAGTGGCTGGCCATGAGTTGACCTGCAAGACTGACCAGAGCGTCAAGCAAGTTACTGTCAAAGTGAAAAAGGTAGCCGTTTTCTTTATTGGCGGTGCTGGGGATAAAGAGGAGTATTATCAGAATGAACCTCCTCATCATAACGTGCAAAATGCGTGGAATCAGTTGTCGAACAGACTGTCTCCGGAACAAAAGCTCGACGTTAATTTACCTTATATAAGCTATAAGGATGTTCGCGGTGAGAAAGATATCGAGAAGTATGTAATACGCCCGTTAAAAGGTGATAAGACGGTTTATCTTGTGATTGTTGGTCATAGCCTTGGGGGGTGGAATGGTGCACATTTGACCTCGATTTTGAAAGAACGAGGTTATACAGTCAAGATGTTGGTAACACTCGATCCTGTTGGCGGTGGTACAGGTGTATGGATGTTCTCTGATATCTATTTTACGACGCCAAAGCCAGTGGCAGATTACTGGATAAATATATTGGCATCCCCCAAGGAAAAAGACGATTCAGATACTGTTGCCAGTTTGGGAGAGCGCTGGATCATGACATCTGGACCGAATATAAATGAGGCGGTCAGTGCGAATCACCGGCAAGCAGGTATGCTGTTCGCCTCCAAACTTCAAAGTGGAAAGTCTGCGTGCGATATAGTTTATGAGCGAGTGACTCAATATTTGGAATCGAAAAAATGATACGACTATTTGTTGTGCTGACGATGCTTCTATGTAGTTCTTGTGCCAATCGGCCGATTCTTCCTGATACCGAGATTGAATTCATTTCTGTCGCTACAGGGGGCGATAGTTTGTCTTGGAGTGTTCGCTTTAGTTCGAAGACCGATGTGTTGAATTTTTTTAAGGATGCGACGGGAGAAACACAGTTGGGTGAAACATTGTTTTGCTCTCTGGATAAAGAGCTTGAATTTGAAAGCTCCGATAAATTGACTAATTATTTTGTTGGTAATCTTGTTGAGGTTGACGCCGATAATTCTGGTTTAGACCATATTTATACGTCTAGATTGTCCGCAGTGAGAAAGGAGGATGAGGGCGTTTCAAATGTTTTCATGAGCGCGGAAGAACTGCTGGCATTATTAAATGAACGTAACGCCGTCTCTTGCAGAGTGTTTACCTCAGCTTACTCATTCGGGGGATACTATTCGAAGTCAATGCTGATTCCAGCAACTGACCTCGTACACGTCATTGAACAGCAGCGCGTGCAATGATTGCTTTATCCCATAATGTGGGATGCAAAATTACATATTGAGATTTCCAGCCTGAGAGGTCTATAGTCCATCGCACTCACTGCCAAAAACAAAACAGGTGAAGCGATGCTGGCGCAATTGATCGCGCTCGACTGGGGGACGACCTCATTACGTGCTTACAAACTCGCGGCGGGCGGTGTGGTGCTGGAGCAGCGCGCGCTGTCGTCCGGGATCATGCAACTGCCGAAGACTCCGCGAGTCATCAACGGTCGCGAATGCGCCGATGGTTTTGAACTGGCGTTCGACGAGGCCTGCGGCGACTGGCTCGAGGCGCAGCCGGATCTGCCGGTGATTGCTTGCGGCATGGTCGGCAGTGCGCAGGGCTGGCATGAAGCGGCCTACTGCGAGACGCCGGCGAACGTTGCCAATCTCGGAAACTCCCTACAAACAGTTATCAGCCTGCGTGGCGCCGTGGTGCATATCGTGCCGGGCGTGATCCAGCGTTCGCGTCTGCCGAATGTGATGCGTGGCGAAGAAACCCAAGTGCTCGGCGTGCTGCAGAATCTGCCGATTGAGGCAGGTGCCGATCTGTTGATCGGTCTGCCGGGCAGTCACTCGAAATGGGTCGACGTTGTCGATGGCCGCATCACCCATTTCGATACGTTCATGACCGGCGAAGTATTCGCCGTGCTCAGTGAACACAGCATCCTCGGTCGCACCCAAAAACACAGTGCGACATTCGACGGTCAGGCGTTTGACCGCGGCGTGCAGGTTGCGCAGTCGACAGATGGCGAACTCGGCGTGCTGTCGACCTTGTTCAGTGCTCGCACGCTGGGGCTGACCGGTGAATTGAGCCCGACCGCGCAGGCGGATTATCTGTCCGGCCTGATGATCGGCCATGAACTGGCGGCGCTCGCCACGGTTCAGCGGCGTCGCCGCAACAATCCGAATCTTCCTTCGATCATCCTCATTGGCAACGCGCAACTCTGTGCGCGCTACAGCCGTGCCCTCGATGCCTGCGGTTTCGCCAACGTAACGCTGGCCGAACAGGCCACCGAGCGTGGTTTGTGGCAACTGGCGCTGGCCGCCGGGCTGATCGATTCCTCATCCCGTTAACCCTGACTGGAGGCCTGACATGCTCAAGCAAGCATTGGCGCAAAACGGTCTGATCGCGATCCTGCGTGGCCTGCATCCGCAGGAAGCCGCCGCTGTCGGAGAAGTCCTGTATGCGGCCGGATTTCGCGTCATCGAAGTACCGCTCAATTCTCCTTTGCCGTACGAAAGTATCCGCATCCTGCGCAAGACCTTGCCCACCGATTGCCTGATCGGTGCCGGCACGGTGTTGACCCCGGAACAGGTCGGGTTGGTGAAAGAGGCCGGCGGCCAAGTGATTGTCATGCCGCACAGCGACGCCAAGGTCTTGCGCGCGGCAAAAGCGGCGGGGCTGTACTTATCGCCGGGTGTCGCCACGCCGACCGAAGCCTTCGCGGCGCTGGAGGAGGGCGCGGACATTCTCAAGCTGTTCCCGGCCGAGCAGATGGGCCCGGCGGTCGTCAAAGCCTGGCTTGCGGTGTTGCCGGCGGGGACGGTGCTGGCGCCGGTCGGCGGTATCACGCCGGACAACATGCAGGCGTTTATCGACGCTGGCGTGAAGGGTTTCGGTCTCGGCTCCGGTCTGTTCAAACCGGGCATGACGGCGGAGCAGGTGGCGGTGAATGCCAAGGCCTACGTGGCCGCGTGGAAGGCCCTTCGCTAAGACTTTTTTGGCGCTGCGTGCGCTACATCTATAAGAGAGACAAAAAGATGAAAATCACCAAACTCACCACCTTCATCGTCCCGCCGCGCTGGTGCTTTCTCAAGGTCGAAACCGACGAGGGCGTGACCGGTTGGGGCGAGCCTGTGGTCGAGGGCCGGGCGCACACCGTGGCCGCTGCCGTTGAGGAATTGTCCGACTACCTGATCGGCAAAGACCCACGCAACATCGAAGACATCTGGACCGTACTGTATCGCGGCGGTTTCTACCGTGGCGGCGCGATCCACATGAGCGCACTGGCCGGGATCGATCAGGCGCTGTGGGATATCAAGGGCAAGGCCCTCGGTGTGTCGGTGAGTGATCTGCTCGGTGGTCAGGTGCGTGACAAGATTCGCGTGTATTCGTGGATTGGCGGCGATCGTCCGGCCGATACCGCGCGTGCGGCGAAAGAGGCGGTGAGCCGTGGTTTTACTGCGGTGAAAATGAACGGCACCGAAGAACTGCAATTCCTCGATACCTTCGAGAAAGTCGATCTGGCGCTGGCCAACGTCGCCGCCGTGCGTGACGCGGTCGGGCCGAACGTCGGCATCGGTGTCGACTTCCATGGCCGCGTGCACAAGCCGATGGCCAAGGTACTGATGAAGGAACTCGACCCGTACAAACTGATGTTTATCGAAGAACCGGTGCTCAGCGAAAACTACGAAGCGCTGAAAGAGCTGGCGCCGCTGACCAGCACGCCGATTGCCCTCGGCGAGCGCTTGTTCTCGCGCTGGGACTTTAAACGCGTGTTGAGCGAAGGCTACGTCGACATCATCCAGCCGGACGCCTCGCACGCCGGCGGCATCACCGAAACCCGCAAGATCGCCAACATGGCCGAAGCCTACGACGTCGCGCTGGCGCTGCATTGCCCGCTGGGGCCGATTGCGCTGGCGGCGTGTTTACAACTGGACGCGGTTTGCTACAACGCGTTTATCCAGGAGCAAAGCCTGGGCATCCATTACAACGAAAGCAACGACTTGCTCGACTACGTGAAGGATCCACGGGTGTTCGATTACGACAAAGGTTTCGTGAAGATCCCGAACGGCCCGGGCCTGGGCATCGAGATCAACGAGGAATACGTGATCGAGCGCGGGGCGGTCGGCCACCGCTGGCGCAACCCGATCTGGCGTCATGCCGATGGCAGCTTTGCCGAGTGGTGATTTGTCTCTGACACACCACAACCCCCTGTGGGAGCGAGCTTGCTCGCGAATGCGGCAGGTCAGTCACATTGATGCCGGATGTGTCGCCGTCTTCGCGAGCAAGCTCGCTCCCACAGAGTGCAGTGCAGGCCTCAGGCCGACCTCAATAAACATAAAAAGAGGCTCTCCCCATGCAACCGCAAACCCTCACCGGGCAGGCGTCTTTAGTCACGCCTAGCCGCAAGCGGTTTTTCATCATGGTGTTGCTGTTTATCACTGTGGTCATCAACTATCTCGACCGCAGCAACCTGTCGATTGCCGCGCCGGCGCTGACCAGTGAGTTGGGCATCGATCCGATTCACGTCGGCCTGATCTTCTCCGCATTCGGCTGGACCTACGCCGCCATGCAGATCCCCGGCGGCTGGCTGGTTGATCGTGTGCCGCCGCGCATTCTGTACAGCGTCGCGTTGCTGCTGTGGTCGATTGCCACGGTGATGCTCGGTTTCGCGGCCAGTTTCATCGCGTTGTTTGTATTGCGTATGGCGGTCGGTGCGCTGGAAGCACCGGCGTATCCAATCAATAGCCGCGTGGTCACCACCTGGTTCCCCGAGCGTGAGCGCGCCACGGCGATTGGTTTTTACACGTCGGGGCAGTTCGTCGGTCTGGCATTCCTGACCCCGGTGCTGGCCTGGCTGCAACACGAATTCGGCTGGCACATGGTGTTCGTCGCCACCGGTGCGGTGGGCATCATCTGGGCTGCAATCTGGTACGCGGTCTATCGCGAACCACGGGATTTCAAAGGCGCTAACGACGCCGAAATCGACCTGATCCGCGAGGGCGGTGGTCTGGTCGATATTCAGCAGGAAACGGCCAAGGTCAAAGCCAAATTCAGCTGGACTGATCTCGGTATCGTCCTGACCAAGCGCAAATTGTGGGGCATCTACCTAGGCCAGTTCTGCCTGAACTCAACGTTGTGGTTTTTCCTGACGTGGTTCCCGACTTATCTGGTGAAGTATCGCGGCATGGACTTCATCAAGTCAGGCCTGCTGGCGTCGCTGCCGTTTCTCGCCGCGTTCGTTGGCGTGTTGTGTTCGGGGTTCTTTTCCGACTTCTTGATTCGTCGCGGCTACACCGTCGGGTTCGCGCGCAAGTTGCCGATCATTGGCGGACTGCTGATTTCCACTTCGATCATCGGTGCCAACTTTGTTGAGTCGACACCGCTGGTGATTGCCTTCCTGGCGCTGGCGTTCTTCGGCAACGGTCTGGCCTCGATCACCTGGTCGCTGGTGTCGACGCTGGCGCCGGCGCGTTTGCTCGGGCTGACCGGCGGGGTGTTCAACTTCATCGGTAACCTGTCGGCGATTGCCACGCCGATCGTGATTGGCTTCCTCGCCAGTGGCGATTCGTTCGCGCCGGCGATCACCTATATCGCGGTGCTCGCGTTGATCGGTGCCTTGTCCTACGTGCTGCTGGTCGGCAAGGTCGAGCGTATCGAGTTGTAGTGGTCTGCGTCGGGCGACCATAATGCCGCCCGTTCCCTCGCTCAACGGTAAAGGCTGGATATGCAGGAAGACGCTCCGGAAAAAACCAAGGACGCCGCGCCCACCGGCACGCAGACGCTATTGCGCGGCCTCGGCGTGGTGCAAGCGGTGGCCAGTGGCGCCCGCGATCTCAAGGAAATTGCCCGGCTGATCGGCACCACGCGCAGCACCACCCATCGTCTGGCCAGTTGTCTGGTCGATGAGCGCTACCTGCGCGTGGTGCCGCAAATCGGTTATCTGCTCGGGCCGAAGCTGATCGAACTGGGTTTCCAGGCGCGCGAAGAATTGCCGCTGGTGACCCTGGCCGCGCCTTATCTGGACGAGTTATCGGCGCTGACCGGTGACACCGTGCACTTGGGTATTCGTGAAGGCGACGAGGTGCTTTATCTGTTGAAGAATCCGGGGCGTAATGGCCCGGAAATGCGTTCGCGGGTCGGCCATCGCATGCCGCTGGCGCGCACCGGTATTGGTAAGGCATTGATGCTCGATGACTCACCGAAAGATTGGCAACGTCTGTACGACATCAGTCTGCCGGCAGGTGGGAAGAGTCAGTTCTGGCCGCAGCATCCTCAGCAGTCGTGGGAGCAGCTTGAGCAGCGTATGACCGAGTACGTCGCCGGGGGCTACGCCTTCGATCTGGAGGACAACGAACCGTCGATCCGCTGCGTGGCGGCGCCGATTCGGGATGCGAGCAAGGGCATCGTGGCGGCGATCAGTATCGCCAGCACCGTGCCGTACATGCCGCTGGAAAAAATGGCCGAGCTGATTCCCCTGATCAAAGGGGTCACAGCCCGGCTGTCGGCAGAGCTAGGCCTGAAGGTTTAAACCTTGAGCGTCGCCATGTCGATCACGAAACGGTACTTAACGTCGCCGGCGATCATGCGCGCGTAAGCCTCGTTGATCTGGCGGATGTCGAGCATTTCGATATCGCAGGTGATGTTGTGTTCGGCGCAGAAATCCAGCACTTCCTGGGTTTCAGCGACGCCACCGATCAACGAACCGGCCAATACGCGACGGCTCATCACCAGTTTGCCGGCGTGTACCGGCGGATCAACCGGTTCGATCAGACCGACCAGAATGTGCACGCCGTCAAAACGCAGGGTGTCGAGGTACGGGTTCAGATCGTGCTGCACCGGAATGGTGTCGAGCAGGAAGTCGAAGTAACCGGCCGCGGCTTTCATCTGTTCGGCGTTGGTGGAAACGATCACATGATCGGCACCCTGACGACGACCTTCTTCTGCCTTGCTCGCCGAGCGGGTGAACAGCGTCACTTCGGCGCCCATGGCTTTGGCGAACTTGATGCCCATGTGGCCCAGACCGCCCATGCCGAGAATCCCGACCTTGTCGCCAGCCTTGACGCCGTAGTGCTTGAGCGGCGAGTAGGTGGTGATGCCGGCACAGAGGATCGGCGCGGCGCTGGCGAGGGCTAGTTTTTCCGGGATGCGCACGACGAAGTGCTCGCTGACGACGATGCTGTCGGAATAACCGCCCATGGTGTTGCTGCCATCGACCCGATCCGGGGTGGCGTAGGTCATGGTCGGGCCTTCGAGGCAATATTGCTCAAGGTTCGACTGGCACGCTTCGCAGGTACGGCAGGAGTCGACCATGCAGCCAACGCCGACCAGATCGCCTACTTTGTGTTGAGTGACATTCGCACCGATCGCGGTGACTTTTCCGACGATCTCGTGGCCCGGCATCAACGGGTAAACGGCGATACCCCATTCGTTGCGCGCTTGGTGGATGTCGGAGTGGCAGACGCCGCAGTAAAGGATTTCGATCGCGACGTCATCGGCGCGCGGGCTGCGGCGTTCGAATTTCATCGGGGCGAGGGGAGTGGTGGCCGATTGGGCGGCATAGCCGATGGCGGTGTACATGTGAAACCTCGCAAAAGCAGTGACAGGGGAGGCGGCGCATTTTGGGCGTCGACTGACCGGTCGGCCATGACGATTCCTCCGGGTCTCATGCCTAATCCTCCGGCATACGGGTTTGATCGGTCGCATTGGCAAAAGGATCTGCGATGATGCTTTCATCCCCTATTTTCGTGATTTTTCGTGAAGAACAATTCGATGCAATTGACCCGTCATCTTGATGCCAATGCGCGGCTGGTTTCGCTGATCGAACCGCTGGCGCTGCGCGATGGTTATTCGCCGACCGGATTGCCCGGTGTGCAAGTATTGCGCGCCAGTTGCGACGTCGCCCGTGGCCCGCACATTTATGAACCGAGCCTGATGATCATCGCCCAGGGCAGCAAACTGGCGTTTCTCGGGCCACGCACCATGGAATACGGCGCCGGGCATTATCTGATTCAGGCGCTGCCGGTGCCGTTCGAATGTGAGACCTTCGCCTTGCCGGATGCGCCGTTGCTCGGCGTGTCGGTGGCGATTGATCGGGTGTTGCTCGGTGAGTTGGTGCTGGCCATGGGGCTGGCGCCGGGCCGGCATATTCCGGCGCAGACGCCGGAGTCGATGACCTCGGTGGTGCTCGACGATGACATGCGTGGCTGTGTCGAGCGCTTGCTGAGTTGCCTGCACGATCCGCTGGAATGCCAGATTCTCGGGCCGGCGCGGGTGCGGGAGTTGTTGTTCGTTGCATTGCGCGGGCCGCAGGCCGATGTATTACGCGCACTGGTCGAGCAGCAGGGGCAGTTCGCGCGGGTGGCGGCGTCGATCAGCCATCTGCATGCGCATTACACCGAGCCACTGAATGTCGAGACCCTGGCCGGTTGCGCGAACATGAGCGTGTCGACCTTTCATGAGCACTTCAAACGCAGCACGTTGTTGTCGCCGGTGCAGTATCTGAAGCGTTTGCGGTTGTTGAAGGCGCAGACGTTGCTGGTGGCGGAAGGGCTGGGTGTGGCGCAGGTGGCGCATCGGGTGGGGTATCAGAGTACTTCGCAGTTCAGCCGCGAGTACAAACGCTATTTCGAGCGCAGCCCGGGTGACGAGCGCGCTGCCTGAGGATTTTCACAATCCCTGTGGGAGCTGGCTTGCCAGCGATGAGGCCGGCACATTCAATATAGATGTCACCTGATCCACCGCCATCGCTGGCAAGCCAGCTCCCACAGGGAGTCAAGTGATGCAGTAAATTTGGGGCAACAAAAAGGCCCCCATTTCGGGAGCCTTGTTGTTCAGCGTTTCGACTTACATGTTCGGATAAGTCGGGCCGCCAGCGCCTTCCGGCGTAACCCAGGTGATGTTCTGCGAAGGGTCCTTGATGTCACAGGTCTTGCAGTGCACGCAGTTCTGGGCATTGATCTGGAAGCGCTTCTCGCCGTCTTCCTTGGTGATCACTTCGTACACGCCGGCCGGGCAATAGCGCTGTGCCGGCTCGTCGTACAGCGGCAGGTTCTTGCTGATCGGAATGCTTGGATCAGTCAGCTTCAAGTGGCAAGGCTGTTCTTCTTCATGGTTGGTACCGGAGATGAACACCGAGCTGAGCTTGTCGAAGCTGAGTTTGCCGTCCGGCTTCGGATAATCGATCTTCTTGCAGTCGGCCGCGAGCTTGAGGCAGGCGTAGTCCGGCTTGGTGTCGTGCAGGGTGAACGGCAGTTTGCCGCCGAAGATGTTCTGGTCCAGCCAGTTGAAACCGCCGCCGACGATGGCGCCGAACTTGTGGATCGCCGGGCCGAAGTTACGGCTGGCGAACAGTTCGTCGTAGAGCCAGCTCTTCTTGAACGCGTCGACGTAAGTGGTCAGTTCTTCAGTGCCGTCCTTTTCCGCGAACAATGCGTCAGCCACCGATTCAGCGGCGAGCATCCCCGACTTCATCGCGGTGTGGCTGCCTTTGATCTTGGCGAAGTTCAGGGTGCCGAGGTCGCAACCGATCAGCGCGCCGCCCTTGAAAACCATCTTCGGCAGCGAGTTCAGGCCACCTTTGCAGATCGCGCGGGCGCCGTAGCTGATGCGCTTGCCGCCTTCCAGGTACTGCGCCAGCACCGGGTGATGCTTGAGGCGCTGGAATTCGTCGAATGGCGACAGGTACGTGTTGCTGTAGGACAGGTCGACGATCAGACCGACCACCACCTGGTTGTTTTCCAGGTGATACAGGAACGAGCCACCGGTGTTCTCGGTGCCCATGATGTCCAGTGGCCAACCGGCGGTGTGGACTACCAGACCTGGCTGGTGTTTGGCCGGGTCGATTTCCCAGATTTCTTTCAGGCCGATGCCGTAGTGCTGGGCGTCGGCATCGCTGTCGAGGTTGTAGCGCTTGATCAGTTGCTTGCCGATGTGGCCACGGCAGCCTTCGGCGAACAGCGTGTATTTGCCACGCAGCTCCATGCCCGGGGTGTACAGGCCTTCTTTCGGATTGCCTTCGCGGTCGACGCCGAGATCACCGGTGATGATCCCGCGCACCACGCCTTGCTCGTCGATCAGCGCTTCCTGAGCGGCGAAACCCGGGTAGATTTCTACGCCAAGGTTCTCGGCCTGCTGGGCGAGCCAGCGGCACAGGTTGCCGAGGGAAATAATGTAGTTGCCTTCGTTGTGCATGGTCTTGGGCACAAAGAAGTCTGGAATTTTTTGCGCGTTTTCGGCGTTTTTCAGCACGAAAATATCGTCGCGGGTGACTGGCGTGTTCAGCGGCGCGCCGAGTTCTTTCCAGTCCGGGAACAGTTCGTTCAGAGCGCGTGGTTCGAACACGGCACCGGACAGGATGTGTGCGCCGACTTCGGAGCCTTTTTCGACCACGCAGACGCTGATTTCCTTACCGGCTTCGGCGGCCTTCTGCTTCAGACGGCAGGCGGCGGACAGGCCAGCGGGGCCGGCACCGACGATGACCACGTCGAATTCCATGTATTCGCGTTCCACAGGCTATCTCCTACTCAAGGCTCAACAGTTTTTTTTCTAATTTGGAGGTTTGATGTCGCATCCGCTATTCCTTTACGTTAACGTCAAGGGGAATATTGGAGAACAGACCTTTCTCTCTAGGCGGCGCATTATATCTACACCACTCCGAGCGTCCAATACAAACGTTTGTTTGAATCGGCTCCAGCCCAGAGAAATCAAAGAAGCGCGGCTTATGAATGGTCATTTTGCTGTATTGACCGGAATAGGCGTTCCGGTCAAGATACGGGCGGTTTTGCGCTCGCCGTAGGCAGACTGGCGGTTTCAAGAGCACGTCTAAAGACAGGGCACAGGTGGTAGAGAGTGCTGCGCAGCGCAGTCTGGCGCGCAGTTTACACAGCGTGAGGATCAATGACTTGTCGGTCACCACTGACGAACGGTCGCACCCCCTGCACATTGTGGAATCACTTCGCACCCCGGTCGGCGTTTTTAGAGGTGCCCTTTTAGCCTGATGAGCATCAACCGCCAGGTTCGCCTAGGCGACTTTCTTTTCACCGGAGAGTAACGAGGAATCCATGAAGGTTCTTGTAGCTGTCAAACGCGTTGTGGATTACAACGTCAAGGTTCGCGTCAAGGCGGACAATTCCGGCGTCGATCTCGCCAACGTCAAGATGTCGATGAACCCGTTCTGCGAAATCGCAGTGGAAGAAGCCGTACGCCTGAAAGAGAAAGGTGTTGCGACTGAAATCGTCGTCGTCTCCATCGGCCCGACCACCGCTCAGGAACAGCTGCGTACCGCACTGGCTCTGGGTGCCGACCGTGCCATCCTCGTCGAATCCGCTGAAGATCTGACCTCGCTCGCCGTGGCCAAGCTGCTCAAGGCTGTGGTCGACAAGGAACAGCCGCAGCTGGTGATCCTCGGCAAACAGGCCATCGACAGCGACAACAACCAGACCGGCCAGATGCTTGCTGCACTGAGCGGCTACGGTCAGGGCACGTTCGCCTCGAAAGTCGAAGTCTCCGGCGACAGCGTTGCCGTGACTCGCGAAATCGACGGCGGCGCGCAGACGGTTTCGCTGAAACTGCCAGCGATCGTCACCACCGACCTGCGTTTGAACGAGCCGCGCTACGCGTCCCTGCCAAACATCATGAAAGCCAAGAAGAAGCCTCTCGAAGTGCTGACTCCGGACGCTTTGGGCGTTTCCACCGCCTCCACCAACAAGACCCTGAAAGTCGAAGCGCCGGCTGCACGCAGCGCAGGCATCAAGGTCAAGTCGGTGGCTGAACTGGTCGAGAAACTGAAAAACGAAGCGAAGGTAATCTAAAAATGACTATCTTGGTAATCGCTGAACACGACAACAAAGTGCTGGCCCCGGCCACACTGAACACCGTGGCTGCTGCGGCCAAAATCGGCGGCGACATCCACGTTCTGGTTGCAGGCCAAGGCGCTGGCGCCGTGGCTGAAGCCGCGGCGAAAATCGCTGGCGTGAGCAAAGTCCTCAACGCTGACAACGCCGCTTACGCGCATCAGCTGCCGGAAAACGTTGCTCCGCTGGTTGCAGAGCTGGGCGCTGGTTACAGCCACATCCTGGCCGCCGCCACCTCCAACGGCAAAAACATCCTGCCGCGCGTTGCTGCGCAGCTGGACGTTGACCAGATCTCCGAGATCATCTCGGTCGAAAGCGCTGATACCTTCAAGCGTCCGATCTACGCCGGTAACGCCATCGCTACCGTGCAGTCGACCGCTGCAATCAAAGTGATCACCGTGCGTGCAACCGGTTTCGACCCGGTTGCCGCTGAAGGTGGTTCGGCTGCTGTTGAAGCTGTTGGTGCTGCGCACGACGCGGGCACTTCGAGCTTCGTTGGCGAAGAGCTGGCCAAGTCTGACCGTCCAGAGCTGACCGCTGCCAAGATCGTCGTTTCCGGCGGCCGCGGCATGCAGAACGGCGACAACTTCAAACACCTGTACGCCCTGGCCGACAAGCTGGGCGCTGCCGTTGGTGCTTCGCGCGCTGCGGTCGACGCAGGTTTCGTACCGAACGATATGCAGGTCGGTCAGACCGGCAAGATCGTTGCGCCGCAGCTGTACATCGCCGTCGGTATCTCCGGCGCGATCCAGCACTTGGCTGGTATGAAAGATTCCAAAGTGATCGTTGCGATCAACAAGGACGAAGAAGCGCCGATCTTCCAGGTGGCCGATTACGGTCTCGTGGCGGATCTGTTCGAAGCCGTACCTGAGCTGGAGAAGCTGGTCTAATCCAGCGGCTTCACTTATAAAGAGCCCGACCTTTTGGTCGGGCTTTTTTTTTGTCTCGGATTTGAGTGGGAGCATGTTGCCATGGATCTGCGCTGCGGATGGTTGATGGGATTGGCCCTGTTACCAGGTTTGGCTATGGCCGCTGGCAAATGCGAGCGCCTCGTCGTCACCGGCAGCCCGGATGCGCCGCCGTACCTGTGGCAAGACCCGCAAAACCCCAAGCAACTGATCGGCGCCAGCGCTGACCTGTTGCAACAAGTCGCCAAAGACCTCGGCATAAAGGTCGAATTGCTCTACGCCGGAAAGCGTTCGCAAGCCCTCGACGAAGTTCGCAGCGGGCGCATGGACATGCTCGCCGACGCGCCGCTGTCCTTCAATGAACTGGAAAACCTCGACTACATCCATCCGCCGCTGCTGGAAAACGACTATCTGGTGTGGACGCGCAAAGGCTCGACCCTGGTCTACAGCGAAGCCAAGGATCTGCACGGCCACACAGGTGCGCTGTCGGAAAAGTCTCGAATCACCCAGGCATTCGGCACTTTCGCCGAGCAGAATCTGACCCTGACCCGGACAGCCAACCTCACTCAGGCCTTTCAGAAACTGCTCCTCGGTGAAGTCGAATATGTACTCGCCGGCCGTTACTCAGGCATGGCCGCCGCGCAGGCATTGGGCATGGCCACTGACCTGCTGGCCTTTGAGCAACCGATCGACCGGCCGGGGCTGTTTCTTGCGGTTTCGCATAACTCGGCGTGCAACGATCCGTGGTTGCGCGGACAGCTAGCCAAAAAGATGACAGAATTGCCCGCGTCCGGACTGACGGAAGCCGCGCTGCAACGCAACATCGAGCGCTGGAAGGCGCAGCAGCAACAGCCGCAACAACCTGTCAGTGCCCCAAAACAGTAGGGATTCTTAGTGAGTATTCGACCTCTTTTCGCGGCTGTGGCCGTTCTGGCTCTGGCCGGTTGCGCAACCGATCCGGCACCCAATGAACAAATGCGCCTGACCGAGCAAGCCATCACCCAGGCCAAAGCTGTTGGCGCCACCGCCGACGAAGTGCCGGAAATGAAACTGGCCGAAACCAAGTACAACCGCGCCAAAGGCAACATGGCTGACGAGTCCTACCGCAATGCGCGCATGCGTTCCGAGCAAGCGGAACTGGATGCCCGTCTGGCCGAAGCCAAAGTGCTGACGCAAAAAAGTGAAGAACAGGTGAATGTGCTCAACACCCGCATCGTCCGTCTGCGCAAGCAACTGGGAGATGCCCAATGAGCCTCAAGTCGAAAATTCTCGGCGGTCTGATCCTCGCCGGTTGCGCCAGCCTGTACGGCTGCGCCGGGCAACACAGCGAATCTGCTCTGCAAGAAGCCAGTGCTGACTTCCAGAAGGTCAAGGAAGACTCCAACGTGCTGCGCATCGCGCCGAAAGACGTGATCCGTGCCGGTGAGTCGCTGGCCCGTGCCGATCGCCTGTCGACCTACTGGGGCAGCGGTTCGGACGTGGTGCATTACGCCTACCTGAGCCAGCGCTACAGTGAAATCGCCCGTGAGCACACCAATCAGGTGCTCAACGAAGAGCGCGCGGCCAAGCTCGAACTGGAGCGTCAGCGCCTGCAACTGGCCCTGCGTGAGTCGAAATTGCTGAGCGTGCAGCAGCAGGGTAAATGGCTCGAAGAGCAGATCGTCGCACTGGCCACCACGCAGACTGATCGCGGTCTGGTGATGACCCTCGGCGATGTGTTGTTCGACACCGGTGAAGCCGAGTTGAAAAACTCGGCCAATCGCGTGGTGCTGAAGATTGTGCAGTTCCTGCAACTGAACCCGAAACGCGTGGTGCGCATCGAGGGCTACACCGACAGCACCGGCGGCAAACAGGAAAACCTCAAACTGTCCCGTGACCGCGCACAATCGGTGGCGGACGTGCTGATGGACCTGGGCATCGACGACAAACGCATTCAGGTCGAAGGCTACGGCGACGAATACCCGGTGGACGCCAACGCTTCCGAGCGTGGGCGCGCACAGAACCGTCGGGTTGAAATCGTCTTTTCCGACGAAAAAGGCCAGCTCGGCGCCGCCCGTTAAGGGTTGCGTCTCTGGAAAGCCCGGGCTGTCATGCAGTGCCGGGCTTTTTTACGTCTGTCGAATGGCCCACAAATCAGTACAGTCAGGGGCAGACACCGCACTGTATGGTCGAGTAATGTGGCAACTGTCCCAGTACACTTCTAAACTGTTCCGGTATTGTTTCGCACAAGAATAAAATGCCCGTGAAATCGAGTGCTGCGTCATGACCAATCTCTTGCTCTACCAACGTATTGCTCAGCAACTGGCCGAAGACATCCGCCGTGGTGTCTATCAACCGGGGGAGCGCGTGCCTTCGGTGCGCAAGATGAGTTCGCAGCTCAACGTCAGCCATGCGACGGTGTTGCAGGCCTACGCCAATCTCGAAGATCAGGGCTTGATCCGCGCACGTCCACAGTCTGGTTATTACGTACACCAGACGCCTGCGTTGACCGCACCGACGCCGGACATTGCCCGGGTCGAAAGGCCGGGGCTGGTCACCCGCAGCAGCATCATTCAACAGGTTCTGGTCGAATCACGCCGCGAAGGCGTGTTTCCGCTCGGCGCCGCCGTGCCAAGTGTCGATTACTTGCCGGTGCGCGCACTGCATCAGCAACTGGCCAAGGTCACACGTTTCCATAGCCCGCGTGCCTTCAGCTACATGTTCAGCCCGGGTTTTGAACCGCTGCGCCGGCAAGTGGCGATCCGTATGCGCGACGCCGGTGTGGTGGTCGACCCGTCGGAGGTGGTGATCACCCACGGTTGTGTCGATGCCTTGCAGATGTCGTTGCGCGTGCTGACCCGGCCGGGCGATCTGATCGCCGCCGAATCGCCAACCTATTACGGTTTGCTGCAACTGGCCGATCTGCTTGGCCTGAAAGTTATCGAGATTCCGAGCGATCCCGCCACCGGCATGAGCCTCGAGGCCCTGCAACTGGCCGCCAACCAATGGTCGATCAAAGCGCTGGTGCTGACCACGCGCCTGAGCAATCCGCTGGGCGGCACCATGCCCGAAGAGCGGCAGAAACAGTTGCTGCGGCTGGCCTCGGATTTCGACATCCAGATCGTCGAAGATGACATCTATGGCGAACTGATGTTCGAGCAAGGCAAAACCAAGGCGCTCAAGGCTTATGACCGACTGGACCGGGTGATCTACTGCTCGAGTTTTTCCAAGACTTTGTCGCCCGGTGTGCGCATCGGTTGGATGATTGCTGGCAAGTACCAGCAGGAAATCCAGCGCTTGCAGACCTTCAGCACCCACTCGGCGTGCAGCGTCACGCAGATGGCGATTGCCGCTTATCTGGAAAACGGCGGCTATGACCGGCATTTACGGTACATCCGCCAGGAGTACCGGAAAAACCTCAGCGCCTTCCAGTTGGCGGTGCAGCAGTACTTCCCCGAAGGCACGCAAATGACCCGGCCCACCGGCGGTTTCATCCTCTGGGTGAGTTTGCCGGGCAGGGTCAATACGCAAGAATTGCATGTCCGCGCCTTGCAACAGGGCATCAGCATCGCGCCGGGGCTGATCTTCAGTAATACCGAGCAGTTCAACCACTGTATCCGCCTGAACTGCGGCATTCCGTGGAACCGCGAGGCGGAGCGGGCGTTGATGACCCTGGGGTTGCTGGCGACGCAACTGTGTCAGGAAACCGCTGGCGGATTCTGAACGAGCGGTGGGTGATGCTTGTCTTGTGGCGTCCAACAAGCGAGCATATGGCCCTCTGCCGTTAGTGTCGTTGGGTCCATGAAAGCGATTTTTCCTGCTGCTTGGGTTTTGCTGGGTTTACTGATGATCGGTCATGCGCCTGGGGTGATGGCTGCTGCGGTTCAGGAAAAACCGGCTGCGACGAGTCCCGCTAATAAGGCCACGGCTGCGCAGAAGGCAGTCCCCGCGAAAAAAACCCAGCAAAAAGTCATCAAGAAGCGCAAGCCGATCGCCTCCAAATCGAAATCTGCCAGCGAAGTGGTGAAAGCCAAATTGCCGCCAGCAAAACTCGATTTGAGCTTGCCCAAGGACATGGTCCAGGAATTGAAGCCCAAGGGCGCTGTTGAATTGCCCAAGCGCGAGCCAATCCTGCCGCAGATGTTTGGCGAGAAAAACAGCGGATTCCAGCTCAATGGCCGCTTGCTCAACAATGAAATGCAGTTGCAACTGCGCAACGAAGACCGTCGGGAAATCGAAGGTGCGGCGCTGGATTTCGAATTCAAGCAGTAAATTCAGGCCATCTGTGACCCGCAGACCAGACGCTTTGTCGGAGACTGGTCAGTCATATTCAGTAATCGGCAGAAACCCCGGTTCAGGCAATTTAAAACAGCTGTTTTAGCGGTTACTCTGTTCCGCGTCCCTTTTACACATCGCCCGTCGCGAGGAATTGTTCGTCATGAAATGCCGTGAAGGCTGTGGCGCTTGCTGCATCGCCCCCTCCATCAGTTCGCCGATTCCCGGCATGCCTGATGGCAAACCTGCCGGCGAACGTTGCGTGCAGCTTTCGGTCGAAAACC
This sequence comes from Pseudomonas crudilactis, assembly GCF_013433315.1. Taxonomy (GTDB): domain Bacteria; phylum Pseudomonadota; class Gammaproteobacteria; order Pseudomonadales; family Pseudomonadaceae; genus Aquipseudomonas; species Aquipseudomonas crudilactis. The sequence goes on along the minus strand of NZ_WXVV01000006.1, from coordinate 229,850 downwards.
TGTGCAGCATTTTCGGCCGTCCGGAGCGCCCGCCGGTCTGTTCCGGCTTCGCTGCGGATGTCGAGGTCTGTGGCAGCAGCTCGGAAGAAGCGATCAGGCTGATCGGCTGGTGGGAGCAAATGACGGCGGCGTGATGTGTCAAACGAACGGAACTTCAACAATAAGGAATAAGACTATGGGTTCGCTGCATCGTATCGCTGTGTTGTGTGGTTTGACCGCTGTGCTGGCCACGTCCGTTGCGCAGGCTGAAGACTGGAAGGTTGCCAAGAACGAGGACGGCATCAAGGTGTCCCTCAGTGAAGTGCCGGGTTCGGACTACAAGTCCTACCAGGGCGTCGCACTGATGAAAACCACCGTCGCCAAACTGCGCGCACTGCAGGAAGACGTCGCTGGCGCCTGCGCCTGGATTCACGAGTGCAAGACCCAGAAACTGCTCAAACACGAAGGCGACAAGAGCTGGACCTATAGCCAGTTCAATACGCCTTGGCCGGTAACTCCGCGTGACTCGGTGATCGAAGTCACCACCGTCGAAGGCGCCGACGGCAGCCTGACCCGCAACCTCAAGGGTCTGCCGACGTACGTTCCTGAAGAAAAAGGCTTTGTCCGCGTGCAGCAGGTCAAAGGCTTCTGGAAGTTCGTACCGAAGGGCGACCAGGTTGAAGTCACTTATCAAGTGCACACCGAGCCGGGCGGCAGCGTGCCGGCAATGGTTGCCAACAAGTTCGTCGTCGATGCGCCGTTCAACACCTTGAAAGCTCTGAAAGAACGCGCCGAGAAGTAATCGGCCCGCTTTCAACGAAACGCCTCGAACAAGTCGGGGCGTTTTGTTTTGTATCTATATTGTGTTTCCAGATATGCGTTGCACGAAATTTTCACAAAGTGTTCCAGACAATTCGCCCGCGCTGTTTGCACGCTGCCATAAATGAAAGTGTCTGGCGGCGGGGCAGTAATCAATGGCAATGGTGCGGGTGATCGTGCAACATTTGCGCACCGCGCAAGCTCCGGGGTCTGGAATGACCAATAGAGGGCATGGCGCCGCTGTATTTTTGCAACTTCAACTTCCAATGGGTCCTAAAACGACATGGCAAACCCGGACGCCCTGAATCAGCAGCGATCTTCTGCTCGCCTGCTGCAACCGACCGTCAAATCGCATCTGGCCTACACGCTGCTTTGCGCGCTGGTCATGATGGTGATGTTTTCCGTGCTGCGCCTCGCGCTGCTGGTCTACAACCGCGAGATGATCCTCGACACCCCGGCTTCGACGTTCCTTGAAGCCTTCGCCAACGGCCTGCGTTTCGACCTGCGTCTGGTGGTTTACGTGTGCATTCCGCTGGTGCTGGCGCTGTTCAGTGCCCGCGCCATGGCTGCGCGCGGTTTCTTCCGTCTGTGGCTGACGATCGCATCGAGCATTGCGCTGTTTCTCGGCCTGATGGAGATGGACTTCTACCGCGAGTTCCACCAGCGCCTCAACGGTCTGGTGTTCCAGTACGTGAAAGAAGACCCGAAAACCGTGATGAGCATGCTCTGGTACGGTTTCCCGGTCGTTCGGTATCTGCTGGCGTGGGTCATCGGCACCGTTATTCTGACCCTGGCGTTCAAAGGCGCCGACCGTGCCACCCGTCCACGCGGACCGTTCAGCGGCGGCAGCGTCAGCAGCCGCCAAATAGCGCCGTGGTACACCCGTCTTGCGGTGTTCGTGGTCTGCTTGCTGATCTGCGTGGTTGCCGCTCGTGGCACTCTGCGTCAAGGCCCGCCAATGCGTTGGGGTGACGTGTACACCACCGATTCCAACTTCGCCAACCAGCTCGGCCTCAACGCCACGCTGTCGCTGATCGAGGCCGCCAAGTCCCGTATGGGCGAGGATCGCAACAACATCTGGAAAGCCACGTTGCCGCAAGAACAAGCGCAGAAGATCGTGCGCGACATGCTGCTGATGCCAGACGAAAAACTGGTCGATGCCGATATTGCCGCCGTGCGCCGTGATTACACGCCGCCGGCCGACAAGACCCTGCCGATCAAGAACGTCGTCGTGATCCTGATGGAAAGCATGGCCGGTCACTCGGTCGGTGCGTTGGGCGCACCAGGCAACATCACGCCATACCTGGACAAGCTGTCGAAGGAAGGCCTGCTGTTCGACCGCTTCTTCTCCAACGGCACACATACCCATCAGGGCATGTTCGCGACCATGGCCTGCTTCCCCAACCTGCCAGGTTTCGAATACCTGATGCAGACCCCGGAAGGTAGCCACAAGCTGTCCGGTCTGCCGCAGGTGCTCAGCGCCCGTAACTACGACGACGTGTACGTCTACAACGGCGACTTCGCCTGGGACAACCAGTCGGGCTTCTTCAGCAACCAGGGCATGACCAACTTCGTTGGCCGTAATGACTTCGTCAACCCGGTGTTCTCCGATCCGACCTGGGGCGTGTCCGACCAGGACATGTTCGACCGTGGTTTGCAGGAGTTGAAGGCGCGGGAAAACGGCAAGCCGTTCTACGCGCTGCTGCAAACCCTGTCCAACCACACACCGTATGCCTTGCCAACGCCGTTGCCGGTCGAGCGCGTAACCGATCGTGGCTCGCTCAACGAGCACCTGACCGCCATGCGTTACTCGGACTGGGCGCTGGGTCAGTTCTTCGAGAAGGCGCGCAAAGAGCCGTACTTCAAGGAAACCCTGTTCGTTATCGTCGGTGACCACGGTTTCGGCAACGAGCGCCAGATCACCGAAATGGACCTGGGCCGCTTCAACGTGCCGATGCTGATGATTGCGCCGGGCATCCAGGAGAAATTCGGTACCCGTGACCACACTGTCGGCACTCAGATCGACATTGTGCCGACCATCATGGGCCGTCTCGGTGGCGAAGTGCGTCATCAGTGCTGGGGTCGCGACTTGCTCAACCTGCCGGAAGGCGACACCGGTTTCGGTGTGATCAAGCCGTCGGGCAGCGAGCAGACCACTGCCATCGTCACCGCTGACCAGATTCTGGTATTGCCGAGAGACAAGGACATGGGTCCGAAAATGTGGCAGTACCAGTTGGGTGCCAACCCGCATGCCGAAGTCGTTCCGAATGCACCGCGCACTGCCGAGTTGAAACTCAAACTGGAAGCGTTCTTGCAAACGGCGACCAAGAGCCTGATGGACAACACCGCCGGTGTGATTCACGGCAAGCCGGATTGATCGCTTGTCGATGATAAAATCCGCGCAATAAAGAAGAGGCCCTGAACAGGGCCTCTTTTTTTACGCTTGAATCGTTATATCCGACCCAGTAACAGCAGCACCAACAGCACCACCAACACCACGCCGATAATGCCCGAAGGACCATAACCCCAACTTCTGGAGTGCGGGAAGACCGGCAGACCACCGATCAGCAACAGGATCAGGATAATGATTAGAATTGTGCCCATGTCGATTTCCTTGTTGATAGTGTTCGAGAAGTCTTGGTATTCAAGGGCGACTGGAGACTAAGTAATTCCAGACGGCTTACAAATTCCGACCGGTGCGCATGAAAGAAAATTCAATGTTTTTTTAATGTATTTGGATCGCAGACTTATTTCCTATTTTTCCTCTCGTCTAGTTCAGAACCCAGACCATTTTCGGGAATCCAACGCGCCACGGTTTGCCCTCACCATTCAGCAATCTGATGGAGCGTGGGCGCGCGCGGATCCTTCGCTACACTCGGCGCATCTTCCCCGGAACAACAAGGCTGTGTGCTATGCAAAATCGCATGATGATCACTGGTGCGGGCTCGGGCCTGGGTCGCGAAATCGCGCTGCGCTGGGCGCGTGAAGGCTGGCAACTGGCCTTGTCCGACGTCAGTGAACCCGGCCTGCAGGAAACCCTGAAAATGGTCCGCGAGGCGGGCGGTGACGGTTTTGTTCAGCGCTGCGATGTGCGTGATTACAGCCAGCTCACCGCATTCGCCCAAGCCTGCGAAGAGAAACTGGGTGGCATCGACATCATCGTCAACAACGCCGGTGTTGCGTCGGGCGGGTTCTTCAGCGAGCTGTCGCTGGAAGACTGGGACTGGCAGATCGCGATCAACCTGATGGGCGTGGTCAAGGGCTGCAAAGCGTTTCTGCCGCTGCTTGAGCAAAGCAAAGGCAAAATCATCAACATCGCCTCCATGGCCGCACTGATGCAAGGCCCGGCGATGAGTAATTACAACGTGGCCAAGGCTGGCGTGGTTGCACTTTCGGAAAGTCTGTTGATTGAACTGGCGCAGCAGGAAGTCGGTGTGCATGTGGTTTGCCCGTCATTCTTCCAGACCAATCTGCTCGACTCTTTCCGTGGCCCGACACCGGCGATGAAGGCGCAAGTGGGCAAGTTGCTGGAAAGTTCGCCGATCACCGCGGCGGATATCGCCGACTACATCTATCAGCAAGTAGCGGCCGGCGAATTCATGATCCTGCCCCACGAACAAGGGCGCATGGCCTGGGCGATCAAGCAGAAAAATCCGCAACTGCTCTATAACGAAATGACTTCAATGGCCGAAAAAATGCGCGCCAAAGCCAAACAGAACAACGGCTGACCTTGCCCGTTGTCGGCGGCGTCGTTAGGGTGGCCGCAATGGTCACCCTGTCGAGACGCGTCAATGCTCAATTACTTGTGGTTTTTCCTCGCGGCGCTGTTTGAAATCGCCGGTTGTTTCGCCTTCTTCATGTGGCTGCGTCAAGGCAAAAGTGCGTTGTGGGTGATTCCTGCGCTGCTCAGTCTGACCTTGTTCGCACTGTTGTTGACCCGCGTCGAAGCCAACTACGCCGGACGTGCCTATGCCGCTTATGGCGGGATCTACATCGTTGCGTCGATTGGCTGGCTGATGGTAGTCGAGCGGGTACGCCCATTGGGATCTGACTGGGTCGGCGTGGCGTTGTGCGTGATCGGCGCCAGCGTGATTCTGTTCGGGCCGCGGTTTTCGGCGGCCTGACGGCTATTTGTCGGAAACGTCTGACGGCTCGATGCGAGTATGGGTGTAAGGCAAAACTGATTTGCTCGCCGCGCATTGTAGAGCCGCTGCAAGCCGCGCATCTTCAGGGTTCGCTAACCCTGAAGGACGAATCTCATGCTTGTACTCAGCCGTGTCGTTGGTGAGTTGATTTCAATCGGTGACGATATTTCCCTGCGCGTGCTGTCGGTAAACGGCTCCAGCGTGCGCTTTGGCGTCGAGGCCCCGCAAAAGGTCAATGTGCACCGCGCGGAGGTCTATGACCGGATCAAGCGCAAACAGGCCACTGAAAAGCTGCGCTGAAGCGTTCAGTCGAACAGATGCTTGGGCACATCGTGCTTGAGCATCAACTGGCACTGCTCGCTTTCCGGGTCGAAGACGATCAGCGCCTGGCCTTTGGTCAAGGCCTGACGCACGCGCAGTACACGGGTTTCCAGCGGCGTGTCATCGCCGTTGTCGGTGCCGTCGCGGGTGACGAAATCTTCGATGAGGCGGGTGAGGGTGTCGACTTCAAGCGCGTCGTAGGGAATGAGCATGGGCACCTCGGTCAAATCAATGGCGAGATGCTACGGCGATTGCCGGTTGGCTGCCAGTTTTGTGTTGCCTGTACCTACGCCATCGCGAGCAGGCTCACTCCTACAGGGGAACGCATTCCAAAGGTAGGCCTTCGCCTGCTCGCGATAGCGGTATTCCAAACAACGATGATCTAACTATCGTTACGCTGCCCCACCAGACTGTCCACCGACGGCACCCGCGTATCGCTCTCCATCTGCGTGTCATGTTCAATCTGATGACTGAAGCGATCCAGCGAAGCATTGGCCGGCGCCGCATCGCTGGCAAACACCGGCGGGCTCAGAATATAAGCGCCGAGCAAGCGACTGAGCGCCGCCAGACTGTCGATGTGCGTACGCTCATAACCATGGGTCGCGTCACAGCCAAAAGCGAGCAGGGCAGTGCGGATGTCGTGGCCGGCCGTCACCGCCGAATGCGCATCGCTGAAGTAATAGCGGAACAGGTCGCGGCGCACCGGCAATTCGTTTTCACCGGCCAGGCGCAACAAATGCCGCGACAAGTGATAGTCGTACGGTCCGCCGGAATCCTGCATCGCCACACTCACCGCATGCTCGCTGGAGTGCTGCCCCGGTGCGACCGGCGCGATGTCGATGCCGACAAATTCACTGACGTCCCAAGGCAATGCCGCTGCCGCGCCACTGCCGGTTTCCTCGGTAATGGTGAACAGCGGATGGCAGTCGATCATCAGTTCCTGGCCGCTGTCGACGATGGCTTTAAGTGCCGCGAGCAGTGCCGCAACCCCGGCCTTGTCATCGAGGTGACGGGCGCTGATATGGCCGCTTTCGGTGAACTCCGGCAACGGATCGAATGCCACCACGTCACCGATGCTGATGCCCAGTGAGTCGCAGTCAGCCTTGGTCGCACAGTAGGCGTCCAGACGCAGTTCGACGTGATCCCAACTGATCGGCATTTCATCGACGGCAGTGTTGAAGGCATGCCCTGAGGCCATTAGCGGCAAGACACTGCCGCGAATCACGCCGTTGTCGGTAAACAGGCTGACGCGACTGCCCTCGGCAAAACGGCTCGACCAGCAGCCGACCGGGGCGAGGGTCAGGCGCCCGTTGTCTTTGATCGCACGAACGGCGGCGCCGATGGTGTCCAGATGCGCCGAAACAGCGCGGTCGGGGCTGTTCTTCTTGCCTTTGAGCGTGGCGCGAATGGTCCCGCGCCGGGTCATTTCGAACGGGATGCCGAGTTCTTCCAGACGCTCGGCGACGTAACGCACGATGGTGTCGGTGAACCCGGTAGGGCTGGGAATGGCGAGCATTTCCAGGAGGACTTTTTGCAGGTAGTTGAGATCCGGTTCGGGGATTTGCGTGGTCATGGAAACTCCTGATGGGTTGAGCACACCGATGGTTTCGATGAGGAGAATTTGTGGTGCATGATGCGGCCCTTTCGCGAGCAAGCTCGCTCCCACATTTGGAATGTATTCCCCTGTGGGAGTGAGCTTGCTCGCGAAGGCGTCAGTAGAATCGCTGCATGATCAAAGTACAGCCGGCTGACTGTGCGGAAACAACAAATCGACAAAGCGCTCCGCCGTTGGCTGTGGCTCATGGTTGGCCAACCCGGCGCGTTCGTTGGCCTCGATAAACACGTACTCCGGCTGATCCGCCGCCGGCACCATCAAGTCGAGGCCGACCATTGGAATATCCAGCGCCCGCGCCGCCCTTACCGCTGCATCGACCAGCGTCGGGTGCAGAATCGCCGTGACATCTTCCAGCGTGCCGCCGGTGTGCAGATTGGCCGTACGGCGCACAAACAGATGCTCGCCGGCTGGCAGAATGCTGCTGTAGTCATAACCCGCCGCATGCAAAGTGCGCTGGGTTTCGTGATCCAGCGGAATCTTGCTCTCGCCGCTGGTGGCCGCTTGCCGACGGCGGCTCTGCGCCTCGATCAACGCGCCCACTGAATGCTGACCGTCGCCGACCACTTCTGCCGGTTTGCGAATCGCCGCTGCAACCACTTCAAAGCCAATCACCAGAATCCGCAGATCGAGGCCTTCGTGGAAGCTTTCGAGCAGCACGCGGCTATCAAATTGCTTCGCCGTTTCGATGGCTTGCTGCACCTCTTCGATGCTTTGCAAATCCACGGCCACGCCTTGGCCCTGTTCACCGTCGAGCGGCTTGACCACCACCCGTTGATGCTCATCGAGAAAGGCCAGGTTATCGTCGGCATTGCCCGCCAGTTGCTGCGAGGGCAGATTCAACCCGGCACCTTTCAGCACTTTGTGCGTCAGGCTTTTGTCCTGACATAGGCTCATGCTGATCGCGCTGGTCAGGTCGCTCAGCGATTCTCGGCAACGCACGCGACGGCCACCATGGCTGAGGGTGAACAGCCCGGCGTCGGCATCGTCGACCTGCACATCGATACCGCGCCGATGGGCTTCTTCAACGATGATCCGCGCATACGGATTGAACTGCGCCTCCGGGCCGGGGCCGAGAAACAGCGGCTGATTGATGCCGTTCTTGCGTTTGATGGCGAAGGTCGACAGATTGCGAAAACCGAGCTTGGCGTAGAGGTTTTTCGCCTGACGGTTGTCGTGCAACACCGACAGGTCGAGATAGCTCAGACCGCGACTCATGAAGTGCTCGATCAGGTGCCGCACCAGCACTTCACCGACACCCGGGCGCGAGCATTGCGGATCAACCGCCAGGCACCACAGGCTGCTGCCGTTTTCCGGGTCGTTGAAGGCTTTTTGATGGTTCAGGCCCATGACGCTGCCGATCACCGCGCCGCTGTCTTCATCCTCGGCCAGCCAGTACACCGGGCCGCCCTGATGATGCGGTGTCAGTCGCGTGGCATCGATCGGCAACATGCCGCGCGCCTGGTACAACTGATTGATCGCCTGCCAATCCGCTTCGCTTTGCGCGCGGCGAATACGGAAGCCGCGAAACACTCGGGTCGCCTGTCGGTAATCGCTGAACCACAGGCGCAAGGTGTCGGACGGGTCGAGAAACAATTGCGTTGGCTCCAGGCCGAGAATCTGCTGCGGCGCGGCGACGTACAGCGCGATGTCGCGCTCGCCGGGCTGCTCTTTGAGCAGTTCCTGCGCCAGCGATGCTGGGTCGGGAAACGTGTGGCCGATCAGCAAGCGGCCCCAGCCGCAATGCAGCGCAATCGGGTCGGCGGCCAGCGTGCTGCCGTCTTCGGCCAGACGTGCCTGCAAGCGTTCATAGGACGGTGTCTGACCGCGTAGCAGCCGCTGGTTGATGGCCGTGGCGTGGGGTTTCATCGATCAGATTCCTTGTTCACTGAGCCACAGATTCAGAGCTGCCAGTTGCCACAGCTTCGAACCGCGCAACGGCGTCAGTTGGCCTTGCGGATCGGTCAGCAATTTGTCGAGCATGGCCGGGTTGAACAAGCCACGATCCTGACTCGGATCGAGCAGCAGTTCACGTACCCAGTTCAGCGTATCGCCTTGCAAGTGCTTGAGACCAGGCACCGGGAAGTAGCCTTTTTTGCGGTCGATCACTTCACTTGGAATCACTCGGCGCGCGGCTTCTTTCAGAACTTGTTTACCGCCATCGGGCAGCTTGAACTGGCCCGGCACACGCGCCGACAGTTCAACCAGTCGATAGTCGAGAAACGGCGTGCGCGCCTCCAGGCCCCAGGCCATGGTCATGTTGTCGACGCGTTTGACCGGGTCGTCGACCAGCATCACCGTGCTGTCCAGACGCAGGGCTTTGTCGACTGCTGCATCGGCGCCGGGCTGGGCGAAATGTTCTTTGACGAAGTCGCCGGCCGCGTCATTCGCGGTCAGCCATTTCGGCTGCACGGTGGCGGCGTAGTCGTCGTAGCTGCGGTCGAAAAACGCGTTGCGATAGGCCGTGTAAGGATCGGCTGCGCCATCGACTTGCGGGTACCAGTGATAACCGGCGAACAGTTCATCCGCGCCCTGGCCGCTCTGCACAACCTTGCAGTGTTTGGCCACTTCACGGGACAGCAGATAGAAAGCGATGCAGTCATGGCTGACCATTGGCTCGCTCATCGCACGGAATGCGGCGGGCAGTTGTTCGATGATCTCTTTCTCGTCGATGCGCAATTGGTGGTGCTGAGTGCCGTAATGCTTGGCGATCAGATCGGAGTACTGAAATTCATCGCCGCGCTCACCGCCGGCATCCTGGAAACCGATGGAAAAGGTCGACAGATTTTCCACGCCGACTTCACGCAACAGGCCAACCAACATGCTTGAGTCGACACCGCCGGACAGCAGCACACCGACATCCACCGCCGCACGTTGACGAATCGCCACCGCTTCGCGAGTGCTGTCGAGAACGCGGTCGACCCAGTCTTCCAGCGTCAGGTTTTTCTCGTCTTCATGTGGGCCGTAGGGCAGGGTCCACCAGGTTTTCTGCTCGGTGCGGCCATCGGCTTCAACGCGCATCCAGGTCGCCGGTGGCAGTTTTTCGATGCCGGCCAGCAGGGTGCGCGGCGCCGGGACCACAGCATGGAAATTCAGGTAGTGATTGAGCGCCACCGGATCGAGGATCGGGTTGATGTCACCGCCCTTGAGCAGCGCCGGCAAGGCCGAGGCAAAGCGCAGGCGTTGGCCGGTGCGCGACAGGTACAACGGTTTCACGCCGAGACGGTCGCGAGCGATGAACAGGCGTTGCGCGTCGCGTTCCCAAATGGCAAACGCGAACATGCCGTTGAGCTTCGGCAGCAACGCTTCGCCCCAGGCGTGGTAGCCCTTGAGCAGCACCTCGGTGTCGCCACCGGAATAGAACGCGTAACCCAGCGCTTCCAGTTCGGCACGCAGCTCCGGGAAGTTGTAGATCGCGCCGTTGAAGGCCAGCGACAGGCCGAGTTGGCTGTCGATCATCGGCTGCGCCGAGCCATCCGACAGGTCCATGATTTTCAGGCGACGATGACCCAGGGCAATCGGCCCTTGGGCATGGAAGCCCCACGCGTCGGGGCCGCGAGGGGCCAGGTGATGGGTGATTCGCTCGATGGCTGCAAGGTCTGCAGGTTGTTGATCAAAACGTAACTCGCCAGCTAATCCGCACATAAAGTCCTTACCGGTTTTTCCGTTGGGGAGGGGGCAAACGCTACCTCGCCAAAATGGCGGGTACTCAGAAACTGACCCGCCTCGGGAACTGGAGTTTTAGAACGATAAGTTATAAGGCTGCCGTTGGCTCAACATCACCGGCCAAGGATGATTTTTCCTTTAGATCCAACAGTTGATGGATCGCATGCAACTTTTCAGCGGACGTCCAGCCTTCGACGCCGCTAAACACTTCGCTTATAAGCGCATCCGTTGCGCAGGTGCGCAGACGCTTGCTGAAATCGTCAGTCAGTGATTCGCAGAGCATTCGGCGTTGTTGAAGCTCAGTGGGCTCTCGCCGCTGTTGATGGTTTGAGCTGCTGATGTCCGCTACGGGAACGGCGCACTGCCTGGCATCGGCGAGAAATGTATCCAGATGCCGACTGGCGATGTATTCGAACAACCGCTGTTTTAACGGCTGAAACGTAATGTCGTCAATAAACGAGATGGAAGACAAGTGACTTGTCAGAAACCCATTCTGATCTGTTTTGGGCAGTCGGGAGGCGAACAGTTTGCGCAATGAGGATTGCCCGAGCAGCTTGACCGCCAGGGTGATTCTGCAGTTGTCTTCGTCAGGGTTGAGGTAAAAACCGGGGCCCGTATCATTAGGTACATATAACAGGTAGCGGTCCTGGGTTGATTGATCTGTCAGGCGACAGGTAATTAAAACCGCGTCTACAAGATTCTTGCCAAACAGTTGTACCGAATACAACTGGAGGGGTGCATTGTTGAAATTATCCCCGTTGGCAATATCTGCCGATCCGCAGCTCAGGTTTTTCAGCATGAACCACAGGGATTGATGGATGTCATTGCTGAAGTATTTGCTATAGGCCGCCAACTTCATGTTGAGTTTTGCCAGGCGCAGAGCGTTCAATTTGACTGAAGACACGTTGAAAGTTCGCGATATGTAGTTTTGATACTGCACTCCAAGATCAAGCATGCGGCTCAATGCAGCGAATTGGCGGGCGCCAATCCTGGTGTTCGTGGAGCCCTCGGTTGGTATGTCTTGAGCGTCAGTGAGTGTCTCGCTATCGTCGGAAAAATAATGCGCTGCTGTTTCGATGTCGGTGAAGTTCAACATTGCAGCGTCGAGCAAGGTGTAGAGAGGCATCGCCTTGCTCACGGAATGCCGGGGCTGGAGTCTGATCAAGTCCTGGGGATTGAGCTGACTGTTGTATTTATTTTGCAAGGCCTCCTGAAGTCGTTGCCTGCAGAAGTCGTCTGGGGTTTTAAGCGGGGCTAGCAAGTTGTCGAAATAAACCTGGTAGGGATGTGCCTGTTCAAGGGCTTCTCGATACTCGGTGAGTTTCCTTTTATCTGCATTTGCCAGTTTTTCCGACAGGTAATGTTCAATTGTTTTTGCAGTGTGCAGGTGTTTGATATTGACGGATGTATCCGTTGCTGATGGGGGCATGTCAGTAAACTCGTTCCTTGAATTGAACTTCCATGGTAGGCGCAAGTGTTGCTCAGGAATAACGCCATTATTAAATGGTTTGCCGGTCGGGTTTAGCAGTATTTTGAATGCTGGATATAAATGGATACCGCACTGTCAACGGCGAAATATGCCGGTTTTGATACGGGCGAAAAATATCAGTTAAAAGTGTTTTATTTGACTTTGTATTGGTACGGTTAAACCTCAAACCTGCAATAAAGGACTATTGCCGATGATCACTACACAGAAAAAATCCGTACCGCCAGCGCTGACTCAGAACGGGATTCTCAGCGCCTTGCTCGAAGCCACCGGCGATCTGGACAGCGCCGAGGCATTGCAAAAGAGCCTGCCTGACATGCTCCTCAAGAGTTCGGTCGCCACCTTGGTTGCGCTCGATCAAACCGCGCGAGACTTGCACGTCTCTCAACTGCAGGTCGACAAGGACCTGCTGCGGCTCACGCCTTTGAACACGTTCTGCAAAACCGAGTTGACCCGTGCGCTGAGCAGCAAGTGGTCAGCGGTATTCGACGTCGAGAAAGACCTGTTGAGCCTGCCGGGCCCCGATTGCGGTTGCCCGCCGACTTCCACCGATGGCGAGGCGATTGAAACGGTTCCGCATGCCACCCAGACGTTATTGCAAGCGGCGATGCAGAACTTCAGTGAGGACGAGGAAGCTGACGACTATCCCGTCGGCAGCCTGGTGCGCGTGGCCAGTAGGCCGTCAGGCGTACCTGGGTTGACCCCGGCGTCGTTCGCCAGGTTCTGTCGCGAACTGGATCTGGGAAAGCGCTATCAGGAACATTTCCAGGCAGTGTTCGGCCTCAAGGACAGCGCCGGCGAGGTCGTAGCGACCAGCGCGATGACCCGCGACATCGCGACGATGAAAAAACACCTGCTGCAACTGGACATGCATCTGGCCGGGCTCAGACAACACATCACACCGGCAGGCGTGCAGACGATCCAAAGCCTGATTGCCGCTGATGGCGTGGTGTCAGCGAATACCCTGCAGTACCGGAAACGCCCGTTAATCATGCAAGGCATCGAGATACTCGACAGTTGTATCTGGGGCGTGGTGGTGTTTTCTGCTCGCTCGTTCGAGCTGTATCCGGATCAATGGTGCCTGGTGTACATGGCCAACGAGCCCGAAAGGCCCTTGTACGAATACCCGAGCTTTACCGCGTTCAAGCAGTACCTCACGCAGCAATTGAAGGTGAAAAGCTACAAGGACTATTTCGCCAACAGCATCGACGAAGATGACAAGGCGGACTTCTTCAAGACCTTCGCCGATACGGCGGATCTGGGGCACATCAGGCAGTTGCCGATCACCGTGCCACTGTTCGAATTCATGGTGCAGAGCCACGTCGGCAAACTGCAACTCGACGCCCGCAAACTCGCGGTGCCGACTGCTGACATCGATGAAGACGTGCGCCAGAAACGCCTGCTCGACTTTCTTCAGATGGGTGTGACGATTGCCTCGGTGGCCGGGTTTTTTGTGCCGGTCGTGGGGCAATTGATGATGGGCGTCGCGGTCGGACAACTGTTGGCGGAGGTATACGAGGGTGTCGAGGACTGGCGTCGCGGCGACCACCAGCAGGCGTTTTCACACCTGTTGAGCGTGGCGGAAAATATTGCCTTGATGGCGGCTTTTGGCGCCGGACAGAAGGTGGTGGGGACGCTTGGACGCAAACTGGTCCTTGGTCATCCGGAGTTTTTCGGGCAGTTCAGTGCTGTCACCAATGCGCTTGGCAAACCGCGGTTGTGGAAGCCTGATCTTACGAGCTATGAGCATCGGCTGCCTGTGGGGTTTACGGTCGCCGCTGACTCCGAAGAGTTATACGAGATCAGCGGCAACATCGTCGGCCGCGTCGATCATCGAATCGTTTCCGGGGCCATCGATACGCAGACCCATCGCTGGCGCCTGGCCCATCCCCAGCGCTTGCAAGCCTATGTCCCCGAGCTTGAGCGACATGTCGAGGGCGGCTGGCGATTTGCCGCTGAAGATCCTGCACAGTGGAACAGCGCGGCCTATACCCTCAAGCGCATGGACCCGCATCTGAGTGAATTCGTCGACAGCGATATCGACATTGTGCGCCGACTGAGTGGTGTCACCCACGATGAGTTGTACCGCGCCTTTAGCGACAATCTGGCGCTGCCGGTGCGGCTGCGCGACAGCGTGGAGCGGCTGCGCATCGGACGCCAGCTGCGCCAACTTATCCGTGAGCTGGAAAAAGGTGAAACGCATTCTGGCCAGCCGTTGCAGGAACAACTGCACGGTCTGCCGAAACTGCCGGGCTGGCCGACTGATCGTTATATTGAGGTCATCGATGACGACGCCAACGTCACGGCCAGGTATCCGGCCACCCGCATTGCCGATGACACCCTCAGCGTGGTTGTCAGCCAGGACCAGTTGGATAGCGGTCAATTACTTCAAACGGTGATCGATGGCCTCTATCAGGAAGAAGTCGATACGTTGCTGGGGACCAGGCCCAATGCCGGTAGCGAAAGGCAGGCGCTGGCGAGAAATCTGGGTGCGGCTTTGAAAGCGGATCGTCGTTCGGTTTTCGAGCGGATGTATCAACGTTATGACCAGAGCGATACTGACGAGGTGAAGAAGTTGCGCAGCGTCTTTGCAGACATCCCTGCGCGCTATGCCCAGCGTTTGATCGATCAGGCGCCGAGTGTCGAGCGCATCCATTTGCGCTCGACCGGACGGGTGCCTTTGCGCCTCGCACAGAAAGTCCGCAACGCCACTGCCCAGGTGCGTCTTGATCGTGCGCTGAGCGGGCTGCACATGCCGCAGGTCGCCAATGCCGACAGCGAAAAACTGACTATCGGGTTACTACAGGGATTGAGTGGCTGGGACGCCGGACTGCGTCTTGTGCTGCGTGACAAGACGCTGACCGGGCCAGTGCTGGAGGCCATCGGCAGTGAGTCGGCGACACCGTTGAACACGTGCACGCTGGTCAAGTCCGGTGGCGGTTATGAAGTGTTCGCCGGCGACGGTAAATCCCTCGGTCGCGTGGCCGCAGGTCCCGACGACCTCTATGCCGCCATCCTCAAGGCACTCCCGTCGCGCCAGCGTAACGCTGCCGGTTTTGCCGATCCGGTCAGCGCTGACAGTGCGCGGCTGCGCAAACAACTGCTGGAGGTTGCGCTGGATGATCGTGAGGCCAGTGCCCGTCTATTGACCGATGGCAAATTTGCGGCGCCGGCCGCCGAAGTCGCGTGTATTCAAGCCGATCATGCATCGACCGCGACCGCTCATCCGCGGGCGCTACTGCGCAAGGTGAGAAAACTCTATCCGCGCTTTTCCGAGGCCCAGGCCAGCGAATTTATCGATGGGTTGGGCACCGACGCGCTGACCCGCGCGATCCGGGTAAAAGCGTTGCGCCGTGAGCGCGAGCAACTGCGCGACGTACTGGACGTCTGGAGTGAGGATCGAGTCGCGATGAAGGCGCTCGGTGGCGATTTGCGAGAAGTACGGCAAAGTCGCAAGTCGACGGCTGAGCAGATAGAGGATGGGTTCCGACGACTTTTCACGGTGAACGATGCAAGTGGCAAATCCGTCTACGCGCTGAATCTTGACGGCATGCGTGTGGGAAAATTGCCGACTTTGCCTTCAGGGCTGAACTTCGACCATGTAAAGCATTTGTCGCTGAAGAACATGGATCAGGATGACGATCTTGTTTATTTCCTCAAGTCATTCAAGCAAGTCGAGTCTCTGGAACTCGACAGCAACAAACTCACCCGCTTGCCCGAGGTATTGTCGCACCTGCCCCATCTGTCCCGGTTGAGCCTCGCGGGCAACCAGATCAAGCTGACCGAACACACCCTGGCGAAGTTGGGCAACTTGCGCACGCTGCACCTCTTGAATCTGAACGGTAATCCGTTGGGGGCGACCCTGGACGTGAGCAAGATGCTGGATCTGTGCACGCTGTCCCTGCGCGAGACACAGGCTACCGAATTGCCCAAGGGCCTGGCGCGATTGCCCGTTCTGGACTGGGTGGATCTGCGTGATAACAACATCAGGGATTTGCCGGACTGGTTGTTCAAGACCTCCAGAGGTTTCAGCCGCGCCGTCAACTTGCGAGGTAATCCCTTGTCGCTGGCAAGCAGCACGCACCTGGCCGATTATCGAAACAACGTCGGCATCGGTATGGGCTATCTGGAAAATGATATCGCCCGTCTCGACGAACAGAAGGCGCGTGCACTGTGGTTCAAGGAAGGCGCCGGCGCCGAGTGGGGGCGGCGTAATCGCATCTGGACAGCCTTCAAGGATGAGCCCAAGGCTGAGGGTTTGTTCCAGTTGTTGTCCGAACTCGGCAACACGGCGGATTCGGAGAAGGTCAGTCACGACATGCACCGACGGGTGTGGGCAGTGCTCGAGGCAGCCGAGTCCGATGCGGTCCTGTGCGAGCAAGTGCTGAACCAGGCGGCCAACCCGATAAACTGTACAGATTCGGCGGCGCTCAACTTCAGCCATCTCGAGGTCGCGGTGGAAGTCGACAAGCTGACCAACCTTGCGGGTGGCCGCATTATCACTGCCAGACCTTTGCTCCAGCTCGGTCGGGGCCTGTTCAGGCTGGACAAGCTGAACCAGATCGCTCAAGACCACGTGGGCAAGAACCCGACCGTCGATCCACTGGAAGTCAACCTCGCTTTTCGCATCGGTCTTGCCGATCAGCTTGACCTGCCGGGGCAACCGCGCAACATGCGGTTTTCGGTCCTGGCCAAAGTGAGCCAGGCGGATCTGGAGCGGGCAAGGAACATGGTCGACACCGCTGAGCTGTCATCCGAATGGCTGAGATTCATGCTGCGTCAACCGTTCTGGTGCGATTACCTCCAGCGCACGTTCCCCCGACAATTCGCCAGCATCAATGAAGTCTTCCCGGATCGGATGAATGCAGCATACGAACAAGCGCAGAGCCTGACCTCGGCCGATTTTCTCAGCCAGGCCGAGGCAATCAGACTCGAGCGGGAGCAGGCAGAGGAAGCGGTGCTCGAGCGCCTGACCGGGGACGCGTTACGCCTGATGGATCTGGGCATCTGTGTGATGCCCGAGGCGTAAGGTTTTATCGGCCGCGTATCAACTGACGCAACGCAAATCGGTTGGGGTGGCAGGCCTCGGCCACGCTTCTGGGCAGGGGCAACGGCTCATCGTTCAGCCAGGCGGCGAGCAATTCGCCGGACAGCGGCGCGGTGATCAGACCGCGCGAGCCGTGACCGCTGTTGACGTATAAGCCGTCGAGCCAGGGGCAGGCGATGTCCGGCACTTGCCGGGCATCCTTGCTCAGTACCGCGTATGCCTGGATGAAAGCGCTGCGGTCGGCCAGCGGACCGACGATCGGCAGGTAGTCCGGGCTGGTGCAGCGGAACGCGGCGCGCCCCTCAAGGTTGTCGACATCCTGCTCGCTGATGGTCAGGCGCGCGACCAGATCAGCGGAGATCTCAGCAAGCATTGCCAGATTGCCCTGGTGTTCGGCGGTGGTCGGGGTGAGGTCATCACTATTGAAGTCGAAACTGGCACCGAGGGTGTGTTCGCCCAATCGTGCAGGGGCGACGTAGCCTTCAGCGCAGACGACTGTAGCCAATCCCTGGCTCTGTTCGGTCTGCACCAAACGGGTGATCTGCCCACGAATGCGCTTGAGTGGCAGTTCGGCGCTTTGCGCAAAACGCTTGATCTCGGCAGCACCGGCCAACACGACTACGGGGGCACTGGCGAGTAGGCATTCGCCGTCGAAGGCTTGCCATTGATCGTCGACCTTGCGTATTTCCAGCACGTCGCGATGACTGAGCAGTTCGATGTTTGGCTGCGCCGCTTGCGCCTGACAGAGCGCGGGCGGATGCACCCAGCCACCCTCGGGGTAGAACAAGCCGCCATGGGCCAGACCGACACCGGCGCGGGCCTGCGCCGCGGGCTGATCAAGCCATTGCAACAGGTCTTCCGGGAAGGCTTGCGCCAATTGCGCGTGGCGCTCGGCTTCCTTGGCATTGAATGCCAGTTGCAGCACGCCGCAGTCGTCCCAGTCGGTGCCACGTTGCAGGGTTTCCAGCAGACGTCGGGTGTAACCGAAACCGCTGACAATCAGTTGCGACAGCGCCGTGCCATGGGCGGACAGTTTCAGGTACAGCACGCCCTGCGGGTTGCCCGAGGCTTCTTGCGCCACGGCTGCATGGCGTTCGAGCAACGTGACCCGCCAGCCGCGAGCCGCCAGACTGGACGCCGTGGCACATCCGGCCAGACCGGCGCCGATCACCAGCGCACGACGCTCAGCGGCGATCGGCGCAGGCCGAGCAAACCACGGCTTGTCCGGCACTGGCGGCGCAACCTCGTGCGGCCAGCCAAGAAATTCGCCACGCAGAATTTCCCATTTATGGCCGATGCCCGGGGTGCGCTTCATTTTGAACCCGGCAGCGTTGAGCAAACGTCGTACCCAACCGGTGCTGGTGAAAGTGCTGATGGTCGAGCCGGGCGCTGCCAGTCGCGCCAGCTCGACAAACAGTTCGGCAGTCCACATGTCGGGGTTTTTCGCCGGGGCGAAACCGTCGAGAAACCACGCGTCGATCTGCGCATCGAGCTGCGGCAGTTGCTCCAGTGCATCGCCGATCAACAGCGTCAGCGTCACGCGGCCTTGGGCCAGGGTGATGCGTTGAAAACCGGCGTGGATCGCTACGTAATGGCGCAGCAACTGATCGGCCAGCGGCTTGAGTTCTGGCCACAAGGCCAAGGCCCGCTGCAAGTCTGCCGGGCTCAGCGGATATTTTTCGACGCTGACAAAATGCAGCCGCGCACCGGCGACGGCGTGTTGCTCGAACAACTGCCAGGCACAGAGAAAATTCAGCCCGGTGCCGAAGCCGGTTTCACCAATAACCAAACGACCGCTTGCCGGCAACGCCGCAAAACGCTCGGCCAGACGGTTTTGTTCGAGGAACACATAACGGGTTTCATCCAGACCTGATTGGTCGGAAAAATACACGTCATCGAACACCCGCGAACGCGGGCGTCCCTGGTCATCCCAGTCGAGTTGGGCGTGGGGCAATACGGCTTTCATGGCAGGCTCGGCAACGACAAGGCCGCCATTCTAGCCGATCGCGCAGGCGTTGCTTGATCCATGGCAAGGCTTGTCGCCGAGACTGGCGGACAATCCGCCACCCGCGGGAATTTCTGCGCCGCTGCTGTGCCCAATCCGCTAGTCTTGCTGAATCCTGGAAGGAGCCGTCCCATGTTTGAATCCGCTGAAATCGGTCACGCCATCGACAAAGACACCTATGAGGCGGCCGTCCCGGCATTGCGTGAAGCCTTGCTCGAAGCCCAGTTCGAATTGCAGCAGCAGAAGCGTTTTCCGGTGATTATCCTGATCAACGGCATCGAGGGTGCGGGCAAGGGCGAGACGGTCAAATTGCTCAACGAGTGGATGGACCCGCGCCTGATCGAAGTGCGCACTTTCGACCAGCAGACCGATGAAGAGTTGTCCCGGCCGCCGGCGTGGCGCTATTGGCGGATGCTCCCGGCCAAGGGGCGCATGGGGATTTTCTTCGGCAACTGGTACAGCCAGATGCTGCAGGGGCGGGTGCACGGCTTGTTCAAGGATCCGCGTCTGGATCAGGCCATCGCGGGTGCCGAGCGTCTGGAAAAGATGCTCTGCGATGAAGGCGCGCTGCTCTTCAAATTCTGGTTTCACCTGTCCAAGAAACAGATGAAGGCGCGACTCAAGGCGCTGGCTGATGACCCGCTGCACAGCTGGCGCATCAGCCCGCTGGACTGGCAGCAGTCGGAGACCTACGACAAGTTCGTCAAATACGGCGAGCGCGTGCTGCGCCGTACCAGCCGTGATTACGCGCCGTGGCATGTGATCGAAGGCGCCGACGCCAACTACCGCAGCCTGGCGGTCGGCAAGATTCTGCTCGAAGGTTTGCAAAATGCGCTGAAACGCCCGGACGTGCATCCCCACGATGTCAGCGCCGCGCCGCTGGGCACGCCGGTCGATCAGTTGAACCTGCTCGACAGCCTCGACCTGACCCAGCGCCTGGAGAAGAAAGACTACGAAGAACAACTGATCACCGAGCAGGCGCGCCTGTCCGGGTTGATGCGCGACAAACGCATGCGCCGTCACGCGCTGGTCGCGGTGTTCGAAGGCAACGACGCGGCGGGCAAGGGCGGGGCGATTCGCCGGGTCGCGGCGGCGCTCGATCCGCGTCAATACAACATCGTGCCGATTGCCGCACCCACCGAAGAGGAACGCGCGCAGCCGTACCTGTGGCGGTTCTGGCGGCACATTCCGGCGCGCGGCAAGTTCACCGTGTTCGACCGTTCCTGGTATGGCCGGGTCCTGGTGGAGCGGGTCGAAGGCTTCTGCACGCCGGCCGACTGGCTGCGCGCCTATGGCGAGATCAACGATTTCGAAGAGCAACTGGCCGACGCCGGGGTGATCGTGGTCAAGTTCTGGCTGGCCATCGACAAGGACACGCAAATGGAGCGTTTCCAGGAGCGCGAGGAGATTCCGTTCAAGCGCTTCAAGATCACCGAAGACGACTGGCGCAACCGCGACAAGTGGGATGACTATCGCGCCGCCGTGGGCGATATGGTCGACCGCACCAGTTCCGAAATCTCGCCGTGGACCCTGGTCGAGGCCAATGACAAGCGCTGGGCGCGGGTCAAAGTGTTGCGCACGATCAACCGCGCGCTGGAAGACGCCTTCGAGAAATCCGACAAACGCGCGAAGAAACACAAGGATTGAGCCGATAGACGCGCATACGCGGGGTGAATGATTGTCGCGGTCGTTGATGCAGTGGACTTATGCTCGGTCCACTCTCAACTGACCACAACAATGAGGTATGCCATGCGTGAAGTGGTGATCGTCGACAGCGTGCGGACTGGCCTGGCCAAATCCTTTCGCGGCAAGTTCAACCAGACCCGTCCCGATGACATGGCGGCTCATTGCGTCAACGCGCTGCTTGAGCGCAACGACATCGACCCGGCCAGCGTCGAAGATTGCATCGTTGGTGCAGGCTCCAACGAGGGCGCGCAGGGCTACAACATCGGTCGCAATGTCGCGGTGCTGTCGCGTCTGGGCACCGGTACTGCCGGCATGACCCTCAACCGTTTCTGCTCCTCGGGCTTGCAGGCGATTGCGATTGCCGCCAACCAGATTGCCTCGGGCTGCAGCGACATCATCGTCGCGGGCGGCGTCGAGTCGATCAGCCTGACGATGAAAAGCGTCAACACCGACCACTTGATCAACCCGCTGCTCAAACAGCAGACGCCGGGCATCTATTACACGATGGGCCAGACCGCCGAAGTGGTGGCTCGGCGTTATGGCGTCAGCCGTGAAGCGCAAGATCGCTATTCATTGCAGAGCCAGATCCGCACTGCGCAGGCTCAGGCCGCCGGGTTGTTCAATGATGAAATCGTGCCGATGGCGGTCAAGTATCGCGTCGAGGACAAAAATACCGGTGAAGTGCAGATTCTCGACGGCGTGGTCGACCGCGACGATTGCAACCGTCCCGATACCACTTACGAAAGCCTCGCTGGGCTGAAACCGGTGTTTGCCGAGGACGGTTCGGTGACGGCGGGCAACTCGTCTCAACTGTCCGATGGTGCCTCAATGACCCTCGTGATGAGCCTGGAAAAAGCCCTGCAACTGGGGCTCAAGCCGAAAGCGTTTTTCCGTGGTTTCACCGTCGCCGGTTGCGAGCCGGACGAAATGGGCATCGGCCCGGTGTTCTCGGTGCCGAAACTGCTCAAGGCCAAGGGCTTGCAGGTGGCGGATATCGACTTGTGGGAGCTGAACGAGGCGTTTGCTTCGCAGTGCCTGTACAGCCGGGATCGACTGGAGATCGATAACGACAAGTACAACGTCAATGGAGGGTCGATTTCGATTGGTCACCCGTTTGGCATGACCGGATCGCGGCAGGTCGGGCATCTGGTGCGTGAGTTGCAGCGGCGTAATTTGCGTTATGGGATCGTGACGATGTGTGTGGGCGGCGGGATGGGCGCGACGGGGTTGTTTGAGGCAGTGTGTTAACCCTCAATTCACTGGTTGTTTGTTCAGCCCTCTTCGCGAGCAAGCTCGCTCCCACAGTAGATCTTCAGTGAAAACTGCTTTTGTGTACACCAGAGATCCAATGTGGGAGCGAGCTTGCTCGCGAAGGGATCAACCGGGTCACCGGTTGGAATCCAATGCTTGCATCCGCGCGATGTAGGCTTTTATTTGCTGCTCAGCGATTTCGGGACTGTCGAAAGGCCCTTCAAGGGTATTTTCCCGAGTGCTGAAAAACAGTTCGCCATTGACCCGGCACAGCCTACCGCTGCGAAAGCGCATGGCGGGGGCGCTGTCCTGGGCGCGCATTCCTAACATGATCGGTCTCCTCGGCTGATGTGCTGAAAGGGATCCAATGAGCTTATGCCTGAAGCACTTGACGCGCCCGGCCAGCCGATCAACGGCGCCGCGTCAATTTAATGCTGCGACCTGCACAGTTTCATTCGCGTCCTGGCCTTAACTGTCCCTGTGTGCGGATCTAAGGCGCGCCTAGAATGAGCGCACTTGTCAGCAGGCTTTTGGGGTTTCCATGCACATTTCATCCGGTCGTTGGGTTTACGGCCTGTTCCTGGCGCTGCTGACCGCGTTTCTGTGGGGCATCCTGCCGATCAAACTCAAACAGGTGCTGCTGGTGATGGACCCGGTCACGGTGACCTGGTTTCGTCTGTTGGTTTCCGGTGGTTGTCTGTTCATCTATCTGGCGGCGGTCAAGCGTCTGCCCAGCCGCAAAGTGCTCGGGCCCAGGGGCGGCTGGCTGGTGCTGATGGCGGTGCTCGGACTGGTCGGCAACTATGTGTTGTACCTGATGGGGCTCAATCTGCTCAGCCCCGGTACTGCGCAACTGGTGGTGCAGATGGGCCCGATCATGTTGTTGATCGCCAGTCTGTTTGTGTTCAAGGAACGCTTCAGTATCGGCCAGGGCATTGGCTTGGCGGTGCTGTTGATCGGTTTTGTGCTGTTCTTCAATCAGCGCCTGGCCGAGCTGCTGACCTCGCTGTCGGATTACACCGCAGGTGTGCTGCTGGTGCTGTTGGCGTCGACGGTGTGGACCTTCTATGCACTGGGCCAGAAGCAATTGCTGACGGTGTGGAATTCGCTGCAGGTGATGATGGTGATTTATCTGTTTTGCGCATTGCTGCTGACGCCGTGGGTACACCCGCTCGAAGCGCTGAATCTGAGTCCGCTGCAGGGTTGGCTGTTGCTTGCGTGCTGCATGAACACGTTGATTGCCTATGGCGCGTTCGCCGAGGCGCTGGCGCACTGGGAGGCTTCGCGGGTCAGTGCGACGTTGGCGATTACGCCGTTGGTAACGTTTGGTGCCGTGGCGATTGCCGCCGGGATCTGGCCCGAGTATGTGCATGCCGAGCAGATCAATGCGCTCGGCTATGGCGGGGCGGTGCTGGTAGTGCTGGGGTCGGCGCTGGTGGCGTTGGGGCCTTCATTAATTGCTGGATTGAAGGCGCGGCGGATGAAGATGGCCGCCAGTTAAACCGCGTCGCTCCCATTCGCGAGCAAGCTCGCTCCCACAATTGACCGCGATCCCATGTCAGGAATGCGATCGAATGTGGGAGCGAGCTTGCTCGCGAAGACGGATTTACAGCCGCTACAAAACTAGCCCTTGGCGCCAGCCTCGATCATGTTTTCCGGCCGCACCCACGCATCAAATTCTTCATCGGTCAGATAGCCCAGCGCCAGCGCCGCCTCACGCAACGTCAGCCCTTCGCTATAGGCCTTCTTGGCGATCTCCGCCGACTTGTCGTAACCGATGTGCGGATTCAGCGCTGTCACCAACATCAGACCACGCTCCAGATGCCTGGCCATGACCTCGGCATCCGGCTCCAGCCCGGCGATGCAGTGCTGCTGGAAGTTGCTGCAGCCATCGGCCAGCAGACGAATCGATTGCAGCAGGTTGTGGATGATCACCGGTTTGAACACGTTCAACTGCAAGTGACCCTGACTCGCGGCAATGCCGATGGTCACGTCGTTGCCCAGCACCTGACAGGCGAGCATCGACAGCGCTTCGCACTGGGTCGGGTTGACCTTGCCCGGCATGATCGAGCTGCCCGGCTCATTCGCCGGCAGCCGCACTTCGGCAAAACCTGCGCGAGGGCCGGAGCCGAGCAGGCGCAGGTCGTTGGCGATTTTCATCAATGCCACGGCGAGGGTTTTCAGCGCGCCGGAAAGACTGGTCAGCGGTTCGTGGCCGGCGAGGGCGGCAAACTTGTTCGGCGCAGTGACAAACGGCAGGCCCGACAGCGCCGCCAGTTCTGCGGCAATCGCCTCACCAAAACCGTGCGGCGAATTCAGCCCGGTGCCGACCGCCGTGCCACCCTGCGCCAGTTCACACACCGCCGGCAGTGCCGCGCGGATCGCGCGTTCGGCGTAATCCAGCTGCGCGATAAAACCGGAGAGCTCCTGACCGAAGGTGATCGGCGTCGCGTCCATCATGTGCGTGCGCCCGGTTTTCACCAGTTTCATGTGCCGCGCCGCCAGCTCGGCGAGACCACCGGACAACTCGGCAATCGCCGGCAGCAGTTGTTCCTGCACGGCTTGCGCGGTGGCGATGCTCATGGCGGTAGGGAAGCAGTCGTTGGAGCTTTGCGAGCGGTTGACGTGATCGTTGGGGTGCACCGGGGTCTTGCCGCCGCGCGGGTTGCCGGCCAGTTCGTTGGCACGACCGGCGATGACTTCGTTGACGTTCATGTTGCTCTGGGTGCCGCTGCCGGTCTGCCAGACCACCAGCGGAAACTGGTTGTCGTGCTGACCGTCGAGGACTTCATCGGCGGCTTGTTCGATCAGGCGGGCAATGTCGGCGGGCAGGTCGCCGTTGCGGTCGTTGACCCGTGCGGCGGCTTTCTTGATCAGGGCCAGGGCGTGCAGTACCGGCAGCGGCATGCGTTCCTGACCAATGGCGAAGTTGATCAGCGAGCGTTGCGTCTGAGCACCCCAGTAGGCTTCGTCCGGGACTTCGATCTGGCCCAGGCTGTCGGTTTCGATACGGCTCATCGTGCACACTCCTGTTGGTCTGTTTGCGCAGTTTAGGCCCGGTCGGGCCCAGGTGGTTCCCTCGATCCGATTGTTGACCGGTAAAACCCCGCCAATCAAGCACGGCAAGGCCCGGGGGTTGAGCCACGAGGTTTTTTAGGCGCAGAATGGTCGCCCTTGGGGTTTGACCTCGCTTTGCTTAAAAGGAAACTCGATGACTCGTCTTCGTGCCATCTGCACCGCGGTTGCACTGGTTTGCGCCAGCGGCCAGGTGCTTGCCGATACCGCCAGCCACAACGCCAGTGCCGAAGCTTTCCTGACCCTGGCTCACGCTGACAAGCTCGGCACTCCGGTGTACATGCAAGTGCAGCAAATGTTTGCTCAGCGTTTTGAGCAGACCAAAGCCCCGGAAGCCAAGAAAGCCGTACTGGAAACCTACCAGGCCAAAGCCAACGCCGCGCTGGATCAGGCCATCGGCTGGAACAAGCTCAAGCCTGACATGGTCAAGCTCTACACCACTAACTTCAGCGAATCCGAGCTGAAAGACCTGGTCGCGTTCTACCAGTCGCCACTGGGCAAGAAAGTCCTGGAAAAAATGCCGCAGCTGACCCAGCAATCGGCCCAGATGACCCAAGCCAAGCTGGAAAGCGCCGTGCCTGTCGTCAACAAGCTGCTCGACGACATGACCAAAGAGCTGGACCCGAAAGGCGCTGCTGCGCCGGCCAAGAAGAAGTAAGCGGAGTTCGTGATGACCATGCAACAACGCATCGAATCGACGCTGGCGCTGCTTCAGCCCGAACATCTGCAAGTGCTGGATGAAAGCCACATGCACAGTCGCGGGTTGCAGACCCACTTCAAGGCTGTGGTGGTCAGCGCGCAGTTCGACGGCCTGAACCGGGTCAAGCGCCACCAGAAAGTCTACGGCACGCTCGGTGAGCTGATGGGCGAGTTCCATGCGTTGGCGCTGCACACCTACACTCCGCAGGAATGGGCAGAGACTGGCGCCGCTCCGGCGTCGCCAACCTGTGCCGGCGGCAGCAAGCATTAAGCTTCGGTTTTTTGCTAGAATCCGCAACGCGCCGCTCACCCGGCGCGTTTTTTTTGAATCCGGTTCACCCTTTGCGAGGGTAGCCACCTGGAGAAATACCCATGACACAGCCGATTGTCGTGGCGGCACTGTATAAGTTCGTCACCCTCGAAGATTACGTCAACCTGCGCGAGCCGCTGCTGCAAGCGATGGTCGACAACCAGATCAAAGGCACCCTGCTGATCGCCGAAGAAGGCATCAACGGCACGGTGTCCGGCACTCGCGAAGGCATTGATGGCCTGCTCGCCTGGCTCAAGAACGACCCACGCATGATCGACATCGATCACAAAGAGTCGTACTGCGACGAGCAGCCGTTCTATCGCACCAAGGTCAAACTGAAGAAAGAGATCGTCACCCTCGGTGTCGAAGGCGTCGACCCGAACAAAAAGGTCGGCACGTACGTTGATCCGCAAGACTGGAACGCGTTGATCAGCGACCCGGAAGTGCTGTTGATCGACACGCGCAACGATTACGAAGTGTCGATCGGCACCTTCGAAGGCGCCATCGATCCGAAAACCACCAGTTTTCGCGAGTTCCCTGACTACATCAAAGAACACTTCGATCCGGCCGTGCACAAGAAGGTCGCGATGTTCTGCACCGGTGGCATTCGCTGCGAAAAAGCCTCGAGCTATATGCTCGGCGAAGGCTATGAAGAGGTTTACCACCTCAAGGGCGGCATCCTGAAGTATCTCGAAGAAGTGCCGCAGGAAGAAACCAAGTGGCAGGGCGACTGCTTTGTGTTCGACAACCGTGTGACCGTGCGTCACGACCTCAGCGAAGGCGACTACGATCAATGTCATGCCTGCCGCACACCGGTCAGTGTTGAAGATCGCGCCAGCGAGCATTATGTGGCCGGCATCAGTTGCCCGCATTGCTGGGACAAACTGAGCGAGAAAACCCGGCGCAGTGCCATCGATCGGCAGAAGCAGATCGAACTGGCCAAGGCGCGTAACCAGCCGCACCCGATCGGCTACAACTACAAGCAAGCATCCACCGAGGCTTAACCATGTCTGCACGCCTGCTCTATGTGATGGACCCGATGTGTTCGTGGTGCTGGGGTTTTGCTCCAGTAGCCAAGGCATTGGTCGAGCAGGCGCAAGCAGCGGGAGTCGAGTTGCATCTGGTGGTCGGTGGTTTGCGCACCGGCAGTGGCTCGGCGCTGGAGCCGACCACCCGCCGCTATATTCTTGAACACTGGCAAGCGGTCACCGAGGCCACCGGCCAGCCGTTCAAGTTTGACGGCGCGTTGCCCGACGGTTTTGTCTACGACACCGAGCCTGCCTGCCGGGCGATTGTCACCGCACGCAGCCTGGCACCGGATTGCGCGTGGAAATTGGTCGGACTGATCCAGGAGGCGTTTTACGCTGAAGGTCGCGATGTCACCCAGGCCAGTGTGTTGGTCGAGCTGGCCGAAAAGGCTGGTGTACCGCGTATCGAATTCGCTGCGTTGTTTGATCATGCCGATCAGCACAAAGCCACTCAGGCCGATTTCAGTTGGGTGCAGGATCTCGGCATCGCCGGTTTCCCGACCCTGCTCGCCGAACGCAATGGCCAACTGGCCCTGCTGACCAACGGCTACCAACCGCTCAGTGAACTGTCGCCGTTACTGGGTCGATGGCTGGAGCGTGCGGCCTGTGTCTGATCGGGCCGATGACACGCCAGCCGTAAAGCGTGTCGACCGGCTGAGCTGGGCAGAAGTCCGGCGACTGGCACTTACACACAAAAAATCCCTGTGGATCGCCAACGGCGTCGCTGTTCTGGCGACGCTGTGCAGCGTGCCGATTCCATTGCTGCTGCCGTTGCTGGTGGACGAAGTCCTGCTCGGCCACGGCGACGCGGCATTGAAAGCCATGAACCATGTGCTGCCGACGATGTGGCAGCAAGCGGCAGGCTATATCGGCTTGATGCTGGTCGTGACGCTGACCCTGCGTTGCAGCTCACTGTGCTTCGGCGTGTTGCAGTCGCGGCTGTTCGCACGGCTGGCCAAAGACATCGTCTATCGCATTCGCGTGCGTCTGATCGAGCGCCTCAAACGCATCTCGCTCGGCGAGTACGAAAGCCTCGGCAGCGGCACGGTAACCACGCACCTGGTCACGGATCTCGATACCCTCGACAAATTTGTCGGCGAAACCCTCAGTCGTTTTCTGGTGGCGATGCTGACCCTGGTCGGCACCGCGAGCATCCTCATGTGGATGCACTGGAAACTGGCGCTGCTGATTCTGTTGTTCAACCCGCTGGTGATTTACGCCACGGTGCAGTTGGGCAAACGCGTCAAACACCTGAAGAAACTCGAGAACGACAGCACGGCGCGCTTCACCCAGGCGTTGAGCGAAACCCTTGATGCGATTCAGGAAATCCGCGCCGGCAATCGTCAGGGTTTCTTCCTCGGGCGACTCGGCTTGCGTGCGCAGGAAGTGCGCAATTACGCGGTCAACTCGCAATGGAAAACCGACGCGTCGAACCGCGCCAGTGGTCTGCTGTTCCAGTTCGGTATCGACATTTTTCGCGCGGCAGCGATGCTCACCGTGCTGTTTTCCGACCTGTCGATCGGCCAGATGCTCGCGGTGTTCAGCTACCTGTGGTTCATGATCGGCCCGGTCGAACAACTGCTCAATCTGCAATACGCCTATTACGCGGCGGGCGGAGCGCTGGCGCGGATCAACGAACTGCTGGCGCGCGCCGATGAGCCGCAATATCCCGGCGGCGTCGATCCGTTCAAGGGCCGTGACACCGTCGGCATTCAGGTGCAAGGCCTGAGCTTCGGCTACGGTGATGAGCTAGTGCTGGATCAGCTGAATCTGTCGATTGCCCCGGGTGAAAAAGTCGCGATTGTCGGCGCCAGCGGCGGTGGCAAAAGTACCCTGGTGCAATTACTCCTCGGGCTGTATACGCCAGT
This sequence comes from Pseudomonas crudilactis, assembly GCF_013433315.1. Classification (GTDB taxonomy): domain Bacteria; phylum Pseudomonadota; class Gammaproteobacteria; order Pseudomonadales; family Pseudomonadaceae; genus Aquipseudomonas; species Aquipseudomonas crudilactis. Next base: position 200,853 of record NZ_WXVV01000006.1, on the reverse strand, counting down.
GTCCGGCACCATCCGTTTCGGCGGTTCGACCCAGCAGGAGATCGGCCTCGACACAGTACGGGAAAACGTCGCGGTGGTGCTGCAACACCCGGCACTGTTCAACGATACCGTGCGCGCCAACCTGACCATGGGCCGTACTCGCAGCGACGAAGCCTGCTGGCAGGCGCTGGAAATCGCTCAGCTCGAAGCGACCATCCGTGCTTTGCCCAATGGTCTGGACAGTATTGTCGGGCGCTCCGGCGTGCGCTTGTCGGGCGGGCAACGCCAACGCCTGGCCATCGCGCGGATGATTCTCGCCGAGCCGAAAGTCGTCATCCTCGACGAAGCCACCTCGGCCCTCGACGCCGCCACCGAGTACAACCTGCATCAAGCCATGGCGCGCTTCCTCAATGGTCGCACCACGCTGATCATTGCTCACCGACTGTCGGCGGTGAAACAGGCCGATCGCGTGCTGGTGTTCGATGGTGGTCAGGTCGCTGAAGACGGCGATCATCAGCAGTTGATTGCCGACGGCGGTCTGTATGCCAAGCTTTATGGTCACCTGCAGCAGATCCAGCGCCCTTGAGTTTCGTCACGGTTTCTGTGCTTAGTGCTTGAATTGCATTGAGTAAAACCACTCGGAACGCCCGCACAGTCCCGCCATTTGCACAATCGACCTAGAGGACGGCAGAGCTGTCCCTTTGACTTGGCGAAAATTAGCCTAGGCTGAGCTGTCAGGAGCGGGATTTTCCGGTGTTCATCTGGCAGTGCTTGCGCAAGGGATCTCATGAAGCAAAAGCGGACTCTCGGAACGCCACGGTTGTTGGGCATCGTCTGGCCATTTATTGCCGTCGTGTTATTTCAAGCGTTACTGGGCGGCGTGAGTCTTTACGTGCTCTCGGCCGTTCGCGGCTACGTCGCCGGCGAAAGCCTTTGGTCCAAGGGCCAGAAAGATGCCATCTACTACCTCAATCTTTACGCCGACAGCCGTGACGAGGCGATTTTCCTCAAATACCGTAACGCGATTGCCGTGCCACAAGGCGGACATCAGTTGCGTCTGGCGCTGGATCATCAACCGCCGGATCTGGCTGCCGCGCGTGAAGGTATTCTCAAGGGCGGCAACCATCCGGACGACGTTTCCAGCCTGATCTGGCTGTACCTCAACTTCCGCCATTTCAGTTATCTGGAAACCGCCATTGATCGCTGGACGGTCGGTGACGCCTATCTGGTCGAGCTGGATGACGTGGCGCAGGAGATGCACCGCAGCATTTCGCAGAACACGGCCAACAGCGCCGATATCCAGCGCTGGAAAGCACGGATTTTTGCCATCAACGATGGCGTCACCCCGGCAGCAAAAGCCTTCAGCGATGCTTTGGGCGAAGGTTCGCGGATGATCATGCGTCTGCTGCTGTTCACCAACCTGGCGACGGCGCTGGGGCTGATCGTGCTGGCCTTGTGGCGTACGCATAAGTTGCTCAAGCAACGTCATGCCTTTGCCGAGGCGCTGCAACTGGAGAAGGATCGGGCGCACGTTACGTTGCATTCGATCGGTGATGGTGTCATTACCACCGATGTCAGCGGTGCCATCGATTACATGAACCCTGCCGCTGAAGTCATGACCCACTGGAAGGCCGAGCAGGCGGCGGGCCTGCCATTGGCCGCGCTGTTCAATTTGCTCGACGACAACGCCCAGGCCGAGGGGCTGACCCTGATCGAGCACATCCTCAGCGGTAAGCTCAGTGGCGGCAGCGAGCACTCGAAACTGATCCAGCGCCTGGATGGCACAACGTTGTCGGTGACGCTGGTCGGCGCACCGATCCGCAATGCCGGCAAGGTCAGCGGCACGGTGCTGGTGTTGCACGACATGACTCAGGAGCGGCAATACATCGCCAATCTGTCCTGGCAGGCCACCCATGACGCGCTGACCGGGCTGGCCAATCGCCGCGAATTTGAATATCGGCTGGAGCAGGCGCTGCATAAGCTCACGCGCCATTCCGGGCGGCATGCGCTGATGTTTCTCGACCTCGATCAATTCAAACTGGTCAACGACACCTGTGGTCACGCCGCCGGTGATGAGCTGTTACGGCACATTTGCACGCTGCTGCAATCGGGGCTGCGTGAGGGCGATACGCTGGCGCGGCTCGGCGGTGACGAGTTCGGCATTCTATTGGAGAACTGCGCGCCGGAAGCTGCGGAAAAGATCGCTGAGGCACTGCGCCAGACCGTACAGAATCTGCATTTTGTCTGGAAGGGGCGGCCGTTCCTGACCACGGTGAGCATTGGCCTGGTGCATATCGCGCAGACCCCGACGACCCTCGAAGCCTCACTGCGCGCGGCCGATATGGCCTGTTACATGGCCAAGGAGAAGGGCCGCAACCGGGTGCAGGTGTACCACGCCGACGATTCCGAACTGTCGCTGCGCTTTGGTGAAATGGCTTGGGTACAACGACTGCACATGGCGCTGGAAGAGAATCGCTTCTGCCTCTATGCCCAGGAAATCGCCCCGCTGAAACAGGAAGTTGGCAAGAGTGGGCACATTGAAATCCTGTTGCGTCTGCATGATGAGGCCGGGCGGATGATTCTGCCGGACAGTTTCATTCCAGCCGCCGAACGCTATGGTTTGATGAGTCAACTGGATCGCTGGGTAGTTCAGAACGTATTCAAGGTTATTGCTCAATGTATAGCGCAAGAACATAAACGGCCATTAGCGATGTGTGCGATTAATCTGTCAGGCATTACTATAGGAGATGACGCGTTTTTGCACTTTCTGCGAGAGCAGTTTGATAACTACGCAATACCGCCTGAAATGATTTGTTTTGAAATTACAGAAACCAGCGCAATTTCAAATCTGGGCAGTGCAATAAGATTTATTAATGAACTCAAAGGCTTAGGTTGCTATTTTTCGTTAGATGACTTTTGTGCCGGAATGTCTTCATTCGCTTATCTGAAACATTTGCCTGTAGACTTCCTGAAGATCGACGGGAGTTTCGTAAAGGATATGCTGGACGACCCGATTAACCGCGCAATGGTCGAAGTGATCAATCACATCGGGCATGTCATGGGTAAGCAGACAATTGCCGAGTTTGTTGAAACAACCCAGATCGAGCAGGCATTGCTTGAAATCGGTGTGGATTACGCTCAGGGTTATGTTATAGAGCGTCCACAGTTGTTTACCTGTGACAGTTTGCAAAGTCGGCCCGCCAGACCGCAACCGCTGTTATTCAAAGCGCCTGGCACGTTCCGTTGAAGTCTCTCGCCGATCCTTACAATCACAAATCAAAAGGAGCCGAACAGTGATCGACACATTCAACCGAACCGGACCACTCATGGAAGCTGCAAGTTATCCTGCCTGGGCACAACAGCTCATTGAGGATTGCAGCGAGAGCAAGCGCCGGGTTGTCGAACATGAACTTTATCTGCGCATGCGTGATAACAAACTCAGCGCCAGAACCATGCGTCAGTACCTGATTGGCGGCTGGCCAGTGGTTGAGCAATTCGCCTTGTACATGGCGCAGAATCTCACCAAAACCCGGTTTGCCCGCCACCCCGGAGAGGACATGGCGCGGCGCTGGCTGATGCGCAATATCCGCGTTGAACTCAATCACGCGGATTACTGGGTGCATTGGAGTCGTGCCCATGGCGTCAGTCTGGAAGATCTCCAGGCCCAACATGTGCCACCGGAGCTGCATGCCCTGAGTCATTGGTGCTGGCACACCAGTTCGGCCGATTCGCTGATCGTGGCTATCGCCGCCACCAACTACGCCATCGAGGGTGCGACCGGGGAGTGGTCGGCTGTGGTTTGTTCGACGGGCGTTTATGCGGCGGCGTTTCCCGAAGAAGACCGCAAGCGGGCAATGAAGTGGCTGAAGATGCATGCCCAGTACGATGATGCCCACCCGTGGGAAGCGCTGGAAATCATCTGCACTCTGGCCGGAATGAACCCGACCAAGGCTTTGCAGGAAGAACTGCGTCAGGCAGTGTGCAAGAGCTACGACTACATGTACCTGTTTCTGGAGCGCTGCATGCAACTGGAGACTTCCGAGCGCTTGCTGGTCAACCGGGAACGCAGGGCGGTAGTCGAGAGCTGATTTTCGGCTTAATGCAAAACCAATGTGGGAGCGAGCCTGTCAGTCAGCATTGTTTTGACTGATGCACCGCTTTCGCGAGCAAGCTCGCTCCCACACTGTTTTTTATCGTTTGGAAGGACTTAGCCCGCCATCGCCAAGCGGTTACGTCCTTCGCGCTTGGCCACGTACAACGCACTGTCGGCACGGCGCAGCAAGCTGTCGGCCGATTCGCCCGGCAACAACGTCGAACATCCCAGGCTCACGGTCAATTCGATCAACTGCCCATCCGCATAGTATTCAGCTGCCTGCGTCGCATAACGCAGCCGTTCGCCGACCATTGCGGCCGCATCCCGGCTGGTATTGGACAGCAGCACCAGAAACTCTTCGCCACCGTAACGAAACACCATGTCGACGTTGCGCAGTTGCGCCTTGATTGTCGCGGCGATGGCTTTAAGTACGTCATCGCCGGCGCTGTGACCATGGCTGTCGTTGACCCGTTTGAAGTGATCGATGTCGAGCATCAGCACCGAGAGCGGCTGCACGTGCCGACGCGACATGTCGATCTCGCGCTGCAAGGTCTGCTCCATGGCGATGCGGTTGCCGGCGCCGGTCAGCGGATCGCGCAGGGCACTCTGCGTGGCAGCGCGGTAGAGCAGGGCATTGCGCATCGGGTACAGCAGCGACGACAAAAGCGATTCAAGGTTGCCCTGATCCTGTTCGTTGAAGCGCTGATTGCGACGGAACACCAGTTCGCCCATGTGCTCACCTTCGTGGCTCAGGCTGTAGCTGATCGAATGGTGGCCACGGGTGCCGAATTCCAGGCGCAAATCACTGCCCTGGTGCACGTAACTGAGCGCGTCCAGCGGCACGAGGCGCTGAACTTCGCGGAAAAACAGACCGAGGATGCGTTGCGGTTCGAGGCTGGTTTGCAGTTGCAGGCTCATTTGCTGGCGCAATTGCGCAAGACTGGCCGGTCGCTCCAGAAGGGGCGGCAGTTGACCAAAGCCCAGGCGTTGCAATTTGGCACTGTCAAAGTCAATTGCATTGGTCTGGGAGGGTGATTTCATATGGCGTGAACCCTTAGCAGTAAGTCTGTCTTACAGGCTGGGTGAGAGCGGCTATGGGCTGCGCGTCATACTGATCCATCAGTCCCGTAGGACGTTTGGCGTAAGTCTAGTCTGCCGGATGACGATTAGTAAGCTATCGAAATCGGCCTCGCCCCATTGCCTTCACGTGGCTTGTTTTGAGGAAAATTAGAGCGAAAGTCGTGCCATTCGGTTCGTTTTTATTTAAACCGTATTAAATCAATGGCTTGGCTTGGAAGGTGAGCAAAGGGTGCTGGAAAATTGACTGGATTGTGACGCTCTCGAACGGCAAATGCATGCCGCGACAGGAATCTGCCGCGGCAACAAATGCGACGTATGGCAGTTACTGGGCGTTGAATGCCTGGCCGTTGATGCCAGTACTGTCCGGGCCCATCAGGTAAAGGTAGACCGGCATGATCTCTTCGGGCGTCGGGTTGTTCAACGGGTTTTCCCCTGGATACGCCTGGGCGCGCATGCTCGTGCGCGTGCCACCCGGGTTGATGCTGTTGGAACGCACCGGCGCCACACCATCGACTTCATCGGCCAGGGTTTGCATCAGGCCTTCGGTGGCGAACTTCGACACGCCGTAGGCGCCCCAGTACGCCCGACCCTTGCGCCCGACGCTGCTGGAGGTGAACACCACCGAGGCGTCTTGTGACAGCTTGAGCAGCGGCAGCAGAGTGCTGGTCAGCATGAACATGGCGTTGACGTTGACCTGCATGACACGCATGAAGTTTTCGCCGGACAACTGCTCGATCGGCGTACGTGGGCCGATGATCGAGGCATTGTGCAGCAGGCCGTCGAGGTGGCCGAACTCGGTCTCGATCATCGCTGCCAGTTCATCGTACTGATGGGGTAGGGCGGTTTCGAGGTTGAACGGGATCACTGCCGGTTGCGGGTGGCCCGCGGCTTCGATCTCGTCGTAAACCTGGGTCAGATTGGCTTCGGTCTTGCCCAGCAGCAATACCGTAGCGCCATGAGCGGCGTAGGTTTTCGCGGCCGCCGCACCGATGCCACGACCGGCACCGGTGACCAGAATGACCCGATCCTTGAGCAATTCGGGACGAGCGGAATAATCAAACATAAAAACCTCATCATGGAGTCAGATCGTTTCCCACGCTCCGCGTGGGAATGCAGCCAATGACGCTCTGCGTCAGGTCTCAGCAGCTGCAAAGCGCGCTATCGAGCACCTTGCGCAACTCCGACGGGTTATCCACCACCACATCCGCGCCCCAATGCCGCGGATTGTCGTCCGGGTGGATATAACCAAACGTCACCGCCGCGGTTTTCGTGCCGGCATCGCGGCCCGATTCGATATCACGCAGATCATCGCCGACAAACAGAACCGTCGCCGGATCCAGATCAAGCATCTTGCATGCAAGGATCAACGGCTCCGGATCCGGCTTGCTGTTCTTCACATGATCCGGGCAGATCAGCAGTGCCGAGCGCTCGGCCAGCCCCAGTTGTTGCATGATCGGCTCGGCAAAGCGCAAAGGCTTGTTGGTCACCACGCCCCAGATCAGGTTGGCCTTCTCGATGTCGGCGAGCAGTTCGCCCATGCCGTCGAACAGCTTGCTGTGCACCGCGCAGCCGACCAGATAGCGCTCAAGGAACTCCAGACGCAGTTCCTCGAAGCCCGGCGATTCCGGATCCATCGAGAACGTCACCGCGACCATGGCTTTGGCGCCGCCGGAGATCTCGTCGCGGATGTGCTTGTCGTTGATCGGCGGCAAGCCACGATCGGCGCGCATCGCCTGGCAGATGGCGATGAAGTCCGGCGCCGTGTCGAGCAGGGTGCCGTCCATGTCGAAGAGAACTGCTCTGATGGCCATCGGCTTATTCCTCGCGCAGGGTCTGGATCATGTAGTTGACGTCAACATCGTTGGCCAGCTTGTAGTGCTTGGTCAGCGGGTTGTAGGTCAGGCCGATGATGTCCTTGACGGTCAGGCCAGCCATGCGGCTCCAGGCACCGAGCTCGGACGGGCGGATGAATTTCTTGAAGTCGTGAGTGCCGCGCGGCAACAGCTTCATGATGTATTCAGCGCCGATAATGGCGAACAGATACGCCTTCGGGTTGCGGTTGATGGTCGAGAAGAACACCTGGCCGCCGGGCTTGACCATGCGGAAGCAGGCGCGAATGACTGACGATGGATCAGGCACGTGCTCGAGCATCTCAAGGCAGGTCACTACGTCGAACTGCTCAGGCATTTCTTCAGCGAGGTCTTCGGCGGTGATCTGGCGGTATTCGACGTTGACGCCGGATTCCAGTTGATGCAGTTGCGCGACCGCCAGCGGCGCTTCACCCATGTCGATGCCCATCACAGTGGCGCCGCGTTGCGCCATGGCTTCGCTGAGAATGCCGCCGCCGCAACCGACGTCGAGGACCTTCTTGCCGGCCAGATTGACCCGCTCGTCAATCCAGTTGACCCGCAGCGGGTTGATGTCATGCAGCGGTTTGAATTCGCTTTCACGGTCCCACCAGCGATGAGCCAGGGCTTCGAATTTGGCGATTTCGGCGTGGTCGACGTTGCTCATGTTCAATTCCTCTAAAACTTGAAAAAGGGCTGTAGCCCCGGCGTTTGCGCCGGGGTGTTTACGATTCGGTGTGGCCACTGATGCGCTGGCCCCAGGCCCGGGCGGTAGCGCCCAGTTGCTCTTCGTCCATGCGCGTCAGGCGCCGGTCGTCGAGCAGTTGTTTGCCGGCGACCCACAGGTGTTTCACGCAATCGCGACCGGTGGCATAGATAAGCTGCGAAACCGGGTCGTACACCGGTTGCTGCGCCAGGCCGGACAGGTCGAAAGCGACGATGTCGGCGGCTTTGCCGATTTCCAGGGAGCCAACCTGTGCTTCGATTCCCAGTGCGCGCGCGCCATTCAATGTGGCCATGCGCAGCGCCCGATGGGCGTCCAGTGCAGTGGCCGAGCCAGCGACGGCTTTGGCCAGCAGCGCGGCGGTGCGGGTTTCGCCGAGCAGATCCAGATCGTTATTGCTGGCGGCGCCATCGGTGCCGACCGCGACATTTACCCCAGCCTGCCATAAACGCTCGACCGGGCAGAAACCGCTGGCCAGTTTCAGGTTCGATTCCGGACAGTGGATCACGCTGGTGTTGCTTTCTACCAGCAACGCCAGGTCGTCATCGCTGATCTGGGTCATGTGCACGGCCTGGAAGCGCGGGCCGAGCAGGCCCAGACGGCCAAGGCGAGCGAGTGGACGCTCGCCGTGTTGCTCCAGCGCTTGCTGGACTTCGAAAGCGGTCTCATGGACGTGCATGTGGATCGACGCGTCCAGTTCCTCGGCAATCACGCGGACTTTCTCGAGGTTTTCGTCGCCAACGGTGTACGGTGCATGAGGACCGAAGGTGATCTTGATGCGTTCGTGATGCTTCAGATCGCCGAACAATTCGACGCCCTGACGAATGGCTTCATCGGCGCTGCTGGCGCCTGGAATCGGGAAGTCGAGGATCGGAATCGCGATCTGCGCGCGAATGCCGCTGTTGTGCACGCGCTCGCTGGCGATCTTCGGGAAGAAATACATGTCCGAGAAACAAGTGATGCCGCCCTTGATCTGCTCGGCGATGGCCAGATCGGTGCCGTCACGCACGAAATCTTCGCTGACCCATTTCGCTTCGGCCGGCCAGATGTGGTTTTCCAGCCAGGTCATCAGCGGCAGGTCGTCAGCCAGACCACGGAACAGCGTCATTGCCGCGTGGCCGTGGGCATTGATCAGGCCAGGGGCGAGCAGCACATCCGGCAGTTCGCGAACTTCCGTGACGTTACACTTCAATGCTTCGGCGCGCGGGCCGATAAACACGATGCGACCGTCGCGGATGCCCAGGCCGTGCTCCTTGAGCACAACGCCTGCAGGTTCGACGGGTACCAGCCAGGTCGGCAGCAATAATAAGTCGAGCGCAATGGCAGGTTTCGGCATCGAGGGTCGGTTCCAGTGCTTTTGTAAAGGATGGCGAAGTATACCCGAGCGTCTTCGCGGGGGGATCGCTATAATCGGCGGCTTTTGTTCATGAGTGCGGGGTGTGGGATGCGCGATCGACTGTTGGCTGCGGAGAAAGTGAAGGCCATCGATTGGCGAGACGGCGCGCTGCACCTGCTGGATCAGCGTATTTTGCCGTTCGAGGAAACCTGGATTGCCTACACCAGCGCCGCTGGCGTAGCTGAAGCGATTCGCTCGATGGTGGTGCGTGGCGCGCCAGCCATCGGCATCAGTGCGGCGTATGGCATTGTCCTCGCGGCGCGTGCGCGGATCGCCGAAGGTGGCGACTGGTATGCGGCGCTGGAGGAGGATTTTGCCTTGCTGGCCGATTCCCGTCCGACCGCGGTCAATTTGTTCTGGGCCCTTGGCCGCATGCACGATCGGCTCGATCGCTTGAAAGAAAACGCCGATCCGCTGGCGGCGCTGGAAGCCGAAGCCATCGCCATTCATGAAAGCGACCGCGAAGCCAACCTGACCATGGCGCAGCTCGGCGTCGACCTGATCCGCAAACATCAGGGCAACGCCCAGGCGATTCTGACCCACTGCAATACCGGCGCGCTGGCTACCGGCGGTTTCGGTACCGCGCTGGGGGTCATTCGCGCAGCTTTTCTGGAAGGCATGGTCGAGCGCGTTTATGCCGACGAAACCCGCCCGTGGTTGCAAGGCTCGCGCCTGACCGCGTGGGAGCTGGCCAACGAAGGCATCCCGGTAACGCTCAATGCTGACTCCGCTGCCGCGCACATCATGAAAACCAAAGGCGTGACCTGGGTGATCGTAGGGGCTGACCGCATCACCGCCAACGGCGACGTGGCGAACAAGATCGGCACCTATCAACTGGCGGTCAACGCCATGCACCACGGCGTGCGCTTCATGGTGGTGGCACCGAGTTCGACCATCGACATGAATCTGGCCAGCGGTGACGACATTCCGATTGAAGAGCGTGACGGCGCCGAGCTGCTGGAGGTCGGCGGTAAGCGTGTCGGCGCCGATGTTGAAGCGTTCAACCCGGTGTTTGACGTGACCCCGGCGGACCTGATTGATGCGATCGTTACCGAGAAAGGCATCGTCGAGCGCCCGGATACCGCGAAAATGGCCCAGTTGATGTGCCGCAAGCGCCTGCATTAACAGGCTTGAATCCCGCGTCGGCCTCTTCGCGAGCAAGCTCGCCCCCACAGGTTTTGTGACCGCCACAGAACAATGTGGGAGCGAGCTTGCTCGCGAAGGGTCCCTAAACGTCAATAAACATCGCTAATCCAGACCACAAATCTGCATTCAACCAGGCTCTGAGCCTCTCTCGTCCCCGTTAAGCCTGTCACCGGTCAACTAACTATGCTCCATGCGCATCTGGGGGATAGGTGCGTGGCGGCCTTTGTGATAACATCCGGCGTTTTCCGAGGCAGCTCCACGGAGCTGTCTTTACTGCGCAAATCCACTCTTCAGATTGTTGATTTGTCGTAAGTCGGCGCATGGCACTCGGCCGGGCCCGACGAGCTTCGTTGCTCCCACATGGATATGACGAAGTTTCACCAGAAAAAGGAATCAGGCTTCTCATGGGCGAACTGGCCAAAGAAATCCTCCCGGTCAATATCGAAGACGAGCTGAAACAGTCCTACCTCGACTACGCGATGAGCGTGATCGTCGGCCGTGCACTGCCGGATGCGCGCGATGGCCTCAAGCCCGTGCACCGTCGCGTACTGTTCGCGATGAGCGAGCTGGGCAACGACTTCAACAAGCCGTACAAGAAATCTGCCCGTGTTGTCGGCGACGTGATCGGTAAGTATCACCCGCACGGTGACACTGCCGTGTACGACACCATCGTTCGTATGGCTCAGCCTTTCTCCCTGCGCTACCTGCTGGTAGACGGTCAGGGCAACTTCGGTTCGGTCGACGGCGACAACGCTGCGGCGATGCGATACACCGAAGTGCGCATGACCAAGCTGGCGCACGAACTGCTGGCTGACCTGCACAAGGAAACCGTGGACTGGGTGCCGAACTACGACGGCACCGAAATGATCCCGGCGGTCATGCCGACCCGTATTCCCAACCTGCTGGTCAACGGCTCCAGCGGTATCGCCGTGGGCATGGCGACCAACATTCCGCCGCACAACCTCGGTGAAGTCATCGACGGTTGCCTGGCGCTCATCGACAACCCTGAGCTGACCGTCGATGAGCTGATGCAATACATCCCCGGTCCGGACTTCCCGACCGCGGCGATCATCAACGGTCGCGCCGGCATCATCGAAGCCTACCGCACCGGTCGTGGCCGTATTTACATGCGTGCCCGTTCGATCATTGAAGACATCGACAAGGTCGGTGGCCGTCAGCAGATCGTCATCACCGAACTCCCTTACCAGCTGAACAAGGCGCGTCTGATCGAGAAGATCGCCGAGCTGGTCAAAGAGAAGAAGCTGGAAGGCATCACCGAATTGCGCGACGAGTCCGACAAGGACGGTATGCGCGTCGTGATCGAACTGCGTCGCGGCGAAGTGCCTGAGGTGATCCTCAACAACCTCTACGCCCAGACCCAGCTGCAATCGGTATTCGGCATCAACATCGTTGCGCTGATCGACGGCCGCCCACGCATCCTCAACCTCAAGGATCTGCTGGAAGCCTTCGTCCGTCACCGTCGCGAAGTGGTCACCCGCCGTACCGTGTTCGAACTGCGCAAGGCGCGCGAGCGTGGTCACATCCTCGAAGGTCAGGCCGTTGCCCTGTCGAACATCGACCCGGTTATTGCCCTGATCAAAGCCTCGCCGACCCCTTCGGAAGCGAAAGAAGCGCTGATCAGCACACCGTGGGAATCCTCGGCAGTGGTCGCGATGGTTGAACGTGCCGGTGCCGATTCGTGCCGTCCGGAAAACCTCGATCCGCAATACGGTCTGCGCGAAGGCAAGTACTTCCTGTCGCCAGAACAGGCGCAAGCCATTCTGGAACTGCGTCTGCACCGTCTGACCGGTCTGGAACACGAAAAACTGCTGGCCGAGTATCAAGAGATTCTCAATCAGATCGGCGAGCTGATCCGCATCCTCAACAGCGCTGTGCGCCTGATGGAAGTGATCCGCGAAGAGCTGGAAGTGATTCGTGCCGAATACGGCGACGTGCGTCGCACCGAAATTCTCGATGCCCGTCTCGACCTGACCCTGGGTGACATGATCCCGGAAGAAGAGCGCGTCGTGACCATTTCCCACGGTGGTTACGCCAAGACCCAGCCATTGGCTGCGTACCAGGCTCAGCGTCGTGGCGGTAAAGGCAAATCGGCCACCGGCGTCAAGGATGAGGACTACATCGCTCACCTGCTGGTTGCCAACAGCCACACCACGCTGCTGCTGTTCTCCAGCAAGGGCAAGGTGTACTGGCTCAAGACCTACGAGATTCCGGAAGCGTCCCGCGCCGCCCGTGGCCGTCCGCTGGTCAACCTGTTGCCGTTGAGCGAAGGCGAATACATCACCACCATGCTGCCGGTCGATCTCGAAGCCATGAAGCGTCAGGCTGATGAAGAAGAAGCCGAAGGCGTCGAGGCTGATGTAGAAGACATCGAAAACAGCAACGAGACCGACGAAGAACGTCGTGCCCGTATCAAGGCTGCTGACCGCAAGAAAGCCCCGTTCATCTTCATGTCGACCGCCAACGGTACCGTGAAGAAGACCCCGCTGGTGGCGTTCAGCCGTCAGCGCAGCGTCGGTCTGATCGCGCTGGAACTGGACGAAGGCGACATCCTGATCTCCGCTGCCATCACCGATGGCGAGCAGGAAATCATGCTGTTCTCCGACGGCGGCAAAGTGACACGCTTCAAGGAATCCGAAGTTCGCGCCATGGGCCGTACCGCCCGCGGCGTGCGTGGTATGCGTCTGCCAGAAGGGCAGAAGCTGATCTCCATGCTGATTCCGGAAGAAGGCAGCGAGATCCTCACCGCCTCCGAGCGCGGCTACGGCAAGCGTACGGCGATCACCGAGTTCCCTGAATACAAGCGTGGTGGTCAGGGCGTTATCGCCATGGTCAGCAACGAGCGTAACGGCCGTCTGGTCGGCGCGGTTCAGGTGCAGGACGGTGAAGAAATCATGCTGATCTCCGATCAGGGCACTCTGGTGCGTACCCGTGTCGACGAAGTGTCGAGCCTGGGCCGTAACACTCAAGGTGTCACGCTGATCAAGCTGGCCAAGGATGAAACCCTGGTCGGGCTGGAGCGGGTTCAGGAGCCTTCGGAAATTGAAGGTGAAGAGCTCGAAGGTGAGGAGGGCGAGGAATTCGAAGGCAGCGTCGTGATCGACGATGCTGGCGAAGACCAGCAACTCGACGCCGCAGCAGACGAAGAACCGCAAGAATAAGCGGACAAACGAGGGGGCGGATGAGAATTCGCCCCCTTGTTATTTGTCCGGTATGAAATTTCGGCGCCCATGGAGATCCTTGTGGGAGCGAGCTTGCTCGCGAAAGCGGAGTATCAGGCGACATTATTGTTGAATGTCAGTCCGCCTTCGCGAGCAAGCTCGCTCCCACACACGATTGGCGCCGACTGATATGTGATACCACCAAATCAGAGCGAGATTGGATGTGAGCAAGCGAGCCTATAACTTCTGCGCCGGTCCTGCGGCGCTTCCTGAAGCTGTCCTGCAACGTGCCCAGGGTGAACTCCTTGATTGGCACGGCAAGGGTCTGTCGGTCATGGAAATGAGCCATCGCAGCGATGAGTTCGTGTCCATTGCCACCCAAGCCGAGCAGGATCTGCGTGACCTGCTGAATATCCCGTCGAACTATAAAGTGCTGTTTCTGCAAGGTGGCGCCAGCCAGCAATTCGCGCAGATCCCGCTGAACCTGCTGCCTGAAGGCGGTTCGGCCGACTACATCGACACCGGTATCTGGTCGCAGAAAGCCATCGAAGAAGCCTCGCGCTACGGTCACGTCAACGTTGCTGCTACCGCCAAGCCTTACGACTATTTCGCCATCCCGGGCCAGAACGAGTGGAAGCTGTCGAAAGACGCCGCTTACGTTCATTACGCGCCGAACGAAACCATCGGCGGTCTGGAATTCCAGTGGATCCCGGAAGTCGGTGATGTGCCGCTGGTGGCTGACATGTCTTCGGACATCCTCTCGCGTCCGGTCGACATCTCGCGTTTCGGCATGATCTACGCCGGCGCGCAGAAAAACATCGGCCCGAGCGGTATCGTCGTCAACATCATTCGTGAAGACTTGCTCGGCAAGGCGCGCGCGCTGTGCCCGACCATGCTCGACTACAAGGTCGCAGCCGATAACGGTTCGATGTACAACACGCCGCCGACCCTGGCCTGGTACTTGTCCGGTCTGGTGTTCCAGTGGCTGAAAGAGCAGGGTGGCGTCGACGCGATCGCCAAACTCAACGACGTCAAACAGCGCACGCTGTACGACTTCATCGACGCCAGCGGCCTCTACAGCAACCCGATCAACAAGTCGGATCGCTCGTGGATGAACGTGCCGTTCCGTCTGGCCGATGATCGTCTGGACAAGCCATTCCTCGTTGGTGCCGAAGAACGCGGCCTGCTCAATCTGAAAGGCCACCGCTCCGTGGGCGGCATGCGCGCCTCTATCTATAACGCTGTCGACATCACCGCGGTCAACGCGCTGGTGGCGTACATGGCTGAATTCGAGAAGGAACACGGCTGATGTCCGAGCAAGAACTCAAGGCACTGCGCGTTCGCATTGACGCTCTGGACACCAAAGTCATGGAGCTGATCAGTGAGCGTGCGCGTTGCGCCCAGGAAGTCGCGCGAGTAAAGATGGCCTCGCTGGCCGAAGGCGAAGTGCCGGTGTTCTATCGTCCCGAGCGTGAAGCTCAGGTGCTCAAACGCGTGATGGAGCGCAATCAGGGGCCGCTGGGCAACGAAGAGATGGCGCGGTTGTTCCGCGAAATCATGTCGTCGTGCCTGGCGCTGGAGCAGCCGCTGAAAGTGGCTTACCTCGGTCCTGAGGGCACCTTCACGCAAGCCGCAGCGATGAAGCACTTCGGCCACGCCGTCATCAGCAAGCCGATGGCGGCGATCGATGAAGTGTTCCGTGAAGTGGCAGCCGGTGCGGTGAATTTTGGCGTGGTCCCGGTGGAAAACTCCACCGAAGGCGCGGTCAACCACACGCTGGACAGCTTCCTCGAACACGACATGGTGATCTGTGGCGAAGTCGAGTTGCGTATTCACCATCACCTGTTGGTCGGTGAAAACACCAAGACCGACAGCATCAGCCGCATCTATTCCCATGCGCAGTCGCTGGCTCAGTGCCGTAAATGGCTGGACGCGCATTACCCGAATGTCGAGCGCGTTGCGGTATCGAGCAATGCGGAAGCGGCCAAGCGGGTTAAAGGCGAGTGGAACTCGGCGGCGATTGCCGGTGACATGGCGGCAGGCCTTTATGGTCTGACCCGCCTGGCCGAGAAGATCGAAGACCGTCCGGACAACTCGACGCGTTTCCTGATGATCGGTAATCAGGAAGTGCCGCCGACCGGCGACGACAAGACTTCGATCATCGTGTCCATGAGCAACAAACCCGGCGCGCTTCATGAGTTGCTGGTGCCGTTCCACGACAACGGGATCGACCTGACCCGTATCGAAACCCGTCCGTCGCGCAGCGGCAAATGGACCTACGTATTCTTCATCGACTTCGTCGGCCATCACCGTGATCCGTTGATCAAAGGTGTTTTGGAAAAGATCAGTCAGGAAGCGGTAGCACTCAAAGTGCTGGGTTCCTACCCGAAAGCAGTTCTCTAAGGGGCGGTAGCAAATGAGTGGCAATTTCCTCGCTCTGGCACAGCCGGGCGTGCAACAACTTTCGCCGTACGTTCCGGGCAAGCCTGTGGACGAACTGGCGCGCGAGCTGGATCTGGATCCGGCAAAAATCGTCAAGCTGGCCAGCAACGAAAATCCGCTGGGCGCCAGTCCAAAAGCCTTGGCGGCCATCCGCGAAGAGCTGGCCGAGCTCACCCGTTATCCGGATGGCAACGGTTTCGCGCTGAAATCGCTGCTGGCCGAGCAATGCCGCGTCGAACTGAGCCAGGTCACGCTGGGCAACGGCTCCAACGACATTCTTGAGCTGGTCGCGCGTGCCTATCTGGCGCCGGGCCTGAATGCAGTGTTCAGTGAGCACGCGTTCGCGGTGTATCCGATTGCTACTCAAGCGGTAGGCGCTCAGGCCAAAGTGGTTCCGGCCAAGGATTGGGGGCATGACCTGCCGGCAATGCTCGCCGCTATCGATGCCAATACTCGCGTGGTGTTCATCGCCAACCCGAACAACCCGACCGGCACCTGGTTCGGTGCTGAAGCGCTGGACGAGTTCCTGCAGGATGTTCCAGAGCATGTGCTGGTGGTGCTCGACGAGGCTTATATCGAGTACGCCGAAGGCAGCGATCTGCCGGATGGCCTGGATTTCCTCGCTGCTTACCCGAATCTGCTGGTATCGCGCACCTTCTCCAAGGCCTATGGTCTGGCAGCGCTGCGCGTCGGCTACGGTCTGTCCACCCCGGTCGTCGCTGATGTGTTGAACCGTGTTCGCCAGCCATTCAACGTCAACAGCCTCGCCCTCGCGGCAGCCTGCGCAGCGCTGAAGGATGAGGAATATCTGGCGCAAAGCCGTCAACTCAACGAGGCGGGCATGCAGCAGTTGCAGGCCGGTTTCCGTGAGTTGGGCTTGAGCTGGATTGAATCCAAAGGCAACTTCATCTGTGTCGACCTCGCTCAAGTCGCGGCCCCGGTATTCCAGGGCTTGCTGCGCGAAGGCGTGATCGTGCGTCCAGTGGCCAACTACGGCATGCCGAACCACCTGCGGGTGACCATTGGTCTGCCGGCGGAAAACAGCCGCTTCCTCGAAGCGTTGCGCAAGGTTCTGGCTCGTGGGTGATGTCACTGCACTGCAATCTGCTGCACCTATGATCGGGCGCCTTGTAGTGGTCGGTCTGGGGTTGATCGGTGGTTCGTTTGCCAAAGGCTTGCGTGAAAGCGGTGTATGCCGCGAAGTGGTCGGGGTCGATCTCGACCCGCAATCGCGCAAGCTGGCGGTCGAGTTGGGTGTGGTTGATCGTTGCGAAGACGACTTGGCGGCTGCATGTCAGGGCGCCGACGTGATTCAACTGGCAGTGCCGATCCTGGCCATGGAAAAAGTGCTCGCGCGTCTGGCGAGCATGGATCTGGGGCAGGCGATTCTGACTGATGTCGGCAGCGCCAAAGGCAATGTGGTGCGCGCGGCAACTGAGGCGTTCGGCGGCATGCCGGCACGTTTCGTGCCGGGTCATCCTATTGCCGGTTCCGAGCAGAGCGGGGTGGAAGCCTCCAATGCCGAACTGTTCCGTCGTCACAAGGTTATCCTCACGCCGCTCGAGCAAACCGATCCGGCGGCGCTGGCTGTGGTCGACCGTCTCTGGCGAGAACTGGGCGCCGACGTCGAGCACATGCAGGTCGAGCGTCACGATGAAGTGCTGGCTGCGACCAGTCATCTGCCGCACTTGCTGGCCTTTGGTCTGGTCGATTCGTTGGCCAAGCGCAATGAAAATCTTGAGATCTTCCGTTACGCTGCGGGCGGTTTCCGCGATTTCACAAGAATCGCCGGAAGCGACCCGGTGATGTGGCACGACATCTTTCTCGCCAACCGCGAAGCTGTCCTGCGCACACTCGATACATTTCGCAGCGACCTCGACGCCTTGCGCGACGCGGTCGATGCAGGGGATGGGCACCAATTGTTGGGCGTTTTCACTCGCGCCCGGGTTGCCCGCGAGCATTTCAGTAAAATCCTGGCCCGCAGGGCCTATGTGGACGCTATGAATTCCAACGATCTGATCTTCCTGGCTCAACCTGGTGGCCGCCTGTCCGGTCGGATTCGCGTACCGGGTGACAAATCCATTTCCCACCGTTCGATCATGCTCGGCTCGCTGGCCGAAGGCGTCACCGAAGTCGAAGGCTTCCTTGAGGGCGAAGATGCACTGGCGACCTTGCAGGCGTTCCGCGACATGGGTGTGGTCATCGAAGGCCCGCACCACGGCCGCGTGACCATCCATGGTGTCGGCCTGCACGGCTTGAAACCTGCGCCGGGCCCGATCTATCTGGGCAACTCCGGCACTTCGATGCGTTTGCTGTCCGGCTTGCTGGCGGCGCAGAACTTCGACAGTGTTTTGACTGGCGATGCCTCGTTGTCCAAGCGTCCGATGAATCGCGTAGCCAATCCGCTTCGCGAAATGGGTGCCGTGATTGAAACCGCTGCTGAAGGTCGTCCGCCGATGACCATTCGTGGTGGTCACAAGCTTAAAGGCCTGACGTACACCATGCCGATGGCCAGTGCTCAGGTGAAATCCTGCCTGCTGCTCGCCGGTCTGTACGCTGAAGGCAAGACCACCGTGACCGAACCAGCGCCGACTCGCGACCACACCGAGCGCATGCTGCGCGGTTTCGGTTATTCGGTGAACGTTGAAGGCGCAACGGCTTCGGTTGAATCCGGCGGCAAACTGACCGCAACTCACATTGAAGTGCCGGGCGACATCTCGTCGTCGGCGTTCTTTCTCGTCGCGGCCTCGATCGCCGAAGGTTCGGAGCTGGTGCTTGAGCACGTCGGCATCAACCCGACCCGCACCGGCGTTATCGACATCCTGCGCCTGATGGGTGCGGACATCACTCTGGAAAACCAGCGTGAAGTCGGCGGCGAGCCGGTGGCTGACCTGCGCGTGCGGGCAGCTAAACTCAAAGGTATCGAGATTCCCGAAGAGCTGGTTCCGCTGGCCATCGACGAATTCCCGGTGCTGTTCGTGGCGGCTGCCTGTGCCGAAGGGCGTACCGTGCTGACCGGCGCTGAAGAGCTGCGGGTCAAGGAGTCGGATCGCATCCAGGTGATGGCGGACGGTCTGTTGGCGCTGGGCGTGAAATGCCAGCCGACCCCGGACGGCATCATCATCGACGGCGGCCAGATTGGTGGCGGCGAAGTGCATGGTCATGGCGATCACCGTATCGCGATGGCGTTCAGCGTTGCCTCGTTGCGCGCCACTGCACCGATCCGCATTCATGACTGCGCCAACGTCGCGACGTCGTTCCCGAACTTCCTCGCACTGTGCGGGCAGGTCGGTATTCGTGTGGCGCAAGAGGCTCAGTCGTGAAAAACATTGCACCGGTCATCACCATTGATGGGCCAAGCGGCTCGGGCAAAGGCACCGTAGCCGGAATTCTGGCCAAACGTCTGGGCTGGAACCTGCTGGATTCCGGTGCGTTGTACCGCTTGCTGGCATTTGCTGCGCACAACCACGGTGTGGATCTGACCAATGAAGAGCTGCTGAAGAAACTCGCCGCTCATCTGGATGTTCAGTTCATTGCGGCGACCGAAGGTCAGTTGCAACGGATCATTCTGGAAGGCGACGAAGTCAGCGATGTCATTCGTACCGAAAGCGTCGGTTCCGGTGCTTCGCAAGTGGCTGCATTGCCCGCCGTGCGCGAGGCGCTGCTGCAGCGCCAGCGTGCTTTCCAGGAAGCGCCGGGCCTGGTGGCCGACGGTCGCGACATGGGTACGGTGGTTTTTCCTGATGCGCCGCTGAAGATTTTCCTGACCGCCAGTGCCGAGGAGAGGGCGCGCCGTCGATATTTGCAGTTGAAGGGCAAAGTCGAGGGTGTTAGTCTGTCGAGTCTGCTAGATGAGATCCGTGCACGCGACGAGCGTGACACCCAGCGAGCGGTAGCCCCGCTTAAGCCGGCGGCTGACGCCATACAGCTGGATTCCACGGAGTTGTCCATCGATCAGGTGCTTGAACGCATCATGAGCGAGATCGCCATTCGCGATATCGCCGGGTGACCAAGAAGGTTGCAGGGGACCAGTCATAGTCCTGCGGCGCTTCTTCTATATGAAACTAACCCACACCGTCTGGGGTGTGGAGATGGGCGTATCCTTCGCCCTCATTTACAGGAATTAAAATGAGCGAAAGCTTTGCGGAACTCTTTGAAGAAAGCCTAAAAACCCTGAACCTTCAGGCAGGCTCCATCATCACCGGTGTTATCGTTGATATCGATTACCAGGCTCGCTGGGTAACCGTTCACGCTGGCCTGAAGTCTGAAGCACTCATCCCGCTTGAGCAGTTCTACAACGACGCTGGCGATCTGACTATCAATGTCGGTGACGAAGTTCACGTTGCTCTGGACTCGGTTGAAGACGGTTTCGGTGAAACCAAGCTGTCCCGTGAAAAAGCCAAGCGCGCTGAATGCTGGATCGTTCTGGAAGCAGCCTTCGCAGCTGAGGAAGTGGTCAAGGGCGTTATCAACGGTAAGGTTAAAGGCGGCTTCACTGTCGACGTTAACGGCATCCGTGCGTTCCTGCCAGGTTCCCTGGTTGACGTCCGTCCAGTGCGCGACACCACGCACCTGGAAGGCAAAGAGCTGGAATTCAAGGTCATCAAGCTGGACCAGAAGCGCAACAACGTTGTCGTTTCCCGTCGCAGCGTCCTGGAAGCCGAGAACTCCGCCGAGCGTGAAGCTCTGCTGGAATCCCTGCAGGAAGGCCAGCAAGTCAAAGGTATCGTCAAAAACCTCACCGATTACGGCGCATTCGTCGATCTGGGTGGCGTGGACGGCCTGCTGCACATCACCGACATGGCCTGGAAGCGCATCAAGCATCCTTCCGAGATCGTCAACGTTGGTGACGAAATCGACGTTAAGGTTCTGAAATACGATCGCGAACGCAACCGTGTTTCCCTGGGCCTGAAGCAACTGGGCGAAGATCCATGGGTTGCTATCAAAGCCCGTTACCCAGAAAGCACTCGCGTTACCGCTCGTGTAACCAACCTGACCGACTACGGCTGCTTCGCTGAGCTGGAAGAAGGCGTTGAAGGTCTGGTACACGTTTCGGAAATGGACTGGACCAACAAGAACATCCACCCTTCGAAAGTCGTACAAGTCGGCGACGAAGTGGAAGTTATGGTTCTGGACATCGACGAAGAGCGTCGTCGTATCTCCCTGGGCATCAAGCAGTGCAAATCTAACCCATGGGAAGATTTCTCTGGCCAGTTCAACAAGGGCGATAAAATCTCCGGCACCATCAAGTCGATCACCGATTTCGGTATCTTCATTGGTCTGGACGGCGGCATCGACGGTCTGGTTCACCTGTCCGACATCTCCTGGAACGAAGTTGGCGAAGAAGCTGTTCGTCGTTTCAAGAAGGGCGACGAGCTGGACACCGTTATCCTGTCGGTTGACCCAGAGCGCGAGCGTATCTCCCTGGGTATCAAGCAACTGGAAAGCGATCCGTTCTCCGAGTACGTTCAAGAGAACGACAAAGGCGCAATCGTTAAAGGCACTGTGAAAGAAGTTGACGCCAAAGGCGCCATCATCGTTCTGGCCGACGATATCGAAGCGACTCTGAAAGCCTCCGAAATCAGCCGTGACCGCGTTGAAGACGCGCGCAACGTTCTGAAAGAAGGCCAGGAAGTAGAAGCCAAGATCATCAGCGTTGACCGCAAGAGCCGCGTGATCCAGCTCTCCATCAAGTCGAAAGACGATGCTGAAGAGAAAGAAGCTATCCAAAGCCTGAAGGCTGAGGAAGCTCCTGCTGGCGACACCACCATGGCGGCACTGCTGCGCCAGGCAATGGCCAAACAGAACTAAGTTCTGCTTGATCATGAAAAAGGGCGACTTCGGTCGCCCTTTTTTGTGCCTGTGATTTGACTCGGTTTAGTGGGGTGAATGAATGTGGCCCTTGTAGTTTTCCGCAGGTCAGGCGGTGCTTTTGGTCAGTAGTGCTCGAGCGATGCGGTCAGCGTTTGCCATGATGGTAAGGGTGTGGGACTTCTCTGTTAATTGAGGGAGGCATGCGCCATCAACAATGTGCAGGTTTTCATGTCCTGCCAATTCGCCAACAAGGTTTGTGTTGCCTTCACCTGGGGTTGCCCGCATGGGGAAAGTTGAGGCGTAGTGAATGTCTGCACCCGGTTTGCCCACTGTAAAGCTCATGGGCATCAGGATCGCCCCAAGTTTCCAATAAGCTTTACGCAGTAGGGCCTGTGTTCTTTTCATCAGTGCCGGTGTGTCCGGATGTTCTACGCCTTTGATTGACAGGCGTCCGTCATCGGTCAGGGTGGCACTGTGGTTGGACAGGTGTCCGGGCAAAAAGACATTTCCTACCAGGCATGAGCTCAACAGGTTGCTCATGAGCTCGATGCTATATCTTTTGCTCAAGGGGGCCCGGCTGACGAATTCGGACATGGGCAGGCCGGTGGTGCTGAACGTGGAGCCAAACGCCGTCAGTTCAGGACCTAGCTCAAGGGCAAATGACAACTGTCCCAAGCCTACTGTCGACGCTCTCTGTGCTCCCAGTTGTTGCGGCAGCCAAAGCAGGAAGGCCGCGGTGGGAGAAGATTGAAGTGCGACAGGAGCGGTGTGCCCTAGATATTGGAGTGTCAGCTTTGTCGTCGCCAGGGTGCCGGCGGCGAGTAACAGTCGTTTGGCCGAAAACGTTGTTCGGCCTTGCTTGTCGGAGATCGTCCAAACGTCGTTGTGCTTGCTGATGGCGTCAACCAGAAAGCCGGTCTCATGGAAAAATCCGGGGTAGGCTTTCAGTTTCGGAATTTCCTGCTCTGCCGAGTAAAGTGAGTGATTGTCACATCCCCACAAACAGTTGCCTGAGAGATCGCAGGCTTTGCGGTCATCAAGGTTCTGACTCAATACGGCGATGCGTGAGCGCCCCATGCGAAACCCGCTTGCGGGTGCGGATTGTCGTTGACGGGTGTATTTGCCCAGCAGTTGGTGATGAAGGTTGTCCATCGGGATCGAGGGTTGCGCCCACTGATCTACGCCGAAATAGCCGGACAGGTCATCCGCGCCATTTCCGCTGATGCCCATGCGTTTTGCAACGATCTCGTAGGATTCTTCAATCCCGGACTGCGCCAGGTTCAGTCCTGCGAAATCATTTGTATTGAATCGTGCTACGCCACAGCCCCACGCATTTGAAAGGCCTCCGGTTGCCAGCGAGCCAATCGAGATGAAGTTCTCTGTCTTCAAGCCGTTGGCTTCATTGAAGCGGTCGAAGGTTTTTTTGTGCGTGGGGGTTTTCAGCTTTGGAGAAACCGCATCCATATTGTTGAGAGCGTGGAAGCTCTCGCCGACCATCCATTTCCATTGCAGTGGATCGGTTGCCCGGTTATGGAGGTAGTTGCCGGCCGGGGGGGGGGGATTGTGGGATGGGGTGCTGGCATCAACCATTAGCACGCGCAGTCCGGCCTGGACCAATGGATAGGCCGCCGAGGTTCCTGCCGGGCCGCTGCCCACAATGATCACATCAAAATCAGTCGTCACGCTGGATCTTCCTTTTAACGAGGCGTGGAAGCACCGGGCTGGCAACGATGGACAGTACGCGCCAGCAGATGTCCTTCAGCACGGCCATGCCCAGCGCAATAAAGGCTCTGGCAAATCCTGCGGGCCGCTTGAGCCCGAGAAAGGTGCTGGCACCTTGGGGGCTGGCTTCCGCCAACGCCGTTGCCATGTGCAGTCGCCTGGAAATGGCTTGTCCGTACACTGTGTTTCGCACAGCGCCGGTGTCCAGAAGAGCCACGGCGCAGGGAAGTTTTGAGAGCGTTTTGGAGTCAAGCAGCGCCTGCCCGTCATCAAGGATCTCGATGGCTCTCGCGTAGCGACGAAGCAAGTCTTTGTGTGGTTGGCATTTGAGCAGGTAGCTCAAAAAGGTATTGGCTTCGATAAGCAGGCGCCGACGCCGGCCGCTCCCGGATTTGTGCATTCCATCGGCAAGCGGTCGCAGCGTTATTCCTAGTCGGATCAGTGAGGCTTGCGATTGCATCGGCTTGAGGCTTAGTAGCGAGAGCAGGCGATCAAGTCCCAGCCTGGCGGTCAGGTTTTTTCCGAGGATCGCGGTGCCGAGGTTAATCAGGGGGACGGGAAGCGGCACAGGTAAGCGGAGCTTGTGCAGCTTGTCGGTCGCGATGGATTCCAGGAAGGCGCCAAAGGAGATGGGCTGGATCATCCCCAGCGAAAGGGTTTCCCCTCTAATGTCGTTATTGTCGGCTGCCGTGAGTATCGCTGCGGCCAGGTCGTCAACGTGTATGGGCTGGATCAACGGTGCCGGTAGCAGGGCAGGAATGGCCGGCACGCGACGCACCAATGACGACAGAACCCCAAAAAGTCCGCGCTCCTGGCCGCCATACACCTGTCCTGGTCTGATCACCACGCCACCGGCGGCAAGGATGTCCTGTTCAATGCGCCACTTGGTCTGCCCGTACGAAGTCGGTGCGTCAGGCGAAGCGGTCTGGCTGGAGATGAAGATGATCTTCGTGCCGGTGAGTGATGACTGTTGAATTAGCGCTCTGGCAGCGATTATTTCGGTTTCGGAGGACGTGTTCTTGTTGTGGCTGGTATCGGCGGCAAGGTGGACCAGTGCCTTGCAATCTTGCGGTATTTCGAGCGTGGGTGAGCCCAAGTCGAATGGCAGCCATTTGTACTTCGTCAGAGTAGGTTTGCGGCTGGCGCAATAGACGTCATGTCCATCTCTGGCTGCCAAGCTGGTCAGTCGTTCACCAATATATCCCGTGGCGCCGGTAATCAGCAGTTTCATTGTTTATAAGCCTTTCGAGTCTACGGACTTCTCATTCTGTGGGGTTTTTTTGTGGAAGATCGCGACTTTGCTGATCCAGTAAGTCATTGCCGTGCAGGCAGCGTCCGACAAAAACTTTGCCAGGGCGGGCGGCGCAACAAGTGCCAGAGTCAGGGTGAAAAGTCCTGACGAAACCGGAATGTTTATCGCGAGCAGCGAAAAGTAGCGAATCGCCTGGGTCCGGCGGCTGGTCTCAGTAGACTGAAATGTAAAGTGACGGTGCAGGAAAAACGCGAATATCCCTGAAAACAATTTGCTGAAAATGTTGGCAAGAATGTGTTGGCCGTCGAGCAGGTGGGCGAACAAAAGGAACGAGCTCATGTCCAGGGCGTAAGCGAATAGCTGTACGCCCATATACTTTGCAAATGTCAAGCTGGTTTTTTCCTTATTACTATAATGTGATGCAGGCCCAATAACGTATTCAGCGGCTGCAAGATCTTTTCGAGCAGTTTGATGAGGGGCGTGCAGAAATTCGGAAGTAACTGACGGAAATTCAGGCCTCCGGAAATCAGGTATCGGAGGTAATTATTGCATACCTCTTGGTGGACTATTTCCAAGCTTGGGTGCTTGCGGTCGAACTCCTCTTTGTCACGAATGAAGACGAGAAAACTGAGGGCTTGGTTTGCTCCATTCATTGGGCCGGTCGCGGGCGTGTTCCACGACCCATAAGCCTTGTCGAACCCTTCGGACTTGAACATCCGCTTATAGAGAGTGCTAGCCAGCGGCCCGTAATAAGGTTCGATCAGGATCAAACCGCCTCCGGGTTTGAGGGTTCGCTTGACCTCATTGAAAAAGAGATCAGGTTCCGGGAAGTGGTGAAAGCAATTCTGCCCATAGAAGACGGCGACGCCTGCATCGTCCAGCTCCATATTCTGTGCGTCTACGACCTGGTCCAGATAAGGGGCGGCAACGATGTCTGTTGCCAGTACCTGCCGATAGGTGTCGCGCATCGGGGCAACACCGGCTCCGAGTTCTACTTCCAATCCTTTGGCTGGAATATGGCGAGCGGCCAGTTCATGAAATGAGTGATGAAACTCAACGAAGACTTCCTTGAGCATCTGCTTTGTTTCCAGAACCTTACTGTGAAGCTCGATGCGCTCGATGCCGTCAACGTCGAATTTTTTCAGTGAGGGTTCAGAAAGAAACGCTATAAATCCTTTCATTGCTTACTCCACATCAATCGATTTTATTGTTAGTTGATTTCCAGGGATTTTGGCAGTGCGTTCGTTTTTGCAGGGTCTGATGCCAAGGGCTTTCTAGCCAAGCTGACGCTTCAGATCCGGTTCTCAATGTAGGGTCGGGCGGCTGACACGTTTAAATCGAAGGAGTATATCCGATCGCTCACTTCTGTCAGGGGCGTTTTGGTGACCGCCGGGCCGGAGGGTTTCGAGGTGCCGGCAGATACGCTTTCATGGGTGGGGGCTTGTTTTCTGCTCTCTTGGGATGAAACGAATGTGCTCGTGAGCGGGTCTGTTTTCGTGGCTGTAAGGTAAATCGAGGCTATTCTTTGGTTTGGGGTCGAAAAGCCGGGCGTTGTTTCTGGCATAAGGATGTGAATGAAAAGGTTCGTATTGCCACTGATAGTGTTGGTATTGGCCGGTTGTTCCACGAGCGCCAAAACTCATGCTGTGCGGGGCGTCAGTGGTATCGAAGTCGATTGCTCGGGAATAGGGGGGGGTTGGGATAAATGCCACAGGCGAGCGGCAAAAGAGTGCAAGGGTGCAGGCTATAAAGTGATAGTGAGATCCGACGATGCAAAAGACGTCGATGACTTCCCTTTCGGCTTTAATCCTGCTGGCTACTTGACTCGTACGATGCTGGTCATCTGTCGATGATCTTCCGTATTGACTGATTTTGCCAGCCACGGCAAGAGTGACGTGCGTGTGGGTTCGATATATGTCAATCCCTAGGCTGTTCAAAACCCTTTGGGCGTGCTAAAACCTCTGAAGCGATGATCTAGCTGCTTGAAAAAGAAGGGAAAAATATGACGAAGTCGGAGTTGATCGAACGAATTGTCACCCATCAAGGGCTGCTCTCATCCAAAGATGTGGAGTTGGCCATCAAGACCATGCTTGAGCAAATGTCTCAATGCCTTGCCACCGGGGATCGTATAGAGATCCGTGGTTTTGGCAGCTTCTCTTTGCACTATCGTGCGCCACGCGTCGGTCGCAATCCTAAAACCGGACAATCTGTCAGTCTCGACGGAAAATTTGTTCCGCATTTCAAGCCCGGTAAAGAGCTGCGCGATCGGGTGAACGAGGAAGAGGAGGAAGGCGTTTGACAGTCGCTACCGTTCAGGAATTTGCTCATGCGTAATCTCAAGCGCATGCTTCTTGGTGTTTTTGTTCTTTTATTGGTATTGGCGATCCTGGCATTCGTTCTGGAAAACCAGCAGGCGATCTCTCTGGCGTTTCTCGGCTGGACAGGCCCGCAGCTTCCAGTGTCGGTGGTGGTAGTCGTGGCGTTGTTGATCGGTATGGTTGCAGGCCCAGTATTGAGCTGGTTCCTGAATCGTCCGTCCAGGATTGCGCGCAAGCGCCTCGACTGAGGGCCTCCTTTGATATCGCGTCGCTACCCGTCTATATCCATTAGTAAAATGTACATTAAGCTGTAAAATACAGCCCCTGTTCGATAGTGGTGTACTCCTCAATCGCTTCGGCTTGTTTTTACAGAAGCCTCAAGTCTGACGGCTTTTGCATTCATGGATCAGATGGCGCACGTTGAGGCGCTGTCCGCAGCTCAAGGGTATGGTTTCGCGTGAAAATTCTAGTTACCGGCGGTGCCGGGTTTATCGGCTCGGCAGTCATTCGCCATATCATCTCCAGTACCACCGACTCTGTCGTTAACGTCGATAAGCTGACCTACGCCGGCAACCTTGAGTCTTTGGCTGAAGTCAGTCAGAGCGAGCGGTATGCGTTCGAACGCGTTGATATCTGTGATCGAGACCAGATTGATCGTGTTCTGCGTGAGCATCAACCGGATGCCATCATGCATCTGGCCGCAGAATCTCACGTCGATCGCTCTATCTCTGGTCCGTCCGAATTCATTCAGACCAACATCATTGGCACCTACGTATTGTTGGAGGCCGCTCGTCATTATTGGGCGGCAATGGATGATATGCGTAAGGGCAGCTTTCGTTTCCATCACATTTCAACTGATGAAGTGTACGGTGACCTCGAAGGTCCGGAAGATCTCTTTACTGAAAGCACGCCTTACCAACCGAGTTCGCCATACTCGGCCAGCAAAGCCAGTTCCGACCACTTGGTTCGCGCTTGGGCGCGCACTTACGGCCTGCCAACATTGGTCACCAACTGCTCAAATAACTACGGTCCGTGTCACTTCCCGGAGAAGTTGATTCCGCTGATTATTCTTAATGCCCTCGAAGGCAAGCCGCTGCCGGTGTACGGAAAAGGTAATCAGGTTCGCGATTGGCTTTATGTCGAGGATCATGCCCGGGCATTGTACAAAGTCGTCACCGAAGGCGTTGTCGGCGAGACTTACAACATCGGTGGTCATAACGAAAAGCAGAATATTGAAGTGGTCAACGCATTGTGTGCACTGCTTGATGAGTTGTGCCCTGCCTCTGCTCATCGTCCACATGCAAGCCTGATCACCTATGTCGCCGATCGTCCTGGCCATGATCAGCGTTATGCCATTGATGCGAGCAAAATCCAGCGAGAGCTGGGCTGGTCGCCTGAAGAAACCTTTGAAACCGGCATTCGCAAAACCGTTGAATGGTATTTGAACAACTCTGAATGGGTGGCGCACGTGAAGAGCGGCAGCTACCAACAGTGGATCGATCAGAACTACGCAGAACGTTCAAAAAAAGCATGAAAATCCTTCTTTTGGGAAAAAATGGTCAGGTGGGCTGGGAGTTGCAGCGTTCCCTGGCCCCTCTTGGCGAGTTGATTGCTCTTGATCGCAACCCGGTAGATGGTTTGGTTGGCGATCTGTCCGATCCCGAACTGTTGCGCAAGACGATCCGTCAGATCGCTCCCGATATCATCGTGAATGCAGCTGCTTATACTGCGGTCGATAAGGCAGAGTCCGAAGTAGAGTTGGCCGATCGCGTTAATGGTCAAGCGACTCAGGTCATGGCTGAAGAGGCTGCATCCCTGGGCGCTTGGTTAATCCATTACTCGACTGACTATGTGTTCAGCGGCGAGGGCGACAAGCCTTGGCAGGAGACGGACACTGTTTCCCCAGTCAATCACTATGGCGCCAGCAAGCTTGCCGGCGAACAGGCAATCACTGCCTCGGGCTGCCAGCATCTTATTTTCCGTACCAGTTGGGTTTATGGTGCGCGCGGCAATAATTTTGCCAAGACAATGCTGCGACTGGCCAAGGAGCGCGAAATCCTCAATGTCATCGAAGACCAGGTTGGTGCCCCGACGGGTGCAGATTTGATCGCTGACGTGACAGCTTTGGCAATCCGGCAGGTCCTGATAAATCCTGAGTTGGCTGGCCTGTATCATCTGGCGGCCGGCGGTGCAGTGTCCTGGTATGACTATGCCGCTCATGTGATCGATTTCGCCAAAGCCAATGGTGAGATTCTAGCGATTAGCGCGCTCGAGCCAATCCCGACTACCGCTTATCCAACACCAGCGGCCCGTCCGCTGAATTCACGGTTGGATACTTTCAAACTGCGGGACAATTTTTCTCTACACTTGCCGGATTGGCAAAGTGGCGTAACTCGAATGCTTAGGGAAGTTTTAAACAAATGACCACGACAAATCGTAAAGGCATCATCCTGGCTGGTGGCTCGGGTACACGCCTGCACCCGCTGACACTGGGTGTTTCCAAGCAAATGTTGCCTATCTACGACAAGCCGATGATCTTTTATCCGCTCTCCGTGCTGATGCTGGCCGGGATGCGTGAAATTCTCATCATTTCCACCCCTGAAGATCTGCCTTGTTTTAAGAAGCTTCTGGGAGATGGCAGTCTGTACGGCATCAATCTCTCTTATGCCGAGCAACCTAGCCCGGACGGATTGGCCCAGGCTTTTATCATTGGGGAGGAGTTCATCGGCAAGGATCCATGCTGCCTTATCCTTGGTGACAACATTTTCTATGGTCAGCACTTCTCAGAAAATCTGCGTTCTGCCAGCGCGCAAACGCAGGGTGCGACGGTCTTTGGGTATCACGTTTCTGACCCGGAGCGATTTGGCGTAGTTGAGTTTGATAGTACCGGCAAGGCGCTGAGCATTCAGGAAAAACCTGCCAAGCCCAAGTCAAACTATGCCGTTACCGGTTTGTATTTCTACGACAACCAAGTTGTGGAGATTGCGAAAAATATCAAACCATCCGAACGTGGTGAACTTGAAATTACTGATGTCAATCAGGCCTATCTTGATAACCAGAGTCTGAACGTCGAGATGTTGGGCAGGGGCTTCGCCTGGTTGGATACCGGGACTCATGACTCGCTGTTGGAAGCCAGTCACTTTGTTCATACCATCGAGCAGCGTCAGGGGCTGAAAGTGGCTTGCCTGGAAGAGATTGCCTACCATAATGGCTGGATCTCTGCACAACAGCTTGCTGCGCAAGCCGAAGCCTTGAAGAAAACTGGCTACGGTCAGTACTTGCAAAAACTACTGAGTTCGCCTTCTCACTGATTCGAAAGCCACTTTCGGACAGCAGTGTCTAACCAGTGCAAGCAGGAATAGCATGCCAGTATTTCGTCAAAAGGTCGCGGTCCTGCTCGCGGCCTATAATGGTATGCAATGGATCGAGCAGCAGTTGCTGTCGATCCAGGCCCAGGTTGGGGTCGATCTCGTTATATACATTAGCGTCGATCCATCGACCGATGGTACCGAGGCGTGGTGCGAGGCTTACGCAGAGCAGCATTCCAATGTTGTTCTGCTTCCTCCTGCTGGTGCTTTTGGTGGCGCATCTCGAAACTTCTTCAGGTTGATGCGGGATGTCGAATTTCACGATTTCGATGCCGTAGCTTTTGCTGATCAGGATGATATTTGGGATACGGATAAGCTGCAGCGAGCCTCGCTGGTAATTCAAGCGCGTGGCTTCGATGCTTATTCTAGTAACGTAATCGCCTTCTGGCCCGACAGGAGTGACTGCCTGCTCGATAAGGCGCAGCCTCAGGTCGCTTGGGATTTTCTCTTCGAAGCGGCGGGCCCTGGCTGTACTTATGTGATGGGTAAGCAGTTGGCCGAATCGCTCAAGAGTTCGATCCTGAGTAACTGGCAGCAATTGCAAGATGTCAGTCTTCATGACTGGTTCTGCTATGCGTATGCTCGAAGCCATGGTTATCGTTGGTATATAGATCCCGTATCGTCGATGAGATACCGACAGCATGAGAGTAATCAGGTCGGGGCGAATACCGGATTGAGCTCTCTCGTCTCCCGCTATAAAACCATCCACAATGGCTGGTGGTTCAATCAGGTGCAGTTAATTGCGCATTTGGTCGGGCTAGATAAAGACCCGTTTGTCAGATCATGGCGAGAGTTTCGTCGTATCCAGCTCATCAAACTTTCATTTTATGCTTGGCGCTGTCGCCGTCGCGTCAGGGACAAGGTGCTTTTCTTTTGTATCTGCTGGATGAAAGCAGTAGCTGGAAACAAAGAAAAATGACGATGCTAAAAGTACTGGTGACCGGTGCAAGTGGGTTTGTCGGTAGCGCGCTGCTGTCCAGGCTTGAAATTGATCAGGGCTACATACCGATTGCTGCTGTGCGAGACGTACAGGGATTTCAAGGCGTATGCCAGGTCCGGGCATTCGACCTGTGTGCTCGGAACTCATTACCCTCCATGCAAGACGTCGATGTAGTCGTTCATTCCGCCGCTCGGGTGCATGTAATGAACGAGACTGCTGCAGACGCGTTATATGAGTTTCGAAAGGCTAATCTGGAAGGGACTCTCCGATTGGCTCGACGCGCTTGCGAGGAGGGCGTCAAACGTTTTGTTTTCATAAGCACGATCAAAGTAAATGGCGAAAGGACTCAGTCAAATAGCCCTTTCAAGGCAAGCGACACCCCCGGTCCTGTCGATCCTTACAGCATTTCCAAGTACGAAGCTGAATTGGCGCTTCGTGAAATCTGCGATGCTTCTGAAATGGAGTTGGTAATTATCAGGCCGCCATTGGTCTATGGGCCGGGTGTGAAAGCAAACTTCCTGAGTATGTTGAAGTGGCTTGATAAGGGCGTGCCATTACCATTTGGTGCTCTGCATAACCAGCGTAGTTTGGTTGCGGTTGGAAATTTGGTCGATCTCATTTTTGTTTGTATGTCCCATCCGGCTGCGCGAAATCAAGTATTTTTGGCGAGTGATGGTGCTGATCTTTCAACCACTGAGCTCCTGTGCGAATTAGCGAACGCGATGAACAAGAAAGCAAATTTGCTACCGGTGCCCGTATTTCTGTTAAAGGTAATCGGTCGGTTGTTTCGAAAGGAAGATGTTGTTCAGCGCATATGTGACTCATTGCAAGTTGATATCAGGAAGAATGAAGAACTGCTCGGTTGGACACCTTCAGTAGACAGAGTGACAGCCTTTCGAGAAACCATCACTCACTACAAGGAAAGTAAAATTCGATGATAGCCGGATTGTTATTGCTGATCGTATTTGCAATTTCTTGGGGCGGTACCTACGTCCTGCGCCGCTACGCGTTATCGAAAAGTTTGATGGATGTGCCAAATGAGCGCAGTTCACATACAGTGCCTACTCCTAGGGGGGGTGGTGTAGCCATAGTCATTGCGTTTCTCCTTTCCCTGCCGGTTTTGAATGGCTTGGGTCTGATTGCCAATGACGTGGTGTATGGCCTCCTGGGTGCCGGGGCGCTGGTTGCGCTGGTCGGGTTTGTGGATGATCACGGGCATGTTCCTGCTCGATGGCGTCTGCTTGGGCATTTCCTGTCGGCCAGCTGGGCGCTTTTCTGGTTGAATGGCCTGCCACCCATCAGGATTCTGGGGGTAGATGTCGATCTGGCATGGGGTGGTAATATCCTTGCCGTTATCTACCTGGTCTGGGTACTCAATCTCTATAACTTCATGGATGGGATCGACGGTATTGCCAGTGTGCAGGCAATTTTTGTATGTCTGGGGATGTGCATTAATTACTGGATTAGCGGAAACGCAAATCTACTGACTGTGCCCTTGGTTTTATCTGCCGCAGTGGCTGGATTTCTATATTGGAATTTTCCCCCAGCAAGAATATTCATGGGTGATGCCGGGAGTGGATTTCTCGGCATGATGCTGGGTGTTCTTGCAATTCAGGCTGCCCAGGCATCTCCCGAGTTGATGTGGTGCTGGATCATCCTGACAAGCGTCTTCTTTATTGATGCAACATGGACGCTGTTCAGGCGGTTGGTCAGTGGAGAAAAAGTCTATCAAGCGCATTGTTCTCACGCTTATCAGCACGCAGCCAAAGCTGCAGGATCGCACTTCAAGGTTACCATGGGTGTATTACTCATAAATGTCCTGTGGCTGCTACCTATTTCCGTTTTCGTAATGAAGGGGTTCCTGGACGGATTCTGGGGAGTGCTTGTTGCTTGGGTGCCACTCTGCACCCTCGCTATTCGATTTCGTGCAGGGAAGAGCGAGTGATCGTTTCGGTGGTTTCACACAAGTATGCTTCTTGAACGGTGGTATTGGCAGATGTTTGTGTTGACACGTTTCTTGTCGAGTGCTAGCCGGGCTTTGAATGTGTTTCGAAATCACAGCCCAAGTGGCGTGTTTGGCCTAATTATGCGAACCTAAGAGGTCGATTCGGCTGGTTCAAGATTTATGGCGCTCGCTTTTCAAACAGGTCTGAGTTGTCGAAGATATTAGAGAGTAAGAAATGATAGAGGTCAGTAACTGATGCGAGCTTTCTCATCATCACCTAAACAGATGATCCTTAGTCTTTACCTGAATCGTGGTTTGATTAGAGCATTAATCGAACGCGAGGTGGTTGGACGTTATCGAGGATCGTTCTTAGGGATCCTCTGGTCATTTTTTAATCCGATTTTCATGCTTGCAGTGTACACATTTGTATTCAGCTTCGTTTTTAAAGCCCGTTGGAATTCGGGCAGTGATTCGAAAACCGAGTTTGCATTGGTTCTTTTTGCCGGTCTGATAATGTTCAACCTTTTTGCGGAGTGCGTAAGCAAGGCGCCAAGTTTGATTCTGGCGAACGCAAACTATGTGAAAAAGGTGGTTTTCCCACTGGAGATTCTTCCTTGGGTCGCGCTGGGATCCGCGTTGTTTCACGCAGCAGTTAGCATAATAGTATGGGTGTCTGTATATGCCATTCTATTCGGAGTACCTCACGTTTCTATTCTGTTATTGCCAATGGTCATATTGCCGTTGGCATTTCTGATTCTGGGTTTGACTTGGGCACTTGCATCGCTAGGCGTATATTTGCGTGATGTCTCCCAATTTATTGGCTTGATCATTACAGTGTTGATGTTCCTTTCGCCGATATTCTATCCAGTAGAGGCCTTGCCTGAGGAATATCGTTATTTGTTGAATTTTAATCCGTTGACCCCTGTTATCGAAATGGCCAGATCAGTAATGTTTTGGGGACAAGTTCCCAATGTGATCAGCTGGTCGATCTATCTGCTGGGCTCGGTTGTTATCGCATGTTTGGGGTTTGCCTGGTTTCAAAAAACAAGGAAGGGGTTTGGCGATGTGCTCTGATGTCGCAATTAAGGTTAGCGAAGTCAGTAAATGCTTTCATATTTACGACAAGCCGCGGGATCGCCTTCTGCAAATGCTTACGCCCGACACCAAAAAATATTATCGCGAGTTTTGGGCGCTAAAGTCCGTTTCTTTCGATATAAAACGGGGAACAACCGTTGGTATCGTCGGAAGAAATGGCTCGGGAAAGTCAACCATTCTACAGTTGATTTGTGGGACGTTGAGCCAGAGTGAGGGTGAGATCAAAACGGTTGGCAGGATCGCTGCCTTGCTGGAGTTGGGCTCCGGATTTAATCCAGAGTTTACCGGACGTGAAAACGTCTACATGAACTCAGCTGTATTGGGCCTGACAAAAAACGAGGTCGATAGCCGATTCCAGGAAATAGTTGATTTTGCAGGCATTGGTTTGTTTATCGACCAGCCTGTTAAAACCTATTCAAGCGGAATGTTGGTTAGATTGGCGTTTGCGGTAGCGATCAATGTCGATCCGGAAATTCTGATCGTCGATGAAGCGCTTTCCGTCGGAGATGAGTTATTCCAAAGGAAATGTTTTGCTCGGATTGAAGAGATCAAGAATAAGGGAGCAACAATTCTTTTTGTATCTCATTCCGGGACAACAATTGTAGAGCTCTGTGATAGTGCGATCCTCCTCGACTCCGGTGAGATGCTGGCAATGGGATCTCCAAAGGAGATCGTCGCCAACTATCAGAAATTGCTATATGCCCCTGCGGAAAAGCGCAATGAGATTTGCGATGAGATTCGTCAATCGGTGGTGTTGGGCAAGGAGAGCGGCAGCTCCGCCTCGCACACTGCTGAGGTTGCGGTGCGCAATGAAGCTGACCAACTGGAGTTTTTCGATCCGCACCTGAAGTCAATTTCGACGATTGAGTTTGAATCCCATGGTGCCTATATTTCAAACCCGCATATTACGAACGATGCTTTACAAGTCGTAAATAACCTTCACCGGGGGCGAGTTTACAGATACTCGTTTGACGTAAAGTTCGATTTTGCGGCAACGGGCGTACGGTTCGGTATGGTGGTTCGCACAACGACGGGGTTCTCACTAGGCGGCGCTCATAGTTCATCCATGAAGAACTCCATGGCCAAAGTAGAGCAAGGTACCACGCTGAATGTCACTTTTGATTTTACGTGCTCGCTCAATCCTGGAACGTACTTTCTAAACGCAGGGGTGTTCGGCTGCGTGGACTCAAGTGGAGAGGAGACCGTACTCCACCGGCTAGTCGATGCGTTCGTTTTCAGAGTTTCCCCTATTCAAGATAACTTGGCGACCGAAATTATCGATTTTGGCTGTGTTTCAGGTGTGGCAAAGATATGAAAGAATTATTTTCTGATTTGTTTATTTCCTCGCCTAATGGCGGCGGGTTGTTTTTTGTTTGCGAAGGTAAAGTTGTTCAGTTGGACGGTATCAATACCGTCGGTCTGGGCTTCAGTGCTGATTATTTCTTCAGAGCAGTCCAGCCTGATCAGTTGTGGGCTCTTGGTGAAAAGACTTTTATTATCGATGAAAGTGTTGCTGATATTGGTGATATTCACGATGTCATCGCACTGAACGGGTTTTTTTATGTTGTCGGAACAACCCGAAATGAAGTCGTCAAATTCGATGCCAGTGGTCGCGAATTGCGCCGGTGGCGGATGCCCGGTGAAGAAGACTCTCAGCACCTTAATTGTTTGGCAGTATGGAATGGTAAGATCGTTTACTCCGCGTTCGGAGAGTTTTCAGAGCATCGAGGCTACAAGGGAAATACCCTTGAACAGGGTTTTGTAAAAGATCTTGAAAGCGGAGATGTGTTGATTCGAGGACTTTCCCAGCCGCACAGTGTGATTCAACATGGTCAGAATTTGCTGATTGCAAACTCTGAGATGAAAGAACTGTGTGAATTTTCCCCCGAAGGTATTCTGGTTCGCTCAAAGAATCTTGGTGGCTACACAAGGGGTATATGGGTCAAGCAAAACGTGATCTATGTGGGATTGAGTCGATCCAGGAACATTGACGCGCTCTCCTTAGATACCGCTGTCGTATTGGCATTGGATATTGGCAGTTGGGAAGAGCTTGGTCGAATCACCGTTCCTGCTAACGAGATCTACTCGATTGTCTCCGTCGAGGCGGGAACCCGACTATTGTCGACTCTGGTTAGTCTGTGCAGTCAATCTACGACGTTCTTGAGCAATCTGGCGGAGGAGAAGCTAAAAGTACAGGCCTCAGCCTATGAAGCTTTATTGGGCTTCAAAGGAAACGACGATAGTTCTAACGGTGTTCAAACGGAATTCTTTCTTTCAATGCACGAATATTTTCGAATTGAGCGTGAACAACTCATATCCGCTCAGCAACAATCTCGTATTGAAGTTGAAAAACTTTTACTTGCAAAAGCACAACTGAATAATCAAGTTCTAGAATTAACCAATAGCCGGGATTTATACCAAGGCATGGTTGATGAGATCAGAGCGTCTACAAGTTGGCGTCTGACTTCTCCACTTAGAGCTATAGTCACTTTCAAAAGGAAGGTCATTGTGGTGTTAGGAACACTGATACTGAGGTGCTACCGTGCCTTGCCAGTTAGCCAGTATCGTAAGCAAAAGCTGAAGAGTTTTGCATTTACCTATTTTGGTTTGTTTTTCCAGCGTTTTGGTGCGTACAAAACCTGGAAAGAGTTTCGTAAAGTTGACAAGCATTGGGATAATCCGGCTCCCGTCAGTTCCGGGTCGGTTAGCGATAACGTTATCGTGAGCGTTGACCTGCCACGTGCCGATGGCGTTTGGGAGTGGAAGGACTATCACTCGGTTAAACAACGCATCGTCGCTGAGAAGCGCAAGTTCATGGAGGATCGTCGGATTGAGCCGGTCGAACTGATCACTCTTGATTCCTCTACATTGGCCAGCGTCGCGACGGGCCTCCGGTTTCCGGAGCTGGTGGCAAACCCGAAAATTTCTATCATTATCCCGGTATTCAACAACCTTGCGCTTACTTTGGAGTGCTTGAGTTCTATCGCCAAATACAGTGGTTCTAAAGTTTCCTACGAAATCATAGTCGCTGATGATGCGTCAGTAGATGACACGCCACGGGTACTTGAACTGATAAAGAATATTCGTTACGTCAGAAACGAAAGTAATCTTGGCTTTTTGAGAAACTGCAATAACGCTCTTGAAATGGTGAAGGGCGAATTCACGCTATTTCTTAATAACGACGTTCAGGTAACAAAAGACTGGCTTGACACACTGCTAGCGACTTTTGTTGATTACCCTAATGTCGGAGTTGTCGGGCCAAAATTCGTATATCCGACAGGCCATTTGCAAGAGGCCGGTGCAGCACTGATGTCCGACGGAAGTTCGGTGATGGTGGGCTTGAATCAGGATGCGAGTCTGCCGAGATACAATTATATTCGTCGTGTCGATTATGTTTCTGGTGCTTGCCTTCTGTTACCTACGCCGGTGCTGAAGGAGATTGGAGGATTTTCGGAAGAGTTTCTGCCTTGCTATTGTGAAGACAGTGATCTTTGTTTGAGTGTCAGGGCTAAAGGCTATGATATTTACTACAATCCATTAGCAACAATTGTTCATCACCTGTCCAAAACGACTGACAGTGTCAATGAAGAATTTAAGCGGTCCTGCATTGCAAACAATATCAATACATTGCAGGCAAAATGGGGGCCAACACTCGAGCAGCACTCGACTCCGAGAATCATCAGCTTCTACCTGCCGCAATTTCATCCGGTAGCAGAGAATGATCAATGGTGGGGCAAGGGGTTTACGGAGTGGACTAACGTAAGTAAGGCTCGTCCAAACTTCGAGGGTCACTATCAACCTCGATTACCTGCTGATATCGGCTATTACGACCTGCGCTTGCTGGAAATTATGGAGCAGCAGGCTGAACTGGCGCGTAAATACGGCCTGCATGGTTTTTGCTTCTATTATTACTGGTTTGATGGAAAGCGTTTGCTTGAACGTCCGGTCGAACAGTTGCTTGAAGATAAAACCGCCGATGTTCCGTTTTGCCTGTGCTGGGCAAACGAGAACTGGACACGTCGATGGGATGGTCAAGAAAATGAAGTCTTGATGGCGCAAGCACATTCCGAAGAGGATGACAAAGCAGTTATCAGTGACTTGATCCGGTTTTTCCGCGATGAACGCTACATAAAAATCGATGGTCGCCCGCTGATATTGGTGTACCGAGTCACGCTGTTTCCTAACTTCGCGGGAACAGCTGCGAGATGGCGACAGGTATGTCGAGAGCAGGGGCTTGGCGAAATCTATATCGCTATGGTTGAGTCTTTCGAACTGGTTAGTGCCGGCACGCCACCTGCGCAATTTGGTTGTGACTCCGCTGTGGAGTTTCCGCCTCAGGGCTTGGCCGAACAGAAGAAACCTTCAGGAAAGTTGCTGAATCCGGATTTCAAGGGAAGCACGGCGGATTATCGCGATTTGGCAGTGAGGTACGCAACCAGACAAGCGCCTGCTTATACCCGATTCAAAGGGGTGATGCCGGGTTGGGATAACACTGCACGTCGTCAGGATAATAGCTTCTGTTTCGAAAATGCCTCTCCGGGAGCATTCCAAGCCTGGCTTGAAGATGCACTTGAGGAAACCAGGCATCAGAATTTTGGAGATGAGCAGATCGTTTTTGTAAACGCTTGGAACGAATGGGCTGAAGGTGCGTATCTGGAACCTGATCGTCGCTACGGGCACACATATCTTGAAGCTGTGAAGAATGCTACCGATGCATCGCTTTTGTTGAAAAAATAACAGACTGGTTAATATTATGACGCGTACTAGTGTGGTTAAAGATGATGTATGTCTGGTGGGGCATCCCTATGCTCCTATTGGTATGGGCGAGCATATTCGCGCTTCCTTCCGGTCTTTCAAGCGAGTTCATCAAACTCCAAATCTGATTGATATATATCAGATTGAAACGCCCTCTGACGTGGAGTTGGAGGAATTTTCGGGGGTTATCGCTAAACGATTGGCACCCATCAATATTTTTCATATCAATGGGAACGAAGTTGAGCAGGCTCTTAAGCACCTTGCCAATCTTCATGAGCTCTCTGGATACAACGTTATCTATCCGCTCTGGGAGTTGCCCAATTATCCAAAAGTCTGGGCTGACTACCTGGATAAGTTCGATGAAATCTGGGCACCTTCGAAGTTTATCCTGGATGGATTGTCAGAGGCTTGTTCCAAGGACGTCTATCACATGCCATTGTCGTGTGAGATCAGCCTTGATGGCTTTCTAGGCCGGCGGTATTTTGGTATCCCTGAATCGGATTACACCTTTCTGTTTTTTTACGACCTCCGCTCGTACTCGACCCGAAAAAATCCAGAGGGCGTGGTGGCGGCGTTCCGCAAACTCCTCGAGCAACGTCCCTATTCCAAAGCTCATCTGGTTATCAAGGTTAATGGGGTCGAAACCAATCCGGAGGCTTTCAAGGAGTTAAGCGAGCAGGTCAAGGACCTTCACCAGCAAGTCACACTGATTCACCGCGGTATGAGCAGTAACGAGGTGAAGAATCTGGCCCGATCGTGCGACTGCTTTGTTTCGCTGCATCGATCAGAAGGGTACGGCTTTGGAATTGCTGAAGCTATGGTTCTGGGCAAGCCGGTAATTGCCACCTCATACTCGGGGAACCTTGATTTCATGAGTGATGATGTTTCTTTGCCGGTTCAATATTCGCTAATTCCTGTCCTCGAAGGAGAGTATCCTTTTTACGAGAATCAGGTTTGGGCGGACCCGGATATCGAGCAGGCAGCAGATTACATGGTGAAACTTGTTGATAACCCCGGCCTTGGACGTGATGTGGGCAAGAAAGCCAGCACTCATATGCGTACTCACTTCAGTTACCGACAGACCGGTCTTCGCTATGCGGAAAGGCTGGCTCAGATTCGGAAATTAATCTCCTGACCTGATTGGTACAGGTTGCCGATGTCATGTGCCGAGAGGCACATGACAAAGAAATAATCAGGCTGAGAGAAGGGTGATGATAGTAAATCCGTTTGGCGACAGGTTCAGTATTTCCTTGCCATATTTATTGCTGATTGCAGCAATGCTGTTTTTTGGTTTCTCGGTTGTCGCGGGCACACCGATATTCGCATCTGATGAGTATGTTTACTTTATCAGCGGGAAATTTTCCTCTGATCTTCAAATGATTCATGAAAGAGATCCATCTCTCCAACAACTAACAAATGTACTGTATTTTTCGATCGTTCGTTTTTTTTATAATGTTT
This sequence comes from Pseudomonas crudilactis, assembly GCF_013433315.1. Classification (GTDB taxonomy): domain Bacteria; phylum Pseudomonadota; class Gammaproteobacteria; order Pseudomonadales; family Pseudomonadaceae; genus Aquipseudomonas; species Aquipseudomonas crudilactis. The sequence continues at coordinate 160,300 of NZ_WXVV01000006.1, read as the reverse complement.
TCAATGAACAGTTTGTTATTGGTTACAGGCTTGTACATATCGCAGAGTATCTGACTGCCGCGGTTGTTTTGTTCAAGACGGTGTCACCGACTCTAGGTCGCAATTATAGTGTGTTGGGAGTGTGCGCATTTTTATTGCTACCGTCCCAGATATACATTTACGCCGTAATGCCCGAAGTCGAACTGGTACTGCTTTCTTCGATTCTCGGATATGTGATGGTACGTGGCTACACAAGTCGTCCATATCTGGCATGTGTGCTGGCGGGCGTCCTGGTGGCGGTTGCGATTCTGATTAAACCCCATGCTCTGGCGATTATGCTTGCCGTAATCGGGGCTATAGCGGTATACCGGATCTCTATTGATAAAATCGGTTACCTGAAACGCAGTGCGTTCCATGTGCTGATTTTTATCGTGTTCGCTTATTTAACGACTGTTCTTATATGGGGAATGCTAAGCGGGGTGTGGAGTTTCAATCCATCCAACGCACTGGGGCTTTCGTTTTATGGGCAGTATATCGAGCCCGCATCTGGAAAAGTCACCCTCCTAGGAAAAATTATTCTTTTCGGTTTGTATTTTTCGCTGCATGCAGTTGTTATTTGCATGGTTTTTGCGCCGGTGATTTATTGGGCGGTAGCCGGTACTTTTCGAGGATTATCCAGACCGGCCGATTCGCTATCCTCAGAATCTGCAAAGCTGATGCTGGCAGTCTTTGCTCTGGCTCTGATCGGGGTGCACGTGGCGATGACGGCGTGGTTCACCGCCGGCGCAGCCTTGTTAAAGGATAGTGAAGCCTTTCGTTTGCACGGACGTTACTTAGGGCCCGCAATAGTGTTACTGCCGGGACTTTATTTTTATGCGGTTGCTCAATGTCCCGAAAAAAATCGGAAATTAATGCTTGGCATTTCGTTATTGGCAGTAGTTCTGTCGTTGTTCTTGGTCAATGGGCTTATCAAGATCTACCCGTGGGATAACCCGCTGCTCTTTGCTTTCTTTAATAGCAAGAACTGGTATCTCTGGAACTATAACTCTCAGTTTGGACATTGGGGGTATGTGCTGTACGCGGGCCTGCTTGCTGGAATTGTTTATTGTGTAAGCCGGACGCGACTGTTTTTTCGAGGCTACACAATATTCTTGTTTGCAATATTGGTTGTCGGCTTGTTGCAGAATTACTCTTGGCTTGTTAAGCACTTATCAAATAATAAAGATGTATCGAGTAAAACCCGGGTATTAGGTCAATTGATAAATGCCGGTGATTATGGCGATGGCGTGCTGGTATCTCAAGAAAGGTTCGGCCGAGAGTCCTACGCGCTGTTTAATCTAGGGAAAGCAGTTCGGCCTCTTGATCGGTTACCAGGGAGTGTAATTACCGGTCAGGACATCGCAGGGGCAGACTGGCTCGTGGTTGATGGGGATTATGATCTGCAAATGAAAACCACGTTAATCGCGGATCTAAAGCCACTGAGATTTTATTTGATTGAAAGTGAAGGAACTCTTGCCGCAGGCGAGAAAATCTCGATAGACCTCAAGAAAGCCGGCAACCGAAGCGTATTCCGCGGGTTCAACGAGGCTGAAGAATGGGGGGTATGGACATCGGAGCGGGAAGCTTCGATCAAACTGTCCAAAGAGGTTTCTGGAAAGCTCAAGGTCAAAATTTCCGGATGGGCCCTCAAGGAGAATACCGTGGAGCCAGTTGAGATCAGGATCGGTGGAACGGTAACTCCTATAAAGATGAGTGATGTCCGGGAAGATTATGAGTTCTCCGTTGATGTTAAGGAGCCGACACAACATATTTTGGTGTCGTCAAAACCCTTGAAACCGCTCGGGTCGACCAGAGCGTTAGGTGTAGCACTCTCCTCGCTTTCAGTAGAAGTGATTTCAGTGCACTAAACTCACTTGTATATTTAGATGATGAGAGTGTCATGAGCAAAAATCGAGATAAAATAGCTGTCGTTATTCCTTGCTATAAGGTGCGAGCGCATATTGAAAAAGTCATTGCCGGTTTTGGTGATGAGGTCTGGCGGATTTACGCAGTAGATGACAAATGCCCGGAAGGTTCCGGCGATTACATCAAAGAAATATGTACAGATCCACGCGTAGTTGTTTTATACAATGAAATCAACCAAGGGGTTGGTGGTGCTGTAATGACCGGCTATAAGCAGGCGATTGCTGATGGCGCGGCGGTAATAGTAAAAGTTGATGGTGATGGGCAGATGGACCCGTCTCTTGTATCGTTCTTTGCTGAACCTATCCTCGCAGGTGAAGCGGATTACACTAAAGGTAACCGCTTCTATGACCTTGAAGAACTGCGGGCTATGCCGGGTATCCGGATTTTCGGTAACGCTGTCCTTTCTTTTATGACGAAGTTCTCATCGGGCTACTGGGATCTATTCGATCCTACCAATGGATATACCGCTATCCATGCTGATGTTGCTAAACACCTGCCGTTTGAAAAAATCAGCAAACGCTATTTTTTTGAAACGGATATATTGTTCCGTCTGAATATTCTTCGGGCGGTAGTTCAAGATGTTCCGATGGATGCGACTTACGGCGATGAAGTCAGTAATTTGAAAATATCGAAAATTGTTGGCGAGTTTTTGATGAAGCATTGCCGAAATTTTTTCAAGCGAATTTTCTACAATTACTACCTGAGGGATTTGTCCATAGCTTCTTTCGAGCTACCCATCGGTGTCGCATTGATGGTGTTTGGTGTTGTGTTCGGTCTAGGGGAGTGGATCTCGTCGATCAATAAGGGAACGGTCACGCCAGCAGGGACGGTTATGCTTTCTGCCCTTCCAATCTTGACGGGCTTGCAATTGATACTGGCATTCATTTCTTATGATATTGCAGCAGTCCCTAAAAAACCTTGGCATCGCAGATTGCTGGATCGATATAAAACAGATGATGCCAAATAATGGGTTGCAGGTGCTGCTGATGGCGTGCAGGTAGGCTGTTGTTATTTAGTTAGCCCTGGAAACCCGGGCTAACTAAATATTCTTTTACTTTCTTCCGTATATATCATCAAACCGAACGATATCATCTTCTCCGAGATAACTTCCGGATTGTACTTCAATTAGCTCCAGCGGTAGCTTTCCTGGATTATGAAGGCGATGTACAGAGCCTAATGGTAAGTACGTGCTTTGGTTCTCTGATAGTAACAGCACTTTGTCGTCGCAAGTGACTTCTGCAGTGCCTGAGACGACTATCCAGTGTTCAGCCCTATGATAGTGTTTCTGCGAACTCAGAGAGGCACCAGGTTTGACGATGATTCTCTTCACCTGGAATCGCGCTCCAGAGTCGATTGAGTTGTAACATCCCCAAGGGCGATAGACGATTCGGTGAGAAAGATGCTCGGTACGACTCGATGCTTTAAGTTTGTCTACAATTGACTTGACGTGCTGCACCTTGTCTTTGGCAGCGATCAGTGTCGCATCAGGTGTCGACACAACGATTAAATTATCAATTCCCACAGTGGCGATCACATGACGGTCATGGCTCATGATCATACTGGCTTGGGTATCAATAGTGATAACGTCACCCTTGATGTGGTTCTGGTTTTCGTCCTTTGGTAGAACTTCCCAAAGAGCCGACCAAGATCCGATATCATTCCAGCCACACTCAACTGGAATAACTGCCGCTTTCTTTGTTTTTTCCATCACCGCGTAATCGATGGATACGTCTGGCGAACACTCAAAAGAGGCTTGTTCCAGCCGGATGAAGTCCATGTCTTTGTCGGAATTCTTTACCGCATTGCTGACATTGGTTAATACATCCGGCGCATAGCGTGCAATTTCACTTATGAAATCAGCAGCCTTGAACATGAATATTCCGGAGTTCCAGTCATAATCGCCGGATTCGAGGTATTCAATGGCTTTGGGCAAGTCGGGTTTTTCTACAAATTTATCAACTGCAAAAGCCGAAAAGCCAATGGTTTTTCCGCGACGAATGTATCCAAATCCTGTTTCTGGAGCTTGCGGGCGTATACCGAAAGTTAATAGATGCCCTTTCTCAAGCAGTGGATATGAATCTGTTACTGCCTTTATGAAGCTGTCGCTGTCATAGATTATGTGGTCGGCCGGAAAAACGATGATGTTGGCGTTGCTGTCGATTTCTTGTGCCAACAACGCAGCCGCGGTGATTGCAGGCGCGGTATTTCTTGCAACAGGCTCCAGAATAATGGCAGCTGGTTTGCCTTCCAGTTGAGCCCGTGCTTGTTCGGCCGCTACGAAGCGATGCGTTTCACTGCAAACAATAATAGGCGCTTGCGCTTCAGGGAGACGGGACGCTCTTGCCAACGTTTGCTGAAAGAGCGTCTGCTCTTCATCAACCAGTGCCAGAAACTGCTTTGGTAAGTCCCTGCGGGACAGTGGCCAAAGCCGCGTTCCGCTTCCGCCACTCAAAATTATTGGAATTAACATCTATTTATCCCTGAGATTTGCTTCTCTAGCAGAAAAAGCTTCGGAGGTTGCGCGTACCATTAAAGCGCACGGTTGCGAAGGGCGGCGTTTTTCGATTGCTCCCTCCAATAGTTTAGAAGCGATCCTAGCGCATCCTCAATCGACTTCTCTGGGTGCCAACCGATATCAGTGGTTATCCTGTTGTTGCAGCCCACGGCAAACGGTATATCGGAAGGACGAAGCCTTGCGGGATCAAGTCTAATATCAATACTTGCATCGCTTTGGCTGAGCATCATTTCAAGCAGCTCTCTGATTTTGTAAGCCCTTCCTGAGCATATATTGTAAGTATTGTGCGGCAGGTCGTTTTGCTTCGACTCTAACAACTTGATATATGCACGACAGACATCGTGTACATCCAGAAAATCTCTATTGGCATCGAGATTTCCTACGTGGATGACTGGTTCTTGTTTGGAGTTTTCAATCATGGCGATTTGCTTGGCGAAAGAAGCCGTCACAAACTCGGGGGATTGCCCTGGGCCGATATGATTGAAAGGGCGCGCGATTATCCCTCTCAGGGATGTTGCGAAGTATTGACCAATCGCCGCTTCAGTGGCTAATTTGCTAGCCGCATATGGATTGAGTGGCAGGCATTTGCTCTCCTCATTCAAGGGGATGTTACTTTTGAATGCTGATCCATAGACTTCTGAAGAACTTACAAATAGCGAAAAACAATCTGGCGCTTGGGTTTTGATCGCTTCCAGAATGTTAATTGTGCCGAGGACGTTTGTTTCCCATGTCAGATAGGGGGCACTGAAACTGGTGGCGACATTGGAAATGGCTGCTAAGTGGATAAGGTGTGTCGGCTTTACTTTTCTGACGGCAGCCTCGACTGCTTTACCGTCACGAATGTCAAGATTGATGGATTCGTAATCGCCTGACTGTGATTTAGCAGGTGATGTGGTCGTGCAGGTTACCTGATATCCCGCATTGAGCAGGTGCTCAAGTAAAACGTTACCGACGAATCCGTTGGCGCCCGTTAAAAGTAGCTTTTTCAATGCTTGTCACCTCTGGATTAAAGCCGGCTGGCTCACCTCATGACCTTTCCAGGAGTGATGAGCCAGAAGAGGGCACGGTTTTCTCTTAGAACGAAAATCCTATCTGATTTCTTTTCATATCCGCTTCAACCATCATGCGGCACAGTTCTTCCAGAGATGTTTTTGCTTCCCAGCCGAGGGTTTCCTTGGCCTTGGTGGCGTCGCCCAGTAACAGATCTACCTCGGTAGGGCGGTAGAACTTCGGGTTCACCGATACAATCGTATTGCCTGTAGCTGTATCGATACCTTTTTCCTGCTCGCCGTTTCCTTCCCAGGCAAGATTGATATCTACGGCTTTACAAGCCAGAGAAACGAAGTCACGGACCGTTTCTGCACGATTAGTTGCCAGAACAAATGTGTCCGGTGTCTCCGCCTGGAGCATTCTCCACATGCCTTCGACATACTCCTTGGCATAACCCCAGTCGCGCTTGGCATCCATGTTGCCAAGTTCTAGAGTTTTTTGTTTACCAAGTTTGATTTTAGCAACGGCATCGGTAATTTTTCGAGTCACGAACTCTCTGCCACGAAGCGGGGATTCATGATTGAACAATATTCCGCTTGTCGCAAAAATATCATACGACTCTCTGTAGTTGATGGTCATCCAGTGTGCGTATAGTTTGGCAATGCCATACGGGCTTCTTGGATAGAAAGGCGTGTCTTCTTTTTGCGGAATAGCTTGAACTTTACCAAACATCTCCGATGTCGACGCCTGGTAGTAGCGAATTTTCTTGTTAACGATACGGATAGCTTCGAGCAAATTCACTGCGCCCAAGCCTGTAATCTCTGCTGTAGTGAGAGGCTGGTCGAAAGACACTCCAACAAAACTTTGTGCCGCCAAGTTGTAAACTTCAACAGCCTCGGTGGATTCCAGCAGGCGAATGCTTGCGGAGAGGTCAGTCAAATCATATTCGACCAAATGCAGATTCGGATGATTTTCGATGCCTAGTTCTTCAATGCGCCAAAAATTGACAGAACTGGTCCTGCGATAGGTGCCAAATACGGTATAGCCCTTTTCAAGCAGGAGCTGCGCCAGGTAGGCGCCATCCTGACCAGTGATTCCTGTAATAACGGCTTTCATTTGTGGTCTCCAGACACGAGGTACTTTCCAAAGCTTTTTTTAACATTATCGCGTTAGCTAAAATGTTCATCGGTTCAATCCGACTCGACCTTCGATTTTACGATATGCAGGAGGCTATTGCACTGTTCGAATGAATTTTTAGCCTTCAGGAGGCTAACGGAGGGAGGTGTTTCGGACCTGTGCAAGTGATGTCAAATTTTCGGCGGCGAACGAGGCTGTTTTTCTGAAGGGAGAGGGCTGTTCTGGAGGCGTTACAGCCCGTTCTGTCAGCAGGTTCTGTCAGAGTTTGTTCAAGATCGTTGCAAGGGCCAGGCTGATATTGCCCGCCACGGTTTGTCGATATACACCGGACTTTACGATGAGTGCGATCCGCCCAAATAAATGGCTGTTTCTTGCTTGTTCAAAAATCTCAAGTGTGGCTTTGTTCTGCTCGGTTAATAATGTTTTGAAGGAATTTATTATGACCAGATTGTGATCATTCCATTCGATGAAACTACCACTCAGCACCTTTCTCAATCGGCTCACACGTTCGCGCAGGTTCATGTTTCCGCCTATCAAATTGTTTTCGTGTTGCCGGTAGAGAACAGTAGGCTCGGGATCATAGACCACATGGCCGCCACATCCACTTACGACCAGATAAGTAATCCAGTCGTGGGAGATGATCTTCTGGTTGCTGTCGATACGCTTCAGCAATTCACGACTTTGTTGATTGATGAGCATGGTGTTGCCACCGGCCAGGCTTTGTACCAAAGCATTTTTGAAACTCGGTAAGGCTTGAAAAAGCGGAGACATTTCGCTTTTGGTTTGCGTGCTTCCAAATAATAACGTGCGTGAGCAGTATAAATTGGGTGCATTGCCAGGAGTGTTTGAGAGGAGATGTAAGCTTCTTTCGAGTTTGTCCTTGAGCCAAATGTCGTCCTGATCGGAAAATGCAAAATAATCTGCGTCAATTTCTTCGCGATTGATCAATGACAGGAAGTTCTTGGCGAAACCGTCTTGAGGGCCCTGGAAGATTTGCAGTCGCTCTTCGCCTAGTTGCTTTTTATAGCTTTCAAGTATTTGGAGAGTATCATCAGTTGAGCCGTCATCAGAGACGTATATCTTCCAGTTCTCATGGGACTGATCGATGATCGAGTCGATTTGCTGAGAAAGATATTGCTCACCATTGTATGTGCAGAGCAACACCCCGATTACTGCTTTAGAGCGCTGAGGAGGTGGCTTGCGGTCGGGGGCGTTTAGAAATGACTGATTTTCCAAAGGTGAGTCCGTTGTCCCTGAATTTTATGGAGATTGGCCTTGTTTAAACGGCATGGTTAGTGATTATACAGGTCTGATTGCTCCCACGCACCGCACTGCAAAATGTAATGGTTGTATCTATAGGGGACGGGTAGACACAGCTTTGAATAAATTAATGTTCCTGCGTTGGAGTGCCATCTTTACCAATGATTCTCCTGTTTATTATACAACTGCCCCCAGTGACGCTTGAGCAGAAGTAGCGAGTCCTCCCCCTGGCATACCATGCTTGTGGTGGCAGTACGCTCGGGGAGGGTTGATGTGTGAAATTGACCAGACTAGGCTTTCAATGCTTCTTCATTGAATAATCTAACAATTTTTTTCGCTACTTCCGACGCATGGATACGAAGCTCAGGGACGGCGGTCGCTTCCCATAGATTCGCTTTCAGCATCGGCCCTACATAACTCAGCCAGGAAGAAGCATTTCCTGTCTGATCAATGACTGCCAGATCCTGAGTTACGTTGATTCCGAGTCCGTATGCGTCAATGCTGATCAGGTTTTCAAGCACCAGGTTTTTGATCAACTCTTCATTTATAAGCGAAGGGTTTGAATTCGGGCCGGTGCAGTTGATGATGTAATTAAAGGTCATATCTGTCAGATGCTGCTCACCTCGTAATCTGACCGATACTTTGGCACCGGATGCGATCTCTTCAGCGCAATGCAAGCGGCCTGCGAGAGTCCTTATTTTTTTTACTTTAAGGCTCGCATCAAATACCTCATATGTCGCAGGCGCCACACGGTGGCGGTGAACATCCCAGTAGGGTTGAAGGTGGCGTAAGAATCTACGGCGCTCCTTGTCGGGAAGGTTCAGCCAGAGTTTGGGCGTTATAGGACGAATCGCCGCGATTACATCCCGCCAATTCATTTCAGGGTTGCTGCTTATATAACTTCTGATCGTGCGGAAATAACCCAGAATGTCGGGGACTTTTTGCGTCAGTTCCAGAATAAGTTCAGGATGCGAGTGTGTCGAACCTCTGCTGACTCTGTGTGGAATGGGGAGCAAACCACGCCGGGAAAGCATTGTTATTTCGCCTGTGTGGTTCGATTTTTTCAAACTCGAGATCACATCCAGCGCCGTCAGTCCTCCACCGACCAGCAAGACTGGCGCGTCACTGTCCCGGAGCTTCGATATATCGTTCGACCAAGGATCTTTGATGAAGCACGGAGAATCCTGTAGCGGACGCAATGCTGCGGGTGACAGTGGCGGAAAATGCCCGAGCGCAAGAATGATCTGGTCCGCAAGTATTACTTGCCGGGTATCCAGTTCGATCCTGGCGCCTGTCTCAAACGCGGAAATGCGCTTGGCATTGCCGGTGATCTGCTTGAAATCAACGCGTCCACGCGCATCTGACTCCGCTTTGGTCAGCAAAGACTCCAAATACTCGCCATACATTTTTCTGGGCGTAAAGCAGTTCGAAGTGATGTCCTTGTCCTGAGATTTGCAGTAATCAAGATAGGAGTCAGGTTCGGTGACAATTGCTGACATATTGCCAGCAGGTACATTCAGAAGATGTATCGCACTGTTAGTGCCATAAGCAAGGCCTCTGGCCAATTGTCCTGAACGATTGAGAATAAGGAGTGTGGAACCCTCAGGTGCTGTACGTAAAAATTCAATCGCTGCCACGGTCCCGCTAAAACCGGCTCCGATAATTACGAGAGACTTCATATGTACACTTCTTTCAGATACTTGAGGATTTGCGCTACGCAAGTATTCACATCATGTTCGAGTGTGTTGATGCGAATTTCAGGATTTTCAGGGGCCTCGTAAGCAGAATCGATGCCGGTGAAGTTCTTGATCAATCCTTGCTCTGCTTTTTTGTAGAGCCCCTTGGGGTCCCTTCTCTTGCACTCGGACAGCGGAGCGTCGACGAAAACCTCTATGAACGACTCATTGCCGACTACTTCCCGCGCCAACTGCCTGTCTCGGTGGAATGGAGAAATAAATGCAGTGATGACAATCAGGCCGGCATCGATGAAGAGCTTGGAAACCTCGGAAACTCGCCGGATGTTTTCCACTCGGCTGTCGTCGCTGAATCCCAGATCCCTGCACAACCCCATGCGCAGATTATCCCCGTCAAGCAGATAGGTGTGGTTGCCTGCTTCACATAGCGCCAGCTCCAGTGCATTGGCCACTGAGGATTTTCCGGCTCCACTCAGTCCAGTCAGCCAAATTACGACAGGGCGCTGATTTTTTAATGAGCTTCGACGCGCCGCGTCCACAGACTGTGTATGAACGGTAATATTTTTGGACATTTTGGCTCGTGAATTCGATTGGGTTTTCAATTGAAGTGCGACGGGGCGGTCATAAATGTCAGCGAAACTCGTCAGCGGAAACTCCGAAGTACTGCCCGACGCGTCAATTTTACGACAATTTCCTTGTGCCGCTTAGGTTACGATTGTAGCGAGGCTTTACGTAAAATGCTCGCTCGCTGGATGAAGCAAAAAGCGTACCGGCCAGCGCGCTTGTCCGGATAGTGCTTTATTCGTTTCTGCTTGTTCCAGCGAGGTGAGTACAATGAAGGTCGCTGTGATTAAGGAGTGGGCGTCACGCTCAGAGAGGGGTAATGGATAAGGTACGGACTTTGTTGCTTGGCCTGCCTCGCAGGCAGAAAAGGCTGATTCAGGTCGCGACGGATGTCGTGCTCGTATGGCTCGCGCTGTGGTTGGCCTTTATCGTACGTCTCGGCATCGACGATATGTACAACCCGTTGAAGGTCCACTTCTGGCTTTTTGTCTGTGCGCCGGTCATTGCAGTGCCTCTTTTCATCCGGTTCGGCATGTACCGGGCGGTCATGCGTTATTTCGGTAACGATGCGCTCATTGCCATTATCAAAGCGGTCAGTCTGTCTTCATTGATTCTCGCCCTGGTGGTTTATTGGTACAGCAATCATCAGGCTGTGATTCCTCGCTCGATCATTTTCAATTACTGGTGGCTCAGCCTTGTCATCATCGGCGGATTGCGTTTGTGCATGCGCCAGTATTTCATGGGCGACTGGTTCGATGCCGCTCAACACGTTCCGTTCACGAGTCGGGATGACGGGCTTATCAAAGTCGCTATCTACGGCGCGGGTGTGGCCGGGAATCAGCTTGTCGCGGCGTTGCGAATGGGGCGTGTCATGCGCCCCGTAGCTTTTATCGATGACGATGCCGGGATTGCCGATCGGTCCATTTCCGGACTTCAGGTCTACAAACCCAAGCATATTCAACAAATGATCGATGAAACGGGGGCGCAGGAAATACTGCTGGCTCTACCGTCTTCGACAAGAGCACGCCGCAGGGAGATTCTGAATCTGCTGGAGAGTTTTCCGCTCCATGTGCGCAGTGTTCCCAACTTCACTGATTTGGCCAGCGGCAGGGTAAAGGTCGAAGACATCCAGGAAGTTGATATTGCCGACTTGTTGGGTCGCGATGCAGTCCCTGCGCAGCCTGATCTGCTTGAGCGTTGCATCAAAGCAAAGACCGTCATGGTTACGGGAGCTGGCGGTTCGATAGGTGCCGAACTCTGTCGGCAAATATTCGCGCTGAATCCGACCACACTGATTCTATTCGATCACAGCGAGTTCAACCTCTACAGCATTCTTTCCGAGCTCGAACAGCGTGGGCGTCGGGAGTCAACGCCTGTCAGGTTGCTGCCGATTCTCGGGTCTATTCGTGATCAGCACAAATTGCTCGATGTGATGGCCACCTGGCAGGTCGAAACGGTGTATCACGCCGCCGCTTACAAGCATGTGCCGATGGTTGAGCACAACGTTGCTGAAGGCGTACTGAACAATGTGATAGGTACCCTCAATACTGCGCAGGCAGCTTTGCAGTCCGGGGTTGCCAACTTTGTCCTGATCTCGACCGACAAGGCGGTACGGCCGACGAATGTGATGGGCAGTACCAAGCGCTTGGCGGAGCTCACGCTTCAGGCGCTCAGTCGCGAAGTCGCACCGGTGCTATTCGGTGACAAGGCCAATGTCTCGCGAGTGAATAAAACGCGTTACACGATGGTGCGCTTTGGCAATGTGCTGGGTTCCTCCGGATCAGTGATCCCTCTGTTTCACAGCCAGATCAAAGCAGGTGGTCCGCTGACCGTCACCCACCCGAAAATCACCCGTTATTTCATGACCATTCCGGAGGCCGCACAACTGGTTATCCAGGCCGGTTCGATGGGGCAGGGTGGAGATGTTTTCGTGTTGGACATGGGGGAACCGGTGAAAATCGTTGAACTCGCCGAGAAAATGATTCACCTGTCTGGTCTGAGCATTCGTTCCGATCGCAATCCACAGGGTGATATCTCCATTGAGTTCACAGGGCTGCGTCCTGGCGAAAAGCTCTACGAGGAGCTGTTGATCGGCGACAACGTTGCCGCCACACCCCACCCAATGATCATGACTGCCAATGAAGATCACCTGCCGTGGGAAATATTGAAAGCACGGTTGAGCGAACTGCTTATGGCGGTTGAGGAAGATGATTACGCCAGGGTCCGTCAGCTTCTGCGCGAAACGGTCAGTGGCTACACGCCTGACGGTGAAATCGTCGACTGGATCCATCAGCAGCGCCGGCTGGAGCCTTGATTGTTTCACATTCTGTAACTCACGCATTTTTGACATGCGCCTGCCATGACCTAAGTTTGAGGAGCAGCTTCGGAAAAGCTGCTTTCTCAAACGATGACATGGAGCTTCATCAATGCGTACGGGTTACTTTTATTCGCTGATTTTTGCCTTTCTCAGCAGTGCTTCAATCGCCACTATTGCGGCGCCTGTCGCACCTTTGGTATCTGAAAAGGCGCCTTTGGTTACGCATTCTGCCGCGATTTCACAGAGTACAAAAATCGATCTTAACGACGCCGATGCGGCAACCTTGCAGAAAGAATTGTCCGGCGTAGGTGAGGCCAAGGCGAAGGCGATTGTTACGTATCGCGAAACAAATGGTCCCTTTGCCTCGGTGGATGAGTTGCTGGAAGTAAAGGGGATCGGCAAGGCCATTCTGGATCGCAATCGCGAGAAGCTGGAAGTCAACTAAGCTGATTATTCAACGCCAGTGGGCCGGTCATTGACCGGCCTTTTTGTTTTGCCTGAAGGGCACAACGGGAAGACAAGCGGATGTTGGTCGGATCATTAAAAATTACGGCTATCATATTGAGCTGAGATTATGCCTATAATAATTTGGCGTCTTCTGCATCGATTACACATCAGAGATTGTTTGTCCTCTCAGGTATTTCAGGAGCATTGTCATGAATTCTGTCCAGTCTCAAGGTACGGCAGTGGTAACGGGGGCATCTTCCGGTATCGGTGCGATTTACGCTCAGCGGTTGGCCGCACGCGGTTTTGATCTATTGCTGGTCGCTCGTGATCAGGAGCGTCTGGACAACACCGCGAGTCAATTGCGTGATGCCCACAGTGTTCAGGTTGAGGTACTCAAGGCGGATCTCACGCACAAGGATGACGTGGTCAGGCTGGAGCAGCGTCTGCGCAGCGATTCGAGTATCAGTTTGTTGGTCAACAACGCGGGTGTTGCCGCGGATGGTCTGCTGGCCAATGCCGATCCAGAGAAGCTGGAGCGTTTGATTCAGCTCAATGTCACCACGGTCACCCGATTGGCATCGGCTGCTGCGGCAAGTTTTGCCAAAGCCGGTCGCGGCGCGATCATCAACATCGCCTCTGTGGTGGCGCTGTTTCCGGAGCGCTTCAACGCTACCTACAGCGCCAGTAAAGCTTATGTACTGAGCCTCACCCAATCACTGAACAGCGAACTCGAAGGCACCGGAGTACAGGTCCAGGCCGTGCTGCCGGGTGTGACCCGCACCGAAATCTGGGAACGCTCCGGTATCGATGCCAGTGCTATTCCGGCAGAAATGGTCATGGACCCGGACGAAATGGTCGATGCGGCGCTGGCCGGTCTGGATCAGGGCGAGTTGATCACCATTCCTTCGCTGCCTGATGCAGGCGAATGGCACGCCTTTGTTGCTGCTCGCCATGTCATGGCGCCGAACCTTTCCCGCAGCTCGGCAGCTCAACGTTACAAGTCCGGAAATTGAATTGATCAGAGGTCACCACGGTATGGATTCGCGTCGAATAGTCGTCACGGGCATGGGCCTGGTTTCACCCTTGGGCAGCGATCTTGAAGTCGTATGGCAGCGTTTGCTGGCCGGGCGTTCTGGTTTGCGTAACCTGCCTGAAGCAGTGGTCGCTGATTTGCCCACGCGAGTCGGCGGCGCGGTGCCGACGCTGGAAGAGGACGCTGAAGCAGGATTTGATCCGGATCGCGCCACGCCACCCAAGGAACAGAAGAAGATGGACCGCTTCATTCTGTTCGCCATGGAGGCTGCCCGGCAGGCGCTGGAGCAGGCTGGCTGGCATCCGTCAGAGAGCAAACACCAAGAGCGTACCGCAACGATCATCGGTTCCGGTGTCGGTGGTTTCGGTGCGATTGCCGACGCTGTACGCACCACCGACAGCCGTGGTCCTCGGCGTTTGTCGCCGTTCACCATTCCGTCGTTTCTGGTCAATCTCGCGGCAGGGCACGTGTCCATTCAACACGGCCTCAAGGGGCCTTTGGGTGCGCCGGTGACGGCGTGCGCTGCGGGTGTTCAAGCGATTGGCGATGCGGCGCGATTGATCCGCGCCGGCGAAGCGGATATTGCCGTGTGCGGCGGCGCGGAAGCCTGCATCGACCGCGTCAGTCTGGCCGGTTTTGCGGCAGCGCGGGCACTCTCGAGCGGTTACAACGACACCCCGGAGCGCGCGTCGCGGCCGTTCGACAGCGGGCGTGACGGTTTTGTCATGGGCGAGGGCGCGGGCCTGTTGGTGATCGAATCCCTTGAGCATGCCCTGGCTCGTGGTGCGACACCGCTGGCGGAACTGGTCGGTTATGGCACCAGCGCTGACGCCTATCACCTGACCGCCGGGCCTGAAGATGGCAGCGGGGCGCGGCGGGCGATGACGCTGGCGCTGGCGCAGGCAGCTATTGCGCCGGATCAGGTGCAGCATCTCAATGCTCACGCAACTTCGACTCCGGTGGGCGACCTCGGCGAACTGGCGGCGATCAAAGCGTTGTTCGGCACGCAGAATAAAATCGCCGTGACCTCGACCAAGTCAGCCACCGGTCATTTGCTCGGCGCTGCAGGCGGGCTTGAAGCAATTTTCACGCTACTGGCGATTCGTGATCAGGTGGTACCACCGACGCTCAATTTCGACAATCCGGATCCGGCGAGTGCCGGTGTGGATATCGTCCATGGCCAGTCGCGGTCAATTCCGATCGAATATGCACTGTCCAACGGTTTTGGCTTCGGCGGGGTCAATGCCAGCGTATTGTTCAAGCGCTGGCAGGCTTAGTCCCGGTTCTTGAGGTGATCGCGGGTGACATCGAGGATGTGTTGCGCAAACTCGGCATCCGCGACGCTGCGTGACAGCAGCAGCGCGCCGACCAGTGTCGACATGATAACGATGGCGCGGTCAGCGCTGTTCTTACCTTCGAGGCTGTTCTCGATCTGCTCCAGCCGTGCGTTGAGGACCACGTCACTGGTGGGACTCGGTTGGCCGCGCAGGCCCAGCTCCGAAGAAATGGTCAGTAACGGACAGCCTTCATGGGGCGACGTTTGATGCCATTCGGACAGGTACGTCTCGATGAACACATCAAGCGGGTTGTCCTGTGAAAAAATCTCCGCACATAACCCGTCGACCTGGTTGCCGGCTTCTTGCAAAGCCTTCTCGACCAACTCGTCCTTGGATTTGAAATGTGAATAGAAACCGCCATGGGTCAAGCCCAGCGCTTTCATCAGGGGTTGCAGACCGGTAGCGCCGATTCCGTCCTTGCGAAAGCGTGCCGAAGCCTCCTTGATGATGCGCTGATGGGTCTGGGCTTTATGATCCTGCGAATAACGCATTTGAAACTCTCCGCAACAATGTCCCCATCTTAACCAAGGAAAATTAGATGGTGACTGTACTTCTACTTCTTAAAAGCGTGCAGATAGGTCCAATGGCTATAAAAAGCACAAACCCCGCCAATCAGGCGGGGTTGTGTTCAGCGGTCTTGTGCATCTTTGGCATCAGCTTCGGCATTGCGTTGGGCAACGCGTCGGCGTTCTTCATCGGTCAGATCGACCTTGTTGGCGGTGTCGCGCAACATCATCAATCCGCCGACGATCGAGCCGATTGCAACCACCAGAATCAACCAGGCATACCAAGGCATAACGGCTCTCCTTAAGGGCAGGTCGACGGGCGAGGATTTCGCCGTGCGACGCTGCATACCACGTTTGAGCGAAGTGACTTCGCAGTGGTTCCATTCTAGGCCGCTTGCACCCGGTACACCCGAAATCCCTCAATTACCTGTCAGCATCGCATCGGCCGGTGCGTTGGCACGCAGTTGTCCGGTCAGCAGGAAGTAACCGAAGCCCACCGCCATGAAGCCAAGGAAGATCAAGCCGATCAACGCGTTGAACCAGGCCATCGCCACCAGACACACCACCGCCAGCACCAATGCAATCATTGGAATCAACGGATAGCACGGCGCGCGGAAAGTACGCTCCAGATTCGGTTCCGATTTACGCAGTTTGAACAGGCTGAGCATGCTCATGATGTACATCACGATGGCGCCGAACACGGCCATGGTGATCATCGCGGCGGTGAGGGTCATGCCGCCCAGGTTGATCAGACCGTCGCTGTAAATCGCGGCGATGCCGATGATGCCGCCGACAATGATGGCGCGGTGCGGCGTCTGGAAGCGTGAGAGTTTCGCCAGCGAGGCCGGTAGATAACCGGCGCGGGCCAGAGCGAAGAACTGCCGCGAGTAGCCGAGGATGATGCCGTGAAAACTCGCCACTAACCCGAACAGGCCGATCCACACCAGCATGTGCAACCAGCCGGAGTTGTCGCCAACCACGGTTTTCATGGCTTGCGGCAGCGGGTCGTTGATGTTGGCCAGAGTGCGCCAGTCACCGACACCACCGGCAAAGAACATCACGCCCATCGCCAGCAGTACCAACGTCAGAATGCCGCTGATGTACGCCTTGGGAATCGTGCGTTTCGGATCCTTGGCTTCTTCGGCAGCCATTGCCGCACCCTCGATGGCGAGGAAAAACCAGATTGCAAACGGAATGGCCGCGAACATCCCGGCAATCGCCGGCGCGCCAAACACGTCAGATCCCGCCCAGCCATTGAGGGCGAAGTTGCTGAAGCTGAACGCAGGGGCGACCACGCCCATGAACACCAGCAATTCAGCCACGGCCAGCACGCAAACAATCAACTCAAAGGTCGCCGCCAGTTTCACCCCAAGAATGTTCAGTCCCATGAACACGATGTAGGCGCCGACGGCTGCGTGTTTCGGATCAAGTGCTGGGAATTGCACATTGAGATACGCGCCAATGGCCAAAGCAATCGCCGGGGGCGCGAAGACGAATTCGATCAGCGTTGCCAGGCCCGCGATCAATCCACCTTTTTCTCCAAAGGCGCGGCGACTGTAGGCAAACGGCCCGCCTGCGTGAGGAATCGCGGTGGTGAGTTCGGTGAAACTGAAGATGAAACAGGTGTACATGGTCGCGACCATGAACGAGGTCACCAGGAAACCCAATGTCCCGGCGACGCCCCAGCCGTAACTCCAGCCGAAATACTCCCCGGAAATCACTAGCCCCACCGCAATGCCCCACAGGTGCAACGTGCCCAGCGTGGGTTTGAGTTGTGTGTTCATGCGTTTGCTCCCTGAACGGTTTGGAAAGCTCAGGGGAGGGCGTTTGCAGCGGGCGTGCCATTGCGGTGAAACAAGTCGTAATGAGTTGAAAGCTGTCGTATCGGGGATGTTCGCGGGGGAATCGCTGCTTTTTGTGCGCCAGTTGAGTGCGATGTTGCTCGTTATGCCGTCTTCGCGAGCAGGCTCGCTCCCACAGGGGAATGCATTTCAAATTGTGGGAGCGAGCCTGCTCGCGAAGAGGCCCGGCCTGACGGCGCAAAAACCTGCTGTAACGCCCGCATAAACTCACTCTTTACGCTTTCTTTATGCCCAGCCAACACCCTCGCTCTCGTTCCTTTACAGCCTCCTTTCCGACAATGCCTCCACACGCGGCAATACGCCGTAACACGGAGATCTTCCATGAGCGTTCTGGACGGGGTGTCACTGCTATTGGCAGTGGGGCTGTTCATTTATCTGTTGGTTGCGCTGTTGCGCGCGGATCGGAACTAGGAGCGGCTATGCACAGTTATGACTATTGGCTGATCCTCGCGTTTTTCGCGCTGGTCTTGCTGCCGGCGCCGTTCCTCGGGCGCTTCTACTACAAAGTGATGGAAGGCCAGCGCACCTGGCTGACCCCGATTCTCGGCCCGGTCGAGCGCGGTTGCTACCGTATCGCCGGAGTCGATCCGCAGACTGAACAGAGCTGGCAGAAGTACACGCTGGCACTGCTGGCGTTCAACCTCGCCGGTTTCCTGCTGCTGTTCGCGATCCTGTTGTTTCAGGATCACTTGCCGCTGAACCCGCAAAATCTGCCGGGCCAGGAATGGACGCAGGCGTTCAACACGGCGGTCAGTTTCATGACCAATACCAACTGGCAGTCCTACAGCGGTGAAGCGACCCTCAGCTACCTGAGCCAGATGGTCGGCCTCACCGTGCAGAACTTCGTCAGCGCCGCTACCGGCCTCGCCGTGCTGGTTGCGCTGTGCCGTGGCATCGGCCGCAAGTCGACGAAAACCCTCGGCAACTTCTGGGTCGACATGACCCGCGCCACCCTCTATGGCTTGTTGCCGCTGTGCCTGTTGCTGGCGCTGTATCTGGTCTGGCAGGGCGTGCCACAGACCTTCGCACAGTATGTGAATGCCGTGACGATGCAGGGTGTCGATCAAGTGATCCCGCTCG
Organism: Pseudomonas crudilactis; assembly: GCF_013433315.1. Classification (GTDB taxonomy): domain Bacteria; phylum Pseudomonadota; class Gammaproteobacteria; order Pseudomonadales; family Pseudomonadaceae; genus Aquipseudomonas; species Aquipseudomonas crudilactis. The sequence goes on along the minus strand of NZ_WXVV01000006.1, from coordinate 141,614 downwards.
GCCCGGCGGCCAGTCAGATTGCGATCAAGCAACTGGGCACCAACGGTGGCGGTTTCTTCGGCGTCAACTCGGCGCATCCGTTCGAGAACCCGACCGCGTGGAGCAACTTGTTCGAAGTCGCTTCGATCATTCTGATTCCGGTGGCGCTGGTGTTCACCTTCGGCCACTACGTCAAGGACCTGCGTCAGAGCCGCGCGATCATCGCCTGCATGCTGGCGCTGTTCCTGATCGGCGGCGCGACCTCGCTGTGGGCCGAGTATCAGCCGAATCCGACCCTGAACAACGCTGCCGTTGAACAGACGGCACCGCTGGAAGGTAAGGAAGCGCGCTTCGGCACCACCGCCACCGTGCTGTGGTCGGTGACGACGACGGCGGCTTCGAACGGCTCGGTCAACGGCATGCACGATAGCCTCAACCCGCTCAGCGGTATGGTCGCGCTGGTCAACATGATGGTCGGCGAAGTGATCTTCGGCGGCGTTGGTGCCGGGCTCTACGGCATGTTGCTCAACGTGCTGATCGCGGTGTTCCTCGCCGGTCTGATGATCGGCCGTACGCCGGAATATCTCGGCAAGAAACTCCAGGCGCGGGAAGTGCAATTGCTGGTGGTGACCCTGCTGGTCATGCCGGTCGGCGTGCTGGTGCTTGGTGCGATTGCTGCAGCGGTTCCCAGTGCTGCGGCGACCATCAGCAACCCTGGTCCACACGGTTTCAGTCAATTGCTCTACGCCTACACCTCGGCCAGCGCCAACAACGGCTCGGCATTCGGTGGTCTGAGCGCCAACACCCCGTTCCACAATCTGATGCTGGGCCTGGGCATGTTGATCGGTCGCTTCGGTTACATCCTTCCGGTTCTGGCCTTGGCCGGCAGCCTGGCGATGAAGAAAACCGCGCCGATCGGGCAGAACAGTTTCCCGACTCATGGCCCGCTGTTCGTGACCCTGTTGACCGTGACCATTTTGCTGGTGGGCGGCCTGACCTTCCTGCCAACCCTGGCGCTCGGCCCGATTGCCGAACACCTGAGCATGGGCTTCTGAGGACTGAATGATGAATATGCCCGCAATCAAACCCGCCGCCGTCAAGGCGCCGGAACAAGCGAAAACCGCGATCTCGGCCCTGTGGCGGCCGGCGCTGGTGCAAGCCTTCGTCAAGCTCGACCCTCGGCAACTGAAGCGCTCGCCGGTGATGCTGGTGGTTGAGCTGACGGCGATTTTCACCACCGTGCTGTGCTTCATTCCCGATGCCGACGTGCCGACCTTCGTCGCTGCGCAAATCGCCTTGTGGCTGTGGTTCACCGTGCTGTTCGCCAACTTCGCCGAAGCCTTGGCCGAAGGTCGTGGCAAGGCCCGCGCCGACAGCCTCAAGGCGGGTAGTGAAGGCCTCAGCGCCCGCCGCAAACTGGCCAATGGCAGCTTTCAAGTGGTGCCAGCCGCGAGTCTGCGCAAAGGTGATGTGGTGCGTGTCGAAGCGGGGGAGATGATCCCCGGTGACGGCGAAGTCATTGAAGGCATCGCGGCGGTCAACGAAGCGGCGATCACCGGTGAATCGGCGCCGGTGATTCGTGAGTCCGGCGGCGACCGATCGGCCGTCACCGGCAACACACGACTGGTGTCCGACTGGCTGCTGGTGCAGATCACCGCCAATCCCGGTGAGTCGACCCTCGACCGCATGATCGCACTGGTCGAAGGCGCCAAACGCCAGAAGACCCCGAACGAAGTGGCGCTGGATATCCTGCTGATCGGTCTGACCCTGATCTTTCTGCTGGTGGTCGTGACCCTGCAACCATTCGCCCATTTCGCCAACGGCAGCCTGCCGCTGGTGTTCCTCGTGGCGCTGTTGGTTACGCTGATTCCGACCACCATCGGCGGTCTGCTGTCGGCGATCGGTATTGCCGGGATGGATCGTCTGGTGCGCCTTAACGTGATCGCCAAGTCGGGTCGCGCAGTGGAAGCGGCGGGTGACGTGCATGTGTTGTTGCTGGACAAGACCGGCACCATCACCTTCGGTAATCGTCGTTGCAGCGCGGTGTATGCCGCGCCGGGTGTGAATGGTCGTGATCTGGCTGAAGGTGCGTTGTTTGCCTCGCTGGCCGACGAAACCGCTGAGGGTAAATCCATCGTTGAATACCTGCGCGGTCTGCACCCGCAGCCTGAGCCGGCGCTGGAAACCCTGACCGCGGTGCCGTTCAGCGCTGAAACGCGGTTGTCCGGCGTCGACTATCAAGGTCGTGTCTATCGCAAAGGTGCGGTGGATTCGCTGTTGAGTTTCCTCGGCCAGAAACGTTCGGATCTGGCCCCGGCCCTGTCGCGGGAAATCGACAAGATCGCCCAGAGCGGCGGCACGCCGTTGCTGGTCTGTGCCGACGGCAAACTGCTTGGCGCGATCCACCTCAAGGACGTGGTCAAACCGGGTATTCGCGAGCGCTTTGCCGAGCTGCGCAAGCTGGGGATTCGCACCGTGATGGTCACCGGCGACAACCCGCTGACTGCGGCTGCCATCGCTGCAGAAGCGGGCGTCGATGACGTTCTCGCCGAAGCCACGCCGGAGAAGAAACTCGCGCGCATTCGTCACGAGCAGAACGATGGTCGTCTGGTTGCGATGTGCGGCGACGGCGCCAACGACGCGCCAGCGCTGGCTCAGGCTGACGTTGGCATGGCGATGAATGACGGCACGCAAGCAGCACGCGAAGCGGCGAACATGGTCGACCTCGACAGCGACCCGACCAAGCTGCTCGACGTGGTGCAGATCGGCAAGGAACTGTTGGTGACCCGTGGTGCGCTGACGACCTTTTCCATTGCCAACGACGTGGCCAAATACTTCGCGATTCTGCCGGCATTGTTCGCCTCGATTTATCCGCAACTGGGCGTACTGAACATCATGCAGCTGACCAGTCCGCAGAGCGCGATTCTCTCGGCCATCGTCTTCAACGCCTTGATCATCGTCGTGTTGATTCCGCTGGCGCTGCGCGGGGTTCGCGTGCAGGCGGCGAGTGCGGCGGCGTTGCTGCGACGCAATCTGTTGATTTACGGGTTGGGCGGGATTCTGGTGCCGTTCGTGGGGATCAAGGCGATCGACATGCTGCTCACGGCGCTGCATCTGGTGTGAGGCTGATATCGCAGCCCCTCACCCTAACCCTCTCCCGGGGGGAGAGGGGACTGACCGAGGTGTTTACGAGAGCTACACCGACCTGAAATATCGAGCCGAACTCAGGTTTTGAAAAGCACAGAAATCGGCTCCCTATCCCCTTGGCGACTTTTGGAGGAGAGGGAACTGACCTAGGTGTTTACGGAAGCTGTACCGACCTGAAATCCCGAGTCGAACTCAGGTTTGAACTGCACAAAGATCGGCTCCCTTTCCCCCTCGCCCCCTCGGGGGAGAGGGCTGGGGTGAGGGGGAAAAGATCTTCCTGACACCCCGCAAAAGTTTGCCCAACGAATTCGAGGATCCTGAAATGTCCACAATGATACGTCCGGCCCTGAGCCTGCTGGTGCTGATGACCCTGGTCACCGGCGTCGCCTATCCACTGGTGGTAACCGGTGTCGCACAAGTCGCCTTTCCCGAACAAGCCAACGGCAGCCTGGTGCACGACGCCGATGGCAAAGTCCGTGGTTCCTCCCTGATCGCCCAGGATTTCGTCGGCGATGCATGGTTCCACCCACGTCCTTCCGCCGGTGCGTTTGCTACCGTTTCCAGCAGCGCCAGCAACCTCGCGCCGAGCAATCCGGCACTCGCCACGCGGGTGATCGATGACGCCAACAAGTTGCAGGTTCCGGGGCAAGGTCCGGTGCCATTGGCCCTGTTGACCACCTCCGGCAGTGGCCTTGATCCACACTTGCCACCGGCAGCAATTGCCTATCAACTGGCGCGTGTCGCGCAGGCGCGAAACCTGCCAGTGTCGACCTTGCAGCAACTGCTCGATGCGCATATCGAACAGCCGCTGGTAGGGCCGCCGGTGGTGAATGTGCTGGCGCTGAACATGGCATTGGAAAAATTGTAGATCGGCGGCGCGGCCATTCGCGAGCAGGCTCGCTCCCACAGGGATATGCGTTCCAAATGTGGGAACGAGCCTGCTCGCGAATAGGGCCGAAAGAACACCGCATAACTATCAGCAAGAGAGAACATCAAGCATGAGCGACTCCGGCCGCGCCGACGCACTGTTAGCAGACCTGCCCCGTGACGGCCGTGGCCGCCTGAAGGTTTTCCTCGGCGCCGCCCCCGGTGTCGGCAAAACCTACGCCATGCTTCAAGCCGCCCACACGCAGCTTCGCCAAGGCGTGAAAGTCCTCGCCGGCGTGGTCGAAACCCACGGCCGCGCCGAAACCGAAGCGTTGCTCGGTGGCTTGCCGCAGCAGCCGCTGGTGCGCTCCGAATACCGTGGCGTGATGCTCGAAGAAATGGACCTCGACGGCATTCTCGCGGCCAGGCCGAAGCTTGTGCTTGTGGATGAACTGGCCCACAGCAACGCCCCCGGCAGTCGTCACACGAAACGTTGGCAAGACATTCAGGAATTGCTCGCCGCCGGCATCGACGTGTTCACCACGGTCAACGTCCAGCACCTGGAAAGTCTCAACGATCAGGTGCGCGGCATCACCGGTGTGCAAGTGCGCGAAACCCTGCCGGATTGGGTCCTGCAAGAAGCCTACGAGCTGCTGCTGATCGACCTGCCGCCACGCGAATTGCTCGAGCGTCTGCGCGAAGGCAAGGTTTACGTGCCGGAGCAGGCGCGTGCAGCGATCGATGCATTTTTTACCCAGACCAACCTCACCGCATTGCGCGAACTGGCGATGCAAACCGCCGCCGCGCAGGTCGATAACGATCTCGCCCAAGGCTATCGCCAGCTCGGTCAGGCTGCCCCGGCGGTGCGTGGCCGATTGCTGGTTGGCGTCGATGGCGATGCACAGGCCGAACGCCTGGTTCGGCATGCCTGTCGAGTTGCTCAGCGCCGGCATCTGCCGTGGAGTCTGGTGCACGTCGATAACGGCGCGGTGCGCGACGAGCAATCACGTCTGCGTCTGCAAAGTGCTCAGCAACTGGCTGAGCGCCTCGGGGGGGAAGTGGTTTTACTACGCGCCGGTGAAGTCGCGAAAACCTTGGTCCAGCACGCCGCCGAGCGCCGTGCCAGTCTGGTGCTGGTCGGCCAGTCCCGGCCGAGTTGGCGGCGTCGACTGTTCGGTGGTGGCTTGGCCGCGCGTCTGTTGCGTCAGGCACATGGTCTGGAAATCAATGTCCTCGACAATGATCATGAACGCCCGCAATCGCGGCCGCGAAACCCGCTGACACTGGTGTGGTTCGACTATGCGCTGGCGCTGGTTGCCACAGTGTTGGCCAGTGCTCTGGCGTGGGCGGTGTCCAGTGTGCTGCCGCTGCCGAACATCTCGCTGGTGTTCCTCGCGGCGGTGTTGCTGGTGGCGGTGCGCAGCAGTCTCGGCCCGGCGCTGGCCTGTGCGGCGTTGTCGTTTCTGACCTACGATTTTCTGTTCATTCCACCGAATTTTTCCTTCAGCATCCAGCGCGAAGAAGACGTGCTGACCTTGCTGTTTTTCCTGCTGATGGCGGCGCTCACCGGTAACCTCGCGGCGCGTCAGCGTCGGCAATTGCAGGCCTTGCGCGATACCCAGGAAGAAACCACCGAGCTGCTCGACCTGTCGCGCAAACTCACTGCCGCTACCGATCGCCAAGCCGTGGTCAGCGCCGCCGCGCAACACCTCAACGGCTGGAGCGATCTGCAATTGTGTCTGCTCAATCGTGACGGGCAGGGCGGCTGGAAGGTCGAGACCGGCGGGCCGCTGCAGTTTACCGAGGCCGAGCGTGCCGCCGCCGATTGGGCCTGGCAACACGATCAACCGGCGGGCATGGGCACCGGCACGCTGCCGTTCGGGCGCTGGTGGTGGTGGCCGTTATCGGTTGAGGACGGGCCGCTGGCGCTGCTCGGTGTCTGCGCCAAAGAAGGCCAGACTTTGAGTGGCCAGCGTCGGCGTTTGCTCACCGCGTTGAGTCAGCCGCTCGCCCAGGCGCTGGCGCGCGCGCAGTTGGCCGATGATCTGGAAGCCGCGCGCCTGCACGGTGAAACCGAACAACTGCGCAGTGCGTTGCTGGCGTCGGTATCCCACGACTTGCGCACGCCGCTGACCGCCATGCGCGGCAGTATCGACAGCCTGTTGGCCCTCGGCGAAGCAATCCCGCTGGAAGATCGGCGTGAACTGCTCGAAGGCACTCGCGATGAAGCCGAGCGCCTCGACCGCTACATCCAGAATCTGCTCGACATGACGCGCCTTGGCCACGGTGCGCTGAAGCTCGCGCGGGACTGGGTGTCGCCCGCCGACATCGTCGGCAGTTCGCTCAATCGCCTGCGCGCGGTGCTCGCGCCGTTGCAGGTCAGCACTGATGTGCCGGCCGAGTTACCGCTGTTGTTCGTGCATGCGGCGCTGATCGAACAGGCACTGGTCAATGTATTGGAAAACGCCGCACGTTTCTCACCCGCTCACGGTCGCTTGCAACTGAACGCAGGCGCGAGTGACCAAGAGATTTTCTTCTCGGCCAGCGATGAAGGGCCGGGGATTCCCGAGGACGAGCGGGCGAAGATTTTCGACATGTTCTACACCGCTGCCCGGGGTGATCGCGGCGGTCAGGGCACCGGCCTCGGGCTGGCAATCTGTCAGGGCATGGTCGGCGCGCACGGCGGGCGCATCAGCGTCGCCGACGGCATCGACGGACGCGGCACTTGCATCACCCTGCATTTGCCCTTGCAGACGCAACCGGGGATGGACGATGAAGCCTGATGGCGACTGCGCTACTCTCTTGCCACTCTTTTATGTTGATGTGAATTCATGAGCCAGACCGCGACCATTTTGGTGATCGACGACGAACCGCAGATCCGCAAATTCCTGCGCATCAGCCTCGCGTCCCAAGGCTACAAAGTGCTCGAGGCTGGCACCGGTGCCGAGGGGTTGGCGCAGGCGGCGCTGAACAAACCGGACTTGCTGGTGCTCGACCTCGGCTTGCCGGACATGGACGGCCAGCAAGTGCTGCGCGAGTTTCGCGAATGGGCCACGGCGCCGGTACTGGTGCTGTCGGTGCGCGCCAGCGAAGGGCAGAAAGTCCAGGCGCTGGATGGCGGCGCCAATGACTACGTGACCAAGCCGTTCGGCATTCAGGAGTTCCTCGCTCGGGTTCGCGCCTTGTTGCGTCAGGCCCCCGCGGGGGAGGCCCAGCAAGCCGCGTTGAATTTCGGTCCGCTAACGGTGGATCTGGCCTATCGGCGGGTGTTGCTCGACGGTATCGAAGTGGCGCTGACCCGCAAGGAATACGCGGTGCTGGCGCAACTGGCGCGGCATCCGGGGCGAGTGATCACCCAACAGCAATTGCTCAAGGATATCTGGGGGCCGACCCATACCGAAGACAGCCATTATCTGCGGATTGTGGTGGGGCATTTGCGGCAGAAACTGGCGGATGATCCGACGCGGCCGCGATTTATCGTGACTGAGGCGGGGGTTGGCTATCGGCTGTTGAGCGAGAACGGCCTGTAGTTTTGTATTGGCCGATCTGGCGCTTTCGCGAGCAAGCTCGCTCCCACAGGGGAGTGCATTCCAATTGTGGGAGCGAGCTTGCTCGCGAAGAGGCCCTCAAATTCAATGAAGAATTTTAGCCAGTCATCCCTGCTCACTGTCATACCGATCCAGCGTATCCCGCGCAATCTCCCGTCCCAATGCGATCAACTCCGGCGCCTTGTAAAACTCGAAAAACCGGCACACCCGCTTCGGCACGTTAATCAGAATATCCGGCGGATACCCGGCAATCTTGTACTGCGCCAGCGAGGTCTGCATCACCTCGAAACTCTGGTTGATCAAATCCAGCAGCGAGGCTGGCCCGACGTTATCGATGATGAACGAACCGGTCGCCGATTTCGGTGCGCCTTCACGTTCGGGTGCGGCGGCGGGTTGCTGGCTCTCCGGCTCGGCGCCTTCAAGCCATGGATTGATATCCGCCGCCTCGGCGCGCAGCGCTTCCTGCTCAAGCCGTAACAGTTGCTCGGCCTGTGTTCGGCGGAACGGCATCTTCGACCCCAGCGAACTGATCAGGCTGTCGAAGCGCGAACGAAACGCGGCCGGGCGCTGGATCACCGGCAATTTGTAGTGACGCTGGTTGGTCGAGTTGAGGTTGACCGCAATGATCAGATCACAGTGGCTCGACACCACCGGCACAATCGGCAGCGGGTTGAGAATACCGCCGTCGACCAGCATGCGATTGCCTTGCATCACCGGCGTGAACAGACTCGGAATCGCCGCCGAGGCGCGCATCGCCTGATGCAGGCAGCCTTCCTGGAACCAGATTTCCTGTTGGTTGGTAAGGTCGGCGGCGACGGCGGTGTAGGGGATGCGCAAGTCTTCGATGTTGATCTCGCCGACGATCTTGCGGATCTGCCCGAAGACCTTTTCGCCGCGAATCGCGCCGAGTCGGAAACTCACGTCGACCAGCCGCAGCACATCCAGATAGTCGAGACTTTCGATCCAGTTCTTGTAGACGTCGAGTTTGCCGGCGGCATAGATCCCGCCAACCACCGCGCCCATCGAACATCCGGCAATGCAGGCGATGTCATAACCGCGTCGTTCGATCTCTTCAATGACTCCGATATGGGCATAACCCCGGGCGCCACCGGAGCCCAGCACCAGTGCGACACGCTTTTTCATCAAACTTCCTCCCGACAAGGTTGCACAATGCACCCATCGTCGGGCTGGCTCAATCGCCGAGGTCGTTGAGTGCGGCGGTGACGTCGTTTTTTCGATACTGCATGACCCTTCAGCGCTATCCTTCTCAGTTGCGCGGTTTCACCCGCCGGCAAGGCACTTTTTCGCAGCCTTACCGTCTTACCTGCACGACTGTTGACCTATTTTGAGGTGTGAGTGATGAAAGCCTGGATCTGTGTGCCGTTGATGGCTTTGGCATTGGCCGGTTGCGCCGGTAAAACCGCTTACCGCGACAGCTGCGGCAGCCAGCTCGATGCGGCGTGGCACGAGCTCGATCTGGCCAAGGCCGAAGGTTTTGCCGGCACGGTCAGCTATTCCAAAGCCCTGTCGTTGCTGACCGCTGCCAAGACTCAGCAACAATTCGAGGGCTTTGAAGGTTGCAGCAACAAAGCCGAGAAAGCGCGGTTCTACATTCGCGAATCCCGCGCCGGCCGCTAAGCTGCTGACGTGAAGCAAGGAGGCTGCGTTCACGGGACGGCAGCATGTTCTTCACAGCCATTTGAATCAGGAGCAAGTGATGTCTGCGTTGGTTGACCGGTTGGTGGCTCATGTCCTGAGTCTGGAGGTGCGGCTGCTGGCCTGTCAGGCGCGATTGACTGCGCGCACCGACCCCGAAGCGCTGCATGATCTTCGCACCACGGTGCGGCGCTTGCGCAGCCTGTTGCGGCCATTGCGCGGTTTGCCCGGTGTCGAGCAACTGGAAGACGCCGCCTCGGCGGTCGGCCAATTGACCACGCCATGGCGTGATCGCGAGGTACTGGCAGCTTATCTGCTCAAGCATGATCAACCCGACGCGGCGCAACGGCGCATGGCGCAAATGGCCGAAGCCTATCCGGCGTTGGCGGCGAGTGCCGAGGTGGCTTCGCTGTTGATGATCCTCGACGCTTTCCCGCGCTTCCTGCGTGCCTCACAGCGTCAGGGCTTGCTCAAGGGCTTGGCCAAACGCATCGAAAAACGTTTGGGCAAGCAATGGCAGAAACTTGATGAGGCGCTGCACGATCCCGCTCACGACCGCCATCGCTTGCGTTTGTTGATCAAGCGCGTGCGTTATGGCATCGAAGCCTATCCCGAACTGGATCGCTTGCCCGAGCCTGCACTGGCACGATTGAAGTCCGCGCAAGGTGCGTTGGGTGACTGGCACGATTGCTGGCAGTGGCTGGCGAAAGCCGAGCTGGAGGCGGATCTTCAGCCCTGTGTCGCGAAATGGCAGGCGACCATGATCAAGGCCGAAAGCAAGGCTGATCGCGTGCTGGAAAAACTCAGTTCGGCCTGTTTCAAACAATCCTGAATCACCACAAATCCCCTGTAGGAGTGAGCCTGCTCGCGATAGCGGTAAGACATTCAACAAATGTGTTGGCTGTCAGACCGCTATCGCGAGCAGGCTCACTCCTACAAGGGATCTTCAATGTGGCGGATATAGGTTTAAGGCCTTTCTGTCAGTCTCTTTGACCGGAATAGACGCTGCAGCGCTGTGCAGGTCTGGTTAAGATCCCTGCATTCCTTTCTCGCTTTCTGAGGTTGCCCCATGCGCTTTAGCGATCTGCTCGATGCGGTCCGCCGCCTACCGGAACTGACGATTCCCGCTGAATGGGGCCAGGGCCGTGCCAGTTTCGGTGGTCTGGTGGCGGCGCTGCAATATGAAGCCATGCGCGCGCAAGTGCCGGCGGATCGCCCGGTGCGTTCGCTGGCGATCACCTTTGTCGGCCCGGTCGAGCCTGAAGTCCCGGTGAGCTTCGAAGTGGATGTGCTGCGTGAAGGCAAAGCCGTCAGCCAGGTCATGGGCCGGGCGATGCAGAATGGTCAGGTGGTAACCATCGTTCAGGGCAGCTTCGGTGCTTCGCGGCCTTCTGAGGTCGCAGTCGAAGCGTATCCGGCCCCATCAATGAAGCACTGGGACGAATGCCAGGAGTTGCCGTACATCAAAGGCGTGACCCCGGAATTCATGCGTCATCTGGCGATGCGCTGGAGCGTCGGCGGCATGCCGTTCACCGGCAATCAATCGCGACTGATGGGCGGCTGGGTGCGGTTACGCGGTGATGTCAAAGAAGAGCCGGTCAAAGAGGCGCATCTGCTGGCCTTGGTGGATGCATGGCCGCCGGCGCTGTTGCCGTATCTGAAGAAGCCTGCACCCGGCAGCACGTTGACCTGGACGATCGAATTCGTTCAGCCGCTACGCGACTTGAGCACGCTGGACTGGTGCCAATACCTGGCCGACATCGAATACGCCGCCGACGGCTACGGCCATGTCGCCGCCAAGCTGTGGAGCGCAGAAGGCGAGTTGATTGCGATGAGTCGCCAGACCGTCACGATCTTCGCCTGACTCAATGCCGACGGTGGCGCTCACGCCAGGCGCGCCACCAGCCGCCACTGAGCAAGAAGCGCGGAAAGGTCAGGAACTGCTCGACCAATAAGCGCGAGATGGCATCTTTGCGATCACTGAATGGCTCTGAGGCTTGCGCCTCCAGGCTGTGGCCGTGGCGCTGCAAAGCCAGCGCCGCAACGATACCGATCACACCGATGGCCACACTGGCCAGACTCAGGCTGAACACCCCGGACACGATCAGCAGAAACGCCACGATGAACAGTGGTACGGCGATCAGGTGCAACACCAGATTGGCCGGATGCTGATGATTGCCCGGGTATGCGCGCCACTGCCACGCAGGAAGATTGGGGTGACGTTTGCCCATGTTGACTACTCCTTGATCCATGTTGAACACATGCTTGAAGAATAGGCCCGGGCAGGGGGGCCGGCGAATCAAGGTTGGCTATTGCAGCGATAGGCGTCATCGCCGGATTCGATGCTGAATGGCCTGACGCCTTCGCGAGCAAGCTCGCTCCCACAGAGGATCTATGAGCGCCCCAGATCCAATGTGGGAGCGAGCTTGCTCGCGAAAGGGCCTTCAGAGTTTCAATTGACCTATGGCCTTGCTCAACTCTCCAGCCAGCGTCGCCAGCTCATTACTGGTCGTCGCCGAATCCACGGTCTGCTGCACGGTGTTCTCGGTCACATCGCGAATACTCACCACCGCCCGGTTCATCTCTTCGGCAACCTGGCTCTGCTGCTCCGCCGCCACGGCAATCTGCGTGTTGCTCTCGCGCATTTGCGCCACCGCGCCGGTGATTTCCGCCAGTGCCGCACCGGCCTCTTGCGCTTGCTGCACGCAATCGTCGGCCTTGTACGAACTCTCCTGCATGAAGTCCACCGCGTCGCGGGTGCCGGCCTGCAACGCCGAGACCATGGTGGTGATCTCGTCAGTCGAAGTCTGTACTCGTTTGGCCAGATTGCGCACTTCATCGGCGACCACTGCAAAACCGCGGCCCATCTCACCGGCACGAGCGGCCTCGATAGCCGCGTTCAGGGCGAGCAGGTTGGTCTGTTCGGCGATGCTGTGAATCACGCTGACCACGCCATTGATCTTCTGACTGTCCTCGGCCAGGCGCTGGATCATCTCGGCCGTCTGCTGCACTCCGCTGGAGAGTCCGGCAATCGAATGTTGCACCCGGGCGACCACTTGCTGACCACTGCCGGCGAGGCCATCGGCGGTCTGCGACAAGTCGCGGGTGGCGCCGGCGTGCTGGGCGATGTGATAGACCGTGGCGGTCATTTCGTTGATCGCGGTAGCGGCCTGATCGGTTTCGCTCTGCTGACCGAGCATGCCGTGGCGCACTTCGTTCATGCTCGACGCCAGCCGCGCCGCGCCGACATCCAGTTGCCGCGCCGTGTTGGCTACCGTGGTTACCACGCGTTGATAACCGGCCTGCATCGCGTTGAACGCATTGGCCATCTGCCCGACTTCGTCTTTGCCGGCCAGTGGCACACGGGCCGAAAGATCACCGCTTTTTTCGACGTGGAGCATCACGTCTTTCAGCGTGTTGAGCTGGGTGAGCAGGAAGCGGATCAGCAACTGCGAGGCGCACAGCATGGCGAACATCAGAATGAACACTGCCACTGCATAGTTGGCAAAACGTTCGCTGAACACCTGTGCCAGGCTCGGGCCAAAGGCAATCACTGCGACTTGCTGGCCATCGGCGCGGCTGAATACTTCGGCGCCCATCAACGGGTTGTCGCCGAACAGCGGCAGGTGATTGATTTCGTTCCAGCCGTTGCTTTCTGTGATTTCCAGCAGTGGTTGATCATTCAGGCGCGGGGCTTCACCACGTTTGAAGGTCAGCACCTGGTCGGTTTTTGGCAGCGCCTGTCCGGCCGGCCAGGCTTTGAGCAATTGCGCCTGCGTCTGGGCAGACACTTGCGCGGCGTGACTGCGCGCCTGTTGTTCGAGTTGCACGGCGTACAGCACCAACAGCAAGGTGGTGACGAAGGCGACCGCGTTGACCGCCCAGAATTTGTATTTCAGCGAGATATTGCTAAGCCAGGCACCCATGGAGGTCTTCTCTGATAGCGGAAACAGTTTTGGCAAGGTGCCATTATTGTGCCGCTATGCAGGTCGGAAGATCTTGATATGAGTCAACAGACGAAGCGGTTCCCCCCTGTAGGAGTGAGCCTGCTCGCGATGGCGGCAGCCCATTCGACATTTAGGCGACTGACACACCGCTATCGCGAGCAGGCTCACTCCTACAGGGGGCAATTATGGGGTGTCAGGAGAGCGTGGGGAGGTTGTAGAACGAACGGGCACACGCGGTGGTGTGTGCCGCCAGATCCTCCTCGGTTTCGCCACGATGCAACGCCACTTCACGCAGCACTTCAGTCAGATACGCCGGCTCATTGCGGCCGTTCTTCGGCTTCGGTCGAAGAGTGCGCGGCAGCAAGTAAGGCGCGTCACTTTCCAGCATCAAGCGCCCGCGTTTGATCTCTTTGACCAGCGGATGCAAATGCGTGCCCCGGCGCTCATCACAGATCCAGCCGGTGATGCCGATATGCAGGTCCAGATCGAGGTAGCTGAACAAGGCTTTTTGCTCGCCGGTGAAGCAATGCACCACAGCGGCGGGCAATTGATCGCGGAAGTCTTTCAATATTTCCAGCAAACGCTGGCTGGCATCGCGCTCGTGCAGGAACACCGGCAATTGCAGTTCAACGGCCAGCGCCAAATGTTCTTCGAGGACTTTTTCCTGCTGCGGGCGTGGCGAGAAGTCACGGTTGAAATCCAGCCCGCATTCACCCACGGCGACTACGTTTTTTTCTTGCAACAGGCTGCGCAAACGACGGGCGCTGTCAGCGTTCCAGTCACTGGCCGAATGCGGGTGAATACCGGCGGTGGCGAACAGCCGCTGGCCACTGTCATCGAGTTGCTGGCACAGCTCCAGGGCTTGCTCGCTGCCCTCGACGCTGGTGCCGGTCAGCACCAATTGGCACACGCCGGCGGCATAGGCGCGTTCGAGTACGGCCTGGTGTTTGTCGGCGAAACTGGGGTTGGTCAGGTTGACGCCGATATCGATGAGTTGCATGGTTGCTACCTCGGGCCGAAGGCCGGAAAGCATACCAGAGCTGTAGATTCATAAGAAAAGCCAAGAACTACAACGAGTTATAGCTGTCTGTTGATGCCGCGACGCAGACCGGTTTGGTAGAAGTGCCATTACTGTGCCAGTCTCTCGCACGTTGCCAGCGCTCATGGCGCTCTGTTTTCGTCGGTGATTTCGACATTTTAAAGATGAAATCGCCCCGTATTCTTTCCGGAGAGTGGATGGTTCGTCCCTCGGTTTTGCTCCTGTTGTGTGGATCGTTACTGCTGCCGATGACGGCGGTTGCGCGCCTGCCCGGGCCGTTGCAAGCCGTGCCGGCCGCCAAGGTGCGGGACTTGTCCGAGATCCGCAGCAGCCGCGTGTTGCGCGTGCTGGTCAATCAGAGCCGCAACAGCTCCGGTGAAGTTCAGGGCCAGGCCATCGGCGTCGAATACCATCGCCTGCGCGCCTTCGAGCAATACCTCAACGGCCACGCCCGCGACGGCCAGGAAATCACCCTCAAGATCATTCCCAAAGCCAAGGATCAACTGCTCGGCGCCTTGCAGCGTGGCGAGGGTGATCTGGTGGCGCCGGGCGAATTGCTCGATCTGCAACCGGGCTATGCCGTGGCCAGCAGCGAACCGATCGCCAGCAACGTACCGCTGGTGTTGGTCGGGATCAAAGGTGAGCGGCGCTATACCAAGGTCGAGCAGCTTTCCGGCAAAACCCTGGCGTTGCCCACCGGCAGTGCGGCGGGGGAGGCGGTCAGTCAGCTCAATCAGAAACTTGCGTTGCACAAACTGGCGCCGATCAACATCGAATGGGTCGATCCGACACTGGCCGTCGAAGACGTATTGGAGATGGTTCAAGGCGGGATTTTTCACCTGAGCATCGTCGAGCAACCCATCGCTGAGCGCTGGGGCAAGATCCTGCCGAAGCTGCGTTTTGACCGGCAACTGATGATCAGCGAACCGGGCGAGGAGTATTGGTTCGTACGCCGTGATGCTTCCATGCTACGGGCGAGCATCGATCGCTTCCTTGGCGGTTACAAGAAGCCGTCCAACGAAGACGTGGCGTTTCTGCGTATTTATCGACGCCTCTATCAAGTCCACTATCCATTGGCCAAGGCTGATCGCCAACGTCTGGAACAACTGCGCCCGACTCTGCAAAAGCACGCCGCCGCGCAGAACATGGACTGGCTGAATCTGGCCGCGCTGGCGTTCAAGGAATCACGCCTGCAACCCAATGCCCGCAGCGGCAGTGGTCCGACCGGGCTGATGCAGATCACCCCGTCCGCCGCGCAGCGTGTCGGCGTGAACAACATTCAGAATCTCGATGCGAATGTGCAGGCTGGGGCCAAATATCTGGCGATGATCCGCCGCAAGTTCTTCAACAGCCCCAAGCTCAATGAGCGCGAGCGTATGGCGTTCACACTGGCGGCCTACAACATTGGCCCCGAACGCGTGCAGGGCATGCGCGCAGAGGCCCGGCGGCGCGGGCTGAATCCTAACCAGTGGTTCTTCCAGGTCGAGCGCATTGCCATGGAGCAGGTAGGAATGGGGCCGGTCAGCTATGTTAATAGCGTGAACAAGTATTACTTGGCGTTCGACCGGGAACGGGAGTCGTTGGAGCCCGGGGCGCAAAAAGTCGTCTCACGGAAATGATCTAATAAATTGATTGTTATGGCGGAATATTTGCGCTTTTAACATGAGATTTACTGATTAATATAGCGGCCAACCAACACACAAAACTTCTCGCAAAACAAGGAATGCCCCATGAGCTCTCTGATCAACAAAGTACTGTTCACCCGCGCTGGCTACGGTCTGACCATCCTGCGCATTGCGGTCGGCGTAATCTTCGCTGCGCACGGTTCGCAAAAGCTTTTCGGTCTGTTCGGTGGTTATGGTCTGGCGGGCACGGCGCAGTACATGGACAGCCTTGGCCTGCACCCGGGCTACCTGATGGCGACGCTGGCGGGCGGTACTGAATTCTTCGCCGGCTTGGCCTTGATCATCGGTCTGCTGGTGCGTCCGGCGGCGTTGGGTCTGACCTTTCTGTCGCTGGTGGCGATCTTCACCGTACACATCAGCAACGGTTTGTTTATGGCCAACAACGGTTACGAGTTCGCTCTGGCCCTGCTCGGAGGCAGCCTTGCCGTAATGATCGAAGGCGCCGGCAAGCTCTCGGTGGATCGCGCCATCGCCGGTTAACCGCTCTGGCTCAAGGAAAAGGCCCGCATTGTGCGGGCCTTTTTTGTTGCGGCTGATTCTTGACACTGATCGGTCACGTTCTCTAGGATGTTGCCCATGCGCCGATTTAAACAGCTACTTGCGGGGCGCCAGGTGACTTCAACAGTTGCCGTCAGAAGCCGGAACAGGGCTTCGAAATACCGCTAAAGCGCTGGTTCGGTGTTGCCTCTCACCTGCCATGCAGACTTTTGAGGCAGAGACACGACACGATGAATGCACTACGCCCTCCAGCACGTCCCGCGCCGATCACTGCGCATATCACTCAACGCAACCCGAAAATTCTCCTTGGCGGCAAACATCAGCCGACGCTGTTGCGTTATCTCGATGGCTGGCCACGTCGCAGCGGCGGTCCTGCCGCGTTCCTCATCCAGTTTGTCGAAGACGGCGAGTCGCTGGCACGTTTTGCCAGTGACAGTTTTGATCTGGCGGTGATTCAGGCGCCGAGCGCTGAGGATGCGCCGGAGATGATCAAGCAACTGGTCCGCGTTGCGCGCCAGGGTTTGATCACTCGCCGCTGACAGGCTTTACGGATAGTCGATGGCGACGATGTAAACGAACTGCTCACCCGTCGGTGTCTGCACCCTGACTTCTGCATCCAGCGCCTTGCCGATCAAGGCGCGGGCGAGTGGCGAGTCGATGCTGATCAGACCCAGTTTCAGATCCAGTTCATCCGGGCCGACGATGCGGTAGCGCGATTGCTTGCCGTCTTCGTCTTCGATGGTCACCCATGCGCCGAAGTAGACCTTGTTCGGGTCACTGGGTTTTTCACTGACGACTTTCAATGCTTCCAGGCGTTTGGTGAGAAAGCGCACGCGACTGTCGATCTCGCGCAGCATCTTCTTGCCGTAGGTGTATTCGGCGTTCTCCGAGCGATCGCCCTGAGCCGCCGCCTCGCTGACCGATTGCGTGACTTGCGGGCGGCGCACATGCCACAACTCATGGAATTCGGCGCGCATCCGCGCTTCACCCTCAGGGGTGATCAGCGCGGTGCCGGCGGGGCGGGGAGGGCGATAACGGCTCATGGCAACTTCTTGTGATCAAGACCGCTTGAGTCTATCAACCCTCGCGCAACACTGTCAGTGGACTTGCATTGAGTGCCCGGCGCGTGCCGAACACACCCGCACCACCAATCAGCGCCGCGCCAATCAACGGTAGTACCAGCAGCCATGGATGCGGGTGCCACGGCAGATCGAAGGCGTAGCGATACAGCACCAGACTCACCACTTCCGAGCCGATCGCTGCGAGCAAGCCGCTGACCGCACCAAGCAAGCCGAACTCGATGCGCCGCGCCTTGATCAGCAACTGTCGCTCTGCGCCCAGTGCACGCAAAAGCGCACCTTGGCGAATGCGTTCATCCAGCGTTGCCTGCAAACCGGAAAACAGCACGGCCATCCCCGCCGCCAAAACAAACAACAGCACATATTCGACCGCCAGGGTGACTTGGGCGAGGATGCTGCGCAATTGTTCCAGCAGTGCTTCGACCTGAAGAATGGTCACTGCCGGGAAGGTGCGTGACAGTTCGACGATCTGCTGGTCATGACCTGGCGCCAGATAGAAGCTGGTCAGGTAGGTCGCTGGCAGATCCTTCAACGTGCCGGGCTGGAAGATCATGAAGAAGTTCGGCTGGAAGTTGTCCCAGTTGATTTCGCGCAGGCTGGTGACCTTCGCCTCGCGATTGACCCCGCCGACGCTGAAGACCATGTGATCGCCGAGTTTGAGCTTGAGGCTTTCGGCGACTTTGCCTTCCACTGAGACACCGGGAACACCGTCGGTTGGCTGATCTTTCCACCATTCACCCGCAGTAAGCTTGTTGCCGGCCGGTAAGTCAGCGGCCCAGGTCAGACTCAAATCTCTTTGAACCGCGCGGTCGCCCGCCGAATCCTTGCTGACAATTTGCTGCACGGCGTCGCCGTTGATGCTGATCAGCCGTCCCGGTACCACCGGATACAGTGGCGCCGCTTGCGCGGACACTTTGATCAGGTGATCTGTAAAGGCCTGTTTGTCTGCCGGCAGAATGTTCAGGGCAAAATAGTTGGGAGCGTTTTTCGGTAGCTGGTTTTGCCAGGTGTCGAGCAGTTCGCCACGCAACAGGGCGATCAAGGCCATCGACAACAGAATCAGGCCGAACGCCAACGACTGACCGGCCGCTGCCAACGGATGACGCAGCAACTGGCCCAGGCCCAGGCGCCATGGCAGCGAAGCACGGGCGAGCATCCGCCGCAGGCTTTGCAGGAGCAACAACAGCAGGCCACCCAGTACCAACGCGGCGACCACGCCACCACCGAGCAGGGCGAAGGTCAGCAGCAGGTCCAGACTCAGGCGCCACATGATCAGGCCGAGCGCACCCAAAGCTGCGCCATAAACCATCCACGTACTCGACGGAATCGGTAGCATGTCGCGGCGCAATACACGCAGTGGCGGTACTCGGCCCAGTGCAGCGAGTGGCGGCAGCGCAAACCCCGCCAAAGCTACCAGCCCGGTGCCGATCCCGGCGATGGCTGGAAACAGCCCGCCGGGAGGAACGTCGCTTGGCAATAAATCATGCAGCAGTGCGAACAAACCCAGTTGCGCCAACCAGCCGAGCAAAGCCCCGCTGAGCGCGGCGAGCAGCCCGAGCACGGTCAATTGCAAACTGAACAGCGCCATGGTTTCCCGCCGCGACAATCCGAGGCAGCGTAGCAAGGCGCTGGCATCGAAGCGGCGACTGGCAAAACGGTTGGCCGACAACGCCACCGCCACCCCGGCCAACAGCACGGCGACCAGGCTGGCCATGTTCAGATATCGCTCGGCTTTGCCCAGTGCACCGCCAATCTGCCGGTTGCCATCGCGCGCATCCTGAATCCGCTGATTGGCGGCGAGCCCGGGTTTGATCAGTTGCCGATAGGTTTCCAGCGCCTGCGGTTCACCGCGCCACAGTTCGCGATAACTCACGCGGCTGCCGGGTTGCACCACGCCGGTAGCGGCGAGGTCATCGAGGTTGATCATCACCCGTGGCGTGAGGCTGTAGAAGTTGCCGGCGCGGTCCGGTTCATAGGTCAGTACGCGGGACAGTTTCAATGTCTTCATGCCGACATCGATGCTGTCGCCGATCTTCAGATCCAGTGCGGTCAGCAGGCGCGCCTCGACCCAGGCTTCGCCCGGTTGCGGTTCGCCGCCGGTTTCTTCGGTGGCGAACGGGGCAGGTGCGCTCTTCAGTTCGCCGCGCAACGGATAGGCGCGGTCGACGGCTTTGATGCTCGACAACTGAATGCCGTTGTCGGTGGCGATGACGCTGGAAAACTCCACCACCTGCGCATGATTCAGGCGCAGTTCGGTGCCGCTGCGAATCTGTTCTTCACGGGCCGGAGAGCTGCCTTCCAAAACCAGATCGGCACCGAGAAACTCGGTCGCGCGCAGCATCATGGCGCCGTTCAGGCGAGCACCGAAGTAACCGATGGCGGTACTCGCCGCGACCGCAACGACCAAGGCGAAAAACAACACGCGCAATTCGCCGGCGCGGGCATCGCGCATCAGTTGGCGCAGAGCGAGGCTGAACAGACGCAACAGCGGCAAACGTGCCATCAAGGCTCCAGAGGGGCGACCAACAGCCCGGCTTCAAGACGGATCAGGCGCCGGCAGCGATGGGCCAGGCGTTCGTCGTGGGTCACCAGCACCAGGGTGGTGCCGCGTTCCTTGTTCAATTCGAAAAGCAGATCGCTGATGCGCTCACCGGTGTGGCTGTCGAGGTTGCCGGTGGGTTCGTCGGCGAACAGCACGTCAGGCTCGGCAGCAAACGCACGGGCAATCGCCACACGTTGTTGCTCACCACCGGAGAGTTGACGTGGCGAGTGCGTCAGACGTTGGCCAAGGCCGACGCGCTGAAGCAGTTCGGTCGCTCGCTCACGGGCGTCTTTGCGGCCATCGAGCTCCAGCGGCAGCATGACGTTTTCCAGTGCATTGAGGCTGTCGAGCAACTGAAACGACTGGAAGACGAAACCCACGTGCTCGGCACGAATGCGTGCGCGCTGGTCTTCATCGAGATTGCTCAGGCCCTGGCCGGCGAGAATGACTTCGCCACTGCTCGGCAGGTCGAGGCCGGCGAGCAGGCCGAGGAGGGTGGATTTGCCCGAACCGGACGCGCCAACGATGGCCAGGCTGTCGCCCTTGTTCAGTTCCAGGCTGAGTTCGTGCAGGATAGTCAGTTCACCTTCCGCGCTGGGAACCACTTTGCTGAGGTTCTTCGCGGTGAGAATGCTTGCGCCCATGGAGAATCCGATGCGTGTGTGGTTTTTGAGTGCTGGCCTGGCCTTGATGTGCATGGCCCAGAACGCAGCGGCGGGTACTGTCCTGATCGTTGGCGATAGTATCAGCGCCGGTTTCGGACTGGATACCCGCTTGGGGTGGGTGTCGTTGCTCGAACAACGGCTCAAACAGGAGGGTTTCGACGACAAAGTGGTCAATGCCTCGATCAGCGGCGACACCAGTGCCGGAGGCCAGGCGCGGCTGCCGGCGCTGCTTGCAGAGCATAAGCCGGAACTGGTGATCCTCGAACTCGGCGGCAACGATGGCTTGCGCGGAATGCCGCCAACTCAATTGCAACAAAATCTTGCCTCGATGATCGACAGCTCCCGCCAGAGCGGTGCCAAGGTGCTGTTGCTCGGCATGCAATTGCCGCCCAACTACGGCAAGCGTTACACCGATGCCTTTGCCGAGGTGTACGGCAAACTCGCTGACGATAAAAAGATCCCGCTGGTACCGTTTTTCCTCGACGGCGTGGGCGGTCATCCGGACCTGATGCAGGCCGATGGTCTGCACCCGGCGGCCGGGGCTCAGGGCAAGTTGCTGGAAAATGTCTGGCCGACGCTAAAACCGCTGTTATGAGGCTTTTCTAAGGGCAGGCTTTCGGCTAATGTGGCGCCCCCTTATTTGGAGCCCCCGATGTCGCGTTCTGCCTGGTCCCTGTTTGCCTACCAACTGATCGAGCCTGACGAGCAGCTGGATCTGTTCGCCTGCCAGGAAGTGCGGGTGCATCTGGTGACGCGGCAACTCGAACTCGGTGGCTCGGCTGATCGTACCCTGTGCGGCAGCCTGCTGCCGGCGCAACCGCGCTGGTCGAGCGTGGATCGTCGGGTGTTTCAGGATCAGCGCCTGTGTTCGTTGTGCCGGGCGATTCTGGAATCGCAGAAGCGTGGGACTTCGCCGATCTGGCCGGAGCTGCGTTTCGAGCTCTGATTCTGTGGGAGCCGAGCTTGCTCGCGAAGAGGCCATGTCAGTTAACATTTTCGGCGACTGACCCACCGCTTTCGCGAGCAAGCTCGCTCCCACCTGGAACACCTTGTCGCCTGCATAGGGGTGATCTCCCCGAATATTCAAAGTGCGGTGTACAATCGCGCTCTTATACCCTTGTTGATCATGCGAAGGATTTTCCGGATGTTGCCGCGCTTTCCTGCCGTCACCCGCTGCCTGTCACTTGCCGCCCTGTGTGTGGCCGGTCCCGTTGCTGCATTGGAGTTTCCCCTGCCACCACCCGGTGAAGACATCATCGGCCAGGTGCAGGTGATCAAAGCCAAGTACGAAGACACCTTCGCCGATCTGGGTACGAAGTACGATCTGGGATACTCGGAGATGGTCGCGGCCAACCCGGGCGTCGATGCCTGGTTACCGGGCGCCGGCACCGAAATCGTCTTGCCGACCCGTTTCATTCTGCCGCCGGGCCCGCGTGAAGGCATCGTCATCAACCTTGCCGAATACCGCCTCTACTACTTCCCGAAAGGCCGCAACGTGGTGTACACGTTCCCGTTGGGTATCGGTCGTGAGGGTTGGGGTTCACCGATCGCACACACCTCGATCACCGCCAAAACGCCTAACCCGACCTGGACGCCTCCCGCGTCGATCAAGGCTGAACACGCCGCTGATGGCGATCCTCTGCCAAACGTAGTACCGGCCGGCCCGGACAACCCGTTGGGCCCGTTCAAGTTCACTCTGGGTACGCCGGGCTACCTGATTCACGGTTCGAACAAGAAGTTCGGTATCGGCATGCGCACCAGCCACGGCTGCTTCCGCATGTTCAACAACAACGTACTGGAAATGGCCAGCATGGTCCCGGTCGGGACGTCGGTGCGTATCCTCAACGATGCGTACAAGTTCGGCAGCAGTGGCGGCAAGGTTTATCTGGAAGCGCACACGCCGATCGACGACAAGGGCAACCCTTCGGTGGTCGACAAGCACACTGCAGTGATCAACGCGATGCTCAAGCGTGAAGACGTCACCAGCAACCTGCGCGTGAACTGGGATGTGGTGCGTGATGTGGTCGCGGCCGAAGATGGTCTGCCAACGGAAATCGGCACGCCGAATACTTCGGCACCGATTGTTGCCAATACACCGATCGACCTTCAGCAGTAAGTCGTACCCCGGAACCCGCCGATGCGTGAAGCGTCGGCGGGTTTTTTATTGCCTGAACAAAACGGTGGGCAATAAAAAAGCCGACCCGATAAATCGGGCCGGCTCGATAACAATCCCGAGGGATTATTACTTGCGGCTAGCTTTGTCCAGCATGCGCAGAGCACGCTCGTTAGCTTCGTCAGCAGTCTGTTGTGCTTTTTGAGCAGCAGCCAGAGCTTCATCAGCTTTACGGTAAGCTTCGTCTGCACGAGCCTGGGAGCGAGCAGCTGCGTCTTCAGTAGCGGTCAGACGTGCTTCGGTTTCTTTCGATGCGCTGCTGCAACCGGTAGCCAGAACTGCGGCCAGAGCCAGAGCAGAGAATTTCAGAACGTTGTTCATCGTGTTCCCCTTCAAGGACTTTCAATTAAGTGGCTGTCTCCTCACGATTGAGGAAATAGCCGGCGTACATACTACCCATTACTTGTAGTAAGTAAACTGACGTAAGGCAAGAAGCAAAAAAAATTGTAGGCGTTGATTCTTTTTCGAGCAACTTTTAACTGCGCTGCTTAAAAAATACCCAGCTGCAAGCCCCGAGCTGAGCGAGTTAATGAGAAAAAGTTCCCGTTGCCACGTGCTGTTTTTGCAGTCTTGGCTAAAGTCTGTCTAGATGAATTCGTCCACACTTTTGTTCCGATTTTGCGCGCTGCTTCGCTTATCTTTGTGCATGTTGAGGTGACTTTAAAAAAGGCTGCACGTCTTAAGTCTCAACATCCGGCAATGTTCAGGTGAGTGGTCCGGGAAGATCTTCTCCCCAATCACCTCTGCGTCCATCGGAGCAACCCCCGTCAACCCGCTTGATGACGAGCGTACCTTGAGCATTTTTGCCAATGGTGCCTACTATTTATCAGGTGCCAGGTTGCGCGAGATCGGTGTGGCTCTTCTCGGTGTCCATCAGGCACGGGGTGGCGTAGATGTTCCTTCGCCGGAAAAACATCGGTAAGGTAGGGGTCAGAATTCAAGACCCGCGAGGAGTAGTGATGAGCGAGGCGTTGTCCATCCACCATGACCAGGCTGGTCATCAGTTCGAGACCAATGTGGACGGTCATCGTGCCTACCTGACCTATATGGATCTGGGAAAACAGACCCTGGATATCTATCGCACGTTTGTGCCCAACGCCCTGCGTGGCCGTGGCATTGCCGCAGCGCTGACCGAGAGTGCGTTGCAGTACGCCGAAGAGATGGGTTACACGGTGATCCCGTCATGCTCTTACGTCGAGCGCTACATGGAGCGCCATCAGCGCCGCGCCGCCAAGATCTGAATCGCACACAGAAAAACGCCGGGCATTGCCCGGCGTTTTTTTATGCCTGTAAAACGTGTATCAGCTGCGCTGGCGCTTCGGCAACACGTCCTTGAGCTTGGCGTGCATGCTGCGCAGGGTGTTCTCGGTGGCGGACCAGTCGATGCAGGCATCGGTGATCGACACGCCGTATTGCAGGTCGGCGAGGTCTTTCGGAATCGCCTGGCAACCCCAGTTCAGGTGACTTTCGACCATCAGGCCGATGATCGACTGGTTGCCTTCGAGGATCTGGTTGGCGACGTTTTCCATCACCAGCGGTTGCAGGGCCGGGTCCTTGTTGGAGTTGGCGTGGCTGCAATCGACCATGATGTTCGGCTTGATCTTCGCCTTGTCCAGCGCCTGTTCGCACAGGGCAACGCTGACCGAATCGTAGTTCGGCTTGCCGTTACCACCGCGCAGCACCACGTGACCGTAGGCGTTGCCTTTGGTGGTGACGATCGACACGCCACCTTCCTGGTTGATGCCGAGGAAGCGGTGCGGGCTGGAGACCGATTGCAGAGCGTTGATCGCCACGGTCAGGCCGCCGTCGGTGCCGTTCTTGAAGCCGACGGCCGAGGACAGGCCGGAGGCCATTTCCCGGTGAGTCTGCGATTCAGTGGTACGAGCGCCGATGGCCGACCAGCTGATCAGGTCCTGCAGGTACTGCGGGGAGATCGGGTCGAGGGCTTCGGTCGCGGTCGGCAGGCCTTTTTCGGCCAGATCCAGCAGCAACTGACGACCGATGTGCAGACCGTCCTGGATCTTGAACGAGTCGTCCAGATACGGATCGTTGATCAGGCCTTTCCAGCCGACGGTGGTGCGTGGCTTCTCGAAATACACGCGCATGACCAGATACAGAGTGTCGGAGACCTCCGCAGCCAGCACCTTGAGGCGATCGGCGTATTCGTGGGCAGCCTTGATGTCGTGGATCGAGCACGGGCCGATCACTACGAACAGACGGTGGTCGGTGCCATCAAGAATGTTGCGAATGACTTCGCGGCCCTTGGTGACGGTGCGCAGGGCAGCATCGCTCAGAGGGATATCACGCTTGAGCTGATCGGGAGTGATCAGGGTCTCGTTAGAGGCGACGTTTAGGTCGTTGATCGGTAAATCAGCCATCGTTTACTCGTCAGGTCACGGGTGCCGGCCGCCAGCGATCCCCGCGCGGCGGAGCACAGCAGATTTAAGCGCGTCGGGGAGCGGAACCTTAGCGCGTAAAGCGCCTGCTCGACAATGGGCAAAAGGTGCTTTAGTCCAGCGCTGGCTGCGCAAAAGCCTTGCGCACGCTGTCGTGGGAGAACTCGTCGGCGTGTTGCTCGACCCATTGCAGGGCCACCGCCTGAATTTCTTGCAGGTCATCGTGGGTGTCATGCATGCGGCAATAGCGCTCTATCTGACACACCTGCTCACCCATTCGCGCACTGAACAGCGTCTGCTCATCGGTGAAGGCGATGCCCACCAGGTAGCCTTTTTTGCGCCGCAGGCACCACGCCACATAGCCCGGATAACAGATGTCGGCGTTGAGTGACGGCATGCGCACTTGCAGCGCTGTGCCATGGCGCCAGGCACGGTGGTAATTGCAAGCGATGCCGCCGAGGCTGATAGTGTGCAGCTGTTGCCTGGAAATACACTCAGGCTTGAGCAAGGTTAATTCAACCGGCACCTCGTCCGGATGAGGAATGAAACGTCCCATGAGCACAGACTCCCTGTGTCGGCCATTTGACATTGTTTCCCCCAGTATAGTGGTCGAATCCGAACTGACCGATTTCGACGCCGATCAACGGCTATTGGCGATGAGCGGCGTTTCGCTGGTGATTTTCACCAGTGTCGGTTGCGCCAGTTGCCGTTATGCCCGCGAAGTGTTGCCGGATATGGCGTTGGCCATCGATCGCCTGTGCTGGATCGATGCCGGCGACAACGGCGGGTTGGTGGAGCGCTATCAGGTCTTTCATTTGCCGGCGCTGTTTGTGGTGCGCGACGGCGAGTTCTTTGGGGCATTGCACACGCGCCTGACGGCCGCTGCGCTGAACGCAGCGCTGGCGCAGGCACTGGGTCGAATTGCAGAGGAGTTGCCATGATGGGGGTAGTGAATAAACCGGTCGTAGGAATTATCGGCACCGGCGCGATTGGTGGTTTTTACGGTGTGATGCTGGCGCGTGCCGGTTTCGACGTGCACTTTCTGTTGCGCAGCGAGTTTTCGGCAGTGGCTGAGCGTGGTTTGCAAATCAACAGCGCGGTGCATGGCCCGCTGACGTTGCATCCAGCGCAGGCCTATTCGTCCGCCGAAGACATGCCCAAGTGCGACTGGCTGCTGGTGGGCGCAAAAACCACCAGCAACGCTGATCTGGCGCCGGCAATCATTCAAGCCGCCAAGCCGGATGCGAAAGTGCTGTTGCTGCAAAACGGTCTGGATGTCGAAGACAGTTTGCGTGCGCTGTTGCCTGATTCGCTGCATTTGCTCGGCGGTCTGTGCCTGATCTGCGTGCATCGCGAGGGGCCGGGGCTGGTGACGCATGAGGCGCTCGGCGCAGTCAACGTCGGTTATCACAGCGGTTCGGCCATTGATGATGTCGCGCGCATGGCGATCGTCGAGGAGGGCGCAGAGCTGTTCCGTACCGCCGGTCTTGATTCGCAAGCGATGCCCAATCTGCACCAGGCGCGCTGGCAAAAACTGGTCTGGAATATCCCTTACAACGGTCTCTCGGTATTGCTCGGCGCGGGCACCATGCCGCTGATGGCAGATGCCGACAGCCGCGCGCACATCCAGGCATTGATGGCCGAAGTAGTTGAGGGCGCCAAAGCCTGCGGCCACGACATGCCGCCCGGTTACGCCGGGTTTCTGTTCACGATGACCGAGGAAATGCCTGACTACTGGCCGAGCATGTACCACGATTTTTTACACAAGCGTCCGCTGGAACTCGAAGCGATCTACGCTCGACCACTGGCGGCAGCGAAAGCGGCAGGCTGTGAATTGCCGCGTATCGAAGCGTTGTACCGCAATCTGGGATTCATCGACCGACGCAACGTCTGAGTCGGTTTTGAGAAAATTAGAAAGGTATGGAGCTACCGCGCCTGCCACAGCCCACATCGCGAATGGCTTTACGAAAATTCATCTTGACGTGTCGCTGATGTCACCAGCAGCGATGTAGGTGATGGTTCCGCAGGACAGGTAGTGGACTGCGCTGATCGGCAGTCACGGATGCCCCAGTCATCCCATTGCTACTTTATCCTGCTCATGAGTTCGCAGCGTTGGTCGCCTCAGCTAACGCAAATCCCAACCTAGGTCGTGGCAGGTTTGATAGCGCTGGTTCAGAGGGGGCTGAAACTGAAGATGAAGCCTAAGCAAACCTTTTTAAATAATCAACATTCACCTACCATGCCAATGTCTTGAACTGTTTTTAGGGGACGTGCTTTGCTGCTAACTGATTCTGAGATACGAACAGCTGAACTCTCTGGGGAAATAATTTTTGGCGGAGATTTCAATTATAAACAGATTCAATCATCTTCTGTCGATCTGACTGTCGGGGGGATATATGTTCCTGAAAAACTAAAAGATATCAGTAAGGTTCAGCGTTTCTCTGATTTGGCGGCGCATCAGTGTAATATTGATCCGGGAGAAACTATTATTATTGAGTTGGCGGAAGAGGTGCAGTTAAGTAAGGATATTGGGGGGATACTTTTACCGCCAAATTCGTTGACAAAAAATGGTATAATTATGACCAATCCAGGTCATATAGATCCAGGGTACAGCGGGAAGCTCACTGTTTGCCTCATAAACATGGGTAAATATGCAATTACAATGGAGTCGCGGTCTGTCGTTGCGACGCTACTTCTTTTCAGGCTGAACTCTCATTCTTCCGGATATCAGAAAGGTGCAGGTGGAGGGGCTAATCTAACACAGCTGTCCAGGCTGTCGAAAGATTTTGCCAATATGTCGGAAAGGTCTTATGGTTATATAAAGAAAGCTATATGGGCCCATTTCGCTACTGCTCTTACCTTCGTATCATTGGTGATCGCTGTACTGGCTATTGCTGTTCCGGGTGTGGCTACGGTTTTAACAAATGTATTAGAATCGAAGCATAGTGAGTCCAAAAATGGTGAAGCAATCAAAAAATTGGAAGAGCAAGTAAAGTTTTTACAAGGCCAACTGGAAAAGAGACCATTAAACTCAGGCGCATCTGCAGCATCTGCAGCATCTGCAGCATCTGCAGCACCAGCACCAGCACCAGCACCAGCACCAGCACCAGCACCAGCACCAGCACCAGCAATTGAAGATAAGGTGGCAAAATGAAAATCTCAAGCCCTCACGTGAGATGCATTGCGAAAACACTTCCTGACTTTGATGTGATTCAAGAGTTTTTAGATTCTGAAAGTGTGGTTTGGAAAAAAAGCCATGAGTCTAAAGGTAGCGATGATTTAGTCGAGTTTTCCGGGCGCGTTTGCTATATGTCGTTTGGCGAGCGTCAGTCTCCTAGAAGCAATCAAGAATACATACTTAATCTAATTGATAGCGGTCACGGCAGTGTGCTTGAGCACGTGAATTGGACGTTTATAGCTTCAGGTGTCTCGCGAGGTTTCACTCACCAATTAGTAAGGCATCGAGCCGGTTTTTCATATAGTCAGCTTTCACAACAGTATTATGATGAGTCTGACGCGGATTTTGTTGCGCCTCCATCGCTAAAGAAAGACACGGCTCTATACAAGAAGTGGCTTAAGGCGATGACTTCCTCTCTCGAACTGTACAGGGAACTCATACAGAGCGCCCAAAAAATGTCTATAAGTAGCGCTTTGTCCAATAAGGAAAAGCTACGCGAACTAAGAACGACTGCGCGATCGATACTTCCAAATGCCATTGAGACTAAGATAGTTTTCACGGCGAATGCCAGGGCTATAAGAAACTTTCTAATTGCAAGGGGCGCAATCGAAGGTGATTGGGAAATGCGAGATGTATCAAGTCAAATTCTAAAAATCGTAAAAAAGGACGCGCCTTCGCTCTTTCAAGATTTCGAGAAGGTGACCTTAGCTGACGGAAGTAGTTTGGTTAACAAAGTGAAATAGTAATTCTAGGCACCTCTTTAGCATCGAGATTGAGGTGCGCAGTTCGTATCCCCATCTGAAAGTTTTTGGTTGTGACCTGTTTCTTTCCGCGTTCGGCACCGGCGCACGAGCGGGTCATTCGCACCTTGCGCGAGTGGGACATTCGTCTCGACGAGTCACTGTTTCTCGGTGGACTGACCAAGTCGGCGTTTCTCGAAGCGTTTGCTGCCGACGTGTTTTTCGACGATCAGGCCGGCCACTGCGAACTCGCCCGCGAAGTGGTCGCCACCGGTCACGTGCCTCACGGCATCAGCAATGAGCCGTCCATCTAAAGCCCTGTGCTTCAAGACGTTGCGCTGCACGTCGTACTCGCCAAGGCACTGCTAAGCTGAATCAAATCTCCGCCATTGTTGGCTTGCGAGGAGGTCATATGATTCGTTCGATGCTGTATGCCACTGACCTCGGTCTGTACGCACCGTTAGTGATGCAGCATGCCTTGGCGTTGGCGCGAACGTTCAATGCCGATTTGTATGTGGTGCACGCGGTGGAGCCGATGGGGCTGTTTGCCGAATCGGTGTTGCAAAGTTATCTGGACGAGCAGGCATTGAACGAATTTCACAGCCAGGGTCTGAAAACTGTCATTGCCAATATCGAGCAGCGGGTGCTGGACAGTTTTCGCGAAGAACTCGGGGATGAAGGTGAGCAGGATCTGCAGCGGATTCGCGCGGTGCGCGTGCTGCAGGGCGATCCGTCACAGGTGATCCTCGACCAGGTGCAGAAACTCTCTGTCGATCTGCTGATCGTCGGCAGTCACAGCCACGGGGTAGGCGCGGAAACGCCGTTGGGGCGCACGGCGGCGCGGGTCCTGCAATTGGCCAAGGTGCCGGTTTATCTGGTGCCGCTAGTGGAGCGTCGGCGGCGGGAGGATCGCTGAAGCAGGAATAATGGCGCCTTGACAAAAAAGTTCTAGATTTATTCGTCAAACCATTAATATAGTTATATACCGTCGCTGATGCCCGTGGCGTCTACCTGCTTTGAGGGATACATATGAAGCTTCAACAATTGCGCTACATCTGGGAAGTGGCGCACCACGACCTCAACGTTTCCGCTACAGCCCAAAGCCTTTACACCTCGCAACCGGGCATCAGTAAACAAATCCGCCTGCTGGAAGATGAACTCGGCGTCGAAGTGTTTGCCCGCAGTGGCAAGCACCTGACCCGCGTGACCCCGGCCGGCGAGCGCATCATCACCACCGCCGGTGAGATTCTGCGCAAGGTCGAAAGCATCAAGCAGATCGCCCAGGAATTCTCCAACGAGAAAAAAGGCACCCTGTCGATCGCCACCACCCATACCCAGGCACGTTATGCGCTGCCACCGGTGATCAGCAATTTCATCAAGCAATACCCGGACGTGGCGCTGCACATGCATCAGGGCTCGCCGATGCAGATCGCCGAAATGGCTGCTGACGGCACCGTCGATTTCGCCATTGCCACCGAAGCGCTGGAACTGTTCGGCGATCTGGTGATGATGCCGTGCTACCGCTGGAACCGTTGCGTGGTCGTGCCGCAGGGCCACCCGCTGACCAAGCTGCCGAAGCTGACCCTCGAAGCCCTGGCCGAATACCCGATCGTGACTTACGTGTTCGGTTTCACCGGTCGCTCGAAACTCGACGAGGCCTTCAGTCATCGCGGTCTGACGCCGAAAGTGGTGTTCACTGCGGCCGACGCCGACGTGATCAAGACTTACGTGCGCCTGGGCCTGGGTGTGGGCATCGTCGCTAAAATGGCGGTCGACACCAAACTCGACAACGACCTGGTGGTGCTGGATGCCAGCGAGTTGTTTGAATCGAGCATCACCAAAATCGGCTTCCGTCGTGGCACCTTCCTGCGTGGTTTCATGTGCGACTTCATCGAGAAGTTCGCCCCGCACCTGACTCGCGAAGTGATGGCCAAAGCCATCCAGTGCCACAACAAGCAGGAACTGGAAGAACTGTTTGACGGCGTCGAACTGCCGGTTCACTGATCAGTTGTTTCAGAGCACCTCGGTGACAGCGAACTGTTGCCGGGTGCCCGCCACCAGAATCTCCACCTCATCGCCTTCGCACTTGCCCAGCAGACCTTTGCCCAGCGGTGAGCGCGGGGTGATGACGGTAATCGGCTGACCGACCACATCGACTTTCAGGCCTGCCGCATCCGGCGCCAGAAACAGCCATTGCTCACGTCCCTTTTCGTCTTCCAGGCCGAGCAGGGCGCCGACTTCGATACCGCGATTCTCGTCATAGGCCCGCAGCGTCAGGTTTTGGCACAGCGCCAGTGACTGACGGATTTCCTCGACCCTTTTTGCCTGACCCGCTGCCAGATACGACGCTTCCAGACCCAGCGTGTCGTACTTGTTTTCAGCGATGTTTTCTTCGTGCGTCGCGGTTTCGTAAGCGGTTTGCGCGGCGCGTTCGGCGATGTCGAGGTCGATGCGCAGTTTGTCGAGAATCAGTTGGTGGACGATGTGCTTGTTCATGATCAATCGCAGAATTGCAGAACGTTGGCGCGGCTCTTTTCGCTCGGCGCGGTTTGATCCTGTTGCAGCCAGAACTGACACTTTGGATTCGACAGATTACGCGTGCTGCCGCGCGCCTGATCCAGCCGTGCCTGCTGCTCGTTCTTGCGCAGATTTTCCTCGTATTGCTGGAACAACGGGCTCTGCGGTGGAATATCCGGCTGCACCTGAACAGCCGCCGGCGGATTGGCCAGTTGCTGCACCGCTTGGGCAGCCGGTGCCAGTTGTTCTTTGAACAGGAAATGAGAAAACAGCCAGCAGGTCAGTGCAATGGCAAGGAAGCCCAGCCACATACCCAAGGCAATGCTGCCGGTCAGATGCAGCGCGCTAAGCTGAACGGGCAACGGGCGACGCGGGTTGGGACGATAGGGCATGGCTGCCTCCTGGCGGATGATTGCGGGCAAGTGGCGATTGTCGCACGAAGATTAATCGCCGTCGGCTCTTCTGCGCGAGGTCATTTATGCGGACAATCGATGCTTTTGCCAACGGGAGTCTTGAATGCCGCAATTGAAAACCCGCTGGGATATTTTCTGTACCGTCGTCGACAACTTTGGTGACATCGGTGTGACCTGGCGCCTGGCCCGGCAACTGGCGGCCGAACATGGTCTGGCGGTGCGCCTGTGGGTCGATGATCTGCGCGCATTCGAGCGTATTTGCCCCGAGATCGATAGCAACGCGGCACAGCAATGCCAGCAGGAAGTCGAAGTGCGCCACTGGCCGGCCGAGTGGTCGCACACTGACGCCGCCGATGTGGTGATCGCCGCGTTTGCCTGTCAGTTACCCGGTGATTACATGGACGCGATGGCCGCGCGCGAACAGCCACCGCTGTGGATGAACCTCGACTATCTCAGCGCCGAAGACTGGGTGATCGGTTGCCACGGGTTGCCGTCGGTCAAATACAAAAACGTGCAGAAAATCTTCTTCTTTCCAGGCTTTCAGCCGGGTACTGGCGGGCTGTTGCGTGAGCGCGGATTGCTCGAGCAGCGTCGGCAATTTCAGCGGGATGCCAAGGCTCAGCGCCAGTTCCTGCAAAGTCTCGGGATCGATCCTGCGCCTGACGCCCAGCTGATTTCGCTGTTTGCCTACGAGAATGCCGGGTTGGCCAGTTGGCTGGACGTTTTGGCGGCGGACGCTGTGCCGACCCATCTGCTGGTGCCGGAAGGGCGGATTCTTGGCGATGTCGCACGCTGGCTCGGCGTGGAAACACTGGCGGTCGGCGCGATACATGAACGCCAGTCGCTGACTGTGCAGGTATTGCCGTTCGTCCGTCAGGATCAATATGACCACTTGCTCTGGTGCTGCGATTTCAACGCGGTGCGCGGTGAGGACTCATTCGTCCGCGCGCAATGGGCGGGGCGGCCGATGCTCTGGCACATCTATCAGCAGGACGAAGACATCCATCTGGACAAGCTCGACGCCTTCCTTGCGCTCTACACGAAAAGCCTGTCGCCGGACGCTGCCGAGGCGATGAACGGTCTCTGGCGGGCCTGGAGTGCCGGTCAACCCATCGGCGAACACTGGCTCGCGGCTCGTAATCATTGGCCAGAACTGCAGGAAAATGCCGAAAAATGGTGTCTGGAACAAGGCTTGCAGGCCGATCTTGCCGCAGCGCTGGTACAGTTTTACCTAAATTGGATATGATATGCGGCCTAGATTTTTGTAAATCCCATCCAAATTCGGATATTCGCAATGAAAACTGGTAAAGAACTGAAACCCGGTACCGTGATCCGTCTCGAGAACGATCCTTGGCTGGTTCAGAAAGCTGAATTCACCAAGTCGGGCCGTAACAGCGCGATCATGAAGACCAAGCTGAAAAACCTGCTGACCGGTTACAAGACCGAGATCGTTTACAGCGCTGACGACAAACTGGACGACGTAATCCTCGACCGCAAAGAAGCGACCCTGTCCTTCATCAGCGGCGACACCTACACGTTCATGGACACCACTGACTACACCATGTACGAGCTGAACGCTGAAGACATCGAAGCCGTTCTGCCTTTCGTTGAAGAAGGCATGACCGATGTTTGCGAAGCGATCTTCTTCGAAGAGCGTCTGGTTTCCGTAGAACTGCCGACCACCATCGTGCGCGTAGTTGACTACACCGAAGGTTCGGCTCGTGGCGACACTTCCGGCAAAGTCATGAAGCCAGCCAAGCTGGCCAACGGTACTGAGCTGCAAGTTGCTGACTTCATCGAAATCGGTGACAAGATCGAAATCGACACCCGCGAAGGCGGTTCCTACAAAGGCCGTGCCAAATAAGCATCGGTTTTTGCGGAAAGAAAAAGCCCGACCATTGAGTCGGGCTTTTTTGTGCCTGCATTTTGCGCTCCACACCTATCCCCTGTGGGAGCGAGCCTGGTTTCAGACGGTGGTGTGCAGACGCACATCGACGTTGCCACGGGTGGCGTTGGAGTACGGGCAAACCTGGTGAGCCGCATCGACCAGCGCTTGCGCATCGGCTTGTTCCAGACCCGGAAGGCTGATATGCAGATCGATGTCCAGACCGAAGCCGCCAGGAATCTGGCCGATGCCGACGTGGGCGGTGATCGAGGCATCGTCAGGGATTTTGCGTTTGGTCTGGCTGGCGACGAATTTCAGTGCGCCGATGAAGCAGGCCGAGTAGCCGGCAGCGAACAGTTGCTCAGGGTTGGTCGCCGCGCCGCCGGCACCGCCGAGTTCTTTCGGGGTGGCGAGTTTGACGTCGAGGATGTTGTCGCTGGAGATCGCACGACCATCACGGCCGCCAGTGGAGGTTGCGATTGCGGTGTAGAGAGTTTGCATGGTGTGAGCCTCATTGGGTGTGATTGTGTGCGCTAATTGTTTGCGCGCTAAGTAAGTGCCAGATGAATGTATCGCGCAAATATTTTGCGCGCAATATAAATTTTTGAGAAATCTGCGTTTCGACAAAAAGATGGTTATTGAGGGCGGGCTGTAAGGCTTGATTTAGAGCGGATTGCGCGGTACGTCAGGTGTTGAAAATATTTCGCTGACGATGAAATCCCTGTGGGAGCGAGCCTGCTCGCGAATGGGATGTCCCATTCAACAAACAGGTTGGCTGACAGATCGCATTCGCGAGCAGGCTCGCTCCCACAGG
Source organism: Pseudomonas crudilactis (assembly GCF_013433315.1). GTDB lineage: Bacteria > Pseudomonadota > Gammaproteobacteria > Pseudomonadales > Pseudomonadaceae > Aquipseudomonas > Aquipseudomonas crudilactis. The sequence continues at coordinate 106,846 of NZ_WXVV01000006.1, read as the reverse complement.
GGACAGTATTGGTTTTAGATCAGGCTTTCTTGTAGATGGCTGCGCAGCGCCTGCAACTCCGCTTGCAGCTTTTGCAGCCGTTCCAGAGTGAAGCCGCTGGCGCCGAGGATGCATTGCGGAACGGTCTGGGCTTTTTCTTTCAGCGCTCGGCCTTGCTCGGTCAGCTCGACAATCACCACGCGCTCATCGTCACGGCTGCGCGTGCGGCTGAGCAACCCTTCGCCTTCCAGGCGTTTGAGCAGCGGAGTCAGCGATCCGGGATCCGTCAGCAACCGCGAGCTGATTTCTCCGACGGTCAAACCATCCTTCTCCCACAACACCATCATCGCCAGGTACTGCGGATAGGTCAGGTTCAAGGCTTGCAGCAAAGGCTTGTAGACCTTGGTCATCATCAGTGAGGTGGAATGCAGGGCGAAGCACGCCTGGTTATCCAGCAGCAGGTCGTCGCAGGTGTCGCGTACTGAAGTCATGTCAAAAGCCTTGTTCGGTAATGGTCATGAATCTAGCGCTCGAATCTTTAATGCGCCAGATAATTTTCCAGCGCTAGTGCCGGCCCAGATCTCGCTGTAGCGCCAGATCCCATGGCGGCACGGGACTGAATCGGGTCTTCAGGTATTCGAGGAGCAAACGGCTGCGCGAATGGGTTTGCTGTTCCATGCGCAGCGCGTAAATGCCAGTGGACTCCGGGCTTGGCAGGCCGTTTTCGCAGAACAACGGCAGCAGTTCGCCGCGCAGCAGGTACTCACTGGCCAGCCATGTCGGCAGATGCGCGATGCCCAAGCCAGCCAAGGCTCCGCAGACCAGCGCCTCGGCATTGTTGGCGCTCATGCGGATGCGCGCCGGGCGGTGCAATTGCATCTGCCCGTCCTGCTCGAAGCGCCAGGCGAAGGGCGGTGCGAGGCCGTCCCAGTCGAGGCCGTCATGCTCGCTCAGTTGCGCCGGACTGCCAGGCACACCACGGCGCTTGAGGTAGTCAGGACTGGCGCAGGCAATACGCACCATGCTCGCCAAGGGTGTGGCCACCAATCGGGTATCAGCCATTTGTCCGGCGCGCAGCACCAGATCGACTTTGCCCAGGTTCGAACCGCCCATGTCGACGAAGCTGTCGATCAGGTGCAGTTGCACATCCAGTCCCGGATACAGAACGAGAAAGTCAGCGATCACCGGCGCCAGATGCCTTCGCCCGAAAGCGGCGGGGGCATCGATGCGGATCAAGCCTTCGGGCGTACTGCTCAGGGACACCGCTTCTGCGCGGGCCAGTTGCAACTCGGCAACAATCCGTCGCGCGCGTTCGGCAAACGCCAGGCCTGCCGGCGTTGCGCGCACGGCATGGGTGCTACGGACAAACAACTGGCTGCCAACGGCGCTTTCCAGGCTGTCGATCCGTCGGGCGACGGCCGAAGGAGTCAGTGGATGACGACGCGAAGCGGCGGAAAAACTGCCACTCTCCAGTACATCGAGAAACAACCCGAGTTGGTCGGTCAATTGATTGGGATTCATGGTCAGCAAACGCCTGTGCGAAATCGGCATAGCCATTGTGCGTTGCTGTGCGTTTCCCCGCCAGCCACGACTGCGTAGGATGAATCGCCTGACGTAAGAGGAATTGAGCTGTGATGGAGTTTTTGTTGTACCTGCTGTTCGGCGCCGCCCTTGGCACACTTGGCGGCATTTTCGGCATCGGCGGCGGCTTGATTGCTATCCCGTTGCTCGGTGTGTGGTTCGGCCTCGATCAGCAGATTGCCCAAGGCACGGCGCTGGTCATGGTGGTGCCGAACGTGATGCTGGCGCTGTGGCGCTATCACCAGCGCAATCGCATCGAACTGCGGCATGCGCTGCCCTTGGCGCTGATGGGTTTTTGCTTTGCGTGGATCGGTTCGATCTGGGCGGTGGGTATCGATGCGCAAACCATGCGCATCGGTTTTGTCGCTTTCCTGGTGGTGCTCTCGGCGTACAACCTGCTGAAGATGTTCGGCAAGCAACCCGCTGCGACCTCCGAGATGCGCTATTCCTGGCCTTGGCTCGGCGTTCTCGGTGCGGCGTCCGGAACCATGGGCGGCTTGTTCGGTGTCGGCGGTGCTGTGGTGGCAACGCCGGTGCTGACCAGCCTCTTCGGCACCACGCAAGTGGTCGCTCAGGGCTTGTCGCTGGCGCTGGCGTTGCCAAGCACCGGCGTGACCCTGGTGACCTACGCGGTACATCACGAAGTGGACTGGATGATCGGCCTGCCGCTGGCCATCGGCGGTCTGGCGAGCATCAGTTGGGGGGTGAAAGTTGCCCACGCCATGCCGGAAAAACTTCTGCGCGGGCTGTTCTGCGGTTTCCTGGTGCTGTGTGCGGTGATGCTCGCGTTTAAAGTTTAAAACCTTCGACGATATGCTCGGCCAGGCACTCGGTGATCGGCGACGGATTGTTCAGGTTGCGGATCAGCATGATGCTGGCCTCGGGCAACAGCGGCAGATCTTCGGCGGCGCCGAGGATGCGCATGTCCGGGGTGATCAGGCTTTCCAGTTGCGCGGTGATCGCCAGACCCGCGCTGACCACGGCCATCAGCGCCGACAAACTGGTGCTGTTGTAGGCAATGCGGTAATCGCGGCCCATCGCGTCCAGCGCATTGCACGCCCACAAGCGGCAGAAACAATCACTGTTGAACATCGCCAGCGGCAGCGGCGTTTGCTCGTGGGCACTGAAATTCTGCGCTTCGGCCCAGACGAAACGCTCCTTGCGCAGTAGTTGGCCGATCTCGTTGCCCGGTTCGCGGGTGACAATCGACAAATCCAGGTCGGTGCGCTGCAGCAGTTGTTTGGTCGACTCGCAATGCACTTCGATCTGGATCAACGGATAGAACTGCGCGAACCGCGAGAGGATCCCCGGTAGAAACCTCATCACGTAATCGTCCGGCGTACCGATGCGTACCGTGCCGACCATGTGCGGCTCGCGCAAGGTGTTGAACACTTCGCTGTGCAACTTGAGGATGCGCCGCGCGTAACCGAGCAACACCTGGCCCTCGGCGGTCAGGCGCACCTGGCGTCCGTCGCGCTCGAACAATTGCCGCTGCAACACGTCTTCTTCCAGACGCTTCATCTGCATGCTCACCGCCGATTGCGTGCGGTTGACCATTTCGCCGGCACGGGTAAACCCGCCCTGATCAGCGATGGCGACAAAGGTGCGCAGTACATCGGTATCGATACTGGGGTAGGCCGACAATTGATGAATCTCCGTGATGCATGCCATCAGAAACATTCGTTGGATTGATCTTAGCGCTGGCGCGAGACTTGAGCCATCCACAAAGGAGGCAACACGATGAAAGGTCAAAGAGAGTATGTAGACGAAGCAAAATTTTCCGGCCACGGCCATATCGTTTCCGACCTGCTGCACAAGTTTAGCCGCTGGTACGAACTGCACCGTGAACGTGAGTTGCTCGCCAGTCTGAGCGACGAAGCGTTGAAGGACATCGGGGTCAGTCGTGCCGACGTTGAACACGAAGCCGTGCGGCCGTTCTGGGATGACCCGATGCATAAATGACCCGCCGCATAAATGATGAGCAGAGCCCTACACAAACCAACTTCCAGTGAGGTAGGTTGCGAGCAGACAAGGAGATGCTCATGCCCGCGACTCTGGCCTTTTCCCTCAAACAGGCGCGACGACTGGCGCTGGCTGCCCAAGGCTTCAACGGGCGCCAGCCGCCGACTGTCAGAGCCGCGCACGTCAACCGGCTGATCGAACGGCTGGGTCTGCTGCAAATCGACTCCGTCAATGCCGTGGTGCGCTCGCACTACCTGCCGCTGTTTTCCCGTCTCGGTGCCTACTCTGCTGATTTGCTCGACCAGGCTGCCTGGAGTTCGGGGCGACGTCGCACGCTGTTCGAATACTGGGGGCATGAAGCGTCGTTGCTGCCGCTGTCGATGTATCCGCTGATGGCGTGGCGCATGCAGCGCGCCAGGCGTGGCGAGGATATCTATCAGCAACTGGCGAAATTCGGTCGCGAGCAGCAGGACGTGGTTCGCCGGGTGTTGAGTTCGGTTGAACAGCAGGGCGCGTTGGGCGCCGGCAGTCTGTCGACCCGCGAAGACAAGGCCGGGCCATGGTGGGACTGGAGCGCGGAAAAGCATGCGCTGGAGTGGTTGTTCGCCGCCGGTGAAGTCACGGTGGCGGGGCGTCGTGGTTTTGAGCGTTTGTATGATTTGCCGGAGCGGGTGATTCCATCTTCGATCCTGCAACAGGCGTTGCCTGATGAAGACGAAGCGCAGCGCGGGCTGTTGTTGCATGCGGTACAGGCGCTGGGCGTTGGCACTGAAAAAGACCTGCGTGATTACTTTCGCCTGAACCCGGCGGATGCGCGCCCACGTCTGGCGGAACTGGTCGAGGCGGGGCAGTTGCAGAGGTGCGAGGTCGCCGGTTGGCGGCAAATCGCCTATTGCCTGCCGGAGCCGAAAGTCCCGCGCAAGGTCGTGGCCAGTGCGTTGTTGTCGCCGTTTGATTCGTTGATCTGGGAGCGCAGCCGGACTGAGCGCTTGTTCGATTTTCGCTATCGGCTGGAGATTTATACGCCGCAGGACAAGCGGGTCTACGGCTATTACGTGTTGCCGTTTCTGCACAACGAGCGGATTGCCGCGCGGGTTGATCTTCGCTCCGAGCGGGCGGCGGGACAGTTGGCGGTGCATGCGGTGCACGAGGAAGAGCCGGGGCTGGATGAGGAGGGGATGTTGGCGCTGGCGCTGAACTTGCGGCAGATGGCGGATTGGTTGGGGCTGGCGCGGGTGCAGTTGAATTGTCCGCGAGAGAGTGCGGCGCGGTTGCGGGTGGCATTGGCAGAGATTGGCGGTGTCTGAGCCGGCCTTTTCGCGAGCAAGCTCGCTCCCACATGGGTCGTGTGTACGACACTGGTCCAGTGTGGGAGCGAGCTTGCTCGCGAAAGAGGCGACGCAGTCTAGCGGCGAACCTGCTTGAGGGTTTCGGCAATCAAGAACGCCAATTCCAGCGACTGATCAGCATTCATCCGTGGATCACAATGGGTGTGATAGCGATCCGACAAGCCATCTTCAGTAATCGGCCGCGCGCCACCAATGCACTCGGTGACATTCTGCCCGGTCATCTCGATGTGAATGCCGCCCGCGTAACTGCCTTCGGCTTCGTGCACCTGGAAGAACTGTTTAACCTCACCGAGGATCTGCGCAAAGTCGCGGGTCTTGTAACCGCTGCTGGCCTTGATGGTGTTGCCGTGCATCGGGTCGGAACTCCACAGCACCTGTTTGCCTTCACGCTGCACCGCGCGAATCAGCGCCGGCAAGTGATCGCCGACCTTGTTCGCACCCATCCGCGCGATCAGATTGAGGCGCCCCGGATCGTTGTCCGGGTTGAGCACGTCGATCAGGCGGATCAGATCCTCCGGGTTCATGCTCGGGCCGACTTTCACGCCGATCGGATTGTTTACACCACGCAGGAATTCGACATGCGCGCCGTCGAGCTGACGGGTGCGGTCGCCGATCCACAGCATGTGTGCCGAGCAATCGTAGTAATCGTTGGTCAGGCTGTCGCGGCGCACGAAGGCTTCTTCGTAGTTCAGCAGCAGCGCTTCGTGGGCGGTGAAGAAACTGGTTTCGCGCAGTTGCGGCGAGCTGTCCATGCCACAGGCGCGCATGAACGCCAGGGTTTCATCAATGCGGTCGGCGAGGTGGCTGTACTTCTCGGCCAGCGCCGAGTTGGCGATGAAGTCGAGGTTCCACTTGTGCACCTGATGCAGGTCGGCAAAACCGCCCTGAGCAAAGGCACGCAGCAGGTTCAGGGTCGCGGTGGACTGGTGGTAGGACTGCAGCAGACGTTCCGGATCCGGCACGCGGCTTTTTTCGTCGAAGCCGATGCCGTTGACGATGTCGCCACGGTAGGCCGGCAGGGTCACGCCGTCGATGGTCTCGTCGTTGGCCGAACGCGGTTTGGCGAACTGACCGGCCATGCGCCCGACCTTGACCACCGGGCAACCGGCGGCGAAGGTCATGACGATCGCCATTTGCAGCAACACTTTAAAGGTGTCGCGAATCTTCGCCGCGGAGAACTCGGCGAAGCTTTCCGCGCAATCGCCGCCCTGCAGCAGGAATGCCCGGCCATGCGTGACCTCGGCAAACTGACGACGCAGCTCGCGCGCTTCGCCGGCAAACACCAGTGGCGGATAGCTGGCCAGCGTCTGCTCGACCTGGTGCAGATGCGCAGCGTCAGGATATTGGGGTTGTTGCTGGATCGGCAGGGCGCGCCAGCTGTCAGGGCTCCACGGTTGGCTCATCACGGTCTCTAATTGGTTCTACGCACGGGAAGCCCATGGTAGCAGCAATTAGTGCGTGACCTGCTCCCACCCCATCACCGACAATCGCCGCTTTGCCACGGCGCCACAGCGGTGCCATCGCGTCACCGCGCCCGGTGACCATCAGGAGACGAAATGACTGAGGAGCGCGTCGAGCATCTGCTCGCCGAAGTACAGGATGAGTTCGGCGTGATTCGCGTGCTGGAAGTGGCCGATTACCGCTTTCTCGAGTTCGGCGATGCGATCGAGCAGAGCTGCGTGTTCACCGCTGATCCGAGCTGGCTGGAGTACGACTACACCCGGGCGATGCTGATCGGTGCGTTGTGCCATGAACGGCCGGAGAGTGCGCTGTTTCTCGGGCTCGGTGCCGGGACGCTGACTCAGGCCTGCCTCAAGTTTTTGCCGCTGGAAGATGTCGAGGCGATTGAATTGCGCCCGGATGTGCCGCGTCTGGCGATCGAATACCTTGGGCTGGATGATGATCCACGGCTGTACATTCGCGTCGGCGATGCGCTGGAACTGCTGCCGACTGCTGAGCCGGCGGACCTGATTTTCGTCGACCTGTACACCGATGTCGGGCCGGGCGTCGGGCATCTGGCCTGGAGTTTTCTCGGCGACTGCCAGAAGCGACTGAATCCCGGCGGCTGGCTGGTGATCAATCAGTGGGCCACCGATGACGGCAAGCCGTTGGGTGCGGCGTTGTTGCGCGGGCTGTATCACCGGCATTATTGGGAGTTGCCGGTGAAGGAGGGCAATGTGATTCTGATTGTCCCGGCGGATCTCGATCAGGTGCTGGACATGCAGGCGCTGACGGCCCGGGCCGAAGCGCTGGCGCCGCGGTTGGGGTATTCGTTGCAGTCGTTGATCAACAGTATTCGCCCGGCGACCTGAGGCATCTGGCCTTGCTGGCCCTATCGCGAGCAGGCTCACTCCTACATTGAAATGCGTTCCCTTGTAGGAGTGAGCCTGCTCGCGATGGCGTCATGGCAGGCGCCAAATTTTTCAGATCCCCTTGAAGACTCCAGGTCGCCGCTCCACCAACGAGCGCACTCCTTCCTTGGCATCTTCACTGGCCAGCAACTTCTTCACCAGCGCCGGCAAACCCTGCGCCGCCGCTGTCTCGCCTTCATACCGAGCCTGCCGCGCCGACATCAATGTCGCCTGCACGCCCAACGGCGCCTGCCGGGCAATCCGCTCGGCCAGTTCAATCGCCCGTGGCAACAGATCTTCACTGGCCATGACTTCCTGCACCAACCCCAGATGCAACGCATCGTGGGCATCAAACTCATCGCCGGTCAGCAACCAGCGCATGGCATTACCCCAACCGGCAATCTGCTGAAAACGTAAAGTCGCGCCGCCAAAAGGAAAGATCCCACGTTGCACTTCCATCTGTGCGAAGCGGGTATTGCTCGCACAGAGGTTGATATCGGCTGCCAGCATCAGCTCGATGCCAATGGTCAGGCAATAGCCCTGCGCGGCGACAATCACCGGTTTGCTCACCCGTGGCCCGACGAAAACGCCCCATGGGTCGCAACCACCGGTCGGAACCTGCCAGCCTTGAGCGAGTGCGCCGCTGGCATTCACCAGATCCAGACCAGCGGTAAAGTGTTCGCCATGGCCGAACACCACTGCTACCCGCGCCTCGCTGTCGGCCTCGAACTCGCCGTAGGCCAGGCTCAGCTCATTGAGCAGGTCGACGTCGAAAGCGTTGCGTTTGGCCGCTCGATCAAGACCGATCAGGTGGACGTGGCCACGGCGTTCACGGCTGACGCGGCCGGGGCAGGGCTGATTCATGGCTGGATCCTCGGGCGGGAAGGGCGGGTGCGGCGACGGAATGCCGCAGGTCGGTGAATCGTTTAAGCGTCATCGCCCGCAGGGCCGGGCCTTTGAAAAATAGACCTTGGCGCGATTATCCGCAAAACCCCGTTACACAGCGGTGACACCAGCATTCAGACGATAAAAAAAGCTCCCTTTTTGGGCAAAATCCGGTATAGTGCGCGCCGGCCTTTAACCGGGCCGCGTTTAGGTAGCGCAATTCCCCGAAGTCAGCTTCGGCTGCACGTCCGCATTGCGGGCTCTTCCCGGACGATTCTTTTTTTCATTCATTCGTTTTCGCAAATCCCCGCCGACAAAGCTGCCAGGGCGACTCTTGAGTCTCAACACGGCATGCGCAGCTTTGGAGCATGGGTCTTTGCGGATGCACTTAGAGGCAGACCCATGACCCAGGAAACCGGCGGATTCGCCGCTTTTAATCTTAACCCGAATATTCTTGCAGCCGTCGCAGCGACCGGCTACGAAGAGCCTTCGGCGATTCAGCAGCAATCGATCCCGATCATCATGGCCGGCCAGGACATGATTGGCCAGGCGCAAACCGGTACCGGTAAAACCGCCGCGTTCGCACTGCCTATCCTGCACCGCATCGATCCTGCCAAGCGCGAACCGCAAGCCCTGATCCTGGCGCCAACTCGTGAGTTGGCGCTGCAAGTAGCAACCGCTTTCGAAACCTACGCCAAGCAAATGCCGGGCGTTACTGTTGTGGCCGTTTACGGCGGCGCGCCGATGGGCCCGCAACTGAAGGCAATCCGTAATGGCGCACAGATCGTTGTCGCCACTCCGGGCCGTCTGTGCGACCACCTGCGTCGTGACGAAAAAGTGCTGTCGACCGTGAACCACCTGGTTCTCGACGAAGCTGACGAAATGTTGAAACTGGGCTTCATGGATGACCTGGAAGTCATCTTCAAGGCTCTGCCAGCGACCCGTCAGACCGTTTTGTTCTCGGCTACCCTGCCGCAGTCGATCCGCGCCATTGCCGAACGCCACCTGCGCGATCCGCAACACGTGAAGATCCAGACCAAGACCCAGACCGTTACCGCAATCGAACAGGCTCACCTGTTGGTTCACGCTGACCAGAAGACTTCGGCCGTTCTCAGCTTGCTGGAAGTGGAAGATTTCGACGCTCTGATCATGTTCGTGCGCACCAAGCAAGCGACCCTGGATCTGGCCAGCGCCCTCGACGCCAAAGGCTACAAAGCCGCGGCGCTGAACGGTGACATCGCCCAGAACCAGCGTGAGCGCGTGATCGACTCGCTGAAAGATGGCCGTCTGGACATCGTTGTCGCGACCGACGTTGCTGCTCGTGGTCTGGACGTTCCGCGCATCACTCACGTGTTCAACGTCGACATGCCGTACGATCCGGAATCCTACGTTCACCGTATCGGCCGTACCGGCCGTGCCGGTCGCGAAGGTCGTGCACTGCTGCTGGTGACTCCACGTGAGCGCCGCATGCTGCAAGTGATCGAGCGTGTAACCGGTCAGAAAGTTGCTGAAGTACGCCTGCCGGACGCTCAAGCCGTTCTCGATGCGCGCATCAAGAAACTGACCAACAGCCTGTCGCCGCTGGTTGCTGATGCCGAGTCGACTCATGGTGAGCTGCTCGATCGTCTGACTGCAGACATCGGCTGCACCCCGCGTGCTCTGGCTGCTGCGCTGCTGCGCAAAGCCACCAACGGTCAAGCGCTGAACCTGGCTGCCATCGAGAAGGAACGTCCACTGGTGCCGAACAACGCACCGCGTGGCGACCGTCCTGAGCGCACCGGTGATCGTCCTGATCGTGGTGACCGCGAGCGTCGCGCGCCAATGCCTTTGGGCGAAGGCCGTGCTCGTTGCCGTACCGCGCTGGGTGCGCGTGACGGTATCGCTGCGAAAAACCTGCTGGGCGCCATCCTCAACGAAGGCGGTCTGGCCCGTGAAGCGATCGGTCGCATCCAGGTGCGTGACAGCTTCAGCCTCGTCGAGCTGCCGGAAGATGGTCTGGACAAACTCCTGACCAAACTGAAGGACACTCGCGTTGCCGGTAAGCAGCTGAAACTGCGTCGCTATCGCGAAGATTGATCCGCCCTTGGGCTGATTGATCGAACATAAAAAATCCCCGACTGGTTCGGGGATTTTTTTTGTCTGCCTGAAAGATCAAAAGATCGCAGCCTTCGGCAGCTCCTACAGAGGGAACGCATTCCAAATGTAGGAGCTGCCGAAGGCTGCGATCTTTTGCTTTTAACCAAAGCGATAGATGTCCATCCCTAACGCACCCATCGTGAAGCCTTTATGCTCCACGCTGAACTCACCACCCGCACCCCGGGCAAAATACAGCGGCAACAAATGCTCATCACTCGGATGGCTACGCACTGCATTCGGCGCCTGGTGGCGATAATCATGCAGCGCCGCCTCATCGTCGGCCGCCAACTTCTCGATCACCCAGTCACGGAAATCCCGCGCCCACGGCTCAACGCTCTCGGGGCCGGCGTGCCAGTCCAGTTCGCGCAGGTTGTGGGTGATGCTGCCGGAGCCGATCAGCAAAACCCCCTGATCCCGCAGACCCGCCAGCGCTCGGCCGACCCGGGTTTGCAGCGCCGGGCCCGCGCGGCTCGGTAGCGAAACCTGCACCACTGGAATATCCGCCTGCGGGTACATCAGCGACAGTGGCACCCAGACGCCGTGATCAAACGGACGTTGCGGATCGAGACGGGCAGGCAAGTTGTTGGCATTCAACAGATCGGCTACCTCAGCCGCCAGTTGCGGATCCCCCGGCGCCGGGTACTGCACTTCAAACAGTGCGCGAGGGAAGCCGCCGAAGTCGTGCCAGGTTTCTGGTTGCGGATGGCTGCTGACCAGCAGCTCGTGGCTTTCCCAATGCGCGGAGACGATGACGATGGCTTTGGGTTTCGGCAGTTCGGCGGCCAGACGCGCCAGCGCCGGGCCACTGGCACCGGGTTCCAGCGCGAGCATGGGTGAGCCGTGGGAGATAAACAGGCTGGGAAACATGGGGGGTTCCTGAGCGTTAAGATGATTCATCTTCAGTCAGTTCATTGATCTAAATCTAATATAAGTTTTAACGCTTTTTGATCGAATTATTGGGAGTGAGACATGCAGCCTGAGTTTTGGCACAAGAAGTGGGATTCGGGGCAGATCGGTTTTCACCTGCCCGAGGTGAATCCGTATTTGCAGCGGCACTGGGCGGTACCGGAAACGGCGCGAGTGCTCGTGCCTTTGTGTGGGAAAAGTCTGGATCTGGCGTGGCTGGCCGGACGCGGTCATCAGGTGCTCGGGATCGAGTTGTCGGAGAAGGCTATCGAGGACTTTTTCAGTGAGCATCAGATACAGCCACAGATCAGCGAGAACGGCGCATTCAAAGTCTATCGCAGTGATGCCATCGAATTGTGGTGTGGGGATTTCTTTGCGCTGACACCGAGTGATGTGGCCGATTGCACGGCGATATACGACCGTGCCGCGCTGATTGCCTTGCCGGCACCGATGCGTGAGCGGTATGCGGCGCATCTTCAGCGGATTCTGCCGCAGGATGTGCACGGGTTGTTGATCACGCTGGATTACGACCAGGCGCAGATCCCCGGGCCGCCGTTTGCGGTGGGGGATGATGAGGTACAGCGCTTGCTGGGGGATGTCTGGCAGGTGCAGGTACTTGAGGAGCAGGATGTGCTGGGGGAGAGTGGAAAGTTCCTGCAGGCGGGCGTGACGCGGTTGGAGGAGCGGGTCTACCGGGTTTCTCCCCGATAGTTTTTGTCGCCTTTACCGGCCCCTTCGCGAGCAAGCTCGCTCCCACAGTGATTTGTGCTGTGTCACAGATTGTCTAAGTACCGCATAACCCTGTGGGAGCGAGCTTGATCGCGAAGAGGCCGGCACTGTCGACCCATAATCCAAAGATATGAAAAAGGCCCGCATCACTGCGGGCCTCTTGTTTTTACGCCATGCTGATCAACCGCGACGACGCAGCGCGTCAATACGCTCTTCCAGCGGCGGGTGGCTCATGAACATGCGGGCAAAGCCCTGTTTGATGCCACCATTGATGCCGAAGGCGTTCAGGGTGTCCGGCATGTGCACCGGCAGGCCCTGTTCGGCGCGCAGGCGTTGCAGTGCGCCAATCATTGCGCTGGTGCCGGCCAGACGTGCGCCGGCTTCGTCGGCACGGAATTCGCGCTTGCGCGAGAACCACATGACGATCGCACTGGCCAGAATACCCAGCACCAGTTCGGCGAAGATGGTTGCCACGTAGTAGGCGATGCCCTGGCCTTCTTCGTTCTTGAAGATCACTTTGTCGACGAAGTTGCCGATGATCCGCGCAAAGAACATCACGAAGGTGTTCACCACGCCCTGGATCAGCGCCAGGGTGACCATGTCGCCGTTGGCCACGTGACCGATTTCGTGGGCCAGTACGGCTTTCACTTCATCGGGCGAAAAACGCTCGAGCAAGCCCTGGCTGACCGCGACCAGCGCGTCGTTCTTGTTCCAGCCGGTGGCGAACGCGTTCGCTTCATAGGCTGGGAAAATACCGACTTCGGGCATCTTGATCCCGGCTTCGCGGGACAGTTGCTCGACGGTTTGCAGCAGCCATTGCTCATGCCGGGTACGTGGCTGGCTGATGATCTGGGTGCCGGTGCTCATCTTCGCCATCCACTTGGAGATGAACAGCGAGAACAGCGAGCCGGCGAAACCAAAGACTGCACAGAAAACCAGCAGCTGACTAAGGTCGAGATCAACCCCGTTGGCCGCCATGAACCCGTTGAAGCCGAACAGGCTCAGGGTGATGCTGGCTATCAGCACGACCGCCAGGTTAGTGGCCAAAAACAGCAGGATGCGCATCATGGTTGTAGAAATCTCCTCAAGCTAAAGATGTAGCGTACTGCGGGGTATATAAGGTGCCGAACCGGGCTATTCAACTGAGTGACTATTTCAAACTGTGTCCTACAGCGGATTCTTCAGTGCTCGGCACATTTCCCACAACGGATAACGATAGGGATGACGACCAGCCGCGACCCGTCGCCATTACGCCGGACGCAGGTAACCAGTATGAATCGCAAGTGTAGAAGGCGTGCGCGGAGGTGGAACGCAGAAGTGTTGCTGAATCAGACAGTGCGCAACGTTTGGCCGTTGCGCACTGCTGGCCAGTTACTGGCGGTACGACTTGAGGAAGTTGCCGATGCGGCCGATGGCCATTTCCAGGTCGTCGACGCGGGGCAGGGTGACCACGCGGAAGTGATCCGGCCACGGCCAGTTGAACGCTGTGCCTTGCACCACCAGCAGCTTCTCGGAGAGCAGCAGGTCGAGGACGAATTTCTCGTCGTTGTGGATCGGGCAGACTTTCGGATCGATTTTCGGGAACGCATACAGCGCGCCCATCGGCTTGACGCAGCTCACACCCGGAATGTCATTGAGCAGCTCCCAGGTGCGGTTGCGCTGTTCGAGCAAACGACCCTGCGGCAGCACCAGATCATTGATGCTCTGATAGCCACCCAATGCGGTCTGGATCGCATGCTGGCTCGGCACGTTGGCACACAGGCGCATGTTGGCCAGCATGTCGATGCCTTCGATGTAGCTCTGCGCGTTGTGTTTCGGCCCGGAGATGGCGATCCAGCCAGAGCGGAAGCCGGCCACGCGATAGGACTTCGACAGACCGTTGAAGGTCAGGCAGAGCAGGTCCGGCGCCAGCGACGCGGTGCAGATGTGCACGGCATCGTCGTACAGAATCTTGTCGTAGATTTCGTCGGAGAACACCACCAGGTTGTGCGCACGGGCGATTTCCAGCATGCCCAGCAATACTTCCTTCGAATACACCGCGCCGGTCGGGTTGTTCGGGTTGATGATCACCATGGCTTTGGTGTTCGGGGTGATCTTGGCCTTGATGTCGGCCAGATCCGGGAACCAGTCGGCACCCTCGTCGCACAGGTAATGTACGGCGTTGCCACCGGCGAGGCTGACGGCGGCGGTCCACAGCGGATAATCCGGGGCCGGCACCAGCACTTCGTCACCGTTGTTGAGCAGCGCCTGCAGCGACATCACGATCAGTTCGGACACGCCGTTGCCCAGATAGATGTCTTCGATACCGACACCTTCGACATTCTTTTGCTGGTAGTACTGCATCACCGCTTTGCGCGCGCTGAACAGGCCTTTGGAGTCGCTGTAGCCTTGCGCGGTCGGCAGGTTGCGGATCACGTCCTGAAGAATTTCGTCCGGCGCTTCGAAACCAAACGGCGCCGGGTTGCCGATGTTCAGCTTGAGGATGCGCTGGCCTTCCTCTTCCAGTCGTTTGGCGTGCTTGAGCACCGGGCCGCGAATGTCGTAGCAGACGTTGGCGAGCTTGTTCGATTTGCTGAACTGCATGGCGATGTGATCCCGAAAATGAACGATCCAGGCGGCGAATGGACAACCGTGCTGGGATTCCTGTGTTTTCACACAGGCGGACGTCTTGAGCCGTGGCTCCCATAATCCGTTTGAATGCGCCCGGTCTGGCTGCCAGACTGGTGCGTGACGAGGCGCAATCATACGTGCCGCCCGATCCGTGGAAAAGGTACAGATCGGGCTTTTTCAGCCGCTGAGGTGTGATGATGGAAAAGTTGGAAAAAACCCTGGAAGAATGGCGTGAAATGCTCGACCCCGAGCAGTACAACGTTTGCCGTCTGAGTGCCACCGAGCGCCCGTTCTCCGGCAAATACAACGACACCAAGACCGACGGTGTCTACCACTGCGTTTGCTGCAATGAGCCGCTGTTCGACTCCAAGACCAAATTCGACTCCGGCTGCGGCTGGCCGAGCTTCTACGCGCCGATCGGCGAAAGCGCCATGACTGAAATCCGTGACATCAGTCACGGCATGATCCGTACGGAAGTGAAGTGCGCGCGCTGCGATGCGCATCTGGGCCATGTGTTCCCGGACGGCCCGCCGCCGACTGGTTTGCGTTATTGCATCAATTCGGTTTGCCTGGATCTGGTTCCACGCGCATAAACGAATGAAGGCGACCTTCGGGTCGCCTTATTATTCGATAATTGAATTGCACACAATTTAATTGCTCGCTATGTTTGATCTTTCTTGACTGTCTGCGGAGCCCGACGCCATGAGCGACAACCTGTTGAACATTCCGTGCACCACCATCAAGGGGGAGCAAAAGACCCTCGCCGATTTCGCCGGTAAAGCGGTTTTAGTGGTCAACACCGCAAGCAAATGCGGTTTCACTCCACAGTACAAAGGCCTCGAAGAACTGTGGCAGACCTACAAGGATCAGGGGCTCGTGGTTTTGGGCTTCCCGTGCAATCAGTTCGGCAAGCAGGAGCCAGGTAACGAAGGGGCGATCAGTGAGTTCTGCGAGCTGAACTTCGGCGTCAGCTTCCCGCTGTTCAAGAAGATCGACGTTAACGGTGGAGACGCGCATCCGCTGTTCGTGCAACTGAAAAAACGCGCGCCGGGCCTGCTTGGCTCCCAGGGCATCAAGTGGAACTTCACCAAGTTCCTGATTGGCAAGGACGGAAAACTGGTCAAGCGTTTTGCCCCGACCACCAAGCCGCAGGAGCTGAGCGGCGAGATCGAAGCCCTGCTCAAATGAACAGCTTGCCGGTCGATTCGCTGAAGCTCGACAACCAGTTGTGCTTCAAGCTGTACGCCGCCTCTCGGGCGGTGATTCGTGCCTACAAACCGATGCTCGATCAGCTCGGCCTGACGTACCCGCAATACCTGGCGATGCTGGTGTTGTGGGAATGGCAGGAGGCTGCGCCGGAGCAACCGACGGTCAAGGCGTTGGGCGAGCGTCTGGCGCTGGACTCGGGCACGCTGACGCCATTGCTCAAGCGTCTGGAACAGTTGCAATGGGTACAGCGCCAGCGTTCAACGCGTGACGAGCGCGAAGTGCACCTGAGTCTGACGCCGGCAGGCCAAGCCTTGCGCGAGCAGGTCGGGCCGCTCAAGGCCCGATTGCTGTGCGACAGCGGGGTGGATCTGGACCGTCTCAATGCGTTGCGTGACGGCCTCGATCACTTGCTGGGGCAGATCAAAGCGCTGTCGTAGTCGGGATCCATTGATCGAGCAGTGCCGCGAGTTCTTCACGGCGAAACGGCTTGGCCAGATAGTCGCTCATGCCGGCTGCGCGGCAGCGTTCGCGTTCTTCGGACATGGCGTTGGCGGTCAGAGCGACGATGGGCAGGCTCGGCCAGCGCCCGCTTTGACGGATCTGTCGGCTGGCTTCGTAGCCATCCATCACGGGCATGTTGCAGTCCATCAGCACCAGATCGAATTCGTGATACTCCAACTGATCCAGCGCTTCGGCACCGTGGGCGGCGACGATGACCTCGCAGCCCAGTTTGCCGAGCATGCCTTTGGCCACCAGTTGATTGACCGGGTTGTCCTCGACCAGCAACACCCGCCCGCGCCGCACCGAGGGAGACGTTTCCAGCTGCGCATCGTTAACGGCGACCACATCCGGTTGCAGGGTACGTCGCAGGTTCTGGTACAGCGCATTACGCGCCAATGGTCGGGCCTGTTGCTGCAGAGGTGCGAGTGCGGCGGCTTCTTCGCTGGGCAGGAAACTGCCGTAGGCGGTTACCAGCAAAATCGGCGCCCCAAGCGTCGGGCGCAAACCGAACAGACACTCCGGACAATCGGTGATCACCACGTCCGGTGTCAGGCCCAGCAGTGAGTCATCGATGGTGCGCTGCTCATATGTAAGTCCCCACACCGGCAGCAGGCTCTGCAACAGTTCCGCCAGTCCACTGCTGGCAGCGGTGATGGCGAGGATTTTTCCGTGCAGCGGCGCCGGAACCAGTGCGCGGGTATGACACGGCAATGGCAGCTCGGCACAGAACTGACTGCCGAACCCGGTTTCGGAACTGATGGTCAGACGCCCCTGCATGGCTTCGCAGAGGTTGTAGGTCAGCGCCAGACCCAGCCCGGTGCCGCCGTATTGTCGAGTAATGCCGGCGCCCGCTTGAGTGAACGGCTGGAAGATTTTCAGCTGCGCGTCCTGGGCGATCCCGATGCCGGTGTCGCAGACCTCGACGCGCACGCCATCCTTGTAGGACGACAAGCGCACATCCACCCGGCCGAAGCGGGTAAATTTCAGCGCGTTGGACAGCAGATTACTGACGATCTGCCGCACGCGGGTCGGATCGCCCAGCACCAGTGCCGGGAAGTGCGGGTCGATCAGGCAGGTCAGTTCGACGCTCGGCGCGGCATTCTGCGACAGGAGGTTGGCGGTGTCTTCGATCAATGAGCCGAGATCGAACGGAATGTGTTCGAGTTCCAGTTGGCCGGCATCGAACTTGGACAGGTCGAGGATATCGTTGAGCAGCTCAACCAGGACCTTGCCCGAGTCGTGGGCGATCGACAGTTGTTGCTGCTGCTCGGCGTTCAGCGGCCCGTCGAGCGACAGCGCGATCATCCCCAGCAGACCGTTGAGCGGTGTACGGATCTCGTGGCTCATATTGGCGAGAAACGCCGAACGGGCTTCGGCCATTTCCAGCGCGGTGCTGCGAGCTACTTCGAGTTCCTGATTGGACTGGCTCAGCCGTGCGTTGATCGCCTTGAGTTCAGCGGTGCGCGCCGAGACGATGTTTTCCAGTTGTCCGAGGTAGTCGGTCAGACGGTTTTCGGCGTTGCGCCGCTGCTGGATCTCGGTGGCGATGTTCTCGAATTGTTGATTGGCGACTTTGACCAATACGCCGATTTCATCATTGGCGTGCCCGGCCGGACACTCCAGTGTGGTCGGTTCGGCACTGCGCGGATCGCGTCCGCTGAGCTCACGGATGACCCGCACCAGCGGTTTGGTCAGCATCACGTAAAACAGTGCCAGCAAAAGGCCGGTGAGGATCAGGCTGCGGGCGAAACCGTTGAGCAGGGTGACTTCGGCCCGGCGCAGGAAGCGGCTGCCGAATGCGTAGGTGTCGACTTCCAGGCTCAGCACACCGAGGGACTCGCTGGGCAGATGGTCGAGATAGAGGCGATCCTCGAACTGGCGTTTGGCACCGAACAGAAAGTCGCTGATCACCCGGTAGCCGCTTTGCAGTTCCGGGCGTTTGACGCTGGCCAGCACCGTATTGTTGTTATCGGTCAGTCGTGCAGAAATGATCGCTGGTGAGCGCAACAGGCCCAAGGCGAGTTCCTGAGCGAGTTCGGCATCGATGTTGTAGGCGATACGTGATGCCGGGTTATGGCTGATTTCCAGCAAAGACAGGATTTCCCGGTTGATGGAAGCGTCTTCACTGGCATAATCGATGCCGATTTGCAGCAGGCTGAGCAGCGTGCCCAGAATGAACCCGACCAGCACGGTAAGCCTGGCTTGCTTGTAAGACAGCCGGTGGGTGAATTTGATATCCATGGGGTGTTGAACCACTTCCGTTTCCCTTCGCTGCTCAAGCATAGTCGATCATGTATGGATACCGAGGTTCCCGAATCGCCTTGTAACAAGGCTTGGTAGGGTGATTTTTATCTGTGTGTCGTCGCTGGATCGTCATCATCACTGTGAACGTGCCCGAGGAGAAGACGTGGATTCCCGATTGAATGCTTTTCTTGAACGCGCCGAGTCGGTACTGGCGCGGATCGAACCGTTGTTGCCGGCACCACGGCCGGTGATTGACTGGGGCACTTGTCTGGCGGCGCGCTGGCAGCGCGACGGGCGCAGCGGCTACCTGCTGCCGCTGGAAGTCAGCCTCGACATGCGCCTGTCCGACCTGATCGGTGTTGACCGTCAGCTTGAACAATTGGGGCGCAACACCCAGCAATTTCTCGATGGCATGCCGGCCAACCATGCGCTGCTGTGGGGTTCGCGCGGTACTGGCAAGTCCTCGCTGGTGCGGGCGTTGTTGGCAGAACACGCCGCCGCCGGCCTGCGCCTGATCGAGATCGAGCGCGATCATCTGGCGGATCTGCCGCGTGTGGTCGAGCAGATCGGCAAATTGCCACAACGTTTCGTATTGTTCTGCGATGACTTGTCGTTCGAATCCGGTGAGGGTGATTATCGCGTGCTCAAAAGCGTGCTCGACGGCTCGCTTGAACAGGCGCCGGACAACGTTTTGCTGTACGCCACTTCCAACCGTCGCCACCTGGTGCCGGAGAAGGAAAGCGACAACGAAAACTGGAAACGCGTCGACGGCGAACTGCACCCCAGCGAGGCCGTTGAAGACAAGATTGCGCTGTCGGACCGTTTCGGTCTGTGGCTGTCGTTCTACCCGTTTACCCAAGAACATTTCCTTAACGTCGTCGAACACTGGATCGGCCAATTGGCGGCCAAGGCCGGCCTGAGCTGGCAGCGCGATGACGAACTGGACATCCTCGCCGTGCGTTGGGCCACTGGCCGCGGTAATCGCAACGGACGTTGCGCGTACCAATTCGCCCGTTACTGGGTGGGACTGAAATTGTTGGAGCACAAGGCATGATTGATTTGCAACAAAGCGGCCAAGGCCTCGAAGGCTATGGCATGTTGGCCGCACAACTGGAATCGCTGCTGGCGGACGAGCGCGATTTCATCGCCAACGCCGCGCAGTTTTCGGCGTTCCTGTTCAACCAGCTCGATGACCTGAACTGGGCGGGTTTTTATCTCAATCGCAACGAGGAGCTGGTGCTCGGCCCGTTCCAGGGCCAGATCGCCTGCGTGCGCATTCCGTTCGGTCGTGGTGTGTGCGGTGCGGCGGCGGCCAGTCGGCAAACCCAGCGCGTCGAAGACGTGCATGCATTCCCCGGCCATATCGCCTGTGACAGCGCTTCGAACAGTGAACTGGTCGTGCCGTTGGTCAAGGAAGGGCGCCTGATCGGTGTACTGGATCTCGACAGCCCGAAGCTGGCGCGTTTTGCTGAGCAGGATCAGGCCGGCATCGAGCAACTGGCAGCGATTTTCCTGCGTCTGACCGATTGCTGATCACGCGGTGAGGCCAGCCTTGTGCAACAGGCTGGCTGGATCGACCTTGTCGATCTGCGCGGCATCGAGAAAACGCACGGCGTATTGCATGTAAACGCCTTCGTTGATGAACAATCCAAACAGCTCGGCATCGATGTGCGCCTCACGGCACATGGTGGCCATGATCGCCAACGCCTCACTCAAGGTTTTCGCTTTCTTGTATGGGCGATCGGCTGCGGTCAGCGCCTCGAAGATATCGGCAATCGCCATCATCCGCGCCGGCAGGCTCATGTCTTCACGCTTCAGGCGTTTCGGGTAACCGCTGCCGTCCATTTTTTCATGATGACCACCGGCGATTTCGGCAATGCTGTCGAGGTGGCCGGGGAAGGGCAGGTGGCTGAGCATCATGATCGTCTGCACCATGTGATGATTGATCACGTAACGCTCCTCGCGGGTCAGGGTACCGCGGCTGATGCTCAGGTTGTATAGCTCGCCACGATTGTATTTGTAGCGCGGCACATCCAGCTTGAAGCCCCACGGATTGTCTTCGGGAATCAACTCGTTCGGGTCCCGTTCGAGCAAGTGCTCGGGCTTGTCCGCCAGAAGCTTTTCACTGATCGGCAAGATCGGTGGGGGCGTGCGCGCCTGACGCCGGTTCTCTTCCCAGGACACGCCCAGACGGTCATCGAGGGTGCGCATCCAGGTGCGCCCGGCCAAACGGTCAAGGCGTTGCAGATCCGCTTCGGCCATGGCTTCACTGCCCAGATTACAACGCGCGACAAACGCAAAGTCGTCGTCCAGCGCCGTCAGTGTGGCGTCGCGCAGCGCAGCCAATGCGGTTTCATCACCGCCCAAGGTCCGAGCCTGCCAATAGCCGATCCAGGCGTCGCGCTTGAGCACTTCGAAACGGGTGCGGATCTCATGAATGCGGTCGCTGATGGTTTCCAGTTTGGTCGCCTTGTCGACCACGTATTCCGGCGTCGTTACCTTGCCGCAATCGTGCAGCCAAGCGGCAATGTGCAAGGCTTCCCATTCATCCTCGCTCGGCTGATAGGCACTGAATGCTGGTGCCTGACTGGCGGCCGCTGCCTGGGCGAGCATCAGCGTCAGCTCTGGCACGCGCTGACAATGGCCGCCGGTATAAGGACTCTTGGCGTCGATGGCGCCGGCAAGTAATTGAATAAAGGCGTCGAGCAACTGCTTCTGGCGGGCTTGCAGGCGCTGGCTTTCGATGCTCACTGCGGCAGCGCCTGACACCGCCTGCAAGAAAGCGATACGGTCAGGGCGCAGTTTTTCCAGGTCGGCTGCCGTGCCGCTGTCGTTCACCAGCAGGATCAACAGACCGATGGTTTCGTCGTGGCGATTGTGCAGGCGGATGCCGATCAGATGAACCCGTGGCGATTGCATCACCAACAGGACTTTTTGCAGATCGGCGGCCTGATCGACGCCGAAATTGCTCACGACATTGTTGGCGCTGACCAATTGTTCGAACCACACCGGGCCTCTGCTTTGTTGCAGGTCGTGGCCCTGAATGTCGAACGCTTCCAGTGCCTGAGGCGTGCCATTGATCACTAATCCGTATGGCTCCATACGGCTGCTGTCGCTTTCACGCAGATAGATCAACCCTGCCTGCGCCTGGGCGATCTGTACCGTTTCGAACAGTACCCGTTGCAGCAATGGGGCGAATCGGGTTTCGGCGCCCAAAGTGTCGGTGATGCGGAAGAAACTCGCCAGCGTGTCTTTCATGCGCGCCATCGACACGCTCAACTGGTCGACTTCCAGTACCGGCGAGCGTCGAGCCAGCGGAAAGTTGAAATCGAAGCTGCGGATCGCGTCGGCTTCCTTGACCAGCGCATGCAGCGGTTTGACCAGAATCCGCGAGATTACCCAACCCAGTGGCAGGCACAACAGCAAGGTGGCCAAGGTAATCAACGCGCCTTGCCAGCGCATGCGATAGGCATCGACCAGCAATTCGTCTTCCGGCACCAGGAGTGCCAGCTGCAAGCCTTTGGGGCCACCTTCCTCAATGCTGCTGCGAGCGACTATCCATTGTCGGCCGTCGACTTCCAGTCGCTTGCCTGTGTGCTCTGCGGACAGCAACGCGTGCAGGCTCGGGCTCAGGTCCGTCGCTTTGGCCAGATGCGTGGAGCTGTCGTCGACGATCAGACGGCTGCTGTCGGGGTATGCCACGGCGTTACCGTCGGCATCGAACAGGGCAATGTCGGTGGAGGGCGTGACGACATGTTTGCTCAGGGTCGCAGAAAGTGCAGCCAGCGTCAGGTCGGCACCGATCACTGCGTTTTCACCACTGCGCCGGGCCAGTGTGGTGCCGACATTGTGGGTTGAAAAAAACACGTAGGGTTCGGTGGTGATCTGTTCGGTTTGCTGGCGGGCATTGATGAACCAGGCGCGGTTGCGCGGATCATAAGGGTCGCCGGTATTTTCCTGATGGCCGATCGGGGTCAGGGCCTGATCGAAGAACAGCGATTGCGAGCGCACTTTCCCTTGCGGGTCATGCTCGATGCTCCAGACCTGATACAGCGCTGCTTCCGGAGCCTTGAGCAGGGCTTTCATCGCCGAGGTGCGAAGCGGGCGCACCATGAAGAAATCACCGTTGGCATAACCCAGATACAGCGAGGCCAGGTTCGGGTTATCACTGAGCGACTGGCTGAACGGCCTGAGCAGCGGCAATCGTTGTTCCAGGGCCAAAGCCTGTGTAGCGGGATTGACCGCCAACAGGCTCAACAAATGGCGGATCGGCTGATAGGTGGCGGACAGGTCGAGACGGACGTCCTGTTCGATCCGGCTGAACAACTTGTCGCTGCTCGACAGGATGATCTGCGTGGTCTGGCGATAATTGAACAACCCCAGCACCACGCCGGTGAGCAGCAGCAGAAACGTGAACATGACACTGATGTGCACGTGCAGCGGGAACCGGCGCTGTTCCGGGCGCAGTGGGCTGGGCATTTCAGGTTCTCCATGATGTTTAACTCACTGCTCAGCGCCAAGCATAGTTAAGGCACGCTCATCGTGCCTTGATCGGACAATGCCAATTGCTGCTGCAAGGCTTGCTCCAGTTCGAGTATCGCCCGGTTGATCGCCTCGCAACGACGAGCGATCTCATTTGTCGCCAAGTCTTGCGTGCAGGCGAGCTCCAGGGCATCGCAGCATTCAATCACCCGTGATGCCTGAGCGATGCGTGCAGCCCCCTTGATCTTGTGAGCGACTACCGCCAAGGCTCCGCGATCATCCTGCGGCGACAGCGCGAGCAGTTCCTGTCGGTCGAGGCGGCTGCTCTTGAGCAGTTCAACCAGCAAACGCCGGGCCTGGGCGGGGTTGCCGCCCGTCAACATGTTCAGACTTCGCAGGTTGAATGGCGGTGTGGACGACGTCGCTGCGATGCCGTCGATCCATTGGCTGAGCAGACTCAGGCTCAGGGGCTTGAACAGGCAGTCGTTCATGCCTGCCTGTTTGCAACGCTGGATTTCCTCAGGTTGCGCATTCGCCGTGAAACCCAACACCGAGCAAGGTGGGAGGCGGTTCTGCAGCTCATGCTGGCGAATGGCGCGCGTCAGTTCATAACCGTTCATCAAAGGCATGTTGCAATCGACAATCACCAGATCGAAGGCGCCTTCTTTCCACCGCTCGAGTCCGCTACAGCCATTCTCGGCGATGCTGAAGTGATGGCCGAGAAACTCCAGTTGCTGACACATCAACAAACGATTGGCCGGGTGATCATCCACCACCAGAACGTGTAGCGGTGTCTGCGAGGTCTTGATCGCTGGCTCATCCCTGGCTGCGCTCGCCTGTGCCGGCAAGCTGTCCAGGGGCAGGGAAACGCAGACCTGCGTTCCGATGCCGGGCTGGCTGCTCAATTGCAACTGGCCGCCCATCATTTCACACAGGTTGCGACTGATCACCAACCCCAGACCTGCGCCACTTCGGGCTTGCTGAGGGCTATTTTCCGCCTGGGCAAAGGGCTCGAACAATTGTTGCTGATCCTCTGCACAGATACCCACACCGCTGTCTTGTACGGTCAATTGCATCAGAACCCGCCCTGGCACATCCGTGGTCATGAGGTCGACGCTGATTCTGATGTGTCCTTGCTCAGTGAATTTGATGGCGTTGCTGATCAGATTGGATAGCACTTGCTTGAAACGCAGTGGGTCCAGGTATACATCGACCGCTAGATCCGGCGGATTGAAGATGACTTGCAAAGCGAGATTCTTCTGCCGGGCCAGGCCGTCGAAGATTCTTGCGACAGACGCTACTGTGTCCACCAGGTTGACCCGTTCCGGGCACAGGCTCAGGCGTCCGGATTCGATCCGTGCGATGTCGAGGATGTCGCCGATCAAACCCAGCAGATCCTTGGCCGAATGGTAGGCAGTGTCGATCGAAGAGCGATCCGGATGGTGTTGATCGATGCGTTTGAGCGTCAGTTCAAGCATGCCGATCACCGCATTCATGGGCGTACGGATTTCATGGCTCATGGTGGCCAGGAATGTACTTTTCGCCCGGTTGGCGTCATCTGCCTGTTCCTTGGCCGCACGCAGTTCCTCAAACAGCTGTCGGCGTTCGCTGATGTCGATCCAGCCACCGATGATGCCTTTCACGTCGCCACTGGAGTCTCGATACGGCAGTATCCAGTGATAGATCGTCAGGCGTCGTTTGCCGATGTGTAAAGGCCGGTCGAGCACCAGCGCAGTGCCTTCGGTGACCACTCGCTGATAGTCGGCATGAAAGGCCTGAGCCTCGAAAGCGTTGCTCAGGGTGCCCTGCATGACGCTTTTGCCTATGACGTCTTCACGCTTGGCATTGAACACTTCGAGATAACTGTCATTGCAACTCTGCAGCAGACCCTGGCGATCGCGTACGTAGATCGGATGCGGCGTACCGTTGACCAGCGAGCGCATGAATTCGAACTGATCGTTCAAGGCCCGCTCAGCCGCCTGGCGTTGTTTGATCTGGTGTCGCATGTAGGCGTTCCAGGCAAGCAAGAGCAACAGCAGCAGGCAGGCGCCAATGATCACCTGATAGAACAGGCGCTGGTAATTGCGCCAGATGTTTTGCGAGGCGCTGGAGTACCCACGCCAGCGCCCGTTGATGACGCCGAGTTCTTCCGGTGAAATGCTCAGAAGCGCTTTGTTGATGATCGAGCCCAGTTCCGTGTTGTCACGTGCGGTTGCCAGAGAAAACTCGGCCTGACCGGTGCCGATGGTGGTGGTGATCTGCAGCGCCCGCTCGAAGATTTGCGACGAAATGAAGTAGTTGGCGATCACCAGTGAATTCACCGCCCCGTCGACATGGCCTTTGGCGAGCAGCGAGACGGCGCTGAAGGTATCTGCGGTTTCGATCAACTGGATCCGTGGAAATTCGCGTCGCAGGTACTCGACCAGGGGATTGCCCTGGGCGATCGCCAGCTGCTTGCCTTTGAGCTGACCCAGGTTAGTCGGGCTGTCGGCACTCTTGCGCGTCAGTAGCACATAGGAGTTTTCCAGATAGGGCCGACTGAAACTCAGGGTTTTTTCTCGCTCGGCGGTCGGCAACAAGGCCGCGATGAGATCGGCTTGGTGGTCATTGATCTGTTTGATCATCTCGGCGTCGTTGCGGCTGCGATGGACCTCGAAGCGCAGGCCGGTGCGCAGGCGAATCAGTTCGAGAAGATCGGCGCTGATCCCGCGAAAATTGCCAGCGTCATCGAAGAACGTCAGCGGCGCATAAGCCTCATTCACCACCACGCTCACTACCGGATGCTGCTGCAGCCATGTTTCTTCGCGTTCGGTCAGTTGCAGTTTCTGGTCGGTGAGCAGCAGGTCGCTGCCGGCGCTCCAGCGTTTGGCGATGTTCTCGCGTTCGCTCCGCGGCACCGCTTTAAGCACGGCGTCGACGATATTCAATAACTGCGGATTGTTTTGACGCACGGCGAAGCTGAATCCCTGGGCTTCCTGTTTGCCGAAATTGGCCATGCGCACGTTATTGAGGTAGCCCTTGTTGATCATGTAGTGGGTGGAAATCGTGTCGCCGAGAAACACATCGGCCTGGTCGAACGCCACGGCGTTAATGGCATTCTGGTAGGAGGGATAGCAGGTGATGAGCGCTTTGGGATACAGCGCCTTGACCTCGTGCAGAGGCAGATAGTGATAGACCATGCTCAGGCGCAATCCCGCCAGGCCTTTACTCAGGCTGCGGGTTTCACCTTCGCGGGTAACGAGCACAGGTTGATCGTTGGCATACGGTTCGGACAGCGCAAGGTTGGCATTGGCGGCTTCATAGCCGTTGGCTGTCCCGAGCAGGTCAATCTGACCATCGACCAAAGCGCGAATGGCAGCCTCCCGGGAGGCAAAACGTTTGACCCTGATCGGCAAACCGGTGGCTTGAGCGACAAGCCCGACATAGTCGGCGGTAAGGCCTTCATAATCACGACCGCTGACGGTCATGTCGAAGGGTGGATAGTCAGGAGCGGAGGTTCCGAGTATCAATTCGTCGCGTGTTTGCAGCCACTGTCGTTGAGACTGTTCCAATACAACCGGCACCGGCTCGCCTGCCGATCGGCTGAGCAAGGCATAGTCCGGTGAATCAACGGGCATGGCAAACACATTGGCACTCAGGTACAGGCCTGTGCTCAATGCAATTAAATAGTCTTTTAAACGACTGGGCATGCGGGGTCTCACACGAGTGCGTTGCGTTTGGCCATCTCGATAAGTTCTACAAGGGATTTGGCTTTGAGTTTTTGCATCAGGCGTTTTTTATAGGTACTGACCGTTTTATTGCTGAGAAACATGCCCTTGGCTATTTCCTTGTTGGTACGGCCTTGGGCAAATAACTGCAAAACCATTAATTCGCGATCATTGACGGATTTGAAAAGTTCCAGTTCCGCATAACGGATATCGTCGCTGCGAACCGGATTCAACGCCTGGCTGGGGAAATAGTTGTAACCGGACAGCACCGCTTTTATCGCACTGACCAGTTCGCTCAAGTCTTCCTGTTTACAGACATACCCGGAAGCACCGGACTGCATGCAACGAATACCGAATAACGTCGGACATTGGGCAGTCAGCACGAGGGTTTTGAGCGGCGAACTCATGGCGTTGAAACGGGCAAGAACCTCCAGGCCATCGAGTTTGGGAATGCTGATGTCGAGAATGATCAGGTCCGGCATGCACTCGCGCACCATTTGCATGGCATCGACCCCGTTGTCGGTTTCGCCGACGACCTTGTAGCCTTCATGTTCCAGCAGCATTCGAACGGCGAGACGGATGACCGGGTGATCGTCGACAATAAAAACGGAGTTCATAATCAAATCCCATACAAGCACGAATAAAGCGCGCACCTTAGCTCAGTTGAATGAGCGCACGTATGAGCTGACCTGGCTCCAGTCGTGTTATCGGATTGTTCCTACAGTTAATGAGGAAAGGGACTACGATCAAACTAGGTGTGACGTAAGGAAGGGCAGGGTTTGCATCGGCTTATAGTTCGTCGTGAATGTTTTGCAAGTACTGGCTGTAAATGGATTTTTGTTCAATGTTTAAATGCTAAGGACAGTTGCTTGTTGTTTGTACTTTTCGCCGCTGCATCCCGCTACAAAATTATTCGAAATAGACGAGTGTCAATGCGGCTTCCCCGGTCAAGGAAGTGATCACTGTGCATTCAACCGGCCGACGCTATCGACGGGTTGAATGCGTTCGGATCAGTGACTGGAACGACCGGTCATCTCCAGCGCCATGTCGCTTGCGTAGCTGTCGGTCATGCCGGCGATGAAATCGATCATGCGCAAAAACGACGTATGCAAAGAACCCTGCGGATCCGGTGCGTTATTGCCGAGCAAGTCGAGGATGCGCCGACTCTTGAACGATGGCGTGCGACCGTTGTGTTGCTCCAGCGCGGCGCCGCAGAACGAGTTGAGGAGAATCTCCAGCGTCGTGTAGGCACCGATTTCGTGCAGGGTCTTGCGTTTGTCCTGAAAGATTTTCTTGCGGGCAATGTCCTTGGCGTTCAGCACACAGCGCTTGGCCGGGCCATGCATGTGCTCGACCAGATCGCCGTGCAGCGTGCCGGCGAGCAGTGCGTCCTGTTGCTCGACAAACGCCCGCGCCGCCGCGTTGGTCAAATGTTCGATGGCCTTGCCACGCAGGATTGCGAGCTTGCGTCGTCGTGAATCCTGCGGGCCGAGCTGACGATAGGTTTCCGGCAGATCATCGCCCACCAATCCGAGTAACAGCGATTCGACCTCAGCGTACTCCAGCAGCTCCATCTCAAGACCGTCTTCCAGGTCGATCAAGGCGTAGCAGATGTCATCCGCCGCCTCCATCAGGTAGACCAGCGGATGGCGCGCCCAGCGTTGCTCTTCCAGTTGTGGCAGGCCCAGCTTTTGAGCGATTTGCTCCAGCAGCGGCAGTTCGCTCTGATAACAGCCGAACTTGTGTTTCTTGTAACCCAGGGAGTCGGCGTGACGGGCTGTCCACGGGTATTTCAGATAGGTGCCGAGGGTGGCGTAGGTCAGGCGGGTGCCGCCGTCGAACTGATGGTACTCAAGCTGAGTGAGCACGCGAAAGCCTTGTGCGTTGCCTTCGAAATTGAGGAAGTCGCCGCGCTCGGCTTCGCTCATGCCGTCCAGCCAGCCTCGTCCGGCCGCCTGTTGGAACCAGTGGCGAATGGCATCTTCGCCGGAGTGACCGAACGGCGGGTTGCCGATGTCGTGGGCCAGACATGCCGATTGCACCACCATGCCCAGATCGCTGGGGTCGCACCATTGTGGCAGGGCACTGCGCAGTGTTTCGCCGACGCGCATACCCAGCGAACGGCCGACACAACTGACCTCCAGCGAGTGGGTCAGGCGTGTGTGAATGTGGTCGTTACTGGTGACCGGGTGCACTTGGGTTTTTCGACCCAGACGCCGAAAGGCGCCGGAGAAGATGATGCGGTCATGGTCTTTGTGAAAAGGACTGCGGCCAAGTTCTTGCGGGCTGTGCAGGGGCTTTCCGAGACGTTCGCGGTTGAGCAGGGTTTGCCAATCCAAGGCTGATTCTCTCCGACAGGTGACTGGGGGCCAAAAAGTTTCCCCGCTGTGGTGTGGAAACTTAATGGCAACGCTAGCCCTAGCTTCCCGGTTCGGCTCTGAGCCTGCAAGCGCAACTACAGCCCTGCAGCATCAATGTCGATCAGCAGCAGACGTTCGCCATTGTCGAAGAACTGCCCGGCCGTCAGGCAATACTGGTTGCTGGTTGCATCGCGGTAGGTGTTGGACAGCGTCAGGCGCCGCTCCTCCCAGCCTTCAGCGAGTAAATGATAGAAGTACGGACGCCATGACCAGTTGTGCCCCAGATAGCGATTGTCGGCGATCCAGCCACTGTGCCGCCATTCCAGATTAGGTGTCAGTTGCGTGCCGTGACGGTCGCATTGATAGAACCGCAGCAGCCATGGAAAGGCGTCCAGCTGGGGCAATGCGCTCAGCGGTGCGTGGGCTTGCGCCCAGTTCTGCAGAATGGTCATCAATTCGCCCAGTTGCTGACGCATTTGCATCAAGCGGGCCCGTTCTGCCAGTTTTTGCCGGACATAGCGTTGACGCAGTTCGGCGAAGCGTTGCACAAAAGCGTCTGTGGGGTAAAAAGCTTCCTGCGCCCGAGCGAAGAGAAAACCCTGCACGTAACGCGATCCGCACTCCAGAGCGAAATTCAACTGTGCCTCGGTCTCGACGCCTTCAGCGATAATCCAGCAACCGGTCTTTTCGGCCATCTGCGCCAACGCCTTGACCACATCACTGCTCGGCCCACCGAGTGCGGCGGCCTGAAACAGGCGCATGTCGAGTTTGAGAATGTCCGGTTGCAGCGCCAGCACCCGATCCAGTTGTGAATAGCCCGCACCAAAATCATCAATGGCGATTCGTGCCCCTGCCTCGCGATAACGCGCGACCACTTCGGCCAGACGTTGGCCGTTGCCGCCCAGTTCAGTGATCTCGAATACGATGCGCTGCGGATCGACAAGGTGTCGCGCGATTTGCTTGAGACTTGGCAGCGCTTGTTCGGGGCGCAAGCGGCTGATCCAGCGCGGCGACATGTTGAGGCTGAGAAACCAGTCCGAGGGCGCTTCATGCAGGCGGCTCAAAGCATTGTCGCGGATCTGTCGGTCGAGACGGCGCAAGGCGATGGCCGGAGTGCGCGGGTCGGCGAACAGCGGCCCGACCGACACCAGTTGTCCATCGGCCTGGCGCAGCCGGCCCAGTGCTTCGACGCCGGCAATCCGGCCGGTGGCGGTATCGATGAAGGGTTGAAAGCAGGCGAGCGGTTGCCCGTCGATCACGGAGCCTCCTTAGTCGTTCTTGTTCTGGTTGAACCTGTCGACCGGATAGGCGTTCAGGATTGAACCTCTTGGTCAAAGAGGTCCATCCCGAGAAGGTTGCAAGAATGTAGCCAGATGCCGTAATTCAGCGTTTGCCGGAGTTTTGCATGACCATTTTGATCAGCGGCCCGAGACTGGTGCCAAGACGAACCAATCGGGTCAAACCACCAACGCCGCCGCTTTTGGCGCCTTTGCCGGTGATGAAACCCAGCAGCGTCACAGCCGCCACACCCCATAACGGCGCGTGCTTGATCCCCAGACCGCCCTGCAAGTTTTGCGTCATGCCGCGCATGCGTTGCAGTGGTTGCAGGACTTGCCCGGCTTCATGGCGAATTTCCTGTCGATGCATTTCCATGCGCAGGCGGATCAGCGCCTTGCGCATTTCCCGGCGAGAGCTGTTGTGTGGCAGTTCAGGCAGGCTCATGGCAGCAGGCGCTCCCGGTCGTTGGCCAGCTCTTCGAGCGTGCCGTGGAAAGGCGAGGACTCATCGAAGATTGCAGCCTTGAGGCGCAGTCCGCAGAAGATCGAGGCCAAGGTATAGAAAACGCACAGGCCGATGATTGCGGCCAGGCGATAAGTGTCCCAGAACACGATCATGACCAAGGTCGATAAACCCACCAGCAGCAACAGGGCAAAGACCAAGGCCAGACCTGCAAACAGCAACAGGCTGACGGTCCGGGATTTCTGCTCCTGCAATTCGATGCCGAACAACTCGACATGGCTGTGCAGCAGACCCAGAACGGCGGCGCCCAGGCGTCGCGTGGAAGAGGCGGTGCCCGCAGTCGGGCCGGATTCACCGATCGACATAATCAGCGCCGAGTAGCCAGCAGGCCGATCAGGAAGCCGACACCAGCAGCAATGCCGACGGCCTGCCAAGGGTTGGCCGAGACGTAATCTTCAGTGGCGGTCACCGCTGCCTGACCACGTTCACGCAGGGTGTCTTCGGTCAGTTTCAGGGTTTCGCGGGCGCGCAGCAGACTGTCGTGAATCTGCTCGCGCAGCTCATCAGCCTGATCGCCGGCCAGGGTGGCGGTGTGCTCGAGCAACCGTTCGGTGTCGGCGACCAAAGTCTGGAAGTCGTTCATCAGGATTTCTTGAGCAGTCTTTGCCTTGATGCTGGCCATGGGTGGATCTCCGTAAGTGACGTCTGAAGCGTTCGAGTATGAGCCTTGCGCGAAGGTTCAGTACTCGTTCGAGTATGAGCCTTGCGCGAAGGTTCAGTACAAATGACTGGTACAACTTTTGCTGTGTCGTGGTGCGTCGTCCTGCGGTTGTGCGCTGTTGCCGGGCGTGCGCCTTGAGAAACCTTATCCCAAACAATGCCGGTTCGTGTCAGGACATCGACCTTGTGCGCCAAAGCAGTTCGCCGGACATCCGGTTCCCTGACTGCGCGGGCGCAACTTGGTGCATGAAATGTGCGCATGAACCGCTTTGGTGCCTTTTTCGCCTTTAGGTCTGCCTGCTTATGGAAAATCTGCAAAGCGCTGTGGACACGCTGGTTCACAGCTCCAATACCCTGTTCATTCTGATCGGTGCAGTGATGGTACTGGCGATGCACGCCGGTTTCGCCTTTCTGGAGGTCGGTACCGTCCGCCAGAAAAACCAGGTCAATGCGCTGTCGAAGATTCTCAGTGATTTCGCCGTCTCGACCCTGGCCTATTTCTTTATAGGCTATTGGATCTCCTATGGTGTGACCTTCATGCAGCCAGCGGCGGTGCTGAGTGCCGATCACGGTTATGGACTGGTGAAGTTTTTCTTCCTGCTGACCTTTGCCGCCGCGATCCCGGCGATCATTTCCGGCGGTATCGCCGAGCGCGCGCGTTTTGTGCCGCAGTTGTGCGCCACGGCGTTGATCGTCGCATTCATCTATCCGTTCTTCGAAGGCATGATCTGGAACGGCAACTACGGTCTGCAAGCGTGGCTGACGGCGCAGTTCGGTGCAGCTTTCCATGATTTCGCCGGTTCCGTGGTGGTGCACGCCATGGGCGGTTGGCTGGCGCTGGCAGCGGTGTTGCTGCTGGGGCCGCGCAATGGTCGTTATCGCGACGGCCGCCTGGTGGCGTTCGCACCGTCGAGCATTCCCTTTCTGGCGCTCGGCTCGTGGATTTTGATTGTCGGCTGGTTCGGCTTCAACGTGATGAGCGCGCAGACGCTGCAAGGTGTCAGTGGTCTGGTAGCGGTCAATTCGTTGATGGCGATGGTCGGAGGCACCATGGCGGCGCTGCTCGTCGGGCGCAATGACCCGGGCTTTCTGCACAACGGCCCGTTGGCCGGTCTGGTGGCGGTCTGTGCCGGATCCGATCTGATGCATCCGGTCGGTGCGCTGGTGACCGGCGCGATCGCTGGCGCGCTGTTTGTCTGGTGCTTTACCGCCGCGCAGGTTAAATGGCGCATTGATGACGTATTGGGTGTTTGGCCGCTGCACGGCCTGTGCGGTGTTTGGGGCGGGATTGCCTGCGGGATCTTCGGCCAGACTGCGCTTGGCGGTATTGGCGGCGTCAGCTTGATCAGCCAGTTGATCGGCACCGCGCTCGGCGTCGCTGTGGCGCTGATCGGTGGCTTCGTCGTATATGGTGTGATCAAGGCGCTGCATGGGCTGCGCCTGAGTCAGGAACAAGAGTATTACGGCGCGGACCTGTCGCTGCACAAGATCGGCGCAGTGAGCCAGGATTAGGTCTCCTCATCGTCGGCTCCGCGGTAGAAACCGTGGAGCAGGCGATAACGGTCACTTCGCACCTGATCGACTTTTTCCTGAACCTGACGCGCCGGCAACCCGAGCATGATCAAGGCGTGAGAGCCAAGCATCAGGCTGGATTCCAATAGCTCTGGCACCACTTCGGTGGCGCCTGCGGCTTTGAGCTCCGCCAGTTGGCTGTCGTCGCGGGTGCGCACCAGAATCGGTACCTGATCATTGAGACGGCGTGCTTCCCTGAGGATGCGCAGGGCGACGTCGGTTTGATCCACGGCAATCACACAGAGTCGTGCGCGCAGCAGGCCAACGGCGGTCAGCAGATCGCCGCGCGACGAGTCGCCGTAATGCACGTCACTTTCCCCACTGGCGGCTTCCTGTACCCGGACCGGGTCATTGTCCAGCGCGATATAAGGCTGTTTGGCATTGCGCATGAAACGACCGATGGATTGGCCGACCCGGCCGTAGCCGCAAATCACCACGTGCTGGTTGAGGTCGGCGTTGAGCGCGCTGATTTCTTCGATCTGTGCCTCTTGATTGGGTTTGCGGTGCAGCACTGCAGCGATGCGTGGTGCTGCGCGCAACAACAATGGCGTCAGCAGCATCGAGCAGAACGTCGCCGCGAGCAGAAGGTTGCCAAGCCCTTCGGGCATGATGCTGTTTTGTTGCATCTGTGCCATCAGTGCAAAGCAGAACTCGCCTCCCTGGGCCAACGCCAGACCACTGCGCCACGCTGTTTCGCTGTCACTGCCGCGCCACTTCACCAACAAGGCGACGACGATGCCCTTGATCACCATCAAACCGACGGTAAGCCCGATAATCAGCAGGCTGTGACTGACGAACAGTTGCAGGTCGATCAGCATGCCGATGCTGACGAAAAACACACCTAGAAGGATGTCGCGAAATGGCCGGATGTCAGCCTCGATCTGGTGACGATAGTGGCTTTCACCGAGCAACATCCCCGCCAGAAATGCACCGAGGGCGGGGGACAGGCCCAGCAGGTGAGTCAGCCAGGCGGTCAACAACACAATCACCAGTGCCAGCAGCACGAACAATTCTGCCGAGCGTGACGCCGCCACTTCATGGAACAACCTCGGCAGTATCCAGCGACTGGCCAGTAGCAGCCCGACAAACAGCACAACGGTTTTCACCAGCGTCAGCGGTAGCGCCCAGTACCAGGCTTGCTCGCTGCTGCCGGCGAACACGGGCACCAATGTCAGCAGCAATACCGCGACAACGTCCTGAAACAGTAAAACACCAACGGCATTCTGGCCGTGGCTGCTGAACACCTCGCCAAGACTGCCCAACTCTTTGGTCACAATCGCCGTTGATGACAGCGAAAGCCCGGCGCCGAGCAACAGCGCCGGTGTGATCGGCATGCCCAACAGCATCAATAGCAGCCCGAGCAGCGCGGTGCTGACCAGCACTTGCTGACTGCCTAGACGGAACACGACCTGGCGCAGCGCGATCATCTTCGACAGGGAGAACTCCAGACCCAGTGAAAACAACAGAAACACCACCCCCAACTCCGCGACGTCGGGCAAGTGTTCGCTCTCGTTGACCCAGTCGAACGCACTCGGTCCGACCAGCAATCCTACGCACAGATAACCCAGAACCGGTGGCAACCGCAGGCGACGGAACAGGGCAATCACCACAAGGGACGAGGCGAGGATGATCAACAGATTGGCGAACACTGGACACTCCGATGTCAGATTCAGGCTTTTCAAGCGTAGAGGCAAAAAGTCCGGGAGGATCGCGTAATTGGTTTTTCTGCGGACTGATTTGCGTCAGGGTTTTGCCTGTGAACCTTTGTCGGGACGCTGGAGCCTTTGGGCGGCGGTGGCTCGACGGGTTTTCAGGTGCGGCCTAGAATAGGCCCACTCATTTTTTGGTTGAGCAATCATGCCTCCTGAATGTCAGCTGTTCGGCACCCTTGGATGCCATTTGTGTGAAGTCGCCGAGGCCGAACTGATGCCTCTTGTCGAGCATGGCCTGCTGGTTGAATTGGTCGATATTGCTGAGGATGAGGCTTGGTATGCGGCTTACAGCCTGAGAATTCCGGTGCTGCGTCGTGTCGACACCGGGGCTGAGCTGGGCTGGCCATTCAGCGCTGATGAAGTCGTTGCATTTCTGCGTTGATCCGCATTTTCTCGTTCATTCCGCCGGTCGCCGCTGCCATCCATTTCTTGGCATTTTGCGCCTTGTTCGGTTACTGTATGTTCATACAGTAAATGCGTCAGAGGGATGAACCGTGGTCAATGTCGAACAGTTGAAGAACAGCGTGAACCGGATGTCGGTTGACGTGGTGCGCGAGGCCGTTCTCGAATTGCGCCTGGACGGGCTGGTCACGGAAGGCAAGACGCCCTTCAACAAACTGCACTTCAACACCTGCTTTGCCGAGATCGAGGCCTTGTTTCAGCGTGCCGGTTACCACAAGCAGCTGGATGTGGTCGGTTATCAGGGTTTGCTTTACGCCTTGTACGATCCGGGACGCTGGGATGCAGTTGATGTGTTGCGCTGGCTCAAGGAATTCACCGATGCCGCAGCGCTGAAAACAATCCCGGCCTGAACATTCTGCGCTAGGTTCGTTTCCCTCACTGCTGGATAATGCCGGCCTGCATTGAGGGTTCGATTTCCGTATGTCCACATCTACATTCTCTGCTGCTCAGAATCAGGCGAGCACACTTTATCTGCCGCCCGGTAAATGGCGGACCGTACTCGATTGCCTGTGCGAGCATTTCAGCGCCATTGACCGCGAACAATGGCTGGACCGGATCGCTCGGGGACGCGTACTGGACGGCCATGGCCAGCCGATCCCGGTGGACTTGCCTTACAAGGAAGGTCTGCGGATTCACTATTTTCGTGAAGTGCCGGACGAGAAGCCGATCCCGGTGGTCGAGTCGATCCTGTATGCCGACGAACATCTGGTAGTGGCTGACAAACCGCATTTTCTGCCGGTCACGCCTGCCGGCGAATACGTTGAGCAAACCTTGTTGCGCAGGCTGATTCGTCGCCTGGACAATCCGCACCTGGTGCCTCTGCACCGCATCGACCGGCATACGGCGGGACTGGTGATTTTCTCAGCCAATCCGCAAACCCGATCAGCCTATCAGTCGTTGTTTCCCACGCGGCAGATCGACAAGCGCTATGAAGCCATCGCCCCGGCGCTGCCAGATCTGAAGTTCCCTTTGGTGCACAAGAGCCGCCTGGTGGATGGCGAACCGTTTTTCCGCATGCAGGAAGGTGCCGGTGCCAGCAATACCGAAACGGCGGTGGAGGTTCGGGAAAAACATGGCGATCTGTGGCGCTACGGCTTGTTTCCGGTGACGGGAAAAAAACATCAACTACGTGTCCACATGACGGCGTTGGGCGCGAGCATCTGCAACGATCCGTTTTATCCGGATGTGTTGAAGGATGTCGAGGACGACTACGCCAATCCGCTGAAACTGCTGGCGCAGGGGTTGCGGTTCATTGATCCGGTTACCGGCGCAGAGCGCGAGTTCGAGAGCCGGATCACGTTGCAATGGTGACGTCGAAGCCGTTTTTCGAGCGCCCATGAAAAAGCCCGCAATCAATGCGGGCTTTTCTGTATCCGGTATCGACCCAGAGCTTACAGCTCTTTAACGGTACGAACCTGATCCTTGTTGATGCGAGTTTCTTTGCCGTCCAGCTGTTTGAACTCGTAGAAGCCCGAATCGTCATCGTATTTCGGGGTGTCGACGGCCTGGATTTCGCGACCGTCATTCAAGGTGATCACTGTAGGCGACGAGCAACCGGCGAGGGTGGCAAGGCCCAGTGCGAGCATGAAAGTGGCGAGGGTCCGTTGAGTCATGGGTGTGTCTCCGAATGGGAATTCTTTTGGTTACTGAGCTTGAGACGTATACAAGGCGTGAGAGTTCCTTGAATGGTGTCAGTCTGACACAGTGTTGTGCGCATTTAACAGTTCGGGGGTGTTGAGGTTGGCCAGTCGCGGGTCATTATCGGGACATTGCAACGCGGTGGCGCCGAGACTGCGCATTACCCGCCCGGGGCTGCGCTCCCCAGCAATCCACGCTGCCTCAAAGGCCGGCAACAGGGCTACCGGAATCACGCAGAGCAGAGGTTCCCAATGCCCGTCATGGCGCAACATTAAAGGTTTTTCAGGATTCAGATTGGCGGTTTCGCGCATGTCCTGCAGCAACGTGGCATCGATCCTCGGGACATCGCAGGGCAGTACCAGCAAGTGGGAGTGACGCGCGGCTTTCAGGCCTGCGCGGATACCAGCCAAGGGGCCCGGAAAATCTTCTTCGTCATCCCCCACCAGTTGATCTGCAAACGGTGCATAACGCTCGCGATTCCGATTGCAGGAGATGATCAAGTCATCGGTCAGCGGACGAGTCTGGCGCTGCAAGTGCGCGATCAACGGTTCACCCTGCCACTGCACCAGCCCCTTGTCCTGACCGCCCATACGTTGGCCGCGCCCGCCCGCCAGAAGCAGAATGGAGCAGGGCGGCAGTTGCGAATTCACAGTCATGGCAGCTCTCCAGAGGGGCGGCAAAGAAATGGGGCGCTGTGATATAACACCGGGCTGTTTCTCCTACAACTGGACGAGCCTATGAAAGCCAAGGCTGATGTACCTTTCGTGCCGCTTAATATTGCGGTGCTGACTGTCAGTGATACCCGAACCCTGGAAACCGACACCTCAGGCCAAGTCTTCGTCGACCGCTTGGCAGCCGCCGGTCACTATCTGGCGGAGCGGGTTCTGCTTAAAGATGACCTCTATAAAATTCGCGCGCAAGTTGCCAGCTGGATCGCCGACGATGTTGTGCAAGTTGTGCTGATCACCGGTGGCACCGGTTTTACTGGTCGCGACAGCACGCCGGAAGCCGTGGCGTGCCTGCTCGACAAGCAAGTGGATGGTTTCGGCGAGTTGTTCCGGCAGATATCTGTGGCTGATATCGGTACCTCGACCGTGCAATCCCGAGCGCTGGCCGGTCTGGCCAATGGCACGCTGGTTTGCTGCCTGCCAGGTTCGACCAATGCTGTGCGTACAGGATGGGATGGCATTCTTGGTGAGCAACTGGACGCCCGCCATCGACCATGCAATTTCGTACCTCATTTGAAACAGGCGGCACCTTGTGAATCGCGCGGGTAAAACGGGCAAAACGGGCTCGTTGATGCCGGTCGAGGTAGCGCTGGCGCGCCTGCTGGAAATGGCCGAGGCCTCGCCCATCGTCGAGCATGAGTTTTTGCCGCTGGCTCGGGTCGAGGGTCGAGTGCTGGCCGAAGATCTGGTTTCAACCCTGGATCTACCGCCCTGGCCCAATAGTGCCATGGATGGTTATGCCCTGAATCTGGCGGACTGGACGGGCACCCCACTGCCGGTCAGTCAAAAGGTATTTGCCGGACAATTTCCTGAACCCTTGCAGCCTGGAACTTGTGTGCGGATCTTCACCGGTGCACCGGTTCCAGCGGGTGCCGATTGTGTAGAAATGCAGGAAAACGCTGAGGTTCAGGCCGATGGCTGCGTGCGCTTCGTTGAACGGATGACAGTCGGGCAGAACATTCGCCCGCAAGGCCAGGAAACAACCGCAGGCGAGTTGATCCTGACGGCTGGCACCCGGCTCGGTCCTATCGAGCAAGGCCTCTGCGCGTCATTGGGTTGCGCTGGTGTGAAGGTGGTACGCAAGGTTCGAGTGGCGGTGATTTCCACCGGCGACGAATTGGTCGAGCCGGGTCAGCCGCTGGGACCTGGGCAGATATACAACAGCAATCGCGTGGTTCTGTGCAGCTGGTTACAACGTTTGGGCTGTGAAGTGATCGATGCCGGAATTCTCCCGGACGATCTGTCCTTGACTCGTGCCCGTTTGACGGATCTGCAGGATGTTGACCTGATACTTTCCACGGGTGGTGTATCGGTGGGTGAAGCTGATTTTCTCGGCATAGCCTTACGGGAAGAGGGCGAGCTGGCCCTTTGGAAGTTGGCCATCAAACCCGGGAAACCGCTGACATTCGGACATTTTCGCAATGTGCCGGTCATCGGCTTGCCGGGCAACCCGGCATCTACGTTGGTGACCTTTGCGCTGCTGGCTCGGCCTTATCTGTTGCGTCGTCAGGGTGTGCAGGGCGTCGAGCCTCTGAAATTCCCGGTGCCGGCGGGCTTTGCCTGGCCCGTTGCGGGCAATCGCCGTGAATACCTGCGAGGACGTCTCGAGCAAGGGCGAGCGATTGTCTACCGCAATCAGAGTTCCGGTGTGCTACGCAGCGCAGCCTGGGCGGACGGTCTGGTAGAGGTCCTGGAGGGCCGCACGCTGAGCGAAGGAGACCAGGTCGCATTTATTCCGCTGAGTGACCTTCTCGGCTGATCCCGTTGTGCGTGTGCAGGTGTCGGACGACTCAGCCGACACCTGCGTGTGCAATTCGGTCAGCTGCTGACCAGTGTGACAAGCTGGTCGAATCGGCTATTCGCCACCCAACCCAACAGACCCAGCACTACCGCGGTCGCGCCTGCGGAGTAGGCCAGGCGGTGTTTGATTGTTCTGACGTCACTGCGGACTTCGTCCATGTCCCGTCGAATGTATTTCAAATGGGTTTCGAGTTCGGTCACACGAGGTTCCATATGAACTTCTCCGGTGGTCTTGGCGCTGTTTTTGAAATTGGGCTTTTGATTCGCGCGACTTTCGCCGAGAGGGGCGACCGGGTTCACTGGAATTCTGGCTTCATGGCTTGGCATAAAAACATCCACTGGTTGCTTCAAATGCATGCTGGCCGACGTTTATACGGATCGAATTGTCCTGAGCCCTAGGGGCGTATCCATTCATTGCCTGCACTTCCTTGTGTTGTTGGATTGATGATTGATACCGCCAGCACACGGTGAACCAATGGCCATGCGTGGTCAATTGAGCCGATTCCTCATGTTTTGTAAGAAAAAATACCGGTTATGTAGGACGCCGCTCTCCCGGGCTTGAATTAATTAGGCCGCAGGCGGCTCTTTTGGGTGCTTCAGCGGTCAAGATGACCTAACCGATTCAATTCAGGGAGTGACGCTATGAGTGAACGCCGGGCACTGTTGATTCTGCATGGCAAGCAGGCACTCAACGATGAAGTTCGCAGCGCGGTCGAGAACAAGCGCCAACAAGGCTGGGAACTGGCTGTGCGCCTGACCTGGGAGGCGGGGGATGCCCAGCGATGGGTGGAGCAGGCACTGGCGGAGGGTTACACACAGATTATTGCGGGAGGTGGCGACGGCACGTTGCGCGACATTGCCGAAGCACTCGCGGCGCATCCGCACAAAGCCAGCCTGGTACTTTTGCCTTTGGGAACCGCCAACGACTTTTCCCGTGCCGCGGGCATTCCGCTGGATCCGGCGGAGGCCCTTGAGCTTCTGGAGGTGGCGCCGCGTGATATTGATCTGGGTCAGGTGGGCGGGCAAATTTTCCTCAACATGGCCACCGGTGGTTTCGGCAGTCAGGTCACCGCCAATACTTCAGAGGATCTGAAAAAAGTACTCGGGGGAGCGGCATATCTGTTCACTGGTTTGTCCCGATTCAGCGAACTGCATGCCGCTTACGGCGAGTTGCAAGGCCCTGATTTTCACTGGAGCGGCGAGCTGCTGGCGTTGGGCATTGGCAATGGCCGTCAGGCCGGAGGCGGGCATGTGTTGTGCCCACAAGCGCTGGCCGACGATGGACTGCTGGATATCAGCATTCTGCCGGCGCCCCAGGAGCTTGTCGGGACCTTGAAGAACCTGCTGAGCGACGGTTTCGGCATCGACAACATGTTCGTGCGAACCCGATTGCCGTGGGTCGAAATCAAAATGTCCGAAGGGCTTTACATCAATCTTGACGGTGAGCCGCTGGAAGGCGACAGCATGCGTTTCGAGGCGCGTCCGGCGGCGCTGCAGATCCATCTGCCAAAGGACTCGCCGCTATTAACCATTAAATCGTCAATCAGTCATCAAGACTGATGATCTGCTCGCGTACGGCGAACAGCACCAGGCCTGCTACGTCGTAGATTTGCAGACGCTTCATGATCTGCGAGCGGTGGGTCTCGACGGTTTTGATGCTCAGGCCCAGTCCGTTGGCGATTTCCCGAGTGGATTTGCCACGCACGATCAGGCGCAGGATCTCCAGTTGTCGCGCGGTCAGGTTGTGCGAGTCGGCGGTTTCCGGCTGCTGCTTCTGATTGCGGGTCAATGCCTGGTTGATCACGGTGTGGGCGATGGCAGGGCTCAAATAGCGCTCGTTATTGCGCAAGGCCTCCAGTGCGTGTTCGAGTTCAGTGGCTGTGGTGTCCTTCAGCAGGTAGCCATAGGCGCCGGACTCCAGCGCCTGCATGATCAACGCCGGGTCGGTGTGCATCGACAGGATCAGCACCTTGCTTTGCGGCCGCACACGCTTGAGCCGTTGCAGGGCTTCAAGGCCGCCGGTTTCTTTCATGGATATATCCAGGAGCACGATATCGGGGCTCAGTTGCTCGACCATTTCGAGCAGTTGCGAGCCGTCATTGGCTTCGCCAATCACCGCGTAACCGGGAATATCCATAACCAGAGCACGCACGCCGGCCCTGATCAGCGAGTGGTCATCCACCAGAAGTAAGTTGCAAGTCAACGCATAACCTTATTCGTACTGGCCCGCTCGAGTGCACGGGGCGCCCAGGGGAAAAGTGCTTCGATTCGAGTGCCTTTGCCCGGCTCGCTGACGACGCTCAGGGTGCCACCCAATTGCTCGATCCGTTCGGCCATCCCGGCCATGCCCCGCTGTCCTTCACGACCAGGATTGGCCGCCGGGGCAAACCCCAGACCGTCATCGCTGATCATCAGCGTCAAGCCTTTCGGCAGGCGCTGTACGCGTATCACCAGATTCTTCGCTTGCGCATGTCGCAGGATATTGGTCACTGCCTCCTGGGTGATGCGAAAGGCGGCGACGGCCATTTCTTCCGGAATGCCGTTGAGGCGTTGCTGGCAATCAAGGCTCCAGTGCACGCTGGTATTGGCCATTGTCTTGAGCAGATGCGCACGCAGGCTCGCCTCAAGACCCAGACTGGTCAACTGGCGTGGATTGAGAATGGCCGAAACGTCGCGCACCTTGTTGAGGGTTTCTTCGAGCGTGTCGCACAGCGCTGTGCATTGTTCCTGCAGGTCATCCGGCATGCGTCGCTTGAGCCACTCGCTCTGCAGTTTGGCGGCGGTCAGCAGTTGGCCTATATCGTCGTGCAACTCTCGGCTGAGGCGGTGACGTTCGTTTTCCTGGACTTCCAGGAGGCGATCAGCGAGTTCCTGCGGCTGAAATTTTATCGATTTGCGTGACAGCCGATATTGCACCCAGACGCAGGCGGTGGCTGCGATGTTCAGCAATAGCAGCCCCAGGCAAAGTTGCGCGGAAAAACCGTAGGTCAACAGGCTCCCGAGTGTGGCTGCCACACACAGAATGAGCGTGAACCGGCGTGCGTTTTCCCGGGAGGGTGGCCATGTGGAGATT
Organism: Pseudomonas crudilactis; assembly: GCF_013433315.1. GTDB lineage: Bacteria > Pseudomonadota > Gammaproteobacteria > Pseudomonadales > Pseudomonadaceae > Aquipseudomonas > Aquipseudomonas crudilactis. The sequence continues at coordinate 64,410 of NZ_WXVV01000006.1, read as the reverse complement.
GACTTGAGGCTGGCGTACATAACGGATGGAGCCAATGGATGTTCGCTGCGGGCAGACCGGCCGGTGGCTGGCGGATCTCTGTCTGAAAATGCTGTCAATTATGTTATTGATTTCAACGCGGTTCAGTAAATGTATCAGGCCGCCAACTTTGCTGGATGGCTGTCTCTGAAGTCACTGTGCCATTAACTTGAAAGCAACTAGTGGGCGGCATAATACCACTTAACATACCGTTGGTCGCGTTTGCTATATATGTCCAAAGGGTCAGGAATTACGCCATGTTGGACGCGAGTTCCATAGTGGAGAAGTCGATTAAAAGATATCGGCGTTACCTGAAGTTGTGCTCTTCAGACACAGGCAAACCCTGAGTCCGGCGAAAAATATCCGCTTGAGTCAGGCGTGATTATTTAATTCGATTTGTCGCTGGCAGGTATGAACTATTCAATAACGACATGGGCTGTGCAAGGCAACGAGTTCCTTGAACAGGCAGGCGTCCTGTCAGGCTTGTCGTTCCGCGTAGCTTGGCAGAGGCAAACGTTTGGGAGAAAGGGCTGGCTGAAATTGAGGCTGGCCGACTTGGAAGGCGAACGCTTCAATCAGCGAAATCTGCTCGCTTTCATCAAGGCTCAGCTGCCCGGTGCTCTGATCGACCAATTCAAGTTGCCAGGCCATTAACGTAAAGCAATCCTTCAAGGCATCCAGGGCTTGTTCGTGCAGGTCGACGTGGTCCTGCGCCAGATTGAGCAAGCTGTAGATGTGCAGGGAGAATTCGCAAATGGCTTCAAGCGCCAGTGCTTCAGCCCTGCTCGCGAGCTTGAGGAGGGTGCTGAGCATGCAGTCGATGGCGTCCTTGTCATTGCTGATCAACTGCAGATGGCTGAGGCATTCTTCAGACTTGGCCAGGAGCGTTTCAGCCTCGACAAGAAATTCGGGGAACCTTTGCGCCCACTCTTTACGGTCGATCGGCATGCTTATCTCCACAACGTCATGTCTGATGGGGGAATGCCATTTGTGGCGACGGTCATGGATCGTCGGGAGATCGCGCCCAGACGTGCAGGTGCACAGACTGAGGGGTTCCAGAGGGCTTGTTTCCGCTGAATTGCGATCGCACACAATAGCCTGACTCCGTTCATGCAATGAGAATGGCGTCACATTAATGGCTATTGGATATTGCGAATATCAGGTTGGGCCTGATTGTTACTAGGGGAATCCCTTAGGCGCGGGAACCTACCGTGCAAACCGAGGTCGCGCCGCAGAGAATGTAGCAGATGAAAATCACTGCGCCAGTAAAGCATGATGTTAATGTGACATCAATGCCCGATCATGGCATTTTTGACGGGGTCTGGTTTGGCAATCAAGAATCGCCATTTGCCGCCGATAACCTCACATAGTGAATTCATCAGAACAAGCCCAGGAGTCATTGATGGCCGGCATTCTCGACACGGTAGACCAACGCACGCAACTGGTGGGTGAGAATCGCCTGGAAATTCTCATGTTTCGATTGGCCGGGCGTCAGTTGTTCGCGATCAACGTGTTCAAGGTTCAGGAAGTGCTGCAACTGCCGAAGCTGACCTTGATGCCGCAGCGTCATCCGTTCGTCTGCGGCGTGGTCAATCTGCGCGGTCAGACCTTGCCAGTGATCGATCTGTCGCAGGCGATCGGCATGCGTCCATTGGTGCCGGGTCCGAACAGCACGATCATCGTCACCGAGTACAACCGCTCGGTACAGGCCTTCCTCGTCGGTGGCGTGGATCGCATCGTCAACATGAACTGGGAAGCCATTCTGCCGCCGCCGACCAGCGCCGGGCGTCAGCATTATCTGACCGCGATCAGCAAGGTCGACGATCAACTGGTGGAAATCATCGACGTCGAGAAAGTCCTCGCCGAAATCGTCCCGTACAACGCCAAGGTCTCGCGTGAAAAGCTTGAAGATCCGGTACTGGAACGCGCCCGTGGCCGTGAAGTGCTGTTGGTGGACGACTCCAACGTGGCACTCTCGCAACTGCGTGACACCCTCGGTCAGCTCGGCGTGAAAATGCACATTGCCAGCGATGGCCTGAAGGCGCTGAACATGCTCAAGGCCTGGGCCGATACAGGCGTGAACATGACGGACAAGCTGCTGATGATCTTTACTGATGCGGAAATGCCGGAAATGGACGGCTATCGCCTGACCACCGAAATCCGCAACGACCCGCGTCTGCGTGGTCTGTACGTGGTGCTGCACACCTCGCTGTCCGGCAGTTTCAACGACTCGATGGTGAAGAAGGTCGGTTGCGACAACTTCCTCTCCAAGTTTCAGCCGGACAAACTGGTCGACGTGGTGCGCCAGCGCCTGATGCTCGACGAAGTCCCGGCCTGACCATCACCCCCCACAGGGGATTTGCTTTGCACAAAACACTGGCTTTGATTCGCGGATAAAGCTCGTATAGGGTGGCGTTTTTATCCTCCAGGGAGCTGGCCATGCTGCGTCTGAGCGCGCTTTATCGTTACCCGTTGAAATCCGGCAAAGTCGATGTGCTAAAAAGTGTCGACCTCGACAAGCTGGGGCTTGATGGCGACCGACGCTGGATGCTCGTGGACGAAGCGAGCGGCCGCTTCCTGACCCAGCGCGCCGAAGCGAAGATGAGTCAGTTGTCGGCGCTGTGGAATGCGCAGGGTGGTCTGACCTTGAGCGCACCTGAACACTCTCCCATCGACATCGCCTTGCCGGGCAATGACGCCGAACTGCGTGGTGTGACGATCTGGCGTGACACTTTGCGCGTGCCGGATGCCGGTGAAGAAGCAGCGCGCTGGGTCAGTGATTTCATCGGCAAGCCGACCCGTCTGGTGCAGGTGCCGCTGGATCGCGCTCGCACCACGCAAGCTGGCTATGGCTACGAAGATGATCAGGTCGCGTTCGCCGACGGATTTCCTCTGCTGTTGATCGGCGAGGCGTCCCTGCAGGATCTCTCGGACAGAGTCGGGCGCCCGCTGGAAATGTTGCGCTTCCGGCCGAACCTGGTGATCGAGGGCGGCGAGGCATACGCCGAGGACGGCTGGAAGCGGATTCGCATCGGCGATGTCGAGTTCCGCGTGGTCAAGCCGTGCTCGCGCTGCATTCTCACCACTATCGACCCGCAAACCGGTGAGCGCAGTGCTGATCGTGAGCCGCTGGCAACCTTGCAGAAATATCGCGCTCAAGCCGACGGCGCGATGTTCGGCCAGAATCTGGTGAATGACAGCAATGGTCGGCTTGAAGTCGGGATGCCAGTGGAGATTCTCGAATAAGCCGTCACTGCAACGAAAAATGCCCGCGTCCTTGGACACGGGCATTTTTTTTGGTGAGTGAAACCGCTGCTTTAGCCGCGGTATTCGCACAGGTAAGCGGTGTCGACCGCCACCTTCAACTGGAACTTGCTGTTGGCCGGAACGTTGAACTGGCTGCCAGCGGCGAAGGTTTCCCAGTCGCTGCTGTCAGGCAGTTTGACGGTCAGTGCGCCAGACACCACGTGCATGATTTCACGCTGAGCGGTGCCGAATTCGTATTCGCCCGGGGCCATGACGCCGATGGTCGCCGGACCTTCAGCGGTGCCAAAGGCGATCGACTTGACGGTGCCGTCGAAGTACTCGTTGACTTTAAACATGGGCGATTCCTCAAAAGGGGCTGAAAAAGGGAGGCGGCCAGTATGCACAAGGCGTTCAACGCCGTCACCTGCCCGGCGTCTGTCCAGTGAGTTCTCGAATTGACCCTAGAGTGGCAATACCAGTGGCAACAGTCGCGCGGTGTTGCGCGCGTCCTCCAGCGCCCGATGCTGTTGACCGCTGAACTGCATGCCGGCCAATTGCAGTGCGCCGTTAAGGCCCAGCGGCCGTTCGAGGCGCCGAGCCTTGGCGAAGCGTTGTTTGAGGTTCATGTGCGGCACTTTGCTCAAGCCACTGTCGATTTGCAGACGCTGCCACTCCTGCAACAATTGCTTGCGGTCGTAATCACCCCAACTGGCCCAGCCCTCGAGACGTGATTGATGCTGGGCGAGCCAGCGTTCGAACGCCGGCCAGACTTCGGTCAGCACTTGCGCCGAGTCGATATTGGCCTGAGTGATGTGCGTCAGTTCACGACAAAAAGGCGTCAGCAACGGCCGCCGTGTCGGTTTGACGAAGCGCTGGAAGTGATCCTGCTCGCGCCCGGCGCGATCGACCAACGTGGCGCCGATCTCGATAATTTCCATTTCGGTGACCGGCCAGCCACCCTCGTCGGTAGTGGCTTCCAGATCTATGACCAGCCAGTGGGGCATCGCAGGGTTCCTGATTTCCGCGTTCTGATAACTCAGAGCGTAGTCAAAACCCGCATGGGTGTGTGGGTGACTACTCGACCTGCAACAGAACCTGACGATTTTTTACCTGATCGCCGACCTTGACCTGCACCCGCTTGAGCACGCCGTCGATGCCGGCCTTGAGCGGATGCTCCATTTTCATTGCCTCCAGTACCACCAGCAACTGACCTTTGCTGACCGGGCTGCCTTCACTGACCAATACGTCGACGATGGCGCCGTCCATCGGTGCTTTCAAGGTGCCGGAACTGACGCTGGTCTGACTGTCGATCACGGCGTGAGTTCGATCCTCCAGGCACAAGCTTCCGGGATGGGTGAACAACCAGACATGCTCGCCATTCAGGTGGTAGGCGTGGCGCTGGCGTAGACCGTCGATTTCCAGTGTCAGTGAATGCGCGTCACGGTCGATGAGTTTCAATTCAATCGTGCGTTCGCCTATCTGTACGTTGAACGGGCCTTGCGCTTGCGCGAGAAGTTGCACTGTCCAGTTCTGATCGTCGAGGCCGAGGCGATAATGCAGTGGCACGCTGGCGTTGTTGCGCCAGCCGGTGAGCGGCGCGCGGTGGGAGAGGGCGCTGGCCTGATAGAAAAGCAGCGCTGCAATGGCCAGTTCCTCGGCACCGGGAACGTAGCGATGCAGGCATTGGTGATCGCTGAAGTGCTGCGTAATGAACGCGGTACTGAATTCGCCACTGATGAACTGCGGATGTTGCAACAGGCTGGCCAGCAAGCGCTGATTGCTTTGCACGCCCAATAACACCGTGTCCTGTACCGCGCGCAACAATTTGCGCCGAGCCTCTTCGCGAGTGGCGCCGAAAGCGATCAGTTTGCCGAGCATCGGGTCGTAGAACGGGCTGATCGATTGTCCTTCCAGCAAGCCATGATCGATTCGCGCGCCGTGCTGTTGCGCTGGTGCCCACGCCTCGACCCGGCCTGTTTGCGGGAGGAAATCCTCTGCTGGATCTTCGGCGTAGAGGCGCACCTCCATTGCATGCCCGTTGAGTTGGACCTGATCCTGAGTCAGCGGCAATGGCTGACCTTCGGCAACCAATATTTGCCACGCCACCAGATCCAGACCAGTGATCAGTTCGGTCACCGGGTGTTCGACCTGCAGGCGCGTGTTCATCTCCAGAAAGTAGAACTGCCCACGTGCGTCGAGCAGAAACTCCACGGTGCCGGCACCGACGTAATTCACCGCACGCCCGGCTTTCAGCGCGGCTTCACCCATGGCCTGGCGCAGTTCGGCGGTCATCACCGGGCAAGGCGCCTCTTCGATGACTTTCTGGTGGCGACGCTGGATCGAACAGTCGCGTTCGCCGAGATAGATCAGGTTGCCGTGCTGATCGCCGAACAATTGCACTTCGACATGCCGCGGTTCGATCAATGCCTGTTCGAGGATCAATTCGTCGCTGCCGAAACCGTTCAATGCTTCGGAACGCGCGGTGCGCAGTTGCGCGGGCAAATCAGCGGCGTTGTGCAGCAGACGCATGCCGCGTCCACCTCCGCCGGCACTGGCCTTGATCATCAGTGGATAGCCGATGCGCTCGGCTTCACGCAGCAGGGTGGCGTCATCCTGTTCGGCACCTTGATAACCGGCGATGCAGGGCACGCCGGCTTCGAGCATGGCGATTTTCGACAGACGTTTGCTGCCCATCAATTCGATGGCTTCGGCGCTGGGACCGATGAACGTCAAACCAGCCTGTTCGCAGGCGCGGGCGAAATCGGCGTTTTCCGAGAGAAAGCCGTAGCCGGGGTGAATGGCGTCGGCGCCGCTGCGATGGGCGGCGTCGAGGATCGCCGGAATGTTCAGGTACGACTGCTGCACAGGGGACGGGCCGATGTGAACGGCTTGATCGGCCATTTTTACGTGCAGGGCATCGGCGTCGGCATCGCTGAAGACGGCGACGGTGCGATAGCCCAAGGCTTGGGCGGTGCGCTGGATGCGGCAGGCGATTTCACCGCGGTTGGCGATCAGGATTTTGTGGATGGCGGGCATGGGCTATTTCCTCAGAAGTTGCGTCGCAGGTGCTGGCCTCTTCGCGAGCAAGCTCGCTCCCACAGGGGATTTATGAACGATACAAATCCAATGTGGGAGCGAGCTTGCTCGCGAAGCTTTTAAGAGGCCCACCGAGGTTTGCGTTTCTGCATGAATGCCATGGTTCCCTCCACACCTTCGTCGCCTGTCACCGCTTCGCTAAACCACTGCGCCGCGTCATCAAGCAATTCACTCGAAGGCTGCCCGGCACTGGCCAACAGCAATTTCTTGGTCATGGCATTCGCCTCCGGCGCGCAACACAGCACATGTTGCAGCACCTCATCCAGCCGCTCGGCGAGCGCCTGCGCATCCTGCTCGACAAAATGCACCAGCCCCAGACGGCGCGCCTGGTGCCCATCGAAACGTGCGGCGGTCAGTGCCAACCGACGGGTTTCGGTGAGGCCGATGCGCTGCACCACAAATGGCGCAATCTGCGCCGGCAGCAAGCCGAGGCTGGTTTCCGGTAAACCGAATTGCGCTTGATGATCGGCAATCGCGATGTCGCTGATACACGCCAGCCCCAAACCGCCGCCGAGCACCGCGCCTTGCAGCACCGTGATCAGCACTTGCGGCGCGTGCTGCGCTTCTTCCAGCAGGGCGCCGAATGCCCGGTTCAGAACGCGATAAGCCTCGGTGCCTTGAGCGCGAGCGCTGGCCATGTCCTTGATATCGCCACCGGCACAGAAATGCCCACCGGCACCGCTGAGCACCAACGCCCGAACAGTACGGTCATCGCGCACAGCCGCCAGCACCGCGCGCAGTTCGCTGACCATCTGCAGGCTCATTGCATTGCGGCTTTCCGGCCGATGGAGGGTGATGTGCAGCACGCCGCCATGCAGTTCCAGCAGCAGCGTCTGGCATTGCGGCAGGCTGCTCATTTCTTTTTCCCCGGGAGGATGCCCATCAGTTTGCAGATGATTCCCAGCATGATTTCGTCGGCGCCGCCGCCAATCGAGACCAGCCGTACATCGCGATAGGCACGGGCCACCGGGTTGTCCCACATGAAACCCATGCCGCCCCAATATTGCAGGCAGCTGTCGCTGACTTCGCGGCCGAGGCGCCCGGCCTTGAGCTTGGCCATCGACGCCAGCCGCGTGACGTCCTGGCCTTTCACGTACTGCTCGGTGGCCTGGTAAACCAATGCGCGCAGGCATTCGATTTCGGTCTGCAATTCAGCGAGGCGAAAGTGGATCACCTGATTGTCGATCAGCGCATTGCCGAAGGTCTTGCGCTCCTTGCAGTAGTCGATGGTGCTGTCGACGCAGTACTCCAGGCCTTTGATCATGTTCGCCGCACCGAACAGACGTTCTTCCTGAAATTGCAGCATCTGCATCATGAACCCGGCGCCTTCGTGGCCGATGCGGTTGCGCTGCGGTACGCGCACGTTGTCGAAAAACACCTGCGCGGTTTCCGAGCTGCGCATGCCGAGCTTGTCCAGGTGCGAGCTGAGGCTGATCCCCGGCGTGTTCATCGGCACCATGATCAGCGACTTGTTGATGTGCGGCTTGTCGTCCGAGGTGTTGGCCAGCAGGCAGATGAAGTCGGCACTCGGCGAGTTGGTGATCCACATCTTGCTGCCGTTGATCACGTAGTCGTCGCCATCCTTGCGTGCGGTGGTTTTCAGCCCGGCGACATCCGAGCCGGCACCGACTTCAGAGACGCCGATGCAGCCGACCTGCTCGCCGCTGATCGCCGGACGCAGGAACTCTTCACGCAATTCATCGGAACCGAAGCGGGCGAGGGCGGGGGTGCACATGTCGGTCTGCACGCCGATCGACATCGGAATGCCGCCGCAATGAATGGTGCCGAACTCTTCGGCCGCGACAATCGAATAGCTGTAGTCCAGACCCATGCCGCCGAATTTCTCCGGTTTGGAAATCCCCAGCAAACCGAGGTCGCCGGCCTTGCGGAAAATCTCGTGGATGGGAAAGCGGCCGGCCTTTTCCCATTCTTCGACGTGCGGATTGATCTCGTGCTCGACGAACTGGCGGACGGTACGACGCAGGGCTTCGTGTTCCGGGGTGAAGATCATTGTTCTTGTTCTCCGTAGAATCCGTGGCGGTCAGAAGCGGCTGACGCCGAAGCTGTTGGGTTGCAACGTGCGAATCTCGGCCTCGTGGCAGATATCCAGCAAGTAGCCGAGCAGGGTGCGCGTGTCGCGTGGATCGATCAGCCCGTCATCCCACAGATTGGCGCTGCCGTAGAGCGCGGTGGACTGGCTGTCGAGTTTTTGCGCGGTGACCTGTTCGAGCATGTCGAGCATTTTCGGGTCTGGCGTCAGGCCGTCCTTCAACTGCTTGGCTTCGGTAACGATGCGCAAGACTTTGCCGGCCTGCGCGCCGCCCATCACCGCCGTGCGGCTGTTCGGCCAGGCGAAGATGAAGCGCGGATCGAGGCCGCGCCCGCACATCGCATAGTTGCCCGCGCCATAAGAGCCGCCGACGACGATGGTCAGTTTAGGCACCCGCGCATTGGCCACCGCTTGAATCAGTTTCGACCCGTGTTTGATCACGCCTTGCTGTTCCGATTCGGTGCCGACCATGAAGCCGGTGGTGTTGTGGAAAAACAGCAGCGGCGTCTGGCTCTGATCGCACAACTGAATGAACTGTGCAGCCTTGCTTGCACCGTTCGGGGTGATCGGGCCGTTGTTGCCGATAAAACCGCAGGCGCGGCCCTGGATCTTCAATTGGCCGCAGATGGTTTGTTGATCGAACTCGCCCTTGAATTCGAGAAAGCAGGATTCGTCGGCGATGCGCGCGATGATTTCGCGTACGTCATAAGGCTTTTTCGGATCGTCGGGGATCAACCCCAGCAGTTCTTCGATTGGGTAGAGCGGCTCTTTGTATTGCGGCTCCGGCAGCCATGGCAGTTGCTCGTTCCATGGCAGCATGCGGAGGATTTCACGCACCAGACGCACGCCGTCGGCATCGTTTTCAGCGAGGTATTCAGCCGTGCCGGCGACCTGTGCGTGCATCTCGGCGCCACCGAGTTCTTCGTCGGTGGCGACTTCACCGGTGGCCGCTTTGAGCAATGGGGGACCGGCGAGAAACAGCTTGGCCTTGCCGCGCACCACCACCACGTAATCCGACAACCCCGGTTGATAAGCACCGCCCGCCGTGGCTGAGCCATGTACCACGGTGATCTGCGGCAAACCCAGTGCCGACATCCGCGCCTGATTGGCAAAACTGCGCGCGCCTTCGACGAAAATCTCGGCGGCGTAATTGAGGTTGGCGCCGCCGCTTTCGGCGAGGGTGATCACCGGGAGTTTGTTTTCCTGGGCGATCTGTTGCAGGCGCAGAGACTTTTTCAAACCGCTGGGCGAGATGGTGCCGCCCTTGATCGCACTGTTATTGGCGACCACCATCGCGCGGATGCCGGACACGTAACCGATACCGGCAATCAACCCGCCACCGGCCGCGCTGCCGTCCTTGTCGTCGTGCAATTTGTAGCCGGCAAGGCTGGCCAGTTCGAGAAACGGCGCGCCAGGATCGAGCAACAGGTTCAGGCGTTCGCGCGGCAGCAGTTGCCCGCGTTTGTCGAATTTGGCTTTGGCTTCGGCGGCCTTGTTCAGCAGGTTTTGTTCCAGTTGCTGTACGTGTTCAATGGCCGCGAGCATCGCCGTACGATTGCGGGCAAATGCTTCGCTGTGCGGGTCGAGTTGGGAGTGGATCTGCGGCATGGCTTACTCCTTGTCCTTCAGGACATCGGGAAGGTACGCCCGGTGGAAACCATTGAACGACTCGCTGTGAGTGGCTTTGTGCAACGGCCATGCACGGCTGCCGAGGCTGGCCGCGCCGTCGATTTTCAAGGTGCTGCCACTGATGAACGCCGCCGCCGGGCTGAGCAGAAACACGATGGCGGCGCTGACTTCCGATTCGGTGCCAATACGCTTGAGCGGTACATGTTCACGCAGGGTTGGAATTACCGCTTTGAACGCGCCTTCGTATGTGTCCATGCCGCTGGAGGCAATCCAGCCCGGCGCCACCGCGTTGACCCGCACGCCGGCATAGCCCCATTCGAACGCGGCGGTCTTGGTGAAGTTGTCCATGCCCGAGCGCGCCGCGCCCGAGTGGCCCATGCCGGGCATGCCGCCCCACATGTCGGCGAGCATGTTGACGATGTTGCCGCCGTGTTTGCTCATCGACTGGTTGAACACTTCCCGCGCCATCAGAAATCCGCCGACCAGATTGGTGCGCAGTACTGTTTCGAAACCTTTCTGATTGATCGAGGCCAGCGGCGACGGGTATTGGCCGCCAGCATTGTTGACCAGGCCGTGAATCGGCCCGTGTTCGGCAATCAGTTCTTTCACCAATTGCTTCACCGCTTCTTCATCACGGATATCGCAGGCTTTCCAATGTGCACGGCCACCGTCCTCGGCGATTTCACTGGCAACCTTTTGCAGTTTCTCCGGCTTGCGCCCGACCAGCAGCACATTGGCGCCGAGGGCTGCCAGTTCATGCGCGGTGCAGCGACCGATGCCGCTGCCGCCACCAGTGACGATAATGCTCTGGCCGCTGAACAGACCGGCGGTGAAAATCGACGCGTAAGCCATGCAAACCCTCCTCTAGTCGAGCTGTTCGGCGATGCTTTGTGGCACCGGGATCTGGATTTCCAACAGTTGCTGGGCGAAGGCTTTGCCTTGCGGGTCGATGCGCAGACTGGCCACGCCACCACCGCCGAGTGCGTTTTCCAAAAGAAAATTCAGGCTGTGGGTGCCGGGCAGGTACCAGCGCTCGACCCGGCCGTGGATCGGATCGAGCACATGACTCATCCAGTCGACCATCACCGCCGGGGTCAGCGCTTCGGCGATCCACGGCAGGTATTCGGGTTTGCGAGGCATGACGCCGATGTTGCTGTGATTACCCTTGTCTCCGGAGCGCGCGACGGCCAGTTTCACCAGCGCCACACTGGCATCGGCGCGACCCTGAGGTTTCGGCGGTTGCTGGGCAATCGGCAAATCTTCGCTGTCGAGCGCGACCAATGAGGGCAGGGCGCAAGGATGACGTTCACCCGCCAGATCAATGTGCAAGGTGCAGGCGCTTTTTTCGATCAGGAACGAAAACAGCCGGATCACCGGGTACACCGTCGGCCGCCCACCGACGATGCCGGTCAGGCCTGGTGCCATGCCGGTGGCGGCCTGGGCGATTTCCCGGGAGAACAGCACCAGTGCCTGTTTATTCGGGTGGCGCACGGCGAGTTTGATGACCACTTCACGGTTGTCGCGACGTCGGCCGTGGGGGCCGTAGGTGGCTTCGCTGCCGAGCAGCTCAATGTTGGTTTCGCTGTAGGGGCCCCAGCCGCGCAGGCTGAACATCTCGGCAGTCTTGGCGATGATTGCCTGACTGACGCGCTGCGCCTTTTCTACCGCATCAATGCCAGCGATCAGGCAAGTGGCGGTGCAGCGAAAACCGTCCGGATACGTAGCGCTGACCTTGTATTTAGCATTGGCCGGCAGGCCTTTGGCGCCGTGCACGTGCACCGCGTTTTTGCCTTGTTGCTGAAGTTTGACTTGAGTGAAATCGCAGACCACGTCGGGCAACAGATAGGCCTGCGGATCGCCGATTTCGTACAACATCTGCTCGCCGACGGTCAGCGGTGTGACCAGTCCACCGGAACCTTCGGGTTTGCTGACGATGAATTGGCTGTCAGCGCTGACCTCAACGATCGGAAAACCGATGTGTTCGTAATCCGGCACTTCACGCCAATCGGTGAAATTGCCACCGGTGCATTGTGCGCCGCATTCGATGATGTGCCCGGCCAGCGCGGCCTGGGCGAGTTTGTCGTAGTCGTGCCACGACCAGCCGAATTCATGCACCAGCGCGGCGCTGACCACGGCGCTGTCGACCACCCGTCCGGTGATGACGATATCGGCGCCCAGTCGTAGTGCTTCGACAATGCCCGGTGCGCCGAGGTAGGCGTTGGTCGACACGCACATCGGCGGCAGCGGGGCGCCGCTGAACATTTCGCTGATGCCGCTGAGGTGTTTTAGTTGTGGTTGCAGATCATCGCCGAGCAGTACGGCGATTTTCAGGTCGATGCCGGCCTTGTCGCAGGCCGCTTGCAAGGCGTTGGCGCAGGCCTGCGGATTGACTCCACCGGCATTGCTGATCACGCGGATGTTCTGCTCGGCCAACTGCGGCAGCAGGGGGGTGAGGATTTCGATGAAGTCGCCGGCGAAGCCCGCCTGCGGGTCCTTCATGCGTGCGCCGGCCATGATCGACAGGGTGATCTCGGCGAGGTAGTCGAACACCAGATAATCCAGATTGCCGCCCTCCACCAGTTGCGCGGCGGCGGTGGACGTATCTCCCCAGAATGCGCTGGCGCATCCGATGCGAACGGTGGTGGGCATTTTTATCTCCGACTCAGCAACCTGCGACAGAAGTGTCTGGAGGCTACCAAGCAAGCGCTTGGTTTGTAAACAGTTGAAACTATCTTCTGCCCAAGCGCTTGCTTGGTCGTCGTTGGCGGCTTAAATTGCGCGCAACCCTGCGGTTTCAGGGGGCAACAGACTGATCGACTGTAGGAGAGAACGGGTGGACGAGCAAAAAGCCCTGAGGGTCATGCGCGAATTGGTCGATCAAGGCCATTTGACCGACCCGGACAGCGCCCGCGGCAAACTGCTGCAAGTGGCGGCTCACCTGTTCCGTAACAAAGGTTATGAACGCACCACGGTGCGCGATCTGGCCGGCGCAGTCGGCATCCAGTCCGGGAGTATTTTTCATCACTTCAAAAGCAAGGATGAAATTCTCCGCGCGGTCATGGAAGAAACCATCCGCTACAACACTGCATTGATGCGCGCCGCACTGGCCGATGCCAACAATGTGCGTGAGCGTGTGTTGGCGCTGATCCGTTGCGAATTGCAATCGATCATGGGCGGCAGCGGCGAGGCGATGGCCGTGCTGGTCTACGAGTGGCGCTCCTTGTCCGAAGATGGCCAGGCCAAGGTGCTCGCCTTGCGCGATGTCTACGAAGACATCTGGCTGCAAGTGCTGGGTGAAGCGAAGGACGCCGGATTTATCCGCGGTGATGTATTTATTACTCGACGTTTCCTCACCGGTGCACTGTCCTGGACCACCACCTGGTTCCGTGCAGGTGGCAGTTTGAGCCTCGATCAGTTGGCGGATGAGGCGCTGATTCTGGTCCTCGAAGAGCGTTGAGCGACTTTCTATCCTGCCGGGAAACTGGCTAACTGGGCGAAACCGCCTAGCTTGAATGCATTGATCGGTATTTTTTCGGGGAGTGGGGTGTTTTGAAGTCTTTGCCAATCCGGACGGCCGCGGGGCTGATGCTCGCAGCGCTGGCTGCATCATGGGTATTGCCCGTTCAGGCAGCGCAACTGGTTCGGGTGGGCGCGGCGCATTTTCCGCCCTACACCATTCGTCCGGAAAACGGTGCCGATACAGGCCTCTTGCCGCAACTGGTCGAGGCCCTTAATCGCCTGCAAAGCGACTATCAGTTTGTCCTGGTGCCGACCTCTATTCCGCGGCGTTTCGGGGATTTCAAGCAGGGCCGGATCGACATGGCGATTTTCGAGAACCCCGATTGGGGCTGGAAGGAAATTCCCCATACGGATGTCGACATGGGCCTTGAGGACGCGGAGATTTTCGTTGCACAACGTGAAGTCGGTCGTCAGCAGAACTATTTTGCCGACCTGACCGGCAAGCGTCTGGCGCTATTCAGCGGTTATCACTACGAATTCGCCAACTTCAATGCCGACCCCAAATTTCTCGCGCAGAATTTCAACGCCACGCTGACCTATTCCCATGACAGCAACCTGCTGATGGTGCTGCGTTCGCGTGCGGATATTGCCCTGGTGACGCGCTCCTACCTCAGCGATTACCTGCTGCGCAACGAGAAGGTGCGCGACGAGTTGCTGGTGTCGCAACGCATCGATCAGGTTTATCACCATTACGCCATTCTTCGCCCGACTGCGCCGATCACTGGTGAGGCGTTCGGCAAGATGCTGCAAGGTTTGCGCGACAACGGCCAGATGCTGAAAATTTTCGATCCGTACAAGATTGCAGTGGTGCCGGTGCTTCACCGCTGAGGCACTGATTTGTGCACCAAGCTAAATTTCCCCGCCCGGATCACGTCACTTCGTTGAACTGTCGACGATTATCGTGAGCCTGACCCATGTCCAATCTGAATGATCTGACTGCCCTGGCGTTGCCCTCGGGCAGTCAACTCCAAGCCGATGCCACCGAAAGCCGTCTGAGCTTGAGCCTGGACGGACAACCGCTGATTCGTCTGCGCCTCGACCGTGAGGCCAAAGGGCCGATCCAGCTCGATGAGCGCTTTGCGCTGCTGCCGGGCCAGGCGCTATGGGTTGCTTGCTACTGGCTGTTCGCCCGGGATCCTGAGTGCCAGCAATTGACCTGGCAACTGGATCAGCCACCGACCGAAGCCCTGCTCAGCGGTTTGCTGGTGGCGACCGACGTGGCGGGCGAGTACCGCTGCGAACGCACGTTGTTCTGGCAGCTGCCGCAGCCGTGGCTTGGCGCATCGCTGGCCGGCAGCTATCCGCAGCAAATGGTCATCAGTGCCGGCAAGCGTCATCCGCTGCGACCGCTGAAGCCGCGGGGTGAAGTCTATCGACGTTTCGACGCGCGGCTGGGGGCGTGGATTTCCTTGCGCACGGTCGAGATCGAAGAAGACTTGCCGCGATTCAACCGCTGGCAGAACAGCCCGCGCGTTGCCAGTTTCTGGCAGGAAGAGGGCAGTATCGAAAAGCATCGCGAGTACCTGAGCAAACTCGACGCTGACCCGCATACGCTGACCTTGATCGGTTGTTTCGATGATCAGCCGTTTGCCTATTTCGAAGCCTACTGGGCCAAGGAAGATCGCATTGCGCCGTTTTATGACGCCGACAATTACGATCGCGGTATTCACATGCTGGTCGGTGAAGAGGATCACCGTGGGCCGCACAAAGTGGCGAGCTGGTTATCGGCGCTGGTGCATTACCTGTTTCTCGATGATCCGCGCACGCAACGCGTGGTCGCCGAACCTCGGGCGGACAACGCGAAGATGATCGGCCATATGCAGAATCAGTGTTTCCACTGCGAGAAGGAATTCGACTTCCCGCACAAGCGCGCGGCGCTGATGATCCTGGGGCGTGAGCGGTTTTTTGATCGGTGCAAGCTGGCGTGAGGTGATCGGGCTTGGGATCTTTGTGAATTTGAGTCCGTCTTCGCGAGCAAGCTCGCTCCCACATTGGATCTGTGTACGCAGAACCCATGTGGGAGCGAGCTTGCTCGCGAATGGCTTGACGCCGAATTCAGGTCTTAACGACGACCGGCAATCACCGCATCCCGACGACTGCCCGAGACCTTGCGGCAGTGCACCAGCGCATCACGAATCATGAAGTTGACCAGGGTTGGCGAAACGCCCAGTTCCTTGGCGATATCCTTTTGCGGCACGCCGTGCAGGCGGTACATCTCGAACGCATAGCGAGTGCGGCTGGGCAGTTCGGTCAGTGCGTCGGCGATGTTTTCCAGGGTCGAGAAGTTGATGTGCGAGGTTTCCGGTGAAGCACCCTGGATGACCACATTCAGCCCTTCCTCTTCAGGGCCGGAGTACTTCTGTTCCAGCGCCTGTTTGCGGTAGTGATCGATGGCGAGGTTGCGCACGATCTGGAACAGATAACTCAGTTGAGCCTTGATCGACGAAGTGATAGGTGGCGCCGACTGCAGTCGGAAAAACGCATCCTGCACCACATCTTCGGCGCGCGAGCGGCAGCCGGTAATGCGGGCTGCAATCTTGACCAGAATCAGCCGATTGTCGACGAATGCCTGAAGTAGCGGTGAATCGCACCTGCTTGTGGATACTTGTTCCGTCATGGAAATCACCTTGCTGCCAATAGGTTAGTGGGACGCCTGGGGGGCGGGGCCGTCCTACACATCGAGCGACAAATTATGTTGAATGATAATGATTGTCAATTGAGAAAGAGAATTAATGATCCACAACAGTGCATTCTGAGAACTGCGACACGCCGCCACACCCCAGCCCCATTGGCGATCCAGCCTGCCGACTAATTATTTCAAGACGTCATCCGTTCTCATTGGTGAATGGTTCCGGGTGCATATCCCCGGCCAGACAGCATTCCGATGCCTTGCGCGGTCGGCATAGACCGCGCCCTGCATGCCCTTCGAAGGGTGTGACGCAGCAACCCGATTCCATTAGCAAGCCGAATTCAGGCAGGAAACCTCATGACCCACGCGTTCGAACTCCCCAGCACCCTGGTCCAAGCCCTCCAGCGCCGCGCGGCTCTGACGCCGGATCAACTGGCCTTGCGTTTTCTCGCCGAGAACGAAGAGCAGGCTGTGGTACTCAGTTATCGCGAACTGGATCAGCACGCGCGAACGATTGCTGCCGCGTTGCAGGCTGAGGCTGAATTCGGTGATCGCGCGGTATTGCTGTTTCCCAGTGGCCCGGACTATGTCGCGGCGTTTTTTGGTTGCCTGTACGCCGGCGTGATCGCGGTACCGGCCTATCCGCCGGAGTCGGCGCGTCGGCATCACCAGGAGCGTTTGCTGTCGATCATCGCTGACGCCGAGCCGCGTCTGCTTTTGACCAGTGCTGACCTGCGCGACGCCTTGCAACAGATCGAAGGCGCGCCGCCACTGTTGTGCGTCGACATGCTCGACAGCGCTCAAGCCGAAAACTGGGTCGAAACGAGCCTGCCGCAAGACCACATCGCCTTCCTGCAATACACCTCCGGTTCCACCGCACTGCCCAAAGGCGTGCAGGTCAGCCACGGCAATCTGGTCGCCAACGAACTGTTGATCCGTCATGGTTTCGGCATCGACGTGAATCCGGACGACGTCATCGTCAGCTGGCTGCCGCTGTATCACGACATGGGTTTGATCGGTGGTCTGCTGCAACCGATCTTCAGCGGCGTGCCGTGCATCCTGATGTCGCCGGCGTATTTCCTCGGCCGACCATTGCGCTGGCTCGAAGCGATCAGCGAATACGGCGGCACCATCAGCGGCGGGCCGGACTTCGCTTATCGCTTGTGCAGCGAACGGGTCAGTGAGTCGGCCCTCGAACGTCTCGATCTGAGCCGTTGGCGCGTGGCGTACTCCGGCTCCGAACCGATCCGTCTGGACACCCTTGAACGCTTCGCCGAGAAGTTCACCGCGTGCGGTTTCAGTGCAGACAATTTCATGGCCTCGTACGGTCTGGCCGAAGCCACACTGTTCGTCGCCGGCACCCCGCGCGGCACCGGGATTCCTGCGCTGCGCGTCGACGATCAGGCGTTGGCGCAAAATCGCGCGGAGCCGGGCGAAGGCAGCCCGATCATGAGTTGCGGCATCAGCCAACCCGAGCATGCGGTGCTGATCGTCGAACCAAACTCCCTCGCAGAACTGGCCGACAACGCCGTCGGTGAAGTCTGGGCTGCCGGCCCAAGTATCGCTCACGGTTACTGGCGCAACCCCGAAGCCAGCGCCAAGACTTTTGTCCAGCACGCCGGCCGTACCTGGTTGCGCACCGGTGACCTCGGCTTCATGCGCAACGGTGAGCTATTCATCACCGGTCGCCTGAAAGACATGCTGATCGTACGTGGCCACAACCTGTATCCGCAGGACATCGAGAAGACCGTCGAGAACGAAGTGGAAGTGGTGCGCAAGGGCCGCGTCGCCGCATTTGCCGTCAGCCAAAATGGCGAAGAGGGCATCGGCATTGCAGCGGAAATCAGCCGCAGCGTGCAGAAAATCCTCCCCCCGGAAGCCTTGATCAAAGCCATTCGCCAAGCGGTAGCCGAGGCGTATCAGGAGGCACCAAGCGTGGTGGTGCTGCTCAATCCGGGTGCGCTGCCGAAAACCTCCAGCGGCAAATTGCAGCGCTCGGCCTGCCGCAATCGTCTGGCCGATGGCAGTCTCGACAGCTACGCGGTGTTCCCTTCGACGGCGTCTGAAAGCCAAGAGTCGACCACCAGCGCCTCCGAACTCGAAGCCTTGATCGGCAAAATCTGGGCCGAGCAACTCAACCTCAAACAGGTCAATGCCGACGATCATTTCTTCCTGCTTGGCGGCAACTCGATCGCCGCCACGCAAGTTATCGCCCGCGTCCGCGGAGAACTCGCGCTTGAGCTGAACCTGCGCCTGCTCTTCGAAGCGCCGACGCTGGCCGCGTTCGCCGCTGCTGTCGCGCAACAACAGCAGGACGGCGGTAGCGCTCAAGGGGCAATCACCGCACTGTCGCGCAGCGAGCCGGTGCCGCAATCGCTGGCACAAAACCGTTTGTGGATCACCTGGCAACTCGACCCACAGAGCAGCGCCTACAACATTCCCGGTGCCCTGCGTTTACGCGGCGAACTGGACGAAGACGCCTTGCGCGCCAGCTTCCAGCAATTGATCGAGCGCCACGAATCCCTGCGCACACGCTTCTTCGAACGCGACGGCGTGGCTCTGCAACAAGTCGCTGCCGCCGCCGAATTCAATCTGCAACTGATCGACATCAGCGATCTGCCGGCCCATGAGCGTGAAGCCCGCGCGCAGCAAATCCGCGAAGACGAAGCACGCAGTCAGTTCGACCTGGAAAAAGGCCCGCTGCTGTGGGTGACGCTGGTGCGTCTCGACGACGAAGATCATCAACTGCTGGTGACCCTGCACCACATCATCGCCGACGGCTGGTCGCTGAACGTGTTGATCGACGAGTTCTCGCGCCTTTACGCCGCCGCTACGCAAGGCGCGACCGCGACCCTTGCGCCGCTGCCAACCCAGTACGCCGACTACGGTAGCTGGCAGCGCCAATGGCTGGCGCAAGGCGAGGGCGAGCGGCAACTGGCGTACTGGAAAGCGCAGTTGGGCGACGAACATCCATCACTGGAACTGGCCACCGATTACCCACGATCCGCCAAGCAAACGCATAGCGCCGCGCGCCATACCGTGCGACTGGGCGTCAGCCTCAGCGATGCGATCCGCAACACGGCTCAGGCTCACGAGTCGACACCGTTCATGCTGCTGCTCTCGGCATTCCAGAGCCTGCTGCATCGCTACAGCGGTCAGCGCGACATCCGCATCGGCGTGCCGAATGCCAACCGTCCACGCCTGGAAACCCAGGGTCTGATCGGCTTCTTCATCAACACCCAAGTACTGCGCGCGCAGATCGATTCGCGTCTGCCGTTTGTTGAGCTGTTAGCCCAGACTCGCCAAGCCGCACTCGGTGCCCAGGCGAATCAGGATCTGCCCTTCGAACAACTCCTCGAAGCCTTCCCGCAGGCCCGTGAACAAGGCCTGTTCCAGGTCATGTTCAACCATCAGCAGCGCGATCTGAGTGCGCTCAAGCGTCTGCCGGGTCTGCTCGCCGAAGAACTGCCGTGGCACAGCCGCGAAGCCAAGTTCGATTTGCAATTGCACAGCGAAGAAGATCGGAATGGTCGGTTGACCTTGTCATTCGACTACGCCAGCGAACTGTTCGGAGTGGCGACCATCGAACGTCTGGCCGAGCACTTCAGCAACCTGTTGCGCGAAGTCTGTGAACGTCCGGAGCAAGCCATTGGCGATCTGCAATTGCTGACCACCACTGAGCAGGCTCAGCAAAAAGACTGGGGCGTAGCCCCCTGCACCCCGGCGCAACAATGGCTGCCTGAACTGCTCAACGAACAGGCGCGGCAGACCCCGGAACGCACCGCTCTGGTGTGGAACGGCGGCAGTCTCGACTTCGCCGAACTGCACACCCAGGCCAACCGCCTCGCCCATTATCTGCGCGATAAAGGCGTCGGCCCGGATGTCTGCGTGGCCATCGCCGCCGAGCGTTCGCCACAACTGTTGATCGGCCTGCTGGCGATCATCAAGGCCGGCGGCGCTTATGTGCCGCTGGACCCGGATTACCCGGCCGATCGGCTGGCCTACATGCTCAGCGACAGCGGCGTCGAATTGCTCCTGACGCAAACTGAGTTGCTCGAGCGCTTGCCGGCCAGCGACGGCGTCAGCGTGATCGCCATGGACGCCTTGCACCTGGAAAACTGGCCGAGCCAGGCACCAGGCCTGCACTTGCACGGCGACAACCTCGCTTACGTGATTTACACCTCGGGCTCCACCGGCCAACCGAAAGGCGTCGGCAACACCCACGCGGCACTGGCTGAACGTCTGCAATGGATGCAGGACGCATACGCTCTCAATGAAACCGATGTGCTGATGCAAAAGGCCCCGATCAGTTTCGACGTGTCGGTGTGGGAATGCTTCTGGCCGTTGATCACTGGTGCTCGTCTGCTGATCGCCGGTCCCGGTGAACACCGCGATCCGCATCGCATCGCGCAACTGGTTCAGGAATATGGCGTGACCACGCTGCACTTTGTGCCGCCGCTGCTTTCGCTGTTCATCGACGAACCGCTGAGCGCCGAATGCACCAGCCTGCGCCGCGTGTTCTCCGGCGGTGAAGCGCTGCCGGCCGAACTGCGCAATCGCGTAATCGCGCAACTGCCAGTGGTGCAGTTGCACAACCGTTATGGCCCGACCGAAACCGCGATCAACGTCACCCATTGGCATTGCACCACTGCCGATGGCGAGCGCTCACCGATTGGCCGGCCGCTGGGCAACGTGATTTGCCGCGTGCTCGATGCCGAGCTGAATCCAGTGCCGGCCGGTGTGCCGGGTGAGCTGTGCATCAGCGGCGTTGGTCTGGCCCGTGGTTACCTCGGCCGTCCATCGTTGACCGCTGAACGCTTTGTGGTCGATCCATTGGGCGAGCAGGGCGCGCGGTTGTATCGCACCGGTGACCGCGCCCGTTGGACATCCGACGGCGTGATCGAATACCTCGGCCGCCTCGATCAACAGGTCAAGCTGCGTGGTTTCCGCGTCGAACCGGAAGAAATCCAAGCACGTCTGCTCGCCCAGGACGGCGTCGCCCAAGCCGTGGTGCTGGTGCGCGAAACCGCTGCCGGCGCGCAGCTGATCGGCTACTTCACCGCGACCGATATCAACGAAGATCACGACGGGCAAATCACTCGCCTGAAAACTGCTCTGGCCGCCGAGCTGCCCGAATACATGGTCCCGGCGCAACTGATGCGTCTCGACGCAATGCCCCTCAGCCCCAGCGGCAAACTCGACCGCCGCGCCTTGCCCGAACCGCAATGGCAAGTGCGTGAACACGTCGAACCGGTCACCGAACTGGAACAACAGATTGCCGCGATCTGGCGCGAAGTACTTGGCCTGAGCCAGGTCGGCCTGCGCGATGACTTCTTCGCCCTCGGCGGCCACTCGTTGCTGGCCACGCAAATCATCTCGCGCAGCCGTCAGGCCTGTGACGTCGAACTGCCGTTGCGCGCCTTGTTCGAACACAGCGAACTCGGAGATTTCGCCGAGCAAATCCGCTTGATCCAGGTCAGCGGCCGGACCAACAAACAGCCGCCAATCGACAAGGTTGATCGCAGCCAACCAGTGCCGTTGTCCTACTCGCAACAGCGCATGTGGTTCCTCTGGCAGATGGAGCCAGACAGCCCGGCGTACAACGTCGGCGGCATGGCGCGCCTGCGTGGTGTCCTGCACGTCGAGCGTTTCGAGGCCGCACTGCAAGCGCTGATCCTGCGCCATGAAACCCTGCGCACCACGTTCCCAAGCGTCGACGGCGTTGCCCGTCAGCAGGTGCATGCCGAAACCGGCGTGCGCATGGGCTGGAAGGATTTCTCAAAACTTGCCGCCGATGTGCGCGAGCAAAAGGTTCAGCAACTGGCCGATGAAGAAGCGCATCTGCCGTTCGATCTGGAAACCGGCCCGCTGTTACGCGCCTGCCTTGTGAAAACTGCCGAGCACGAGCATTACTTCGTGCTGACCTTGCACCACATCGTCACCGAAGGCTGGGCGATGGACATCTTCGCCCGCGAACTCAGTGCGTTGTACGAAGCGTTTGTCGACGACCGCGATTCGCCGCTTGAGCCGCTGCCGGTGCAATACCTCGACTACAGCGTCTGGCAGCGCAACTGGCTGGAATCCGGTGAGCGTCAGCGCCAACTCGATTACTGGACTGCGCAACTCGGCCGTGAACATCCGCTGCTGGAATTGCCCGGCGATCGTCCGCGTCCGCCAGTGCAAAGCCATCAGGGCGAACTGTTCCGCTTCGACCTGAGCGATGACCTCGCCGCGCGCGTTCGTGCGTTCAATGCGCAAAACGGTCTGACCCTGTTCATGACCATGACCGCCGCGCTCGCTACACTGCTTTACCGCTACAGCGGCCAGACCGATCTGCGCATCGGCGCACCAGTGGCCAACCGTATACGTCCGGAAAGCGAAGGGCTGATCGGTGCCTTCCTCAACACCCAGGTTCTGCGTTGCCAACTCGACGGCATGATGTCGGTCGGCGAATTGTTCGAGCAGGTGCGTCACACCGTGATCGAAGGCCAGTCGCATCAGGATCTGCCGTTCGATCATCTGGTCGAAGCCTTGCAACCGCCGCGCAGCGCTGCGTACAACCCGCTGTTCCAAGTGATGTGCAATGTGCAGCGCTGGGAATTCCAGCAGAGCCGCATGCTTGCCGGTATGACCGTCGAGTACCTGGCCAACGATGCGCGGGCGACCAAATTCGACCTCAACCTGGAAGTCACCGACCTCGATCATCGCCTCGGTTGCTGCCTGACCTACAGCACTGATCTGTTCGATGAGCCGACCATCGCGCGCATGGCCAAACATTGGCGCAATCTGCTTGAAGCGCTGATCGCCGATCCGCAACAGCGTCTCAGCGAATTGCCGCTGCTCGATCAACCGGAGCAACAGCAGCTGCTCGACAGCCTTGGCATCGAGCCGGGCGAGCATCGTCTCGACCAGTGCATTCATCACCTGTTCGCCGAACAGGCGCTGGCGCGCAAAGACGCGCCAGCCCTGACCTTCGCCGGGCAGACCCTGAGCTACGCCGATCTCGATGCCCGCGCCAATCGTCTGGCCTGGGCCCTGCGAGAGCGTGGTGTCGGCCCGCAAGTGCGGGTCGGTCTGGCGCTGGAGCGTTCGCTGGAAATGGTCATCGGCCTGCTGGCGATTCTCAAGGCCGGTGGCGCGTACGTGCCGCTGGACCCGGAATACCCGCTCGACCGTCTGCATTACATGATCGAAGACAGCCGCATCGGCCTGCTGCTCAGTGATCGCGCCATGTTCAAAGCCCTCGGCGATCTACCGCCAAGCGTGGCGCGTTGGAGCCTGGAAGATGACAGCGCGGCACTCGCCGCTTACCCGGCCAGCGAGCTGCCATTTATCAGCCTGCCGCAGCATCAGGCCTACCTGATTTACACCTCGGGCTCGACCGGCAAGCCGAAAGGCGTGGTGGTCTCCCACGGCGAAATCGCCATGCACTGCCAAGCCGTGATCGAGCGTTTCGGCATGCGCCCGGATGACTGCGAACTGCACTTCTATTCGATCAACTTCGATGCCGCGACCGAGCGTCTGCTGGTACCGCTGCTCAGCGGCGCGCAGGTGGTGTTGCGTGCGCAAGGTCAGTGGGACGCGGAAGAAATCTGCGGCTTGATCCGCACGCATAAAATCAACGTGCTCGGTTTCACCCCGAGCTACGGCAGCCAGTTGGCGCAGTTCCTCTCGACGCAAAACGAAATTTTGCCGGTGCGGATGATCATCACCGGTGGCGAAGCGCTGACCGGCGAGCATCTGCAACGGATTCGCGCGGCGTTCAAACCGGCGATGTTCTTCAACGCCTACGGCCCGACCGAAACCGTGGTCATGCCGCTGGCCAGTCTGGCGCCGGAAGTGCTGGAAGAGGGCGCTGGCAGTGTGCCGATCGGTAGCGTGATCGGTGCGCGCGTGGCGTACATTCTCGACGCCGATCTGGCGCTGGTGCCGCAAGGCGCGACCGGTGAGTTGTTCGTCGGCGGCGCCGGTCTGGCCCAGGCCTATCACGACCGTCCGGGCATTACGGCTGAGCGCTTTGTCGCTGACCCGTTCGCCACCGATGGCGGGCGCATGTACCGCACCGGCGACCTGGTGCGCCAGCGTGCCGACGGTTTGGTGGAATACCTGGGCCGGATCGACCATCAGGTGAAAATCCGTGGTTTCCGCATCGAACTGGGCGAAATCGAAACGCGCCTGCTTGATCACGACTCGATCCGCGAAGCCGTGGTGCTCGCCCTCGATGCGCCGAGCGGCAAACAACTGGTGGGCTATCTGGTCACCGAAGTGGCTGAGCAAAGTGAATCCAAACAGGCCGCACTGCGCGACGCGCTGAAGTCGCATCTCAAAGCACAACTGCCGGATTACATGGTGCCGACCCACCTGATTCTGCTGGCGAGCATGCCGCTGACCGCCAACGGCAAACTCGATCGTCGTGCGCTGCCGGCGCCGGATCCTGAGTTGAGTCGTCAGGACTACGTCGCGCCGAGCAACGAGCTGGAGCAGACCCTGGCGCAGATCTGGTGCGAGGTGCTCAACGTCGAACAGGTCGGCCTCAACGACAACTTCTTCGAACTCGGCGGTGACTCGATTCTGTCGATCCAAGTGGTCAGCCGTGCACGCCAGCAAGGTATTCATTTCAGCCCGCGTGATCTGTTCCAGCATCAGACCGTGCAGACCCTGGCCGCTGTGGCCAGCCGCACCGAACAAGTGACGGCCGAGCAAGGTCTGGTGGTCGGCGAATCGCGCCTGACGCCGATTCAGCATTGGTTCTTCGATACCGAAATCCCTGAACGTCAGCACTGGAATCAGGCGTTGTTGCTGGAGCCGACCGTGACCCTCGAACCGCAGCGTCTGGAGCAGGCGCTGCTGGCGGTGGTCGAGCAGCATGACGCCTTGCGTCTGCGCTTCAGTGAGGTCAATGGCGAGTGGCAAGCGGCGCACCAACCGGTGTCCGATGCCGCTGTTCTCTGGCAAGTACGCGTCACCTCGATGGACAAGTGCGAAGCGTTGTTCGCTGATGCCCAACGCAGTCTTGATCTGGAAAACGGCCCGCTGCTTCGCGCCGTGCTGGTCGATGGCCCTGAAGGTCAACAACGCCTGTTTATCGCCATCCATCACTTGGTCGTCGACGGCGTGTCGTGGCGCGTTCTGCTCGACGATCTGCAAACGGTGTATCGCCAACTCGACGCCGAACAAGCGGTGAAACTGCCGGCGAAAACCAGCGCCTTCAAAGACTGGGCCGCGCGTTTGCAAGCTTACGCCGGCAGTGAATCCCTGCGCGAAGAACTCGACTGGTGGCAGACTCAACTGGCCGGTCAGAACGCCGATTTGCCTTGCGAAAATCCGCAGGGCGGCCAGCAGAATCGTCACGCGCAAACCGTCAGCGTGCGCCTCGATGCCGAGCACACCCAACAGTTGCTGCAACGGGCTCCGGCGGCTTACCGCACGCAGGTCAACGATCTGCTGCTGACCGCACTGGCCCGTGTGCTGTGTCTCTGGAGCGGGCAACCGTCGGCGCTGGTTCAACTGGAAGGCCACGGCCGCGAAACCCTGTTCGACGAGATCGACCTGACCCGCACCGTCGGCTGGTTCACCAGCGCTTACCCGCTGCGTCTGACCCCGCACAACATCGAAGAGGCCGCCGGGCAGGGCGCCTCGATCAAGGCGATCAAAGAACAACTGCGCGCCGTGCCGCATAAAGGTCTGGGTTATGGCGTGTTGCGTTATCTGGCTGATGACCTCAGTCAGCGCAGCATGGCCGCGCTGCCGCAGGCGCCGGTGACCTTTAACTACCTCGGCCAGTTCGACCAGAGCTTCGGCAGCGATGCGCTGTTCCGTCCGCTGGATGAGTCGGTCGGAGCCGCCCACGATCCGCAGGCGCCATTGCCGAACGAGTTGAGCGTCGACAGCCAGGTTTACGGCGGTGAGCTGCTGCTGCGCTGGACCTTCAGCGCCGAGCGTTACGAGACGCAGACCATCAACGATCTGGCCGATGCCTACCTCGGTGAACTGCAAAGCCTGATCGCCCATTGCCTGCAAGACGAGGCCGGTGGCCTGACGCCGTCGGACTTCCCGCTGGCCAGGCTGACTCAGGCGCAACTCGATGCTTTGCCAGTGCCAGCCGCGCACATCGAGGACGTCTACCCGCTGACGCCGATGCAGGAAGGCATGTTGCTGCACACCTTGCTCGAACCGGGCACCGGTCTGTACTACATGCAGGATCGCTACCGCATCAACAGCGAACTCGACGCTGAGCGTTTCGCCCAGGCCTGGCAAGCGGTGATTGCTCGCCACGAAGCGCTGCGCGCGTCGTTCTGCTGGAACGTCGGCGAAGATATGCTGCAAGTGATTCACACCCCGGGTCGCACGCCGATCGAGTATCTGGACTGGAGCGCCATTGCCGAAACCGAGCAGGAACCAAAGCTGCAAGCGCTGCTGAAAAACGAGCGCGAGGCCGGGTTCGATCTGCTCAATCAGGCACCGTTCCACCTGCGTCTGATCAAGGTCGGTGCGGCGCGTTACTGGTTCATGATGAGCAACCACCACATCCTCATCGATGCCTGGTGCCGTTCGTTGCTGATGAACGACTTCTTCGAGATCTACACTGCGATGGGCGAGGGTCGTGAAGCGCAACTCGCCGTGCCGCCTCGTTATCGCGATTACATCGGTTGGCTGCAACGCCAGAGTCTGGCCGAAGCGCGGCAGTGGTGGCAGCAGAACCTGCAAGGCTTCGAGCGCACTACGCCGATCCCGAGCGATCGTCCGTTCCTGCGTGAACATGCTGGCGAAAGCGGCGGGATGATCGTCGGCGACCGCTACACCCGCCTCAATGTCGAGGACGGCGCGCGTCTGCGTGAACTGGCGCAGGCCCATCAATTGACCATCAACACCTTCGCTCAAGCGGCGTGGGCTTTGGTGCTGCGGCGCATGAGCGGCGATCGTGACGTGCTGTTCGGCGTGACCGTGGCCGGGCGTCCGGTGGATATGCCGGAAATGCAACGCACGGTCGGCCTGTTCATCAACAGTATTGCGCTGCGAGTGAAAATGCCTGAGGACGATCAGCGCAGCAGTGTGCGTCAGTGGCTCAGTGCTTTGCTCGACAGCAACATGCAGTTGCGCGAGTACGAATACCTGCCGCTGGTGAACATTCAGGAACAGAGCGAATTGCCGAAGGGCCAGCCGCTGTTCGACAGCCTGTTCGTCTTCGAAAACGCCCCGGTGGAAGTCTCGGTGCTCGATCGCGCGCAGAGCCTGAACGCAACCTCGGACTCGGGCCGTACGCACACCAACTTCCCGCTGACGGCGGTGTGCTACCCGGGCGATGACCTCGGTCTGCACCTGTCGTATGACCAGCGCTATTTCGACGAATCGACCATCGAGCGCATGCTCGGCGAGTTCAAGCGTTTGCTGTTGGCGCTGGTCGATGGCTTCCATGGCGACATGGCCGATCTGCCGCTGTTGGGCGCCGAGGAACAGGACTTCCTGCTGCACGGTTGCAACCAGAGTGCCCACGATTATCCGCTGGAGCAGAGCTACGTTGCGCTGTTCGAAGCTCAAGTTGCCGCGCATCCGCAGCGCATCGCCGCTACATGCCTTGACCAGCAGCAGAGCTATGCCGAACTGAACCACAACGCCAACCGACTCGGCCATGCACTGGTCGCTGCGGGTGTGCAGATGGATCAACCGGTGGCGCTGCTCGCCGAGCGTAATCTCGATCTGCTGGGCATGATCATCGGCAGCTTCAAGGCTGGCGCGGGTTACCTGCCACTGGATCCGGGCCTGCCGAGCCAGCGTCTGCAGCGCATCATCGAGCTGAGTCGCACGCCGGTGCTGGTCTGCTCTAAAACATGCTTTGAACAGGCGCAGACCTTGCTGGATGAATTCAGCTGCGCCAATCGCCCGCGCTTGCTGGTGTGGGAGGAGATTCAGGCGGCAGCGACTTCGGCGCAGAACCTGGGCATTTACAGCGGCCCGGACAACCTCGCCTACGTGATCTACACCTCGGGTTCGACCGGCCTGCCGAAAGGCGTGATGGTCGAGCAGCGCGGCATGCTCAACAATCAGTTGAGCAAGGTGCCTTACCTGAATCTGAGTGACGCCGATGTGATTGCGCAGACCGCTTCGCAAAGCTTCGATATTTCGGTCTGGCAGTTCCTTGCCGCACCGTTGTTCGGCGCGCGCGTGGACATCGTGCCGAACACCATCGCCCACGATCCGCAAGGGTTGCTGGTGCATGTGCAAGCGCAGGGCATCACCGTGCTGGAGAGCGTGCCGTCGCTGATTCAGGGCATGCTCGCCTCGGATCGTCTGAGTCTGGATGGCCTGCGCTGGATGCTGCCGACCGGTGAAGCGATGCCACCGGAGCTGGCGCACCAGTGGCTGCTGCGTTACCCGGACATCGGTCTGGTCAACGCTTACGGCCCGGCGGAATGCTCTGACGACGTGGCGTTCTTCCGCGTCGACATGGCGTCGACGCGCGGCAGTTACTTGCCGATCGGCACGCCGACCGACAACAACTTGCTGTATCTGGTCGACGGCGCGCTGGACCTGGTGCCCTTGGGCGCGGTGGGTGAGTTGTGTGTGGCGGGGACCGGCGTCGGTCGCGGTTATGTCAGCGATCCGCTGCGCACCGCGCCAGTGTTTGTGCCGAACCCGTTCGGTGCGCCGGGCGAGCGTCTGTACCGCACCGGCGATCTGGCGCGGCGCCGCAGCGACGGTGTGCTGGAGTACGTTGGCCGCGTCGACCATCAGGTGAAGATTCGCGGTTATCGCATCGAGTTGGGTGAGATCGAAGCGCGCCTGCATGAACAGCCGGAAGTGCGCGATGGCGCGGTGGGTGTGCAGGAAGGCGTCAACGGTAAACACTTGGTCGGTTATCTGGTGGCTGCTGATAGCGCGCTGAGCCCGAGTGAACGACTGGAGCGGATCAAGCAGCGCCTGCGCGCCGAACTGCCGGAATACATGGTGCCGCTGCACTGGTTGTGGCTCGATCAGTTGCCGCTGAATGCCAACGGCAAACTCGACCGCAAAGCCTTGCCGGCGCTGGAGATCGGCCAGTTGCAGAGTCAGGATTATCTGGCGCCGCGCAATGATCTTGAGCAGACGCTGGCGGACATTTGGGCCGAGGTGCTGAAGGTCGAGCAGGTCGGTGTGCGCGATAACTTCTTCGAACTGGGCGGGCATTCGTTGCTGGCCACGCAGATCGCCTCGCGGGTGCAGAAATC
This sequence comes from Pseudomonas crudilactis, assembly GCF_013433315.1. Classification (GTDB taxonomy): domain Bacteria; phylum Pseudomonadota; class Gammaproteobacteria; order Pseudomonadales; family Pseudomonadaceae; genus Aquipseudomonas; species Aquipseudomonas crudilactis. The sequence continues at coordinate 35,018 of NZ_WXVV01000006.1, read as the reverse complement.
CTTGCAACGTGATGTGCCGCTGCGAGCGATGTTCGAGTGCAGCACGGTGGAGGAACTGGCCGAGTACATTGATGGATTGGCGGCGAGTGATATCACCGAGGAGAAGGTCGATCGCCTGAATGATCTGATGGCGGAGTTGGAGGGCCTTTGATTCTTTAGTGCCTGCACTGGCCTCTTCGCGAGCAAGCTCGCTCCCACATTTGGTCCTGTGTACGCAGAACCAATGTGGGAGCGAGCTTGCTCGCGAAGGCGGCATCAGCATCACACAAACCGCATCATTTCCAAGGTTGACGACCAGCAACCGGCAGCTCAGTCTGCCGGTTCTCTTTTTTGTCGCGGGGGTGGTCGATGCCTTTTTTCACGGTGGACGGACAAGCGCTGCATTACATTGATCAAGGCACAGGCCCGGCGGTGTTGCTGGCTGGCAGCTACCTGTGGGATCACGCCATGTGGGCGCCACAGATTGCCGCGTTATCGCCGCACTATCGGGTGATTGCACTGGACCTGTGGGGGCACGGTGAGTCGGGGAAGTTGCCTGAAGGCACGACTTCACTGGACGACATCGCCCGTCAGGCGCAGGCCCTGCTCGATCATCTGGACATCGATCAGGTCACCCTCGTCGGGCTGTCGGTTGGCGGCATGTGGGGCGTGCGCCTGGCGTTGTCGGCACCGCAACGGCTCAACGGTCTGGTGCTGATGGACACGTATGTTGGTGTCGAGCCTGAGCCGACTCGTCAGTACTACTTCTCGCTGTTTAAACAGATCGAAGAAACCGGCGAAATTTCCGAGCAATTACTGGATATCGTCGTGCCGATCTTCTTCCGTCCTGGCATTGATCCGCAGTCGGCGCTGTATCAGGATTTTCGCGCGAAACTGGCGGCGTACTCGTCCGATCGTTTACGCGAAAGCATCGTACCGATGGGGCGTATCACCTTTGGTCGCGATGACTTGTTGCCACGGCTGGGTGAATTGAATGCGCCGACCACGCTGGTGCTGTGCGGCGATCAGGACAAACCACGACCACCGTCGGAAGCGCAGGAAATGGCTGAGTTGATCGGCTGCCCGTGGGTCTTGGTGCCGGAGGCGGGGCATATCTCCAATCTGGAGAATCCGCAGTTTGTCACCGAGGTGCTGTTTACCTTCCTCAGCGAGCGCAACCGTTAAACCGGGTGTCCGTTCTTCGCGAGCAGGCTCGCTCCCACAGTCAACATGATCCCTGTGGGAGCGAGCTTGCTCGCGAAGAGGCCGGTTCAGGCAATAAAGAATCCGAAGCTACTTAGGCCCGAGAATCTTCACCAACTTGTCCGGCGAAGGCGCGCCTTGCTGCTGCTGCAGTTCACCCTTGTCATCCATATAGAAGATTGCCGGCGTCGCCTGCAAATCGAGGTCTTCCATCAACTGCATGTTCGCCGCCAGTTTGCTCTGCACGGCCACCGGAATATCTTTCAAGGCTTTGAGCGAGCTGCCCTTGCCAGCCTTTTCGTGATCTTCCAGCGCCTTGGCCGGATCCTTCGCAGCCAGCAACGCGGCCGATTTACCCGGACTGTCTTCACGAATAATGCCGACCATGATGTGGCGCAGTTGCACCTTGCCGGCCTTGACCCATGGTCGCGCCTGTTCCCAGAACATGTTGCAGTAAGGACAGTTCGGATCGCTGAACAGGTACACGGTGCGCGGTGCATCCTTGTTGCCGTCCTGAATCCAGTTGCTCGCCTCGAACTTGGCCCAGGTTTCCTTGGCCATCGGCGCGTAAACCAGTTTTTGCAGTGGCTCGCTGCTCAGATCCTTGCCGTCAGCGTCGTACAGATTACCGAGCAACACGTGTTTGCCATCCGGGGTCAGGTACAGCGCCATGCCGCGGTTCTGATACTGCGCCGCATAACCGCGCAAGCCATCAGGGGCGTCGAACTGGCCGACGATTTTCGCGCCTTTGGCTTCGATCTGTTTGATCGCCGCAGGCAACTCTTCAGCGGCCTGCACCAACGGCAAGTGCAGCAGGGCGGTGCCCAGAGTCAGCGTCAGCAGGTGGCGGAGGCGGGGCATGGCAGTTTCCTTGCAGAGGTGGCCGGTGCAGTGGCCGGGTTCGAATTCGGGGTCGGGGTGGCGAAGTTTTCCAGCGCGCGCGCCAGGCTGGCGTTCGATAGTTCGCCTAAGTGACTGCTCAGCAGTCGACCGTCAGGGCTATAGAACAGCGTAGTCGGCAATGCCATGGAACCCACGGCCTGACCTAGCCGACCGCTGCGGTCGAACAGCACGTTGTTGAGGCTCAGGCCCTGGGTTTCGAGAAATGTCGCCACGCTTTGCATGCTTTCGGCCTGATTGACGAACAGGAAGGTCAGGTCGGGTCGTTGCTGCTGGGCGTTTTCCAGCACCGGCATCTCGCGTCGGCACGGTGGACACCAGGTCGCCCACAGATTGATCACTAGCGGGCCACCCTGATAGTCGCTGAGCTGGATGGTTTCTCCGGCGGCATTGCGCAGGGAGATGTCCGGCAATCGGGTGCCTTGTTCATAGATGTTCAACGACAGCGTCGCCAACAGCCAGAACGCTACACCGCTGGCCACCCCAAACCCCAGCGGGCGGCGCAAGCCCGGACGGCGCCAGCCGCGATACAGCGCCACCAGCAGCAACACAATCACACCCGGCCAGGCGAGGAAACCGCCATCACGCAAATCGATGATCTGCCACGGATCATTGCGATAGTGCGACCAGTACAGCAGCACAAAGGCAACTCGCGCTGCGAGCATGCCCAGCAGAAACAGGCTGAACAAGGCCGACTCGGGGTTATCGCCGCCACGCTTGGCCACCCGCCAGCCGACAAAGGTCGCCAGCGCCAGGGCACTGATCAGCAGCAGGTGATTAAGCGCAATGGCAAAGGTGCCGAGGGTCAAAGTCAGCATTAATTGGCTTCCCGGGTGGTAGCCCAGCGTTGCAGAAACGTATCGGCATCGACTTCGCCGGTGATGCGCTGGCTGCGGCGTTCTTCGCCATCCGTGCCGATCCAGACGAAGCTCGGTGGCCCCGGCACCTTGTAGCGGCTGAGCAATTCACGGCTGGCGGCATTGTCGGCAGTGACATCGAGGCGCAGCAGGCGCACGTCGCTCAACGCCTGCATGACCTTGTCTTTGCCGAATACCTGTTTCTCCATGACCTTGCACGACACACACCAGTCGGCGTAATAGTCGAGCAGTACCCACTGACCCTTGGCTTTGGCGGCATCGAGTTCACTTTGCAGTGCCGCCGGTTCCTTGATCGTGACGAATGCGTCATGCGCCGATGGCGCCGCCGCACTGGCGCGGCCGGCACTGTAGACCTGCAACGGCTGATACGGATCATCGCTGCCGCCCGCCGCACCAATCACCAGCAAACTGCCCCACAACCCGAGCAACAGCGAGGTTGCGCCGAACAATTGGGCAACGCGGCCAAAACCTTCGGACTGTTTCCAGGCGCAGAATGCGGCGATCAACAGCAATGCACCGCACAGACCCAGCCACAACGAAGCCTCCAGCACCGGACGCAACATCAACAGCGCGGTGGCAAGGAAGAGGAAACCGAACACGCCTTTGAGCAGGTTCATCCAGGCGCCGGGTTTGGGCAGGAAGCGATTGCCCACGGTCACCAGCAACAACAACGGCACACCGATGCCGATGCCCAGCGAGAACAGAATCAAGCCGCCGTGCAGTGCGTTGCCGCTCTGTGCGATATACAGCAACGCCCCCGCCAGCGGCGCGGTCATGCAAGGTCCGACCAACAAACCGGACAAGGCACCGAGCACCCCGGCACCGATCAGGCTGCCACCGCTGCGACTGCGCGAGGCGTGTTCGAGGCGGTCGCGCATGGCCACCGGCAGTTGCAGTTCAAAGAAGCCGAACATCGGCAAGGCCAGCACCACGAAGATCGCGGCAAACGTGCCGAGCAGCCACGGATTCTGCAACCACGCCTGCAGGTTTGCGCCGAGCAGCGCGGCAATCACGCCCATCGCCGCATACACCAGCGCCATGCAGATCACATAACTGCCGGCCAGCGCAAAACCGCGACGCGGGGTGGCACCACTGCCGACCACCATACCGGCCAGAATCGGCAGCATCGGCAATGTGCATGGGGTGAAGGCCAGCAACAGTCCGAGGCCGAAAAACACCAGCAGGCTCCAGCCCAGCGCCCGTTGTTGCAGGCTGCTGGCCAAGGCCTGATCGGGTGCTTCTGCACCTGCGGCCACCGCGGCCTTGCCGCCCAGGTCAATCACCCGGGTTTGCGGCGGATAGCACAGCCCCGCGTCGGCACAGCCCTGATAGCTGACCTTGATCTGGCCTGTGGCGGTTGCCGGGATTTTCACTTCCAGCCCCTGGCGATAGACCGGTTGTTCACCGAAGAACTCGTCGCTGTGGGATTCGCCTTCAGGCAGCGCGGGCTGCTGCTGCGCGCTCAGTCCATCGAATTTCAAGCGTTTCTGATACAGGTAATAGCCGTCGGTTATTTGCCAGAACAGCTGGGTTTCACCGGATTCCAGGCGTTCCGAGGTGAGCACGAATGCCTGGTCGACCGGCAGAAACTCCGGTTTTGTCTCAAACGGATTGTTTCCAGCCTGGGCCAGGCTGGAAATCAGCAGAGCAAAAAAGAGAAAAAAATGACGCATGGAGGAGCCTTGTCCCTGTGCAAGTGAGGTGCAGAATGGGCGGCGGCGATTAACCGATAATTAACCCTATCCTACAAGGCCCTCCGGTTTCGGCCAATCAGCCGCGCAGCAGTCCTGGCCAGTTCTGGTCATTGATGGTTTGCGGGCCGGAGACCAGACGGTCGGACTGAATGTTGTAAGTCAGGTATTGGTTGTCGGTCAGGAAAATGTACCAGTAGCTGTCGGCGAAAGTCCGGTCATTTTGCGCTGCCGTGATGATGCGGTCCTTGTACGGTTTCAGCGCCCCAAGTTGATAATCTCCGAAGGATTTGTAAGTCAGGGTCTTTGCCTTGTAGTTAAACGATAGATAGTGTCCGTCGTTCAGAATAAATCTGAACAGAAACGGCTGACCGGTCAGTTGGAACCAGGTACCGGCGATGATCTTGTCGAAGTAGGGCAGTATCGGCTTCCAGATCGAATCGGCAACTTTATAGAAGGCATCGACCTTGTCCTCGTCCTGGTTGTATTTACACACCACGGGTGTGGTTCCCTGATAGAAGAACAACCAGGCAATATCTTCATCGGACGAGGTGTTCCAGCCGAATGAAGTGGTTGTCAGTCCGAAACGCAAGTCTTTGGCATGGGGGCCAAAGCTGTCCCAGTTACCGCCGACCAATGCCGGATAGTTGGCGGATACCTTATTGTCACCGATATCGAATCGGGAATAGGTGTTGCTGTCCTTGAAGAAGAAATAAATACGATCAGGGCCGGAACGCCAATCGATCGCGACGAAGTTTGTTAGGTTAGGCATGTTTATTAAGTCCCTTTAAAGTTGTTGGTGTTTACCGGTCGAAAACTAAATGATCGAAGGGTTATTACATAGGGAGAATGTGTTTCTTTATTAGTGGGAAAGTTTCAGCGCAGAGTGAGTCCCAGCGTCAGGTGGCGCCCCGATGTTTTTGCCCGGCTTTGCGTAAACACCGGTGACGGTCATAATTGCCGCTTAATCCTCGCCTGCTTCACTCGCCTTTTTTATCCATGGAGCACCCATGCACGTACTGGTTTGCGAAGACGATGAGCTGATCGCCAGCGGCATCGTTGCCGGTCTTACGGCTCAAGGTTTGACCGTCGAGCACGTCAACACCGCGTCGAAAGCGCGGGCGATGCTCAAAGTTGCCGAATTCGACGTGATGGTGCTCGATCTCGGCTTGCCCGACGAAGATGGCCTCAAGTTGCTGCAACAACTGCGGCAGAGCGGCCTGGAGATTCCGGTGCTGATCCTGACCGCGCGCGACTCGGTGACCGACCGTGTCGATGGCTTGCAGGCCGGGGCCGACGATTACCTGCTCAAACCGTTCGATCTGCGTGAACTGTTTGCCCGTCTGCAAACCCTGTTGCGCCGGGTGGCCGGGCGCAGCGTCAACCTGATCGAGCACGGCGCACTGACGTACGACCCGAGCAGCCGCGAAACCAGGTTGGCCGGCAAACCGGTTGACTTGTCGCGGCGTGAACAATCGCTGTTGCAGGCGCTGCTGCACAATCGTGGCCGGGTGCTGTCCACCGAGCAGTTGAAAGACAGCGTCTACGGCTTCAACGATGAACTGGAAAGCAACGCGCTGAACGTGCACATCCATCATCTGCGCAGCAAACTGGGCAAAGGCATCGTCGAAACCGTGCGCGGTCTGGGCTATCGCCTCGGCCCGGCCGATGCTGGAGAGCAAGACAAGTGATGAGCCTGCGACTGCGCCTGAGCCTGACCCTCGGCGCTGCGTTTGCGCTGATCTGGGCGCTGGCGGCGGCCTGGATGCTCAGTGACTTGCGCAATCAGATGATGTTTTCCCTCGACCAGCGGCTGGTAGCCTCGGCGCGCATGGTCGCCGGGCTGCTGGAACAGTTGCCGACTTTGCCGAGCAAAGGCGAGGGCACCCATTTCAGTGCCGAACAACTGAATATCCCCGGTGGCATGGCCTGTCAGGTCAGCTCGTTGCGCGGGGAAATTCTTGCGCGCAGCCACAACAATCCCGAACAGGCGCTGGAAGCCGAGAAAATGGGCTTCCATGACCAGATGATCGACGGTGCACCGTGGCGCAGCTTCACCCTCGCCCGGGGCGATGTGCGCATCACCACGGCCGACCGGCAGATCGAGCGCGAGGCGCTGAACATGTCGATTCTGCTGGCGGCCTCGGTGCCGGTGGGCGTGGCGTTGCTCGGCTGCCTGTGCCTGTTGTGGCTGGGCATCGGCCAGGGGCTGGCGCCGCTCAACCGTCTGCGTGAGGCGCTGATGCGGCGCAATGCCGACTCACTCGAACCGCTGCAGATCCAGACCTTTCCCAGCGAATTGAAGCCGCTGCTCGAAACACAGAACCAATTGTTCCAGCGCATCGGCAAGACCATTGAGCGTGAGCGCCGTTTGACCGGTGACGCGGCCCATGAACTGCGCAGTCCGCTGACGGCGATCAAGACCCACCTGCAAGTCGCGCGCATGACCGATGGCAGCGCCCGCGATCAGTCGCTGGCGCGGGCCGAGGAGGGGGCCGATCGCTTGCATCGCACCCTCGAGCAATTGCTATTGCTGGCGCGGGTCGAGGGCAGTCTGTCGTTCGATGACGGTTCGCAATGCAGCGCCGAGCAGGTGGCACGCCTGGCGATTCAGGACGCCACGGGAGGCGAGCGCCTGCGCATCAAACTGCAACTGCCGGCTGAGCTTTCTGCTGCTCCGCTACAGATGCCGGCCGTGCTGTCGATTGCGGCGCTGCGCAATCTGCTCGACAACGCCCTGCGTCATACCCCCGAGGACTGTGCGGTTGAGCTGAGTCTGGAAACCATTGGCAACCGTGTACGTTTTGTCGTGCGCGACCACGGGCCGGGGATTGCGCCGGATGACTTGCAACACCTGACCCAACGCTTCTGGCGCAACGGCCAGAGCACCGGTTGCGGCCTCGGCCTGGCGATTGTCCAGGCGATCGTTCAGCGTTGCGACTGCGCCCTGCATTTCGACAGCCGCCCGGATGGCTTGCGGGTCGAGCTGACCATGCCGTTGCAGCCTGTCTGATTCCAGCACAGCCTGTGTAGGAGCTGCCAGACACATCAAATGTAACTTCTAGACGTTCGCTATCCGGCTGGGGTGGGGGTAAGGTCGACGCAGCTTTGACTCAATGGATTGAGGGAACTGCGCCATGGAAGCACTCATCTGCATTCGTCCGGCCAAACTGGCCGACGCCGGCATCATCAGCCGCATCATCGAGCGTTCTATCCGTATCGGTTGTGCGCTCGACCACCGTAACGATCCGCCACTCGTCAGCACATGGATCGGCCAGCAATCGGCCGACTTCATCAGTGTGCGGCTCGCCGACCCGTTGTTCTACCTGTGTCTCGCTTTGCTTGAGGAAAAACCGGTCGGTGTCGGCATGGCCCAGGCCGGTGGCGACATTTCGTTGTGTTACGTGCAGCCGGAATCCTTTCGGCGCGGCGTCGGGCGGGCGCTGATGCAGGATCTGGAAGGCTGGTTGCGGGTTCGCGGAGTGCTTCACGCTGACCTCAACAGCACGCGCACCGGCCGCGCTTTTTATCGGCGTCTGGGTTATCGCGAGTCTGCGCCGCCCTTCGAATACCAAGGCTTGCAAACCCTGCCCATGCACAAGCCGTTGGCATTGCCGGGCTGACAACTCGATCACGGGCTAAATCCTCGGGCCCCTTAAGCGTTTCCAGAACAGGAAAACCTGCAAGTGCGCCCCGTGATCGGAATGCGCACCTGTCCGGTGTGCTGTTTTGGTCACTATCCATAGCCAATTGAGGGGTCGAGAGATGTCAGTCGCCACCAGCCTTATCGAAGAGTCGTCGGCCCGGGTTACTTCGGCGCCGGCCGAAACGTTGTACCAGTTCAATGAATCGCCATTGCTGGCCCGTCAGGCTCAACAGGAATCCAACGCGCGCAGCTATCCACGGCGCATTCCGCTGGCCCTGAAGCGCGCCAAAGGCTTGTATGTCGAAGACGTCGAAGGGCGCACCTTCATCGACTGTCTGGCCGGTGCCGGCACGCTGGCGCTGGGGCATAACCACCCAGTGGTGATCGAAGCGATCCAGCAGGTGCTGGCCGATGAATTGCCGCTGCACACCCTCGACCTGACCACGCCGGTCAAGGATCAGTTTGTCCAGGATCTGTTTGGCCTGCTGCCTTCCGCCCTCGCGGCTGAAGCGAAAATCCAGTTCTGCGGGCCGACCGGCACCGATGCCGTGGAAGCGGCGCTGAAGCTGGTACGCACGGCGACCGGGCGTAGCACCGTGCTGTCGTTCTCCGGTGGTTATCACGGCATGAGCCAGGGCGCGCTGAGTCTGATGGGCAGCCTGGGGCCGAAAAAGCCGTTGGGCGCCTTGCTCAGCAATGGCGTGCAGTTCATGCCGTTCCCGTATGACTACCGTTGCCCGTTCGGCCTCGGTGGCGCAGCAGGCGTGAAGGCCAACCTGAGTTACCTGGAAAACCTCCTCAACGACCCCGAGGCCGGCGTGCAACTGCCCGCTGCGGTGATCGTCGAAGCGGTGCAGGGTGAGGGCGGCGTGATTCCGGCGGATATCGAGTGGCTGCGCGGCTTGCGCCGGATCACCGAGAAGGCCGGTGTGGCGCTGATCGTCGACGAGATCCAGAGCGGTTTCGCCCGTACCGGCAAAATGTTTGCCTTTGAACACGCCGACATCACCCCGGATGTGGTGGTGTTGTCCAAAGCCATCGGCGGCAGCCTGCCGTTGGCCGTGGTGGTCTATCGCGACTGGCTCGACACCTGGCAACCGGGTGCGCACGCCGGCACCTTCCGTGGCAATCAGATGGCCATGGCTGCCGGTTCTGCGGTGATGCGTTATCTGGTTGAGCACAAGGTCTGCGAGCACGCTGCTGCCATGGGTGAACGCCTCAGCGAGCACCTGCGCATCCTGCAACGCGACTTCCCGCAACTGGGTGATATTCGCGGTCGTGGCCTGATGCTCGGCGTCGAACTGGTCGAGCCGAACGGCACACCGGATGCGCTCGGTCATCCACCGGCGTTTGCGCGACTGGCGCCGCTGGTACAGCGCGAATGCCTCAAGCGTGGGTTGATTCTGGAACTGGGCGGTCGCCATGGTGCGGTAGTGCGTTTCCTGCCGCCGCTGGTGATTACCGCTGCCGAAATCGACCGTGTCGCGGAAATCTTTGGTCGAGCTTTGGCCGCTGCCACTGCGTCGCTGTAAATTTTTCGCCGCGCCGAACGTTCTTTCTACATACCCGGCTGCACCCCGCGTGCAGCCCACCCTTACAACGATGGAGAACCAGCATGACGTCAGTATTCGACCGCGAGGACATCCTCTTTCAGGTCGTGGTCAACCACGAAGAGCAATACTCGATCTGGCCGGATTACAAAGCCGTGCCGCAAGGCTGGCGCACCGTGGGCAAGAGCGGCCTGAAAAAGGAATGCCTGGCCTACATCGAAGAAGTCTGGACTGACATGCGTCCGCTGAGCCTGCGCCAGAAGATGGAAGGGCAGGCCGCCGCGCAGTAAGCGGCCGGGCAAGAAAAAACCCGCTGGACTGGAAACAGTCAGCGGGTTTTTTCTTGCCCTGGATTTGTGTTGGCTGGTCTGGCCTCATCGCGAGCAGGCTCACTCCTACAGGGAGAACGCATTCCAAATGTAGGAGCGAGCCTGCTCGCGATGAACGATAACGCGGTCCGGCTGGAACTAAGCCCCGCTCAAACCCTTCAGCAGCAAATCCACATTGCCTTCCAGCTCTGCCACCGGATCCGCCGCATCGGTACTCAACACCACCAGACGACTACCCGACTCGGTGATCGCCGCTTTCACCGGCTCCGACGGCTGCCGATGATACAGCACCACCGCCACCTCATTGTCCTTCAGCGTTGCCGTGAGTTTTTTCAGATCATCAGCCGTCCACTCCGCATCCGGCCGTGGATCCTCGCCGATCAGCTCCAGATTGAGGCTGCCGATCAGGTAGCCAAAGTGATCGCTCAGACTCATCACACTCAGATTGTCGGCGTTGGCCAGTCGCGCTTCGCTATCGGCGCTGAGCTTCAGCAAACGTTGCTTCAACGTCGCCAGATTCGCCTCGATCGCAGGCTTGGCACTTGGTGCCAGGCGCACCAGATCCGCCGCCAGCACATCCGCCATGCGTCCCATGTTGTTGCTGGCCAGCCATGGCTGACTGTTCAAGCCATCGACCTTCAGATCCGGTTGTACGGCAATGCCCGGCAGGGCACCGTCGACCGGGCGCGCCGCATCGACTTCAACGATGCGGATATTGCTGCGGCGGGCAATCGGGTACAGCTGATCATCCGGCCACAGCGAGCGCACACCAATCACGGCATCGGCAGCAGTGGCCAGTTTGCTCAATGCCGGAGCGCCGCGCCCTGTGAAGTAGGCACTCTGACGACTGCCCGGCAGGTTCGCCGGCGCCGCCCGTTCAAGATTGACGTCGGTGCCTTTGAGCAGCGCTTCCGCCAAGCCAAAGGTGATGGGCAAGGAGGCCAGCACCCGCAGCGGTCTGGTGTTTTCGGCAGCCAGCAACGGCGTGCAGATCACGCCGCACAGGGTCATGGCCAGGGTCAGTTTGCGCAGTGAAAAAGTCATTTATCCAAGATTCCCTTTCAGGCTCGGGACAACCCCGCGCGCGATGGCGGCGAGGGCGAAAGCGATGCCGGCGACCAGAATGATCGCGGCGCCGGACGGAATCGGCAGATCGAACACGATGGGCGCCAGAATCCCGCACAGCGTACTGACCGTGGCGATCACTACCGAGCACCAGAAGAAGCCCTTGAGCGACTGGCTGAGCAAACGCGCCGCCGCCGCTGGAATCACCAGCAGTGCACCGACCAGAATCGCACCAATGACTTTTACTGCTGCCACGGTGATCAGCGTCACCAGAATCACGAACAGATAATCCAGGGTCTTCACCGCCACCCCGCGCACGGCCGCCAGTTGCGGGTTGAAACTGGCGAGCATGATGCGGTTGTACAGCGGCAAGGCGAGGGCCATGACCAGCGAACCGACAATGGCCAACACCGCCAGATCGTTGCCATTGACCGTCAGCACTGAGCCGAACAACACGTTCTCGAGAATGTGCACATTGATCTTGCCCGCCAGAATCAGCAGCAGACTCGCGCCCAGTGCCAGCGACACTGAGAGGAACACGCCGATCAAGGTGTCCGGCGCCAGACCAGTACGGTTGCGCAGATAATTGAGCAGGATGCCGAACAACAGGCAGTAACCGAACAGGCTGCCGTACGGTCCGGTGTAAGGCTCGCCAAGCAGAATGCCGATGGCCACACCGGTCAGCGCCGCGTGGCCCACCGCTTCGGAGAAAAACGCGAAGCGCTTGACCACCACCAGCGTCCCGAGGCCGCCGAGTACCGGGCCGATCAGCAGCCCGGCAAGTAGCGCATTGACCACAAAACCGTAGGCCAGCGCTTCCGGCAGATAGCCGGACGAGGCCCAGCCCTGCACCATCAAACGAAAGGCTTCGTAACTCATCAGGCAGCGCTCCGTGGATGGGTGGAAAACAGCGTGAGCAGACGTTCCGGGGTCAGCGCCTGTTGTGGCGTGGCGTCGAACAGCACGCGACGGTTCAGGCCGGTAACGCGACTGGCCAGACGCCCGACCGCTTCCAGATCGTGCTCGATCCACAGCACCGTGATGCCCGCCGCACGCCAGTCATTGAGCAGGCGCTCGAACACCTGAATCCCGGCTTCATCGAGGGCTGACATCGGCTCATCCAGCACCAGCAGTTGCGGTGCCGGAATCAAGCCTTGTGCAAGCAGAACACGCTGCCGCTCACCGCCGGACAACGCGCCCATGCGCCGCTTGCGTTTGTCCTGCATGCCGACGCGTTCCAGCGCTTCGCCAATGGCACCGGCGTAACGCTTGCTCAAACCGAGAAACGCCGGGCGTCGTTGACACATGGCGGCCATGAAATCGTCGACGGTCATTGGCAGGCCGCGATCGAACTCCAGCGCCTGCGGCACATAACCGATGGTGCCGGGTTCGCCGGGCCATTGCAGGCTGAGCTGGCCCTGATGTGGCATCTGCCCGAGCAGGGTCTTGATCAGTGAACTCTTGCCGCCACCGTTGGGGCCGACCAACGCGTGTACGCTGCCGGGCTGCACCTGGAAGGTGACCTTGTCGAGAATGGTTGTGCGGCCGAGCGTCAGACTGACTTCCGCAAATTCCAGCGTCGGCCCACAGGGGACTCGGTGTTTTCGGGGGAAAGGTTTTCTCTGGAAGTCATGCGCCAGACTCCTGAATCGCCCGCACCACGGTGTTGAGGTTGCCGGTCATTTCCTTTTCGTACTTGTCGGCGGTGTATTCGCCGTAGGAAATGTGCGACAGCGGGTACAGTTTGACGCCGGATTCACGCTGAATCGTTTCGACGTAGGTGGAGGGGAAATCCATCTCCGAGAAGATCACTTTCACGTCCAGTTCACGCAATTGGTCGATGGTCTTCTTCAACTGGCTTGGGCTTGGCTCGATGCCGTGGGCCGGTTCAACCACGGCGGTCACTTCCAGGCCGAACTCACGCAGCAGATAGTCGTAAGCGGCGTGCACTGTGGCCACGCGCAGTTCGGCGTTCGGCGCTTGAGTCAGTTTGGCCAGCGCGTCGGCGCGCATTTGCCGCAGGCGTTTGCCGTAGGCGCGGGCGTTCTGGGTGTAGGTCTTGGCGTTGTCCGGATCGAGTTTGCCCAGTTCGCGAGCGATGTTGTTGACCTGAGCGATGGAAGCGCTGATCGACAGGAACGTGTGCGGATTCACCACTTTGCCGGCGCCGCGTGCGGCAACGCCGGTGGCAGCCAGCAGCGGCACGTTCTCGTTGGCTTCGATGGTTTTGATGTTCGGCGTTTCGCTGGCGGCGATCATGCGGTCGGCGAAGTCGTCATGACCGACACCGTTGAGCACGATCACATCCAGCCCGCTGATGCGTTTGATGTCCTCGGCGCGCGGCTCGTAGGCGTGCGGGTTGAAACCGGCAGGAATCAGCGGCACTACCTCGGCCTTGTCGCCAACGATGTTCGCCACATAGCTGTAATAAGGGTGCAGGGTGATGCCGATGCGCAGGCGTTTGGCCTGATCGGCGCTGGCCAGTGGACTGAGGAGGCAGGCGCAGAGGCCGAGCAGGAACAGACGCAACAATGGACGGCGAGGCGATGAAATAGACATGGGCAAGCGGTCTTCTCTCGGATGAGGGCGAGGAATCAATGGCGATGTTCGCGGGTAACCCCGGCATCGTATTGCGCGACGATCTGTTTCCAGCCGGCGGCGGACAGCGCGGCTTCGGTCAATTCGGTGGGCGCTTGCAGGCTGGCATCGCGGTTGAGCCAGATGTCCGCAGCGGCCTTGTCATCGCTGCTCAACAGCATGACGAACGAGCCGGCGATGGCCGGGTTTTGGCTATGGCCGAAATAGGCCGTGTTCGCCAGTAGCTGCCAGGCATGACCACCACGGCTGACCGAACTCGCGTCCTGGGCAAACGGCGCGAAGCCTTCGTCGGCCAGATTCTGCGGCGTCGGCAGGGCTTGCTGTTCTTCACGCAGCAAACGGATTTCGTCGAGGGTCACTCGCAAGTCGGCGTAGATGCCTTGCTCTGAAGCGCTGAGGTCGCGGCGCGCGTCGAACTGGTGGCTGGCGACGGGATCCGGTTCATGGGAAACCCCACGCCACGCGACGACAGAGCCGGCGACCGCGAGGATCAACAGGCACAACAGCAGGACATTGAGGGTTTCATGGCCGGCACCGGCCGGGCGCACGATTTGTGTGGTTGGCGTACTCATGGGGATTCGATATCCGCTTGGTCTATTTCAACCACGTGGCCTGGGCCTGCGTCGAACAGCACATAGAACTCGGCGCCAGGTTTCTTGAATGTCAGGGTCGAGTCGCTGCCAAGCTTGCCCGGCACCAGAATGGTTTCGTCGTAGCCGATCACATCCAGAGTCACCCCCGGCGCACCGCTGCCGTCGGAAAAGCCACCGGTGCATTTGATCTGCTCGGCATCGATGGCTTTGCATTCGCACATCGGGTTGTGGGCGAGGGCGCCGGCGCTGAAGCCGGTGCTCAGCACCAGCAGCGCAGCACTGAGGTGCAGGCGCAAAGGGCGGTGAGAGCGGGTCATGGTTTGGCTCCTTGTTTGTTCAGCCAGGCGATGGTGGCGGGGGAGGCCTGACTCAGGGGAATCGAGGCTTGATGCATGCTGCCGTCCCAGCCTTCCATGGTGATCCACAGTTCGGCGTCGGCCGGGGTTTTTACCGGGACCGGCAGTTGCGTACCCATGCGGTAAGGCGTGCCGAAGAAAATCACCCCGGCGGCGCGCAGGCTGCGCGGTTTGCCGATACGCAGGTAAGTTGCCTTGACCGGTTCGACACAGGCCGTGCACAGCGCGGCGCTGAAGGCTTTCAGGTAACCGGCGGGACCGTCGGAGCGTGGCGCTTCATTGCGCAGTTCGGCCAGACGCAGGCTCCACGGGCCGACCTGTATTTCACCGATTTCACGCTCGCCCAGGCCGGCGTCGCCGCGAAACAGCGCCGCGTCGGCGAAGTATTTGGGCATGAATCCCAGTGGGATCAGCAACAACAGAACGTTGATGTGAAAGCGCCATTTGTGCCAGAACAGGTTCAGTCGTGAAGGCTGAGGGGCGGTGGTGATCTTGCTCACAGGCTGGCCTCCGAAGGTTCACGGTTGAGGAGTGGTTGCGCATTGGCGCGTTGCTTCTTGTTCTCGCGCTTGAGCGCGTTGGCGGTGGCCAGGGCGGTGCGTTTGGTCCAGATCAACAAACCGCTGAGCACCATCATGCTCAGGATCAACCCGAAGAAGAACCAGATCAGCTTGATCCACAGTCCACCAAAATCACCGGTGTGCAGCGGGCGCATGGATTCGGTGACAAATTCCAGCGAGGAGCGGTCGGACAGCACTCGAGAAGACGCCATATCGCCGCTGTAGGGATTGAGTGTTGCACTCTGGAACATCAGGGGATACCAGCCGCGACCGCGGATATCGAGGTGGCTGTAGGCATTGAACGGCATGTTGATGTCACTGGCTTCCAGCCCGGGGATTTTTTGCTGGGCGATTTCGATGGCGCGATCCAGGTTGATCCGGGCGGGTGGCAGACCATCGGCAGTCAATGGCACGCTGTCACGGGCCATGGCTGGAATGATCGCTTCGCTGGAAATGGAAATGTGGTTGTCGGACAGCACCGCTTCAATCAGAAACCAGGTGCTGGTGATGGAAATCACCGCGATGAACCAGATCGACCAGATACCGCTCAGGCGATGGAAGTCACCCCAGAAAATCCGCGCACCGTGACGAAAACGCAGCGTTGGGCTGAAAAAACCTTTCCAGAACCGTTTATAGACCACCAGCCCGGTAATCAGCGATGCCAGCAGCGGAAAGCTCAGGGCCGATACCAGATACCAGCCCCAGCTATAACCGTTGGTGAAAGGCACCAGCCACCAGCCATGCAGGGCGCGGGTGAATGCCTGGAAATTGAATTGCGGTGCCGTACCCTGAATAACACCCGTATACGGGTTGACGTAGGTCACCAACGATCGCCCGTCCGGATAGCTGAGCGTGACATCAAGAGCGAAATGGGATTCGTCCGGGCGGCTGATGCGTTGCACCAGTGCCAGCGGTTCTGCGGTTTTGATGGCCGTTATGATTTCCTCATAACCGAGTCGCGGCGCATCGTCCGCTGGCTGGCTGGCACGCATCTGCGGGTTGGCCAGCCAGACGATCTCCTGACTGACCACCGCCAGGGTGCCGGTGACGCAGACGATCAGGACAAAGAACCAGATCGGTAATGCCAGCCAGCTATGAACGAGGAACCACAGTTTGGAGCGGGATTTCTTCGACATGATTGCGCGTCTTGATAGCGGTGAAAGGGCGCGTAGCTACGGGCTTCGCAGCACGGGAGTCCCCGGAAGACCGGACGTGGCTTTTGCCTACGCGAACGGCCTGCATCTCTATAGGACGGATGAGCGAGGTAAATCCCGAAAGGTGATATGAAAGCAAATGTTTCCCAATTCCCCGATCACCACAAATCCCCTTGCTCGCGAAGGCGCCGGGTCAGTCACTTCATCCGTTGCCTGATCCACCGCTTTCGCGAGCAAGCTCGCTCCCACAGGTTTTTGCTGCGTGCATGGGATCAAACACGATTCATGATCCACGCCATCACTGTCAGGCAATTGATGGCGGCTGCGCGCTGCCTATGATGGAAATCACCCTGATTGCCTGAGTGAGCGCCCTGATGACCGCCAGAACCCTCTACGACAAACACATCGATTCGCACACGGTGTGCCGCCTCGACGATCAGGGCCATGTCCTGTTGTACATCGATCGCCAGGTGATCAACGAATACACCAGCCCGCAGGCCTTCAGCGGTTTGCGCGCGGCCAAGCGCGATGTCTGGCGGCCGGGCACGGCGCTGGCGGTGGTTGATCACGTCAACCCGACCACGCCTGTGCGCATCGCGGCAATGCCTGATGCGGGCGGCGCGCGGCAAGTCTCGTATCTGGCGGAGAACTGCCGGGACTTTGGCATCGAGTTGCTGGACATTCTCGATAAACGTCAGGGCATCGAACATGTGATCGCGCCGGAGCAGGGTTTCATTCTGCCGGGCATGGTCATCGCTGCTGGCGACAGTCATACCACCACCTATGGCGCGCTCGGCGCCTTCGGTTTCGGCATCGGCACGTCCGAGATCGAGCATTTGCTGGCCTCGCAGACGCTGGTCTACAAATGTCTGAAAAGCATGCGCGTGACTGTCGACGGCGATCTGGCGCCGGGCCTGACCTCCAAAGACGTGATCATGGCCCTGATCGGTCGCATCGGCGCTTCCGGGGCCAGCGGTTACGCCATTGAGTTCTGCGGTTCGACCATCAATGCCTTGAGCGTTGAAGCGCGCATGACCATCTGCAACATGGCCGTCGAGGCCGGCGCACGTGGCGCATTCATGGCGCCGGACGAAAAAGTCTTCGCCTATCTCAAGGGCAAGCCACGCGCGCCGCAAGGTGGGCTTTGGGAACGGGGCGTGAAGAAGTGGCGCGAACTGCGCAGTGATCCGGGCGCGGTGTTTGACCGCGAGATTCATCTGGATGCCAGCGTGCTGGAACCGATGGTCACCTGGGGCACTAGCCCCGATCAGGCCGCCGCCATCGGAGCGCGGGTGCCGGATCCGCAAGCGATCAGCGACCCGATCCTGCGTCAGGACATGCGTCGTGCCCTCAACTATATGGGGCTCGAAGCGGGCATGGCGCTCAGCGATATCGTCATCAGCCACGCCTTTATCGGCTCATGCACCAACGCGCGGATCGAAGACCTGCGCGATGCGGCCAGCGTCGTGCGCGGTCAGCAAGTCGCCGAACATGTGCGGGCGATGATCGTTCCCGGTTCCAGCGAAGTTCGCGCGCAGGCCGAAGCCGAAGGGTTGGCGCAGATCTTTATCGACGCCGGTTTCGAATGGCGGCAGTCCGGCTGCTCGATGTGCCTGGCGATGAACGACGACGTGCTCGCGCCCGGCGACCGCTGCGCATCCAGCACCAACCGCAACTTCGAAGGCCGGCAGGGCGCCGGCGCCCGCACCCATTTGATGAGCCCGGCAATGGTCGCTGCGGCGGCCATCAGTGGTCGACTCACCGATATCCGCCACTTTGGAGAACGCCCATGAGCCTGCAACCTTTCACTGAAGTCAGCGGTCAGGCCGCGCCGTTATTGGCGGCCAATGTCGACACTGACGTAATCATGCCCAAGCAGTTTCTCAAAGGCATTGACCGCCAGGGACTCGATCACGGGCTGTTTTTCGATCTGCGCTTTCTGCGCGATGGCCAGCCCGACCCCGACTTCGTGTTGAACCAACCGGCGTGGCAGGGCGCAAGTTTCCTGGTTGTCGGGCCGAATTTTGGCTGCGGTTCCAGCCGTGAACACGCGGTCTGGGGGTTGCAGCAGATGGGTATCCGCGCGTTGATCGGCAGCAGTTTTGCCGGGATCTTTTACGACAACTGCCAGCGTAACGGGGTGTTGTTGATCACCTTGGAAGAGGCGCAGGTGCAGCGCATCGGGCGGCTTGTCGGTGAGCCTGAGACGGCGCGGATCAGTATCGATCTGGAGGCGCAGCAGATTGGTTTGGCGGATGGCAGCATGATCGATTTCCAGATCGATACCCTGCGCAAAACTGCACTGCTGCTCGGCCTGGATGCCATCGGCAGTACCCTGCAACGGCGCGAACAGATCAAAGCCTTCGAACGCCAACATCTGACCATCAACCCTTGGCTCTCCTGACCCACCACTGATCCCCCTGTAGGAGTGAGCTTGCTCGCGATAGCGGCGGATCAGTCAGAATTGTTGTATCTGACACACCGCTATCGCGAGCAGGCGAAGGCCTACAGGGTTTTGTGTGGTTTCGGGTTACAGCGACAAGCCTTTGAAATGCGCCTGCAAAAACTCCACACACGCGCGCAACTTGCCGGAATGAGCCAGCCGCGTCGGGTACACCGCCCAGACATTGGCGCTCTGGCTGTAATCGTCCAGCACCTGCACCAACCGCCCTTGTTCCAGCAACGGCTTCACATCCCACAGCGAGCGCAACAACACCCCGCGCCCGTCCAGCGCCCATTGCAAAACAATCTCGCCATTGTTGGACGACAACGGCCCGCTGACCCGCACGTTCTCTTGGCCGCCATCGCGATCCAGATTCCAGATACCGAAGGCATTGTCGCGCTCCTTGATCACCAGGCAATCGTGCTGCTGCAGGTCGTCCAGCGTTTGCGGCGTGCCACGCCGTTGCAAATAACCGGGAGCGGCGCACAGCACCCGCCGGTTACTGACCAGACGCCGGCCGATGTGTTGGCCGGGAATGTCATCGCCGACGCGGATCTCCAGGTCGAAGCCTTCGTTGATGATGTCCACGACGCGGTCAAACAGGTCGAGGCGAATCCCCAGTTGCGGGTAACGTTCGGCCAGCAACGACACCGCCGGCGCGACGTGATTGCGCCCGAAACCGAAACTGCTGCAGATGTGCAAACGCCCGCGCGGGCTGTCGTGGGCGTCGCAGAGTTCGTCGTGCAGTTGCTGGAAGTCATCGAGAATGCGCAATGCCCAGCGCTGCACGCGTTCGCCATCCTCGGTCAGCGAGACGCGACGGCTGGTGCGGTGCAACAGGCGAGTACCGAGGGTGGTTTCAAGAATCTGGATGCGTTTGCTGACGTAGGCCGGCGACAGGCCCAATTCATCCGCCGCAGCGGCAAAGCCGTTTTTGCGGATCACGGTAAGCAGCACACGCAGGTCTTCGGGCAGGGGCACGGTGTCTTTCTTCTGGGACATGTCAAAACGAACACTGGCGGCAGAAGCCGCCAGCATAGCACCGGGATCCAGTGGTTCCGGTCAGCGCAAAAAGGCCAGGGCTTCGGCAAGCAACAGTTCGGGGACTTCTTCGGCAAGGTAATGGCCGGCGGGCAATGCCTGACCGCTGACGCTGGTCGCCACCTGCTGCCATTCCTTGAGCGGATTGAAGCAACGGCCGACCGTGCCTTCGGCGCCCCACAACACGCGCAGTGGCAGATTCAGGTGATGCCCGGCGGCGATGTCGGCGCGGTCGTGCTCAAGGTCGATGCCGGCGCTGGCGCGATAGTCCTCGCAGATACCACGGGCGCTGCCCGGTTGTTGCAGGCAACGCAGGTATTCATTGAAGGCTGCATCGGTAAACGGCTTGAGTCCGGCGCTGCGGCTGCCCATCACGCTGCGCAAATACGCTTCGGGATCGGCTTCGAGCAAGGTCTCCGGCAGTGGCGCCGGACGGATCAGGAAAAACCAGTGCCAATACGCGCGGGCGAAGGCTTCGTTGGTCTGCGCGTACATCGATAGGGTCGGCGCGATGTCGAGCAGCATCATGCGCCGCACGACGGCGGGGTGGTCGAGCGCGAGGCGATGGGCGACTCGTGCGCCACGGTCGTGGGCGAGAATCGAAAACTGCGCGAAGCCCAGCGACTGCATCAGCTCGACATTGTCGCGGGCCATTTCGCGTTTCGAGTAATTAATGTGCAACTCATCGGCCGCCGGGCGACTGCTGTCACCGTAACCGCGCAGGTCGGCGGCGACCACGGTGAAGTGTTCGGCCAATTGTTCGGCAATCTTGTGCCAGATCACGTGGGTCTGCGGGTGGCCGTGCAACAGCAGCAGGCCGGGGCCGCTGCCGCCGAGGCGGTAGGCGATGTCGACGCCGTTGACGTGGCGCTGATCTTTGCGGAATCCGGCAAACATCGGGCTGATCCTTGTTCAGGGTTCTGGTTGGCTGCATCCTGAAATCGTCCGGCGTTTGCGGCAAGGGGCAAAGCGTGGTGGGCAGGTTCATGAAGTGTGTTGATGAGGTTTTTCATTGTCTGTGCCGGCCCCTTCGCGAGCAAGCTCGCTCCCACAGTTGGAATGCGTTCCCCTGTAGGCCTTCGCCTGCTCGCGATAGCGCCATTGCAGACACTGCAACTCTCAACCCTGCTGAAACATCTCCATCGCCCGCTGCTTGATCTGCTCTTCAGTCAGATCTTCCTTGCGCGTGGCCAGAAACCACAGATGCCCATACGGATCCTTCAACGTCCCGCTGCGATCACCGTAAAACTGATCCTTGACCTCGGATATCGTCGTCGCGCCGGCATCCAGCGCTCGTTGAAACGACTTGTCGACATCGGTCACATACAAATGCAAACCAACCGAAACTGCTTGGTCCGGGTTGCTCAACGGCCCCTGATCGCACGGCGAGCCGAGCATGATCGCGCTGTCGCCAATGCGCAGTTCGGCGTGGCCGATGCCGCCGTCGGGCATGGCCAAACGCATGACTTCGGTCGCGCCGAAGGCTTTTTTATAGAAGTCGATGGCCTCGGCGGCTTTGTGGATGCCGAGGTACGGGGTAATGCTGTGATACCCCTCGGGAATGGGTTTGACGCTCATGACGTTCTCCCTGACTTTTTGTTCTATGAGATGTGGCTCCACCGGATTTGTGGAAGATTCACTATAGAACTGTCCTCGCCGTGCAAATTTTTGCCCGACGAGCGTCAGTCTTTGGGAAAGTGCGGCCCTGGCCCCTGTTCACCCAGTACATCGCCCTGATTGCGCAGCGGGCAGGCCTCCATCGACAAACACCCGCAACCGATGCAGCCATTGAGCCGGTCGCGCAGTAGCATCAACTGCTCGATCCGTTCGTCCAGTTCCCGTCGCCATTGCTCCGAGAGGAGTTTCCAGTCTGCTGCCGTCGGCGCACGATCATCCGGGAGAATTTTCAGCGCCTCGCCAATTTCCGCCAATGGAATCCCCAGCCGCTGCGCAACCTTGATCAAGGCCACCCGGCGCAGCACTTCGCGCGGATAGCGCCGCTGGTTGCCGGCGTTGCGCTGGCTCTTGATCAGGCCTTTGGATTCATAAAAGTGCAGGGCGGTGACGGCTACACCACTGCGTGCGGCGACTTCACCGACGGTGAGTTGCTTGTGCACGGTTTCCTTGGTGATCATTGCAAAAATGCTCTTGACCTTGACTTAACTAGAGGTTTTACCCTGCAGCCCTTCGAGTCGCAAGGCTCGTCTTACGATGAGTGGGGGCTTTCCATGAACAACCGCAGTTTTACCCAATTGATCGAATTTGAAATCGAACCCCGACAGCAACCCGCCCTGGTCACTGCGCTATCAATGCAGACCGAGCGCCTGGCTCAGCGCCACGACGGTTTTGTCAGCGCCAGCGTGCAAGCCAGCGATGACGGCCGGCGCGTGTTGAGTTTTCTGCAATGGCAGACCCGCGAGGCGGGGGAGGCGGCATTTCGCAGCTTCGAGAGTGGCGAACAGGATTTCTGGCAACTGATCCACACCCATCAGGCGAAAACCGTGACCTTCAATTCGTTCCAGGTGCTGAGCAGCATCGCCCGCAGTCACGACGATGCGCTGCACTGCAACCTGGTCGGTTAGATCGATAACTGGATCAAACGCTCACCTTGCAGGTTTTCCGTGAGTCGCCGCTTGTTCACTGCCAGTTCGCCGATTTTGATCAAACGCGTGCGGGTGACGTTGCGGCTCAGACCGAGCAATGCCGCAGTGTGCACCTGGTTGTAATGGCAAAAGCGATACGCCGCGCGCAGCAAAGCGTCTTCGACCTTCTCGTGCAACGCGCCGGCTTGTTGCGCAAACAGTTTTTGAAAGGCCTGTTCCAGCAGCGCCTCCGGTGAATCGTCAGTGCCGGCATGATCGTCGGGGCGTTCGATGCGCAGGTTCGACAGGCGCAGATCGTCGCGTTCGATCACGCCGTTGCGGCAGATCAGCAACGTGTGATGGATGACGTTTTCCAGCTCGCGAATATTGCCCGGCCAACTGTAAGCGCGCAGCTTGTGCTCGGCGCCGGGGCTGATACTCACGCGTCCATAGCCGAGGCGCTGACTGTAGGCTTCGATGAAGTGACGAGTGAGCGGGAGGATATCGCCGGGACGCTCGCGCAACGGGCTCAGTTCCAGATTGACCACGTTGAGGCGGTAATACAGATCCTCACGAAAGTTGCCGGCATTGATGGCTTTTTCCAGTTGCACGTTGGTTGCCGCCAGTACCCGTACGTCGATGGGTATGCTTTTGCGCGAGCCGAGCCGCACCACTTCGCGCTCCTGCAAAACCCGCAGCAACTTCACCTGAATCGCCATCGGCAGATCGCCGATCTCATCGAGAAACAAGGTGCCGCCGTCCGCTTCCTCGAACCATCCGGCCTTGGCGCTCAGCGCACCGGTGAACGCGCCTTTTTCATGACCGAACAACTCCGCTTCCACCAACGATTCGGAAAACGCCCCGCAATTGACCGCAATAAACGGCCGATGACGGCGATTGCTCAGGT
The DNA here is from genome assembly GCF_013433315.1 of Pseudomonas crudilactis. Taxonomy (GTDB): domain Bacteria; phylum Pseudomonadota; class Gammaproteobacteria; order Pseudomonadales; family Pseudomonadaceae; genus Aquipseudomonas; species Aquipseudomonas crudilactis. The sequence continues at coordinate 11,543 of NZ_WXVV01000006.1, read as the reverse complement.
TATGAATATGCCGCGCCACCAGCTCTTTGCCAGTCCCGGTTTCGCCGATGATCAGCACACTCGCTTCACTCGGCGCGACCTGTTGCAAATGCGCAAGCAGGGCCTGGGACTTCGGGTCTTCGAAGACCTGCGCGGTGGCGCGGATCGACGTGGCGAGCGCGGGGGAGGGCGGTAGGGTCAGCAGTTGCATGGGCTCGTCCTTCTTTTCAGTTCAAATGCAGGCAGGTCAGGAATAGAAGGTCGGCACCGGCAGCGACTGATTCAGCGCCCAGTCGCCCAGCTCATGGAGTTTGTAATCCAGCGGGTCGTGCAAAGTTTGCGTGCGCAGGTTGCGCCAGTGGCGGTCGAGGCGCAGGGAGGCGTGGGTCGAACGCGCGCCGGTCACTTCGAACAAACGGCTGCAAATTTCCAGTCCCTGACGGCTGGCAGCGACTTTGGCGGTGGCAATCGCGGTGGCGACATGGCCGCGCTCTTCGGCGCTGAGATTCGCGCCTTTGGCCCAGGCCTCATCGAGCAATGCCGCCGCGCGTTCGACCAACAGACGAATGCCTTCCAGCGCCACCCAGAACTCGCCGTAATGCGCGAGCACGTACGGATCTTCACGCGCATCGCGCGCCGAGGATTTGTGCCAGAGACGGGTTTCACTGAGGGTGTACTGCCGCGCCTCTTCGAAAGCACCTTCGGCAATCCCGAGAAACATATGCGTGAACGTCAGTTGCGCAATCAACGGTCGCAAGCAAGCGAACGGCGTGCTCAGCGGACCGGGATCGAGGAGCAGTTCCGACTCTTCAACGCGCACCCGTTCAAACGTGGCGCTGCCGCTGTCGGTCTGGCGCTGGCCGATGTTGTTCCAGTCGTTGTGCAGGGTGATGCCACTGCGCCCGCTGGGAATCGCCGCGATCAGCAACTTGCCGCCGGCGCTTTCATCGACGGCGGAGGCGATCAGCATCTGTGAATCGCTGGCGCCGGAACAGAAGCTTTTCTTTCCGGAAAATTCGCGCCAGCCGCCGAGATCCTTGACCACGGTGCGGGTGTCGAGCGGGTTGAGCGCATTGCCCCAGAACCAGTTCTGCCGCGCGGTCTGTTCGAACCACGGCTGCCATTGTTCCGGTCGCGAGAACAGGCGCACGGTGGCGAGCATCAAATGATGAAAGCCGAAAACGTGGGCGATCGAACTATCGACCTTGGCGAACTCGCGAACGACTTGCAGGGTTTCGCTCCAGCTCGCGCCGAGGCCGCCGTAGCGGGTGGGAATGCTCAGGGCCAGCAGGCCGCTGTCACGCAGTGCATCGCGCTCGGCCTTCGGCGTGCCGCCACGCTCGTCACGCTCGACGGCGGTCAGGGCAAACTCGGCGGCCAGTTGGCGGGCGGTCTGCAGCGGGGATAACAAAGTACTTTGCGGTTTGGCGGTCACACCAACACTCCTGAATTCACTCAGCCGGTGTAGGAGCTGCCGCAGGCTGCGATCTTTTTAAGATCAAAAGATCGCAGCCTGCGGCAGCTCCTACACAATAGATCCGGTTTATGCCGAGGCTTTTGTGGGCAGCACATCATTGGCAATCATTTCGCCAAACGGCCCGGTCAGATTGGTCACGCCACGCCCGGCCAGACTCGCGTAAGGCTCGGGCAGCAACGGGAACACCAACTCGGCAAAGCGGTAAGCCTCTTCCAGGTGCGGGTAACCGGAGAAGATGAAACTCTCGATGCCCAGATCCGCGTATTCCTTGATCCGCGCCGCAACTTGTTGCGGATCGCCGACCAATGCCGTCCCGGCACCGCCGCGCACCAGGCCGACACCGGCCCACAGGTTGGGGGCAATTTCGAGGTTGTCGCGACGGCCATCGTGCAACGCCGCCATGCGCCGCTGGCCTTCGGAGTCGAACCGCGAGAAAGACTTCTGCGCCGCTTCAATGGTCTCGTCGCTGATGTGTTCGATCAGTTTGTCCGCGGCTTTCCAGGCCTCTTCGGCGGTCTCGCGCACGATTACATGCAGGCGAATGCCGAACTTGACCTTGCGCCCATGCCGCGCCGCGCGTTCGCGCACATCGGCGAGTTTTTCCGCGACGGCGGCCGGTGGTTCGCCCCAAGTCAGATAGACGTCGACCTGTTCGGCGGCCAGATCATGCGCCGCATCGGAGGAGCCGCCAAAGTACAGTGGCGGATAGGGTTTTTGCACCGGCGGATACAGCGCTTTGGCGTTCTGCACCTTCAGGTGTTTGCCGTCGAAATCCACTGCCTCGCCCTGTAACACGCGGCGCCAGATCTTCAGGAATTCATCGGTAACTTCATAGCGCTCGGCGTGGCTGAGGAAACTGCCGTCGCCACGGTTTTCATCCGGATCGCCGCCGGTCACGACGTTGATCAACAAGCGCCCGTTGGACAGTCGATCAAGGGTAGCGGCCATGCGCGCCGATACCGTCGGCGAAATGATCCCCGGACGGATCGCCACCAGATAACGCAGACGCTCGGTCAACGGCACCAGCGCCGAGGCGATGACCCACGAGTCTTCGCAGGAGCGCCCGGTGGGAATCAGTACGCCGTGGTAGCCGAGGCTGTCAGCCGCTTGGGCGACTTGTTTCAAATAGTTGAGCGTGACCGGGCGTGCGCCTTGGGTGGTGCCCAGATAGTGGCCGTCGCCGTGGGTCGGCAGGAACCAGAAAACATCCATGAACGGCTCCTCAGGCGATTTTCAGCAAGGGTTTGATTTGTGTGGCGAACAGCGGCGCCGCGCGTTCGGCGGCCAGACGGATGCGCGCCTTCAATAGTTCGCTGGTGATCTGGTAATCGGCGAAGTCGGCTTCAGTGGCGTACACGCCGATCGGCAAGGTCATGGCCTGGAAGAAGCTGAACAGCGGGCGCAACTGGTGATCGAGGACCAGCGCATGGCGTTCGCTGCCGCCGGTTGCGGCCAGCAGCACCGGCGTGTCGATCAGTGCGTTGAGGTCGATCAGGTCGAACAAATGCTTGAGCAGGCCCGGGTAGGAACCGCGATAAACCGGCGCGGCAACGATCAGCAGATCGGCCTGTTCAATGGCCTGCAACTCGGCTTCAACCTCGGCACTGAGCTCCTGACGCGACAGCGCGCCGCCGAGCGGCCGAGCGATATCACCGAGTTCGATCAAATGGCTTTCGATGGTCAAGTGCCCGGCCAGTTCGGCGAGCAAGGCCTGGGTCAGCACCAGAGTGCGCGACGGACGCCAGGTGCCGCCGGAGAGGGCGACGACTTTCAGGGGACGCGACATGATCAGTTCCTTTTTTCAACAGTTGCTCAGCGAGCAGTGAATGAGTCACCGGGTCTGAGCAAACGCTGTACCAATTCCTGGAAGCCCCGGTTTAAAAGGCGTTGAGCGTCAGCGTGGCGTTCGCCCCTGTGAGTAGCGGGGCGCTTTGCTGATTCAGTGTTGGCTGAGCAACAGTTGCTGGAGCAACAGTGCGCAGCGCATGGATGGAGTTATAAAGGCAGTTTGTTATTCCGTAAAAGAACGTTAATTGATATTTATAGATCGTTAGGAGATATGCGGCATTTTGTGTCGAATTCCTGATAGCCACTATTGAAAGCGTTGATTTCTGCGTGAGCGTGCCCGGGCGTAGCCTTTGTCCATCGACTCCCCATTGCTCGCCAGGACGCTCCCATGAATCGTTTACTGACTGTTTCCCTGTTGCTCGCTGTCTCCGTGCTCGCCGGTTGTGCCGGACATGTTTCGCCGGAGCTGCGCCCTTACACCGATGAAGAATCCCGCGAATTGGCGATGGAAGCACTGAACCGCAGCGGCTTGTCTTTCGATGAATACCACGCGAAAAAAGCCCAACTGCTCGGTCAGACCCGGTTCGACAAAAAAGCTGAAATGAGCGCCGAACGTGCCGTACAGCTGCACGGTCGTCCTAGCTGAAAACAAACTGTACTGCTGGAAGTTTTACCCAACTGTCCGTGGGCTTGCCGGGCGGCGTGGGATAGGGTCAACACCTGAATGACCCTGATGGATTGCCTGCCATGAACCTCTCGCTTGACCTGCGGTTGGGCTTTGCCCTGTTTGCCCTTGTCACCTCGATTACGCCGGGGCCGAACAACACCATGTTGCTGGCATCGGGGGTGAATTTTGGCTTCAACCGCACCATCCCGCATATGCTCGGAATTACCTGTGGCTTTTTCGTTCTGGTGGTGGCCGTGGGCTTTGGCCTCGGCGCGGTGTTTCAGACCTACCCGATTCTCTATACGGTTCTGCGCTATGTCGGCGCGGCGTATCTGCTGTATCTGGCGTGGAAAATCGCTCACTCGGGGCCTGTCGGCGACAGCGCCGAAGGCGAGGCGAAGCCGATCAGCTATCTCGGCGCCGCTGCCTTTCAGTGGGTCAATCCCAAAGCCTGGATCATGGCCATCGGCGCCATCAGCACGTACACGCCGATGCAGGGCTACTTCACCAATGTCGTGGTGATTGCTGCAGTGTTCGCCATCATCAACCTGCCGAGCGTCGGCGTCTGGGCCGCCTGCGGGACGTTGTTGCGCAATGTGCTGAAGGATCCGCGCTGGTTGCGCGTGTTCAACTGGGGCATGGCCGCATTGCTGGTGATTTCGCTGTACCCGTTACTTCTCGAAAGCTTTAGCTGACGCATCGCTTCAACCGCAGGCCGGATGCCTGTTAAGCTCGGCTTCAGGAGCGTTCCTACGCACTTTTAAATGAAGTTGTTCTTCTTTAACGGCATCCGATCAGGTATTGATGACGCTCTCGAACCGACGCGCAGCTCACAAGGCTGCGCCGTGCCGTTTGCAGACACGAGCCTCCTGATCCCGGAACACGCTCTGCGAGTCTTTTATGAACACACGTCCGTTGTATTTCGATTACGCCGCCACCACCCCGGTTGACGAGCGGGTCATCCAGGTGATGATCGAGTGTCTGGGGTTTCACGGTAATTTTGGCAACCCGGCTTCCAGCTCCCATGCGTTTGGCCAGCAGGCCCGGCAGACGGTCGAGCAGGCCCGCGGGCAGGTCGCCGAACTGGTGGGCGCGCAAGCCCAGCAGATTGTCTGGACCTCCGGTGCCACCGAGTCCAATAACCTCGCCCTCAAAGGCGTAGCTCAGGCGCGCGGGGTATCCGGCGGCCACATCATCACCAGCCAGATTGAACACAAAGCGATCCTCGATACCGCCCGCCAATTGCAGGACGCCGGCATCGCCGTAACCTATCTGGTGCCGGACGCCAATGGCCTGATCACCCCGCAAGCAGTCAGTGAAGCCATGCGTGAGGACACCTTTCTGGTGTCGCTGATGCTGGTCAACAACGAGTTGGGCACGGTCAACGATGTTCAAGCAATTGGCGATGTGGTGCGCAGTCGCGAGGCGTTGTTCCATGTCGACGCGGCGCAAGGCGCCGGTAAAGTGGCCATCGATCTGCAGCAATGGCCAGTGGATCTGATGTCGTTTTCGGCGCACAAACTTTACGGCCCCAAAGGCATCGGCGCGCTGTACGTCGGCCCACGCGCGCAACAGCGTTTACAGGCGCAGATTCATGGCGGTGGGCACGAGGGCGGCTTGCGCTCCGGAACCTTGGCGACGCACCAGATTGCCGGCATGGGCGCAGCGTTTGCCTTGGCCGCCGAGGCCTTCGAGGCCGAGAAAAAAACCATCGTCGAATTGCGTGAGCGCTTGCTCGAGCAACTGCTCAGCCTGCCGGGCGTCCGTCTCAATGGCTGCGCCACTCAACGCATCCCGCACACCTTGAGCCTGACCTTCAGCGAAGGCGAATTCAACAGCGCGGCGTTGAGTCATTCGATCGCGTTTTCCGCGACCTCGGCCTGCAACTCGGCGAGTAATGCGCCATCCCACGTGTTGTTGGCGCTGGGACACGACGCACATCTGGCCGGTCGCACCATTCGGCTGAGCCTCGGCCGCTTCACCACCGCCGAAGATATCGACAAGGCTGTTCAACTGATCAAGACCGCCTGCGCCAGTGCTCCGGCATTCTGGGCGACAGGGCTTTAAACGAGCCGCCCCAACGGCTACGAACAATAACGATGAAGTGATTAGCAGGAGACATGATGAGTACCCAGACCTCGACCGACGGATCGGTGCCCCAGCGCCTGGCGCACACCCGCGAACTGATGTGCCGCGAAGGCATTCACGCACTGCTGGTGCCGTCCGCCGACCCGCATTTGTCGGAGTATCTGCCGGGTTACTGGCAGGGCCGGCAGTGGTTGTCGGGCTTCCATGGTTCGGTTGGCACTTTGATTGTCACCGCTGATTTCGCCGGCGTCTGGGCCGACAGTCGTTACTGGGAACAGGCGACCAAGGAGCTCAAGGGCAGCGGCATTGAACTGGTCAAATTGCAACCGGGTCAGCCGAGCCCGCTGGACTGGCTGGCCGAGAAGACACCGGAAGGTGGCGTGGTCGCGGTTGACGGTGCGGTGATGGCCGTGGCATCGGCGCGTACCCTGAGCAGCAAACTGGAAGCACGCGGTGCACGTCTGCGTACCGACATCGATCTGCTGCAAGAAGTCTGGAGTGATCGTCCAAGCCTGCCGAATGCACCGATCTATCAGCATCTGCCACCACAAGCGACGGTCAGCCGTGGCGAAAAACTCGCCAAACTGCGCGAAACCTTGCAAGAGCGGGGCGCTGACTGGCATTTCATCGCCACCCTGGATGACATTGCCTGGCTGTTCAACCTGCGCGGCGGCGATGTGTCGTTCAACCCGGTGTTTGTTTCATTTGCGTTGATCGGTCAGCAGCAGGCCACTTTGTTCGTAGCGTTGAGCAAGGTTGACGCGGATTTGCGCGCGGTGCTCGAGACGGACGGCGTGACGCTGCGTGATTACAGCGAAGTCGCCGATGCCCTACGTGCCGTGCCGAGTGGCGCGAGCCTGCTGGTGGACCCGGCGCGAGTGACCAGCGGTTTGCTGGATAACCTCGACAGCGGTGTGAAACTGGTCGAAGGCTTGAACCCGACCACGTTGGCCAAGTCGCAGAAAAGTGAAGCCGATGCTCGGCACATCCGCCAAGCGATGGAGCAGGACGGCGCCGCGCTGTGCGAGTTTTTTGCCTGGCTGGAATCGGCCTGGGGCCGCGAGCGCATTACCGAACTGACCATCGACGAGAAGCTCACGGCTGCTCGCGAGCGTCGTCCGGATTATGTCTCGCTGAGCTTCAACACCATCGCCGCGTTCAACGCCAATGGCGCGATGCCGCATTACCACGCGACCGAAGAAGAACACGCAGTCATCGAGGGTGACGGCTTGCTGCTGATCGACTCGGGCGGCCAATACCTGGGCGGCACCACGGATATCACGCGGATGGTGCCGGTCGGTACACCGACCGAAGAGCAGAAGCGCGATTGCACGCGGGTGTTGAAGGGCGTGATTGCCCTGTCGCGAGCGCAGTTCCCGAAAGGCATTCTGTCGCCGCTGCTGGACGCCATTGCCCGCGCGCCGATCTGGGCCGACAGCGTGGATTACGGTCATGGCACCGGTCACGGTGTTGGCTACTTCCTCAACGTTCACGAGGGGCCACAGGTCATTGCCTACCAGGCCGCGCCTGCGCCGCAAACGGCCATGCAGCCGGGGATGATTACTTCGATCGAGCCAGGCACCTACCGTCCGGGTCGTTGGGGCGTGCGTATCGAGAACCTGGCGATGAATCGCGAGGCGGGCAGCAGCGAATTCGGTGAGTTCCTCAAGTTTGAAACCTTGACGCTGTGCCCGATCGACACGCGTTGCCTGCTGCCGGCGCTGCTGACGGAGGAAGAGAAACAGTGGTTCAACGACTACCACGCGCAAGTGCGTGAGCGCTTGAGTCCATTGCTTGAGGGTGCTGCGCTGGAATGGTTGAATACCCGCACTGTCGCTATCTGATCCGTTGCAATTCAGGCGCTGTTAGCAGCGCCTGAATGATCGCTTAGCCTTGGCGCAAGGCTTCCTCAACGAAGTCGAGCCGATCCTGGCCGAAGAACAGCTGATTGCCGATAAACATACTGGGTGCCCCGAACACACCGCGTTTAACCGCGATTTCGGTGTTCTCCTTGAGCTTTGCTTTGACGGATTCGTCATTGGTCAGCGCTAACACTTCCTGCGGATCGAAGCCGTGTTCGCTCAGCACGGCGGCGACGGTAGCGGGGTCGTCGAGGCTGCATCCTTCAACCCATAGCGCCGTGAACAGACAATCGATAAACGCCTGAAAGCGTGCTGGTTGGCGCAACTGGATGCCGGTAACCGCAAGCATCAACATCAGAGTGTTGATCGGGAAATGCGGATTGAATTTCAGCGGCACCCCGTAGCGTTTCGCGTAGCGGTCCAGATCCTCAAACATATACCGACCCTTCGCCGGAATCATCGCCGGGGATGCGTTGCCGGTTGCCTTGAATACACCACCGAGCAACATTGGAACGTAGATCAGCTCACTGCCCGTCGCGGCGCAGATCTTTGGTAATTGGGTGTAGGCCAGGTAGGTGGCAGGGCTGCCAAGGTCGAAATAGAACTCCACGGTTTTGGTCATTTTCGCGTCTCTGTCGTTATTGTTATGGAGGGCTTACCAGCGTTCGTTCCAGGGACGCAGGTCCAGCTCGAACGTCCAGGCATCCCGTGGCTGACTGTGCAGATACCAGTAGTTCTCGGCGATGTGCTCGGGATTGAGTATGCCATCCTGATCTTTGGTGGCGTACTTCTCGGGGAAACTGTTGCGAATGAAATCGGTGTCAATGGCGCCGTCGACCACCACATGGGCGACGTGGATGTTCATTGGCCCCAGTTCCCGCGCCATGCTTTGCGCCAGTGCGCGAATACCGTGCTTGGCGCCGGCGAATGCGGCGAATCCGGAAGCGCCGCGAAGTCCGGCGGTGGCACCGGTGAAAAGAATCGTGCCGCGATTGCGCGTGACCATGCGTTTGGCCACTTCACGAGCATTGAGGAAACCGGAGAAACAGGCCATTTCCCAAATCTTGAAATACTTGCGCGCGGTTTCTTCAAGAATGCTGCACGGCACGTTGGCGCCGATATTGAACACAAAGGCTTCGATCGGACCGACGCGAGTTTCGATGTCTTCAATCAGCGCGGTGACGTCTTCTTCCTTGCGCGCATCGCAGGCAAAGCCGTGGGCTTCGCCGCCTTCAGCCTTGATCGCGTGCACCAGTGGCTGCAATTTGTCGGCGCTGCGGCGGGTGACGCAGGCTATGAATCCTTCCTTGGCAAAACGCTTGGCAATCGCGCCGCCCGTGGCATCACCAGCGCCGACAACCAATACGACCTTCTTGTTATTCATGGGTGAGCCCCTTTATCAAACGATCGTTAAGTGAACGAACGTTATGCTAGGATCCAGACAACGTCAAGGCAGTCGATTCGAGGGCAAATACATGCGTTACTCCGCCAATCACAAGCTGGAAACCCGGGAAAAGCTATTGCAGAGCAGCGCGCTGTCAGCAAAGCGCTCCGGGTTTTCCACGGTGGGCGTCGATGGTTTGATGAAGGCTATTGGATTGAGCGGTGCGGCGTTTTACAGCCACTTTTCGTCGAAAGATGCGTTGTTCACTGCCATTGTCGAGCGAGAGTTATGTCAAAGCCTCGAGCGACTGGGAGGCGAGGGCGCGAAGGATCGTGAGCGTCTGGAGCGCTGTCTTAAACATTATTTGAATATGGCCCATGTTGAGCAGCCTGAATCGGGTTGCGCGTTGCCGGCCTTGGGCGCGGAAATCGCCCGTTCTGATATCCAGGTGCGTGAGCAGGCCGAGCTGTGGATCTGCCGGCTTCAGGAAAGTTGGGCGCAGATACTCGAGAGTGACAGCGTGGCATGGTCAGTGCTGTCGCAATGCGTTGGTGCGTTGGTGGTGGCGCGTATGCTGGCCACACCGGACATCCAGCGGGTGGTGCTGACGTCCAGCCATGACGAGATCTGCCGCCAGATCGCCAGGCAGCCGTGATCTATTTGCAGATGACGATCATGCTACGGCTGGTATAACCAGCGGGATTGAGGCCGAATGGATAGTCGCCGGGCTCCTCCACGGAGTCTCCTGACTTGGCAATGACCTTATAGCCCTTGGGTGCGCAGGCGTTGGCAGCGCTGGTATAGCACTGGTCCCAAGAGGACGAGAGCCCCGAACAGTTGATATGCAGTCCTTTCTTACCGTGTTTTACCTGGGTTTTCGAAGTCGCCGCGCAGCCCGCGATTGCGAGTACGGCGATCAGTATCAAAATTCGTTTCATTCCCGTCCTTATAGCGGCCGCGAGTCTACGCTCGGGTCTGCCTGTATTCGCTTGCGCTTTAAGCGTTTTGAAATCCCTGTCCGAAAAAATCCATGCCTGGCATTGGGTTGCGGGCCTAAACATGGCCTATATGAACGCCAAATACCAGACCTTCGTCAAATCCTGTTTCAATCTGCCGCAATGGCAGGCTTGGCGGTGCTGCCCATAGTCAGGGTTGCGCCGACGGAGGCCAGAATAATGCACAGGATCGCCATCCATTGTGACAGCGTGAGGTATTCCTGGAGAAACAGCAGGCCGGAGAGCGCACCGAACGCCGGTTCGATGCTCATCAGTGTGCCGAAGGTGCGTGCAGGCATGCGAGTGAGTGCAACCATTTCCAGGGTATAGGGAAGGGCAGTGGACAGGATGGCGACGCCGATGGCAATCGGAATCAGCGAAGGCGTCAATAGCGCGGCGCCGGCGTGCACTATGCCAATGGGAGCCACGAACAACGCCGCGATCATCACGCCTAACGCCGCAGTCGTGACCCCGTTGTCAGCACCGGCCTTCTGGCCGAACAGAATGTACAGTGCCCAGCAGACGCCAGCCGCCAATGCATAGCCGGCACCCACCAGATCGATTCCGGCGGTTGTTGCTCCTGTAGGTATCAACAATAGCAACCCTGCAGCGGCCAGACCGATCCAGAGAAAGTCGATAGCGCGCCGGGAGGCGTAGATAGCGACTGCCAGCGGGCCAGTGAACTCAAGAGCAACGGCGATGCCCAGTGGAACTGTGCGCAATGACATATAGAAAAGGAAATTCATGCCGCCCAACGCCATGCCGTAGACGATGACCGTACGTAACGACTTGGCTGTCAGCTTCGCTCGCCATGGACGCAGCAACAACAGCATGATCACGCTGGCGAAGATTAGCCGCAGAGTGGTCGTACCCTGAGCGCCGACCACCGGGAACATGCTTTTTGCCAAGGATGCGCCGGACTGGATTGATGCCATGGCGATCAATAGCAGGCCAACCGGAAACAGCATTGAGGCAATCGAGCGGGGTTGGTCATTCATTACGCGGCATCGTCCAAGGTAAGAGCTGGGTATTATTTTGGGTGTTGAGCAATATACTGCGCATTCGCGAACGATGCGTCTATATATAAGCAGGCTTTTCAATGGTTTTGATAAAAAACGGAATTAACGGTTGACGGCAGATTTCAGATGTCTATAATTCGCCCCACTTCCGGCGCAGTCGAAACGGAAAACTACTTGAGATTCAATGAGTTATGTAAGTTTCGGCAGCAGGTAGCTTCAGGTCATCGAAGCCAAAAGGAAGTTGAAAAAGAGGTGTTGACAGCAGCGTGTAACGCTGTAGAATT
>NZ_WXVV01000005.1 GCF_013433315.1 Pseudomonas crudilactis | reverse complement strand
CGAAGAATTCTTCAACAACTTCAACCACTTGCGCTTCCGATCTCTCGTCAGCGGGAGGCGAATTCTACAGCGTTACACGCTGCTGTCAACACCTCTTTTTCAACTTCCTTTCGGCTTCGATGACCTGAAGCAACCTGCTGCCGAAACCTACATAACTCATTGAATCTCAAGGAGTTTTCCGTTTCGACTGCGCCGGAAGTGGGGCGAATTATAGACATCTGAAATCTGCCGTCAATCGTTAATTTCGCTTTTCTTGCAAAACCTGTTTTTTTGCCAGCAAACGCGGGATCCGACGCGTCACTGACGGAATACGCAACACCAGAAGGACTACACCTATAAAGGCATAGATCGCCCACTCCTCGAGATCAGCACGCACGATCCACAGCATATGTAGCAAACCCAAGCCTAGAATCACGTAGACCAGACGATGCAACTTCTTCCAGCGCACACCCAAACGACGCTGACTGTAGCGATTCGAAGTCACCGCCAGCGCCAACAATCCGAGAAAGCCCAACGCCCCCACTATTATGTAGGGGCGCTTGCGCAACTCGACCGCCAGCTGCGACCAATCGAACCCCAGGATAAACGCCATATAGCTGCACAGATGCAAAACCACATAGGTAAAACACCAAAGCCCCAACTGCCGGCGAACCGCAACCCACCCCGCCCAACCAGTGAGCTTCTGTAGCGGCGTCATGCTCAGGGTGATAAGCAACAATACTAATGTTCCCAACCCCAACCGATCAACCAACACTTTGCCGGGGTCCGGCCCAAGCAAATCCTCAAGCGCCTGATACAACCACAAGATCGGCCAGACAGCCGCAGCAATGAAAACGCCTATACGCCAGTACGGAAATCGCATCAGTAGTTCTTCCGCAGATCGAGCCCTGTATATAAAGAAGCGACTTCATCCGAATAGCCGTTGAACATCTGCGTATCACGCACATTCGGCTTGAACAGACTGTTCGGCAGACGCCGCTCCCGTGCCTGCGTCCATCGCGGGTGATCAACTGTCGGGTTCACGTTCGCGTAAAAACCGTACTCATCTGCCGCAATGCTTTGCCAAGTGGTTTTCGGCTGCTCGCTGACCAGACTGATACGCACGATGGATTTGACGCTCTTGAAGCCGTACTTCCACGGCACCACCAAACGCAGCGGCGCGCCATTCTGGTTCGGCAATTCGCGGCCATACATGCCCACCGCCAGAATCGCCAGCGGATTCATCGCCTCATCCAGTCGCAAACCTTCTACATAAGGCCAGTCGATCAATGCAAAACCGGAGCGTTGACCGGGCATGCTCTTGGGATCTTGCAGCGTCTCAAAGCGGATATATTTGGCATTGGATGTCGGTTCGACCTGCTTGAGCAGCGCCGAGATAGGAAAACCGATCCACGGAATGACCATCGACCACGCCTCGACGCAGCGCAAGCGATAGATGCGCTCCTCCAACTGGTACGGTTTCATGAAATCTTCCAGCGCATACCGCCCCGGCTTGCCCACCTCCCCGTCTACCACCACACTCCACGGTTCGGTTTTCAGCGAGCCAGCATTCGCCGCCGGGTCACCCTTGTCGGTACCGAACTCATAGAAGTTGTTGTAGTGGGTGGCGTCTTTATAAGGCGTGATCGCCTCATCCTTGACGTTGACCGCCCCCCACTTAGTAGAGGGAAGCTTTTCTGCAAACCATGCAGGCGCCTTGCCCGGCTCGACATCGGCGTATCTAGACGCATCCTCGGCATTGGCCCAGCGCGGCAGGCTACTGACGGCAAGACCGGCAGCAGTAACCCCCAACAATTGGCGGCGAGAGAGATAAATGGATTCAGGCGTGACATCCGACTCGTTGCAGTCGGACGCTTTGGGGATTTTGATCAGCATGACAACTCCGCAGCTTTGGAGGACAGATGCACCCATAGACTGCGGAGTATGCGGGAAATTACATCACTCGGCTTTTTTGTGGCGACGAAGATGCAACAGGTACTGCACCGGGCCAGAAGCGGCGTAGGCGAGGAACACCAGCAGCAGAATGCGCGGCGGATCGCTGAAGACCACGGCGAACACCAGCACCACTGCAAGGATCGCCACAAACGGCACGCGTCCTTTCAAGTCCAGCTCTTTAAAGCTGTTGTACTTGATGTTGCTGACCATCAGCATGCCAGCAGCCGCGACCATCAGCGCGACCAGGAACGACATCTTCGAACCCTGAATGCCGTAATCGCTGAACGCCCAGACAATACCCGCAACCACACCGGCTGCTGCCGGGCTGGCCAGACCAATGAAGTAGCGCTTGTCAGCTGTGCCGACCTGAGTATTGAAACGTGCCAGACGCAACGCCGCGCCCGCTACATAGATGAAGGCGACCATCCAGCCGACCTTGCCCATGTCGCCCAGTGCCCAGCCGAATGCCAGCAGCGCCGGTGCGACACCGAACGCGACCATGTCCGACAGCGAGTCGTACTCGGCGCCAAAGGCACTTTGCGTATTGGTCATGCGCGCGACACGACCGTCGAGGCCGTCGAGCACCATGGCGACGAAAATCGCGATCGCGGCGAAAGCGAAATACTTGCTCGCATTCGCCGAATCACCGGCACTCAACGCAGCCTGAGCGCTCATCGAGTTGATGATGGAATAAAAGCCTGCAAACAGGTTCGCAGTGGTGAACAGATTCGGCAGCAGATAGATACCACGATGCCGGACTTTACGACCTTCTGCGTCGTGCCCTTCTTCGATGTGTTCATCGATGGGCAGCAGGCTTTCGGCGTCAGAAGCCTTGTTCGGCTCTTCGGGACGTTCGCTCATGGACATTACCTTGCAACGGTTTGGAGAAATTTCGACAGGTGCTTGGGGACGACAGTTCGGCCACAAACGCTGCTGCTTTATACCAGAACCACCGGCCCAAACGAAAAAACGCGGCCTAGGCCGCGTTTTCCGTACAAGAAGAACGACTTAGTTTTTGGCTTTGTCGACGATCTTGTTGGCACCGATCCACGGCATCATGGAGCGCAGTTGCTCGCCGATGACTTCGATGCCGTGAGCGGCGTTGTTACGACGCTTGGCGGTCATCGAAGGGTAGCCGGTTGCGCCTTCGCTGATGAACATTTTGGCGTATTCGCCGTCCTGAATACGTTTCAGGGCGTTGCGCATGGCCTGACGGGATTCGGCGTTGATCACTTCCGGACCAGTCACGTACTCGCCGTACTCCGCGTTGTTGGAGATCGAGTAGTTCATGTTGGCGATACCGCCTTCGTACATGAGGTCAACGATCAACTTCAGTTCGTGCAGGCACTCGAAGTAAGCCATTTCCGGCGCGTAGCCAGCTTCAACCAGAGTTTCGAAACCGGCTTTGACCAGCTCAACGGTACCGCCGCACAGAACGGCTTGTTCGCCGAACAGGTCGGTTTCGGTTTCGTCCTTGAAGGTGGTTTCGATGATGCCGGTACGACCGCCACCAACGCCAGCAGCGTAGGACAGTGCAACGTTTTTGGCGTTGCCCGAGGCGTCCTGGTAGATCGCGATCAGGTCAGGGATACCGCCGCCTTTCACGAACTCGGAACGTACGGTGTGGCCCGGTGCTTTCGGCGCGATCATGATCACGTCGAGGTCGGCACGCGGAACAACCTGGTTGTAGTGGATCGCGAAGCCGTGGGAGAAGGCCAGGGTGGCGCCTTTCTTGATGTTCGGCTCGATTTCGTTCTTGTACAGAGAGGACTGGAACTCGTCCGGGGTCAGGATCATGACCAGGTCGGCAGCCGCAACAGCGGAAGCAACGTCGGTCACTTTCAGGCCGTGAGCTTCAGCTTTGGCAACAGTGGCCGAACCTTTACGCAGACCAACGGTAACGTCGACACCGGAGTCTTTCAGGTTGCACGCTTGGGCGTGGCCCTGGGAACCGTAACCGATGATGGCAACTTTCTTGCCCTGGATGATCGACAGGTCGCAGTCTTTATCGTAGAAAACTTTCATGAATTTCCCCTTTATATCCAGGCCGTTCAGGCCATTCGCTAATTTGGTTTAGATGCTGAGTACTTTGTCGCCGCGGGCAATGCCGGTCACGCCGCTACGGACGGTTTCCAGAATCGATGCGGTGCCGATGGACTGAATGAAGCTGTCGAGCTTGTCGCTGGTACCGGTCAGTTGAACGGTATACACGCTGGCACTGACATCGACGATCTGTCCACGGTAGATATCGGTGGTGCGTTTGATCTCGGCGCGCTGGGCGCCAGTGGCCTTGACCTTGACCAGCATCAGTTCGCGCTCGATGTGAGCGCTTTCCGACAGGTCCACCAGCTTGACCACTTCGATCAGCTTGTTCAGGTTTTTGGTGATCTGCTCGATGACTTCATCGTGGCCAACGGTGGTCAGCGTCAGACGCGACAGGGTCGGGTCTTCGGTCGGGGCCACGGTCAGGCTTTCGATGTTGTAGTTGCGCTGCGAGAACAGGCCGACTACGCGAGACAAAGCGCCGGGTTCGTTTTCCAGAAGCAAGGAAATAATGTGCCGCATGATTAAGTACGCTCCGTCTTGCTCAGCCACATATCGCGCATCGAGCCGTCTTTGATCTGCATCGGATAGACGTGCTCGCTGGTGTCGACCGAAATATCGATCACGACCAGGCGATCCTTCATGGCGAACGCTTCTGCCATCTTCGACTTCAAATCTTTCGATTCGGTGATGCGTACGCCAACGTGGCCGTAGGCTTCAGCCAACTTGACGAAGTCAGGCAGCGATTCCATGTAGGAGTGCGAGTGACGGCTGCCGTAGCTCATGTCCTGCCACTGACGCACCATCCCCAGAACACCGTTGTTCAGGATGACGATTTTCACTGGCAAGCCATATTGCAGGCAGGTCGACAGTTCCTGGATGTTCATCTGGATACTGCCTTCACCGGTGACGCAGGCAACGTCGTCATCCGGGAAGCTCAACTTGATGCCCATGGCCGCCGGGAAACCGAAGCCCATGGTGCCCAGACCGCCGGAGTTGATCCAGCGATTCGGCTTGTTGAACGTGTAGTACTGCGCCGCGAACATCTGGTGCTGGCCCACGTCGGAAGTGATGAAGGCATCGCCCTTGGTCACTTCGCAGAGGGTTTCGATCACGGTCTGCGGCTTGATCTTGCTGCCGTCGCCCTTTTCGTAAGGGAACAGGCCGCGATCACCGCGCCATTCATCCACCTGCTTCCACCAACTGGCCACGGACTCCTTGTTCGGGGTCTCGCCGATTTCCTTGAGGATCGCAACCATTTCGGTCAGGACGCTCTCGACCGGACCAACGATTGGTACGTCGGCCTTGATGGTCTTGGAAATCGAAGCCGGGTCGATGTCGATGTGGATGATCTTGGCGTTCGGGCAGAACTTCGCCGCGCCGTTGATCACGCGATCGTCGAAACGCGCGCCGACCGCGAGGATCACGTCAGCATGGTGCATCGCCAGGTTGGCGGTGTAGCTGCCGTGCATGCCGAGCATGCCGATGAACTGACGATCAGTGCCAGGGAAACCACCCAGGCCCATCAACGTGTTGGTCACGGGCAGATTGAGCATTTTCGCCAGTTCAGTCAGCGGTGCGGAACCGTTGCCGAGGATCACGCCGCCACCGGAGTACATGACCGGACGCTTGGCCGCCAGGAGCATTTCTGCCGCCTTGCGGATCTGTCCGGAATGACCGCGAACGGCCGGGCTGTAGGAACGCAGCTTGGCTTTCTTCGGGAAGATGTATTCGAACTTCTCGGCCGGGTTGGTCATGTCTTTCGGGATATCGACCACGACCGGGCCCGGACGACCGGATTGCGCCAGGTAGAAGGCCTTCTTCATGACTTCCGGGATTTCCGAAGCGTGCTTGATCATGAAGCTGTGCTTCACGATCGGCCGGGAGATACCGATCATGTCGGTTTCCTGGAACGCGTCGGTGCCGACCATGGTGCTTGGCACCTGACCGGAAATGATCACCATTGGAATCGAGTCCATATAGGCGGTCGCGATACCGGTGATGGCGTTTGTGGCGCCAGGACCGGACGTCACCAATACCACGCCGGCTTTACCGGTGGCACGGGCATAACCGTCAGCCATATGGGTTGCCGCTTGTTCGTGACGAACCAGGATGTGAGTCACTTCCGGTTCTTTGAACAGGGCATCGTAAACATGCAGGAGAGCACCACCCGGGTACCCGTAGATATATTTGACGCCTTCGTCACGCAAAAAGCGGACGAGCATCTCACCGCCAGATAAAAGCTCCACGTTGTTCACCTCTAAAACGCCAGAATACCGTCCACAAAAAAGGGGCGGGTCTTAATAGGTTTACTTCTCGGCAGAGCATGAGCGACGGTGGTCGCCGACTACGTCAGCACTGACTGAGCAAGTATTGGGATCGTCCCAAGTGTTGCGGGTCTTTCCCACCCAGCGCGAGGTAACGCGTTGCGGGTGTAACAGGTCGGCGCGGATGTGCGCCTCATGATCTACCGAGTGGGTCTGCTTCTGGCAGTCCCTCTACAGCGGACTTTGGATTCTTCTGTTTCGCCCTCTCCAAGTCAAGTCGTCTGTGAGGTTAATTGTGGGTAAGCACATGAGAACGCAAGAAAAAACCTGAAAACCGCTACTCTGTTAGTGTCAATTGCGCAATTTTGCCAAGGAATCAGCATGCGAACGCTCCTCCTAACACTGCTGATCGGCCTCAGCCCATGGTGCATGGCCGCTCAAATCTACAAATGGGTCGATGCCCAAGGGGTGACCCATTTCGATGCGCAGCCGCCACCGGGTCAGCCGTCGACGACTTTGCAGACGCCCTCCTCGCCGCCGCAGAAACCGGCGGCAATGCCCGGCAGTGGCGTGCTCGGTGATCAGAAGGCTATTGATGACAAGGTGAAGAAGCAGATTGCGGATCAGCAGGCGCAGCTCAAACAGTTTTGTGAGCAGGCACGGACGAACCTTGCGCAGTTGCAGAACAATCCGCGATTGAGGGAAGAGGTCGAGGGACAGTTGCGAAGGCTGGATGATGCTCAGCGGCAGGAGCGCATTGTCGAGGCGCAGAAACAGATAAGTGAAAACTGCCAGTAGCGACTGGCAGTTTCCAATTCAACGCGAGGCAGTGATCAGCAGGTCAAACTCTTTGAGCAGCACCTGAAGCTGACGATCCTTGCCCTGCAGGTTGCGCTGGGCGAAGACCATTTCAGCCATTTCCTGAATGCCCGAGGCGTTCGGCAACGGCAGATCCTGTTCGAGGATCATCTTCATCCGTGGCAGGAAGATCCATTGCAGCCACTGTTCGAAGTCCAGTGTATCGACCGAGAACGGCTCGACACTGCTCAGGGCTTCGGCCGACGGCTGCACCTCATCCCACCAGCCTTGAGTACGCAGCTCACGCTCGATCAGCAGCAACTGATCGGCGATTTTCGGGAAACGGGCATCCATCACAGCGAAACCTTGGCCTTCTGACGGGCCTGAGCGGCGCCGGCCGAATCACCTTGTTTCTCACGAGACTGAGCGATGATTTCCCACAGACTGGCTTGCAGGTCCGGACGACCATTGGCCATGGTCAGCGCACGACGGGCGAACTGCTCGGCCTGCGGTGCATCGCCTTGAGCCATGCGTACCTGCGCCAGACGATAAAGCACTTGCGGCTCACGCGGTGCGACACGCTGGGCGCGCTCCAAGCTGGACGACGCACCGTTGAGGTCGCCGCCGGCCTGTTGCTGTTGCGCGGTGGTCAGCAAAGCGAGTACCGGGCCGTCCAGTTGCTCGTCGGCCGACAGACCGCCGCCACTGCTCGCCGAAGGAATGCCGCTCGGGGTCGACGGCATGCTGTAACTGCCAGTGTTGATCGGCGCCGACTCAACCGCTGAAGGGTTGTAAGGGCCTGGCGTGATACCTCCGGACGCAGGACCCGGCACGATCGGCGAAGAGCTGATCGGTGCAGAGGTTGTTGCGCCGCCACCCGGCACCATCACCACCACGCCGGTATCACCTTGCGGAATCGCCTGAGTCTGGCCCTGCGCAGGACGCTTGACCGTCGTTTGGCGGAAACCGCCATTGGCCGAAATACGTTCGCTGTTGGACACCGCAGTACCGGAGTCAACCACCGGAATCGAACCACGCTGTACGGTAGAGCAGCCGCTGAGCAAAGCCACGGCGGTAACCGCTGGAATCAACCACTTGTTCACTTGAAACCCTCTTTGCTTAATTCATCCAGCCCTTGACCCAATCCATCACCGACTCGCCGGAAGCGGGCGTTTCGCCCGCACACGCGGCGCCGGGTGGCGGTTCGCTGCCGCGAATATACGGCATCTGCACTGCCCCTGGGCAGTTGGCATCGGAGCCCTGTCCGGTACGCGAATCGACCCACGCCTGCACGACGTTGTCCGGCTGCGGCATGTCCAGCGGCAGCGGATCGGCCTTGCGCATGAAACTGGTCCACACCTGCAACGCACCAGTGGCACCGGTAAACGGTGTCTTGCCGTTATCGTCGCGTCCCAGCCACACCACCGCCAGCAGATCCTGACTGAAACCGGCGAACCAGCTGTCCCGGGAATCGTTACTCGTACCGGTCTTGCCCGCCAGCGTCAGAGTCTTGGGCAGCACGTTATAAACCGAGCTGCCGGTACCTTCACGCATCACGCGCTGCATGGCGTTCTGGATCAGATAAATGGACGCCGGATCGAAACGCTGCTCGATCTGGAACGGATAACGCTTGAGCGGCTCGCCCTCGGCGGTCAGCACGCTGCGAATACCGCGCATCGGCGTGTTGAAACCGCCGTTGGCGAGGGTCTGATACATGGTCGCGACTTCGATCGGGGTCATGCCGCCAGCACCCAGCAACATCGACGGGAACGCCGGGAACTCACGCGTTACGCCCAGACGACCGAGTGTTTTCAGCACATTCGGCACGCCGACTTCCAGACCCAGACGCGAGGTCGACAGGTTGTAGGAATGCGCCAGGCCCTGATAGAGGAACACGGTGCCGTGGGAGCGGCGATCATAGTTCTGCGGCTTCCACACCTGACCGTTCGCGCCTTTGACCGACAACGGATCGTCGGACAGCCAACTGGTCAGGGTGTACTGGCTCGGTTTCTCCAGCGCGGTCAGATACACCGCCGGCTTGATCAACGAACCGATCGGCCGCACCGCATCCAGTGCGCGGTTGAACCCGGCATAACTGGCCTGACGGCTGCCGATCATCGCCTGGACTTCGCCGGTTTCCGGATTGGTCACGACCATCGCCGCTTCCACATCATCGGAGCCTTTGCGCCCGGACAGACGTTTAAAGGTGTCGTTGACCGACGCCTCGGCTTTCATCTGCAGGATCGGGTCGAAGCTGGTGAAAATGCGCAGACCTTCTTCGGTCAAGTCTTCGTCGCGATAGTCTTCACGCAACTGACGTTTGACCAGATCGATAAAGCCCGGGAACGAGCTGTCGGCGAGCTTGCCGCGCGTGGTCACGCCCAGCGGCATTTTCTTCGCCGCTTCGACCTGTTCGGCAGTCGCCACGCCTTGCTGCTCAAGCACGTCGAGCACCAGGTTACGCCGTTCCAGCGCACGCTCGGGATTACGACGCGGGTTGTAGTAGGACGGGCCTTTGACCATGCCGACCAGCAACGCCACCTGATGCAGTTTCAGCTCGGACAATGGCTGGCCGAAGAAGAATTGGCTGGCCAGACCAAAACCGTGCACCGCACGCTGACCGTCCTGGCCGACGAAGACTTCGTTGAGGTAAGCCTCAAGAATTTCCTTTTTGTCGTAATGCAGCTCCAGCAGCATCGCCATCATTGCTTCGGTGAGCTTGCGAGTCAGGCTGCGTTCGCTGGTCAGGTAGAAGTTTTTCACCAACTGCTGGGTCAGCGTACTGCCGCCCTGGGTCATCTTGCCGCCAGAGGTGTTAACCCAGACTGCGCGGGCAATCGACTTCGGCGACACGCCCCAGTGGCTGTAAAAATCACGGTCTTCGACAGCGACCAGAGTTTCGAGCAGATACGGCGGCACCTGATCGAGTTTGATCAGAATGCGGTCTTCGAGATTTTTCGGATAAATGCCGCCGATCATCAGCGGTTCAAGACGCACCACAGACAGTTTCGAACCGTTGGTCGCCGACAGCTCAGCCACATAATCGCCAGAGAAGCGCACGCGCACTGGCTGCGGTTTCTCCAGGCCTTCATAGAACTGGAAGCCGCGGGTATTCAGATCGACAGTATTGCCGCTGACGGCTGCGGCGCCGGGGCCATTGCTCACGGCTTCGCGGCGATAACCGAGGGCATCGAGTTCGGTAAGGAAATCGTCCTTGCTGAGTTTTTGTCCGACGAACAGCTCAAGCGGCCGTGCGTAGACCTTCGCCGGGATGGTCCAGCGCTTGCCGGAGAACTTCTCCTGCACCACGGCATCGAGGTAAACGGCGAAGCCGGCCAGCACCACAAGGCCGACCAGACTGAGTTTAATGGCCCAGCTCAACCACGGGCTAAGGCCCTTGGAGGGTGGTTTTTTCTTGGTACGGGGGGATCGAGTTCGAGTCATGGCGGCGGATTATACGCACTTTATTCATCCTCAACAGGAGCGCTCCGAGGTTTGCGTCAGGCTGGCGAGCGGCCATAATGGCGACCTCGAATTTCCCCCAGTCTCTGAAGGATCGCCCGTGAGCCAGTCACTGATCGCTGCCCTGCAAAACCCGGCCCTCTACCCGCACCCTGTCGAAGGGTTTCAGGTCATCGAAACGCATATCTCGTGGGTGATCCTCACCGGTCCGTTCGCTTATAAAGTGAAGAAGCCGGTGAATTTCGGCTTCCTCGACTTCACCGGCCTCGAGTCGCGCGCGCATTTCTGCGCTGAAGAGCTGCGTCTGAACCAGCGTCTGACTGACGATTTGTATCTGGAAGTGTTGCCAGTGACCGGCAGCGTTGAAGCACCGCAACTGGGTGGCGACGGCGTAGCGATCGAATACGTGCTGAAAATGCGCCAGTTCCCGCAGAGCGGTTTGCTCAGCACCTTGCAAGCCAATGGCGAGCTGACTACCCAGCACATCGATGAGATGGCCGAGCAGATCGCCCGCTTCCATCTCACCGCGCCAAAAGTCCCGGCCGAACACGATGCCGGCACCCCGGACAGTGTGATGGCGCCGGTCTCGCAAAACTTCGAGCAGATCCTGCCGTTCCTCAGCGACAAAAACGATCTGCTGCAACTCGACGCGCTGAAGGCCTGGGCCGAAAGCAGCTTCGAGCGTCTCAAGCCGCTGTTCGCAAAGCGCAAGGCCGACGGTTTCACCCGTGAATGCCACGGCGATATTCACCTGGGCAACGCCACGGTCATTGACGGCAAAGTGGTGATCTTCGACTGCATCGAGTTCAACGAACCCTTCCGCTTCACTGACGTCTGGGCTGACACCGGTTTCCTCGCGATGGACCTGGAAGACCGTGGCCTGAAATCCCTGGCGCGCCGCTTCATCAGCCAGTACCTGGAACTGACCGGCGATTATCAAGGCCTGGAAGTGCTGAACTTCTATAAAGCCTACCGTGCACTGGTTCGCGCCAAGGTTGCGCTCTTCAGCATGCCGGCAGACGCAACGCCGGTGCAGCGCGCCACCACCCTGCGCCAGTACCGCAACTACGCCAACCTGGCGGAAAGCTACAGCACCATTCCTTCGCGCTTCATGGCGATCACCCACGGCGTTTCCGCGGTCGGCAAGAGCCACGTGGCCATGCGTCTGGTCGAAGCACTGGGCGCCATTCGTCTGCGCTCGGACGTTGAGCGCAAGCGCCTGTTCGGTGAGCAAACCGTCGCCAACGACGTGCAGGCCGGTATTTACAGTGCCGACGCCAGCACCGCGACCTATGCGCGCCTGCATGAAATCGCTGAAGTGATCCTGCACGCCGGGTTCCCGGTGGTCATTGACGCGACTTACCTCAAACGCGAACAGCGCGACAACGCGGCGAAGATCGCCGAAGCCACCGGCACGCCATTCCTGATCCTCGACTGCAACGCGCCACAAGCGGTGATCGAGAGCTGGCTGGCGATTCGTCAGGCGGACAAACAGGATCCGTCCGACGCCACACTGGCCGTGATCGAAGCGCAGCAGGCCAACCGCGAAGCGCTGACACCGGAAGAAATTTTGCGCAGCAAACGCGTGCAGACCAATGAATCCGGCACCCTGGACACCGTGGTTGCGCAGATCCGTCAGCGCCTGCCAGGCCTGTAAGAAACTATTTCGGCCGTGAAGCCCTCGCTTGCTTCACGGCCGTCAAATAGTGGCACTATACTGGCGTCATAAAACCAACGGTGATATGACATGAGCCAGCCGAAACTTCTCGACACCCCGCTATATGCCTTGCTGCACAAAGACGACATCACAGGCTTCAACAAAGAGCGCCCGCAAGATGGCCCGATCGACATGGTCGGTGGCGATTTTCGCGGTCTGGATTTGCGTGAACTGAATGCCGATGGCGTGGATTTCCGGGACGCGTACTTCCGGTCCGCCGATTTGCGTGGCATCGATTTTCGCAATGCATCGCTGGAAGGTGCAAGCCTGGCCCACGCGCAGATTTCCGGGGCGTATTTCCCGCCGGAGTTGAGTGCTGATGAGATTCTGATGTCGATGAATTTCGGTACGCGGTTGCGTTATCGCACTCGCTGATCGCCTCATTATTCTCTGACACAACGCCCGCTGGGTGGGAGCGAGCCTGCTCGCGAAGACGGAGTGTCAGTCACCCTGATCGTGAAAGTCAGAACGCTTTCGCGAGCAGGCTCGCTCCCACATTTATTTTTGTGTTTATCCCGCCTTTCTGCGTTCGCAGGCCGTTCAAGCGCCCTTTCTTAGAAGCGTTTGCGTTGAATCCGACCAAACAACCACGCTTTTCCTACTGATGGCTACACTCCTGAGAAGCTCGCCAACGCACCATTCGGCCGTCGCAAGGAGGCTTGATGAATGATGAACTGCAACACTTGAAGAATCTTGGCAAGACGTCGGCGCAATGGCTGCATGCCGTGGGCATCCACAGCGCCTCGGACTTGCGTCGCCTGGGCGCGGTGGACGCCTACCGGGCCGTGCGTACCCGCGGGTTTCGTGCATCGAAGGTGTTGCTGTATGCAATCGAGGGCGCGTTGATGGACGTGCATTGGAACGACATTCCCGCTGAGCGCAAGGACGCTCTGAACAAGCAACTCGAAGCCATTTCCTCGCGCCACAAAAACTGAACGGGCATTGACCGTCATGTATTTATTGGGGGAACAATCGGCGTACGCCGATGCCATGATCAACCGTTTGCAGAGTTTGCCCGCGCTGTGGCTGCTGGATCTGACGCCTTGCGGCCCGCCCCTGGAGTTGCAGGCAACGGATGATTTACTGATGCAACTACCCGCTGATCAGTTGTTTCTGCTGAATGACGGTGTGATCAACGGCTACATCGGAAGCCGCCCACTGTTTTATTGGCAGGAGGGCGATGTGATCGGCCTTCAGCAGGGTGACGACTGGGCGGATTGCCGCTTATGCAGTGAGGGTACGTTGCGCCTGACACCCTATCGACGTCCGGAGGTCTTGCGGCATTTGTTTGCTGACTCTCGTCGGGCAGAGCAGTTTCTCGAGTACCTGCTGGGGCAAGCGGCGATCCTCGCCCATGCTGTCGCGGAACTGAAACCGCGCGAGTTTCGCAGCACCAATGGCTTCAAACGGGTCGAGGCGGGTGAAATCCTGATCAATCAGGGTGACGCGGCTGATCACGTGTTCGTGATCATCGACGGCCATGCTGAAGCTTTTGTGGATGGGCACAAGGTTGGAGACGTGGCCAAGGACGAGATTTTCGGGGCCATGGCCGTGTTTACCGGCGAGCCGCGCAATGCCACGGTCATTGCCCGGGAGCCAAGCACTGTGATGCTGATTCCCGGTGAGCAATTCTTGAGCATGACCCGCACCAATCCGAAGATCGCACACAGCCTGATCGAGAGCATGGCGCGACGAATCGGCCAACTGAACAAGCAAGTCACCCAATTGAGCGCAACCAAAAGCTGACGCCACGTCCTTTGTTTCCGGGCCATTACGGCCATTTCCAAGACTAAATCAAAGAAATGAGAAAACAGTTGTTGACGCGCTAATGAGAATCGCTATGATTATCACAACTGGTCGCGAGATCAGTCGATATTCTGAAAAGCCCTTGGTTCGGACTCTCAGATTATCTCCTCATCAGGCTAATCACGGTTATTTGACCCGGTTTTTACCGGGTCTTTTTTTGCCTGCGGAAAAGTCATTTGCCGAACTGTTTGCGCATCTGCTCGCAGTAATCCTGTTTTGGTGTTGCAGGCGTATACCAAACGTAATCGGCCATCGCGGCGGTCACTTCGCCGCCCTGCTCTGCCAGCATCAGCACTGTCGGAGACTCAATGGCGCCCAAATCCACAACATGCTGCGGCACGCCGACGTCCTTGCGCGCATGCCACGCGCCGGCCAACAACAGAGCCGGTTTCGGTGCAGCCAGCAAGCGTTCGGCCATCCGCCGATCACGCTGTTGCTGAACGGCGAGCATCGCCGGCATCTGTGATTCGGGCAGTAAACCGCAGTGAGATTCAGCGATCTGTTCCAGCAGCGTTTCTTTCACCGACGGCGCGTTACTCTGCGCACCCTTCAGAACCGGAGGATTGCGGTAAAAGGCGCGGATTTCGCTGTTTTCAAGATTGGCCGCCAGCAGCGGATAAGTTTGCGTGAGGGCGAAACGAATGATCGGACCATAAAGATTCCAGTCCCAGCCATCCTGCCAGGCCAGCGTTTCAGGAAGACCGGACGGCGGCGATGCCGCCTGGCGAACGGCATCAACTTTTGGCTGCTGGTCCGGCGTCAACATTTCCAGCAACAGACTGCCTTGCGGGCGTTGTTCGCCGAGTGCGCGCAACAGCCATAACTGCGCGACATGATGATCGGCATTGTCATGCTGCTCGCCAATGATCAACCGCTCCGGCGCAGCAAGACGCACTAACAGTTGCTGCGCCGTCAGCACCTCACCGCTGCGCAGATCGCGAATCTCGCCATTGATCGGCGGTGGCGCAACCCCATGCTGACACCCCGCAAGCCACACCACCGCCAACAGCCACAAGCCACGCATGCAATCACCTCGATGATTCGATCAGCGGGCAATGATCAGCGGATGCCCACGCTCCGGATGCGGCTGCACCAAGACTTCGAGACCGAACACGGCTTTCAGCGAGTCCGGCCGCAGCACCTGCTCCGGCGTATCCAGAGCCACCGGACGCCCGCCTTCAAGCAGCAGAATGCGATCACAATAACGCGCCGCCAGATTCAGATCATGCAGGATGACCAAGACCGCTGCGCCGCGATCAGCAAACTCGCGCACCGCTTGCAATGTCGTGTGTTGATGCAGTGGATCAAGCATCGACGTTGGCTCATCCAGCAGCAACGTCTGCCCGACCTGTCCCGGCCAGAGTTGTGCCAGCACTCGTGCCAGATGAACGCGCTGACGTTCGCCGCCAGACAGTGCCAGATAGCTGCGCCCGCTCAGATGCCCGGCATCGGCTGCCGTCAGAGCCGCTGCGATAATTTCGTCATCACGCACCTGGCCGGTTTGATAAGGCAAGCGGCCCATGCCGACCACTTCTTCAACGCGAAAAGCGAAGTCCAGAGTCGACACCTGCGGCAGTACTGCCAGACGCTGGGCACGCTGCGTGCCTGTCCAACGCCCCAACGCATCACCCTCCAGGGAAACCTCGCCTTCACTCGCGGTCAGCTCACCGCACAGTGCGCCAAGCAATGTGCTTTTGCCGGCGCCGTTCGGCCCAAGCACACCGAGCACTTCGCCCGGCTCAAGTTGCAGGTTTACGCCGTTCAGCACCGTTTTGCGGCCGCGCTGGATGTGCAAATTGTGCGCACGCAACATCAGGCACGCCCTCGCAACAGCAGATAAAGGAAGAACGGCGCGCCGATAAACGCGGTGACGATACCGATCGGCAACTCCGCCGGAGCCAGCGCCAACCGCGCGACCAGATCAGCCAGCAGCAACAGGCTCGCCCCCGCCAGTACCGACGCTGGCAGCAGCACTTTGTGATCCGGCCCCGCCAGCAAACGCACCAGATGCGGCACCACCAGCCCGACAAAACCGATCATCCCGGCTGCCGCCACTGCTGCGCCAACACCCAATGCCGTGCAGAACACCAATTCACGCTTGAGCCGCTCGACATTGATCCCCAAATGCCCGGCCTCGGATTCTCCGAGCAGCAAGGCATTCAGCGCTTTGGCCCGACGCGGTAACCATAGCGCGACACCCGCGCTGATGATCAGCAACGGCCAGAGCCGCGAGTAACTGGCGCCATTGAGGCTGCCGAGGTTCCAGAAGGTCAGAGTACGCAGCGTTGCGTCGTCCGCCAAATACGTGAACAGCCCCACCGCCGAACTGGCCAGCGCCGTCAGCGCGATGCCTGCCAACAGCATGGTCGCGACATTGGTCTGGCCATTACGGCGGCCGAGTCGATAGACCAGCGCCGTCACGCCGAGCCCGCCGAGAAACGCACAGACCGACAACAGATACGGCCCGAACCACTCCGGCAGGCCGCCAAAAAAAGAACCGCCGACAATCGCGATCGCTGCGCCCAATGCCGCGCCGCTGGAAACACCCACCAGCCCCGGATCCGCCAGTGGATTGCGGAACAGACCCTGCATTGCCACGCCGGATAACGCCAGCACGCCGCCCACCGCCAGCCCGAGCAAAGTACGCGGCAAACGAATCTGCCCGAGGATCAGTTCAGCCTGCTCCAGACCGTCCGGCGCCAGCGGCACGCCAAGCATGCGCAATGCTGCACGCAAGGTGTCGAACAGCGGCAGGCTGACCGGCCCCAACGCCAACGACAGCCAGATCGCCAATACACACAGGAGCGTCAGGCCAATGAACAAGCCACGGGGTTTTACCAGTGTGGTCATTGGCCGCCCTTGGCCGGGTAGAAACCGTCAGACAGGGTTTTCAGCGCTGCCGGCAGACGCGGCCCGAGGCCACCGACCAACAAGGTCGGATCAAGCTCCAGTACACGCCCGGCCTTGGCCGCGCGACTTGAATCGAGAATCGGATTTTCCTTGAACAGCGCGGCTTTCGCCGCGTCACCGGTCAACGCACGGTCGGCGAATACCAGCACTTCAGGATCGAGGCTGGCGAGAGATTCCACGGAGAACGGTTTGTAACCGGTGTGCGTCGCCAAATTGTGCCCGCCGGCCTGTTGCAACAGCCAGTCGGCGGCAGTGTCTTTGCCAGCGATCAAAGGCTTGCCGCCCGCGTGGCCGAGCAGCAAAAGCACACCCGGTGCTTTCTGTTTGGCTTGTGCGTCGGTGACTCGCACCTTCTGCGCATCGAGCTGCTGTTGATAAGTTTGCAGCAACTGCGCAGCCTTCGGCTCGGCGCCAAGTAACTGGCCCAAGTGGGTGACGTTTTTCTCCAGCGTCGGCAGATCCGGCTGCGCCGAAAATAATTCCACCTGTACCTTGGCTGCCTTGACCTGAGACAGAACCGGTGGCGGCCCCATTTCTTCTGTGCCGATCAAAATGTCCGGACGCAGGCTGAGAATGCCTTCGGCCGAGAGGCTGCGCTGATAGCCAATGCTCGGCAGCGCCTTCAACGATTCCGGATGCTGACTGGTGGTATCGACACCAACCAGTTTTGATTCGCCGCCCAACGCACTGACCCACTCCGACAGCGCACCGCCGGCACTGACCCAACGTTGCGGCAAATCAGCCGCTGCAGCCTGGTGGCTGACCAAAAGTCCGACACACAGCGCGGCAACGCGGGTACTCAGGCGCATACACAGCTTCCTTGAATAAGGTTTTTCCCGGGCATCTGGATGACAGGCCAAGTATCCTCGACATCTGCCAGACGCCTGCGGGCGAAGGCCGCCATTTGATAATTGTTTGCATTTAAACGTCAAGCTCGGACATATCCGGACACGAGCAGACACTAGAGGATAGCCATGAAGTTTCTCTGCGCTGGCGCCGATCTGGGCGAAGCGAATAGCCGTGGGTTCGAGATCGACGGCAACAAGCTGTTCGCCGTGCGCCGCAGCGGCCAGGCCTACGTCTACCTCAATCGCTGCCCGCACCGGGGCGTGGGGCTGGAATGGCAACCCGACCGGTTTCTCGACCCGAGCAACAGCCTGATCCAGTGCGCCACCCACGGCGCACTGTTTCTGATCGAGGACGGTGAATGCGTCGCCGGCCCCTGCGCTGGCCAATCACTCACCGCCATCCCTTGCCGCGAAGACGCCCAAGGTCTGTGGATCGATGTTTAACCGTTGAGCAATACGTCGAGACGCCGGTCGATGACCATTTCTTCATGGTCCAGTCGCACGCCATACGCCAGCACCTCAACGCCGCAGGCCACTGCTTCGAGAAGCGCGTCGGCGTAAGCCGAATCGATTTCCTTCGCCGGCCGCACGGCTTCAATCCCGGTCAGATTGACGCAATACAACTGCACCGCCCGAATTCCGTCCCGCGCCAAATGTGCCAGCTCACGCAAATGCTTGGCACCGCGCTGGGTCACGGCATCGGGAAACGCCGCCACTGCGCTGCCGTCAAAACCGAGGGTGACGCTTTTCACCTCTACATACGCCGGGCCACTGGGGTATTCGAGGCGGAAATCGATACGGCTCTTTTCCTGCCCATAGGCGACTTCACGTTTCAACGCGCTAAAGCCGTTCAACTCGGTGATAACGCCAGCCTGCAATGCCTCTTCAACCAAACCGTTGGCCCGCGCAGTGTTCACGCAGAACAAGCGACCCTGCGGCGTCTCGCCGATTTCCCAGGTGCCAGGCAATTTTCGTTTCGGATCATTCGAGCGACTGAACCAGACCTGTCCACCCTCAACCTGACAATTGAGCATCGAACCCGTGTTCGGGCAGTGAATGGTCAGCAACTCGCCGCCAACGGTTTCGATATCGGCGAGAAATCGCTTGTAACGACGGATCAGGCGCGCTTCCTCAAGTTCTGGATAAAAGCGCATCAGCCTTGCCAGCTCTTCAAGCCACGCGCGATTCGCTCCACCGCTTGCTGTAAGCGAGGGAGGTTTTGCGTGTAGGCAAAACGCACATGATGGCTGGCCTGATAGCGACCAAAATCCAGCCCCGGCGTGAAGGCTACGTGCTCGGTTTCAAGGAAATGTCGGCAGAACGCGAAGGCATCGCCGCCGAACTGGCTGATATCGGCGTAAAGATAGAATGCGCCTTCAGGCTCGACGGCGATGTTGAAACCCAACTCGCGCAGGGCCGGCAGGAGGAAGTCGCGACGACGGCCGAATTCCGCACGGCGCTCTTCCAGAATCGCGATAGTGTCCGGTTCGAAGCAGGCCAATGCCGCGTATTGGGCCATGCTTGGTGCGCTGATGTAGAGGTTCTGCGCCAGTTTCTCCAACTCGCTGACGGCCGCATCCGGCGCCACCAGCCAGCCAAGCCGCCACCCGGTCATACCGAAATACTTGGAGAAACTGTTCAACACAAAAGCACTGTCATCGACTTCCAGCACGCTGGCGGCATCGGTGCCATAAGTCAGGCCGTGGTAGATCTCGTCCACCACCAGATGCCCGTGCCTGGCCTTGATGGCTGTGGATAACCCGGCCAGTTCGTCGCGGGTCAGGATGGTGCCGGTCGGATTGGCTGGAGACGCAACCAAAGCGCCAACACTGTCGTGATCCCAATGACGCTCGACCAGATCCGGGGTCAGTTGATAGCGCACGTCCGGGCCAACTGGCACCAGCTGCGCTGCGCCTTCGACCAAACGCAGGAAGTGCCGGTTACACGGATAACCGGGATCCGCCAGCAACCAGTGTTTACCCGGATCGACCAGCAAAGCGCTGGCCAGCAACAGCGCACCGGAACCGCCCGGGGTGATCAGAATCCGCCGTGGATCGATGTTCAAGCCATAACGCGATTGATAAAACCCGGCAATCGCCTCGCGCAGCT
This sequence comes from Pseudomonas crudilactis, assembly GCF_013433315.1. GTDB lineage: Bacteria > Pseudomonadota > Gammaproteobacteria > Pseudomonadales > Pseudomonadaceae > Aquipseudomonas > Aquipseudomonas crudilactis. The sequence goes on along the minus strand of NZ_WXVV01000005.1, from coordinate 246,104 downwards.
CGGGAATGCCCCGTGCGGCGGTATAACGGGTCTTGCCCGCCGTCAGCGCTGCCTGCCCCGCGCGGATGATCGGCTCGGCAGTGGTGAAGTCCGGCTCGCCGATTTCCAGATGGATCACGTCGTGACCTTCAGCCTGCAATTCATTGGCCCGCGCCAGCAGCGCCATGACATGGAACGGTTCGATCGCACGACTGCGCGCACTGTAGGGCTGAGCCATTGGTTTTCCTTCGGCAGGGAAAAAGAGACGATTCTACCCATCTGCCGGAACGAGCGAGAACCCGTAGCGGTCACAGCCTCAAGAACGCTGGACTGTAACGATATGAGCGTACGCTCCAGGATTGACTAAAATCAGTGATTGAACAGGTCTTCAACACCACCAGACACAGCTTGCCAAACATTTGCAAGCGCCACCCGCCGGGGCCTCGACATCCGGGAGTAGCGCAGGCCGATTTGATCTGGTAAGTTCGCCCGCTTGCAGCCGCAGGGCCGGCAGGTGTCGGTGATGGAGCAATCCTGCGCAATGGATTACAAGAGTAGAGGCGGTCCATTTCATGCCCACCCAAGCAAAGCAACAGCAGAATCAGACGATCAGCGGTTTCGAACCTTATGTTCCGGCAAAAGGTGAGGAGTACATGGGCGCCCCAATGCGCGCGCACTTCACCAAGGTTCTGAACAAGTGGAAACAGGAGTTGATGCAGGAAGTCGACCGCACCGTTGACCACATGAAGGACGAAGCTGCCAATTTCCCGGACCCGGCCGACCGTGCCAGCCAGGAAGAAGAATTCGCCCTCGAGCTGCGCGCCCGCGACCGCGAACGTAAGCTGATCAAGAAAATCGACAAGACACTGCAACTGATCGAAGACGAAGAGTACGGTTGGTGTGATTCGTGCGGCGTCGAAATTGGCGTAAAACGCCTCGAAGCACGCCCTACAGCCGACATGTGCGTCGACTGCAAGACACTGGCGGAAATCAAGGAAAAGCAGGTCGGCAAGTAATCTCGACCTGAACGAAAAACGGAGCGTGCGAACGCTCCGTTTTTGTTTCTGCCTTTTGCCTTTTGCCTTTGTGGGAGCGAGCTTGCTCGCGAAGGCGCCGGATCAGACAATTTAATGCTGAATGACACACCGCTTTCGCGAGCAAGCTCGCTCCCACAGGTGTTGTGTACACGCGCTGAAAAAGTACTATCGCATTCATGACTGCCAAAACATCCCCCGCCTACATCGGCCGCTTCGCCCCAACCCCCAGTGGCCACTTGCACTTCGGTTCGCTGTTCGCCGCCCTCGCCTCCTACCTCGACGCCCGTTCGGTCGGCGGCCGCTGGCTGGTGCGCATGGAAGACCTCGATCCGCCCCGCGAAGAACCCGGTGCTCAGGTGGCGATCCTCAAGGCGCTGGAAAGTTACGGCTTTGAATGGGACGGCGACATGGTGCGCCAGAGCGAACGGCACGATGCTTACGCCGAAGTGCTCAACAGCCTGTTCAATCACGGTCTGGCCTATGCCTGCACCTGCTCGCGCAAACAGCTCGAACCGTACGACGGGATTTATCCGGGCCTGTGCCGCAATGTCGGCCACGATCAGCAGGACGCGGCGATCCGTCTACGCGTGCCCGAACTGGAATACCACTTCATCGACCGCATACAGGGCGAATACCGTCAGCATCTGGGCCGCGACGTCGGTGATTTCGTGATCCGCCGCCGCGACGGTCTCTACGCCTATCAACTGGCCGTGGTGCTCGACGATGCCTGGCAAGGCATCACCGACATCGTCCGTGGTGCCGACCTGCTCGACTCGACGCCGCGTCAACTGTATCTGCAAGAATTGCTGGGCTTGCGTCAACCGCGCTACCTGCACCTGCCGCTGATTACCCAACCGGACGGCAACAAGCTCGGCAAGTCCTACCGTTCGCCACCGCTGGAGGCCGATCAGGCCACGCCGTTGCTGCTGCGAGCCCTGCGCGCGCTGGGGCAAAAGCCTGGCGCCGAACTGGCCTACGCCTCGCCGCAAGAGTTGCTCAAGTGGGGCTCCGCGCACTGGGATGCCACCAGGATCCCGCGCACACTGACCCTGCCCGAGGCGCAACTGCTGTGACGACACTTGCAGTCGCGCGCCCATCCGTTACCATCGCCGCACGTTTTCGGGCACGCGCATAAAAAAGAGAGGCCGGGATGTACATCTATCGCTTGGTCCTGCTTTTAGTCGTGGGGATCTACCTGTTTTCCCCCGCCATCATGGATTGGTGGATCGACGCTACGGGCGCCTGGTATCGCCCCTATCTGCTCTGGCTGATCCTGATTGTCGTAACCTTCATCCTGCAGAGCCAAAAAGATGCCGATGAGCTTTAGCCTGACCCAGATGATCCTGGTCAGCGCCGCGTACCTGGCGGTGCTGTTCGGCGTTGCCTGGATCAGCGAACGGGGCATGATCCCGCGGGCGATCATTCGCCACCCGCTGACCTACACACTGTCGCTGGGTGTTTACGCCAGTGCCTGGGCGTTTTACGGCACGGTGGGTCTGGCCTATCAGTATGGCTACGGCTTTCTTTCCAGTTATCTCGGCGTGTCTGGCGCGTTTCTGCTGGCGCCGGTGTTGCTGTATCCGATTCTGAAAATCACCCGCACCTACCAACTGTCATCCCTGGCAGACTTGTTTGCGTTCCGCTTTCGCAGCACCTGGGCCGGCGCACTGACCACGATCTTCATGCTGATCGGTGTGCTGCCGCTGCTGGCGTTGCAGATTCAGGCAGTGGCCGATTCCATCGGCATCCTCACCGGCGAACCGATTCAGAGCCGCGTGGCACTGGCGTTCTGCGCACTGATCATTCTGTTCACGATCTTCTTTGGTTCCCGCCATATCGCCACCCGCGAAAAACATGAAGGGCTGGTGTTCGCGATTGCCTTTGAATCGGTGATCAAACTGGTCGCCCTCGGCGGCGTCGGCCTGTACGCGCTGTACGGCGTGTTCGACGGCCCGCAACAGCTTGAGCTGTGGCTGCTGCAAAACCAGACCGCCCTCGCCGCTTTGCACACGCCGTTGCAGGAAGGCCCGTGGCGCACGCTGTTGCTGGTGTTTTTCGCCTCGGCGATCGTGATGCCGCACATGTATCACATGACCTTTACCGAAAACCTCAACCCCCGTTCATTGGTGAGCGCGAGCTGGGGCCTGCCACTGTTTCTGCTGTTGATGAGCCTGGCGGTTCCGTTGATCCTGTGGGCCGGCCTCAAGCTCGGCGCCACCACCGACCCGGAATACTTCACCCTGGGCATCGGCATTGCAGCCAACAGCAAACCGCTGGCATTGCTTGCCTACGTCGGAGGACTGTCGGCGGCCAGCGGCCTGATCATCGTCACCACGCTGGCCCTTTCGGGCATGGCGCTGAACCACTTGGTGCTGCCGCTTTATCAACCACCGGCTGAAGGCAACATCTATCGCTGGTTGAAATGGACCCGCCGGGCGCTGATCGTCGCGATCATCATGGCCGGGTTTTGCTTCTATCTGATGCTCGGTGCCGGACAGGATCTGGCCAACCTCGGCATTGTTGCCTTTGTCGCGACGCTGCAATTCCTGCCGGGTGTGCTCTCGGTGCTGTACTGGCCGACCGCTAACCGTCGTGGCTTCATTGCCGGCTTGCTGGCCGGAATCCTGGTCTGGGTGGTGACCATGCTGCTGCCGTTGGTCGGCAATCTGCAGGGTTTCTACATCCCGTTGCTGAACATGATTTATGTGCTCGACGACACCAGTTGGCACATGGCGGCCATTGCCTCGCTCGCCGCCAACGTGTTGATGTTCACGCTGATCTCGCTGTTCACCAACGCCAGCCCCGAAGAAGCCAGCGCCGCCGAAGCCTGCGCGGTGGATAACGTCCGTCGTCCGCAACGCCGCGAACTGCACGCCGCTTCGCCACAGGAGTTCGCCACACAACTGGCCAAACCGCTGGGCGCCAAGGCAGCGCAGAAAGAAGTCGAGCAAGCGCTACGTGACCTCTATCTGCCATTCGACGAACGCCGTCCGTATGCCCTGCGCCGTTTGCGCGACCGTATCGAAGCCAACCTCTCCGGTCTGATGGGTCCGAGCGTGGCGCAGGACATGGTCGAAACCTTCCTGCCGTACAAGGCCGGCGGCGAAAACTATGTCACCGAAGACATCCACTTCATCGAAAGCCGCCTCGAGGATTACCACTCGCGCCTCACAGGTCTGGCCGCCGAACTCGATGCCCTGCGTCGTTACCACCGTCAGACCTTGCAGGAACTGCCGATGGGCGTCTGCTCGCTGGCCAAGGATCAAGAGATCCTGATGTGGAACAAGGCCATGGAAGAACTCACCGGGATTGCCGCGCAACGCGTGGTCGGTTCGCGTTTGAGCACCATTGGCGAGCCGTGGAAAGGCCTGCTGCAAGGCTTCATCGATCTGCCCGACGAGCATTTGCACAAACAGCATCTGGCCCTCGACGGTCAGACGCGCTGGCTGAACCTGCACAAAGCGGCGATTGATGAGCCGTTGGCGCCGGGTAACAGTGGCCTGGTGCTGCTGGTCGAAGATCTGACCGAAACGCAGATGCTCGAAGACAAACTGGTGCACTCCGAGCGGCTGGCCAGCATCGGTCGTCTCGCCGCCGGTGTAGCCCACGAAATCGGCAACCCGATCACCGGCATCGCCTGCCTGGCGCAAAATCTGCGCGAAGAGCGTGAAGACGACGGCGAGCTGACGGAAATCAGCGGACAGATCCTCGAACAGACCAAACGCGTCTCGCGCATCGTTCAGTCGCTGATGAGTTTCGCCCACGCCGGCAGTCATCAGCACAGCGATGAACCCGTTTGTCTGGCAGAGGTCGCTCAAGATGCAATTGGCCTGCTGGCGCTGAACCGACGCAATTTCGAAGTGCAGTTCTACAACCTCTGCGACCCCGATCACTGGGTCGAAGGCGACCCGCAGCGGCTCGCTCAGGTGCTGATCAATCTGCTCTCCAACGCCCGCGACGCCTCGCCGCCGCACAGTGCGGTACGGGTCAAGAGCGAAGCCGGCGAACACACGGTCGATCTGATCGTCGAAGACGAAGGCAGCGGTATTCCGAAGAACATCATGGACCGATTGTTCGAACCCTTCTTCACCACCAAGGATCCTGGCGAAGGCACCGGTCTGGGCCTTGCACTGGTCTATTCCATCGTTGAAGAGCATTATGGACAAATCACCATCGACAGCCCGGCTGATGTACAAAGCCAACGCGGCACCCGTATCCGGGTGACCTTACCGCGTCATGTCGAAGCGACGTCCGCTGTGAACTGAGACCGTCGAGAGTATCGAATCAATGCCGCACATTTTGATCGTCGAAGACGAAACAATTATCCGCTCCGCCTTGCGCCGCCTGCTGGAACGTAATCAGTACCAGGTCAGCGAAGCCGGTTCAGTGCAGGAAGCACAAGAACGCTTCACCATTCCTACGTTCGACCTGATCGTCAGCGATCTGCGTTTACCGGGCGCGCCGGGCACTGAGCTGATCAAGCTCGGCCAAGGCACACCGGTGCTGATCATGACCAGTTACGCCAGCCTGCGTTCGGCGGTCGACTCGATGAAGATGGGCGCGGTGGACTACATCGCCAAGCCTTTCGACCACGATGAAATGCTTCAGGCTGTCGCGCGGATCCTGCGTGATCGCCAATCGGCACCGGCTGCCGGCGAAGCGGTTGCCAGCAAACCGGCCAATGGCAGCGGCAAATCCGCCGTCGACAACAGTAATGGCGAGATCGGCATCATCGGCTCCTGCCCGCCGATGCAGGATCTGTACAGCAAGATCCGCAAGGTCGCGCCGACCGATTCCAATGTCCTGATCCAGGGCGAGTCCGGCACTGGTAAAGAACTGGTGGCCCGCGCCCTGCACAACCTGTCGAAACGTGCCAAGGCACCGATGATTTCGGTGAACTGCGCGGCCATTCCAGAAAGCCTGATCGAGTCCGAACTGTTCGGCCACGAGAAAGGCGCGTTCACCGGCGCCAGTGCCGGTCGCGCCGGCCTGGTGGAAGCGGCGGACGGCGGCACGCTGTTCCTCGACGAAATCGGTGAACTGCCACTGGAAGCCCAGGCCCGCCTGCTGCGCGTGCTGCAGGAAGGCGAAATTCGCCGGGTCGGCTCGGTGCAGTCGCAGAAAGTCGATGTGCGCCTGATTGCAGCGACTCACCGCGACTTGAAGAGCCTGGCGAAAATCGGCCAGTTCCGTGAAGACCTTTATTACCGTCTGCACGTGATCGCGCTGAAACTGCCTGCCTTGCGCGAGCGCGGTGCCGACGTCAATGAGATCGCCACGGCTTTCCTCGCTCGCCAGAGCGAGCGCATCAACCGTACCGACCTGAAATTTGCTGCGGATGCCGAACAGGCGATTCGTCACTATTCCTGGCCGGGTAACGTGCGAGAGCTGGAGAACGCAGTCGAGCGTGCGGTGATTCTGAGCGAAAGCCCGGAAATCTCGGCCGACCTGCTGGGCATCGACATCGAGCTGAGCGATCTGGAAGACGACGAGTTCATCGGTCTGCCGCCACAAACGGCCGGTAACGCCAGCAACAGCAGCCATGAGCCGACCGAAGACCTGTCACTGGAAGACTACTTCCAGCACTTCGTCCTCGAGCATCAGGACCACATGACCGAGACTGAACTGGCGCGCAAACTGGGCGTCAGCCGTAAATGCCTGTGGGAACGCCGTCAGCGTCTGGGCATTCCACGGCGCAAGACCGGGGTCGCCAGCGAGAGCTGAACGTTACCTGTCGAGTGTGCGGGTAACGCTTGAAGATGTGAAAAAACTGTTACCTCAGTCGATTCACGTAACAGAAGCCGGGGTTATCGGTAACGAAACCCCGGCTTTTTTTCGCCCTGACAAAACGGTTATATCGACCTAACCCCTTGTTTTATTGGGCTTCGCAAAAGTTGGCACGGCCCCTGCTATATGTTTGGTACAAGAACAACAACAAGCAATGCACAAGACAATAAAAATAAGACGAATCGACTCACGCACAATAAAAACAAGACGGCGAGAGGCGCAGCTAACTGATTCTTTTGGAGAGGCGTTGTATTTGGGGCTTGCCCCACGACCAGGCCGAGAACAACAAAAACTGTCCTAAGACAGAGCCTGTACTGGTTGGATCGAGAGATCACTGCAATTCAGCGACCAAAGCAATCCGTTTGCTCTTGGCTCCCGATTGGGAGGGCCACGAAGGAAACACTTCGTGGCGAGGGCACTCAACAAAAACAAGAAGCCCGAATCAATAATAAAAAGAGCACGCAACTACTTCTTGGGGAGCTTCGGCTCCCCTTGTAGTTTCTCCCTCCCGGCAAAATCCTTCGAATTTCCCTTGCTCGACCCTTGCAGCTTGCGGCTTACAGCTCAAATCTGCCGTGTCCTACACCATCCCCCGACTAAATGCTAGAATCTGCGCCCATCATGCGGTCATTCTTTGGTATGGCCGAACATTCCTTCAAACAGTGCATCCCATGCTGAAGAAGTTGTTCCAGTCATTCCGAACTCCCGTGCGTCGTACGCAACACATCCGCAGCACCCCTGAAGTGCTCAACAGCGGCCAACATTCGCTGCAGAAAACGCAGTTCAGCCGCTATGCGGTGAATATCGTCGAACGCCTGCAAGGTGCCGGTTACCAGGCTTATCTGGTCGGCGGTTGCGTGCGTGACATGCTGCTGGGCATCACGCCCAAGGATTTCGACGTCGCCACCAGCGCCACGCCCGAGCAAGTCCGTGCCGAATTCCGCAATGCGCGGATCATCGGCCGTCGCTTCAAACTGGTGCACATCCATTTCGGTCGCGAAATCATTGAAGTCGCGACCTTCCGCGCCAATCACCCGATCAACGAAGACGACGAAGACAGCAACCAGTCTTCGCGTAACGAGAGCGGGCGTATTCTGCGCGATAACGTTTACGGCACCCTGGAAGAGGACGCGCAACGCCGCGACTTCACCATCAACGCCCTGTATTACGATCCGGTCAGCGAGCGCATCCTCGACTACGCCAACGGCGTACACGACATCCGCAATCACCTGATTCGCCTGATCGGCGACCCGAAGCAGCGTTATCAGGAAGATCCGGTGCGCATGCTGCGCGCCGTGCGTTTTGCTGCCAAGCTCAACTTCGGCATCGAGAAGCACACCGTGCAGCCGATTCGCGAGCTGGCGCCGATGCTGCGCGAGATCCCGTCGGCACGCCTGTTCGAAGAAGTGCTCAAGCTGTTCCTTTCGGGACACGGCGCAATCACCTTCGAAATGCTGGTCGATCTGCAACTGTTCGCTCCGCTGTTCCCGGCCAGTGCCGATGCGCTGGAACACAACCCGGAATACACCCACACGCTGATCAGCGAAGCGCTGACCAACACCGACTTGCGCATCAAGCAGAACAAACCGGTCACTCCGGCGTTCCTGTTTGCCGCGCTGTTGTGGCCAGCCCTGCCGGCTCGCGTGTTGCGTCTGCAAGAACGTGGCATGCCGCCGATCCCGGCGATGCAGGAAGGCGCCCACGAACTGATCGCCGAACAGTGCCAGCGCATCGCGATTCCAAAACGCTTCACCATGCCGATCCGTGAGATCTGGGACATGCAGGAGCGTCTGCCACGCCGCAGCGGTAAACGTGCCGACCTGTTGCTGGACAACCCGCGTTTCCGTGCCGGTTACGACTTCCTGTTACTGCGTGAAAGCGCTGGCGAGGAAACGGATGGCCTGGGCGAATGGTGGACTGACTATCAGGACGCCAACGACAGTGAACGTCGCGACATGATCCGCGACCTCAGCGGTAAAGGTGATGACGCCAGCGGTGCTCCGCGCAAACGTCGCCGCAGCAGTGGTTCCAAGCGCAAACGCGCCGGCGCACCGAGCGCTTCGACAGGCGAGTAAAGGCATGGAACGCATCTACATCGGCATGGGCAGCAACCTCGCTGACCCGGCCGAACAGTTGCGCAGCGCCGTCGAGGCGCTGGGGCAATTGCCGCAAACTACCCTCGCTGGCGTTTCCGCCTTCTATCAAAGCGACTCTCTGTTGCCGGGCCAACCGCGTTACACCAACGCGGTCGCCGCGCTCGACAGCTCACTTGCACCGATTGAATTGCTCGATGCGTTGCAAGCCATCGAGAACGATCAGGGCCGCGAACGTCTGGAACGTTGGGGGCCGCGCACGTTGGACCTCGACATCTTGCTGTTCGGTGATCGACTGATCGACGAGCCACGCCTGAAAGTCCCGCATTATCAGATTCAGGAACGTGCGTTCGTGCTCTATCCCCTCGCCGAACTGGCGCCACAAGATCTGCGTCTGGCCGATGGCCGCAGCCTGTCTGATCTGCTGGCAGCCTGTCCGTTCGTCGGCCTGGAACGCATCCCGACAGACTGATTGCAATCCCCTGTGGGAGCGAGCTTGCTCGCGAAATCGGTGTGTCATTCAACACTTTGTTGGCTGATCCACCGCTTTCGCGAGCAAGCTCGCTCCCACATTGGTCTATTGCATACGCTGGATTTTGTCGGACAAAAACCCCGCGAATCAGGCCCGCCGCAGCGCTGAATCGCATCAGTAACGCCGGTAACACTCCCCTCGTAACAATGCGGTAACACACGCAATTGACTTCCTGTTGGCTCATCACGACTATAGGCGTCCCGCTGCCGCCAACCCGGCACATACGGGCGCAATCCAGGCCTTATAAGCACGACAAAAGAGCGTGCGCCTGAGTAGATGACGAATCACGCGCGTTACTCGCAGTAGTTTCCAGAGCGCCTGAACGAGGATTTTTTACATGCCAGCCATTACCCTGACCACGCTCCAGAGCCTCAAGCAGAAAGGTGAAAAGATCACCATGCTGACCTGCTATGACGCGACCTTCGCCCACGCCTGCAACGAGGCCGGTGTCGAAGTGCTGCTGGTGGGCGACTCCCTCGGCATGGTCCTGCAAGGTCACGACAGTACTTTGCCGGTGACCACCGCAGAAATGGCCTACCACACCGCTTGCGTCAAGCGCGGCAACACCGATGCCCTGATCCTCGCCGATCTGCCCTTCATGGCCAACGCCACCCTTGAACAAACCATGACCAACAGCGCCATGCTGATGCAGGCCGGCGCGCACATGGTCAAGGTTGAAGGTCAGCTGTGGCTGGCCGAGTCGATCCGTCTGCTTGCCGAGCGCGGTGTACCGGTGTGCGCGCACATGGGTCTGACCCCACAAGCGGTGAACATCCTCGGCGGCTATAAAGTGCAGGGTCGCAACGAAAACCAGGCGCGGCAGATGCGTGCTGATGCGATTTCGCTGGAGCAGGCCGGCGCGGCGATGCTGCTGCTGGAATGCGTACCGAGCGAACTGGCTGCCGAAATCAGCCAGGCGGTGAAAATTCCGGTCATCGGCATCGGTGCCGGTAACGCCACCGACGGTCAGGTCTTGGTGCTGCATGACATGCTCGGCCTGTCGATCACTGGCCGGGTGCCCAAGTTCGTGAAGAACTTCATGCACGGTCAGGACAGCATCCAGTCTGCGCTGAAGGCTTACGTCAGCGAAGTCAAAGCCACCACGTTCCCTGGCATCGAACACGGATTCTCTGCATGAACACCGTTAAAACCGTACGCGAACTGCGCGCCGCTGTAGCCCGCGCTCGCAGCGAAGGCAAGCGCATCGGCTTCGTGCCGACCATGGGCAACCTGCACAGCGGTCACGTTGCACTGATCACCAAAGCCACCCAACGGGTGGACTTCGTGGTCGCGAGCATTTTCGTCAACCCGCTGCAGTTCGGCGCCGGCGAAGACCTCGACAAGTACCCGCGCACCTTGGCGGCGGACCAGGAAAAACTGCTCGAAGCCGGTTGTTCCCTGCTCTTCGCGCCGACTGTCGAGGAAATGTACCCCGACGGCATGGCCGGGCAGACTCGGGTCAGCGTGCCGCAATTGTCCGAAGGCCTGTGCGGCGCCAGCCGTCCGGGGCATTTCGAGGGTGTCGCAACCGTCGTCAGCAAGCTGTTCAACATGGTCCAGCCGGATCTGGCGATTTTCGGCCAGAAGGATTACCAGCAACTAGCTGTGATCCGTGCGCTGGTGCATGACCTGAACATGCCGATCCAGATCATCGGCGAACCGACCGTGCGCGCCGCCGATGGCCTGGCGCTGTCCTCGCGCAATGGTTTCCTCAGCGATGAACAACGTGCGGTGGCGCCGGTGGTCTATCGCTCGCTAAGCAACATTGCCGAGTCGATCAAGCAAGGTGAACGCGACTTCCCGGCAATGATCAGTGCTCAGGTACAGCAGCTGGAAGCGGCGGGCCTGCGTCCGGATTACCTGGAAATCCGCCACGCCCTGACTTTGCGTCCGGCAACGGCTGAAGACCGTGATCTGGTGATTCTGGTGGCGGCGTTCCTCGGCACTACGCGGTTGATCGATAACCTGCACCTGAATCTCGATACCCCGGTTTAAGCCTCACCGATAACCTGTGGGAGTGAGCTTGCTCACGAATGCACTCTGTCAGCTGACGTAAATATCGACTGACATGACGCCTTCGCGAGCAAGCTCGCTCCCACAGGTTTTTTTGTGTTTTAAAGATCTGGTTTCAGCTGTATTGCCGCCTTAAAAGCCTTCGGGCACACTGCCCGCCGTTCGATTCCAACCCGGGAAAACCCTCATGCACGCGATCATGCTCAAGGCCAAACTGCACCGCGCCGAAGTCACTCATGCAGTGCTCGATTACGAAGGTTCGTGCGCCATCGATGGCGAGTGGCTGGACTTGTCCGGCATCCGTGAATACGAGCAGATCCAGATTTATAACGTCGACAACGGCGAGCGTTTCACCACCTACGCGATTCGTGGCGAAGAAGGCTCGCGGATGATCTCCGTCAACGGCGCCGCTGCGCACAAGGCCAAGGTCGGCGACCGCGTGATCATTTGTGCCTACGCCCATTACAGCGAAGCGGAGCTGGTCAATTTCAAGCCGCGCATGCTCTACATGGCGCCCGGCAACGAGCTGAGCCACACCAGCAACGCCATCCCGGTTCAGCTCGCCTGATCCCGATTTCGCCTCGCCCCCTCCGTTTGTCGGCCAGTTCCCGGTCTCGATGTTAAAAAAGTACAGGGATCTGGTCAGACAAAGTCAAGACAGAACGCAGCGCGAGGTTTACTGTATTCGCCCTGTGTCCGGAAATCATGTCGACGCAGTTGATCCCATGCCCAAACATGGCGTGCCGGGTCTGTTCAGTGTTCAAAAGGCCGTTCAAGTAAAAAGGAAAACCGCAGCGATGGCGTATTACCTCACTCCTCAAGACGTTACCGCTCTGCCCGCCTGGCAAGCGTTGAAAGATCACCGCCAAGCCATGCAGGATTTCAGCATGCGCGAAGCCTTCAACGCCGATCCGCAGCGCTTTAATCAATTCACCCTCAGCAGCTGCGGCCTGTTTCTCGATTATTCGAAGAATTTGATCAACGCCCAGACCCGTAACCTGCTGGTCGGTCTGGCCAATGAAGTCGACCTCAAAGGCGCCATCAAAGCGCTGTTTGAAGGCGAAATCGTCAACACGTCCGAAGGCCGCCCGGCGCTGCACACCGCCCTGCGCCGCCCGGTAGGCGACAAGCTGTCGGTCAACGGTGTCAATGTGATGCCGGAAGTGCACAAGGTGCTGAACCAGATCACCGATCTGGTCGGCCGCATTCACGACGGTCTGTGGCGTGGCTACACCGAGAAGCCGATCACCGACGTGGTGAACATCGGTATCGGTGGCTCGTTCCTCGGTCCTGAACTGGTCTCCGAAGCACTGCTGTCCTACGCGCAGAAAGGCGTGCGTTGCCATTATCTGGCGAACATCGATGGCAGCGAATTCCACGAGCTGACGCAGAAACTGCGTGCCGAGACCACGCTGTTCATCGTTTCGTCGAAGTCGTTCAACACCCTCGAAACCTTGAAGAACGCTCAAGCCGCACGTGCCTGGTACCTGGCGCAGGGCGGTTCCGAAGCCGAGCTGTATCGTCACTTCATCGCCGTGTCGAGCAACAACGCCGCGGCCGTGGCGTTTGGTATCCGCGAAGAAAACATCTTCCCGATGTGGGACTGGGTCGGCGGGCGTTACTCGCTGTGGTCGGCGATCGGTTTGCCGATTGCCTTGGCCATCGGCATGTCCAACTTCAAGGAATTGCTGTCCGGGGCTTACACCATGGACCAGCATTTCCAGACCGCGCCGTTCGAACAGAACATGCCGGTGCTGCTGGCCCTGCTCGGCGTGTGGTACGGCAACTTCTGGGGTGCGCAAAGCCACGCGATCCTGCCGTACGACCATTACCTGCGCAACATCACCAAGCACTTGCAACAGCTGGACATGGAATCCAACGGCAAGAGCGTGCGTCAGGACGGCACGCCGGTGTCGACCGATACCGGTCCGGTGATCTGGGGCGGCGTCGGCTGCAACGGTCAGCACGCTTACCACCAGTTGCTGCATCAAGGTTCGCAGTTGATCCCGGCCGATTTCATCGTGCCGATCGTCAGCTTCAACCCGGTTTCCGACCACCATCAGTGGCTGTACGCCAACTGCCTGTCGCAGAGCCAGGCGCTGATGCTCGGCAAGACCTTGCCGGAAGCCGAGCAGGAACTGCGCGACAAGGGCATGAGCGAAGAAGAAGTGCACAAACTCGCGCCGCACAAGGTGATCCCGGGCAACCGTCCGAGCAACACCATTGTGGTTGAACGCATCAGCCCGCGTCGTCTCGGCGCGCTGGTGGCAATGTATGAACATAAAGTGTTCGTACAAAGCGTGGTCTGGGGCATCAACGCCTTCGACCAATGGGGCGTGGAACTGGGCAAGGAACTGGGCAAAGGCGTCTACAACCGCCTGGTCGGCAGCGATGAAACCACCGCTGACGATCCTTCCACTCAGGGCCTGATCAACTACTTCCGCGGTCGTCACCGCGGGTGATAGGCTGAAGGGGCGGTTTGCCTGCCCCTACAGCTTGCAACATCGACAGTTCCACGGCACCGGGCTAATCGCAGAATCGGTGGCGTACACGATCCCTGTAGGAGCTGCCGAAGGCTGCGATCTTTTGATCTTGACCTTAAAAAACAAGATCAAAAGATCGCAGCCTTCGGCAGCTCCTACGAGGGTCGTACAGCTCCCCTCTTGTCGCACAACAAGAATAAGGAACCGTCATGTTCGATATCAGCACGTTCCCCAAAGCCGATGCCGTCCGCCGGGCTGCTCAGTTGAGTCAGGATGACTATCGGCGCCTGTACCGCGAATCCATTGAACACCCCACAACCTTCTGGGCCGAACAGGCCACGCGTTTCCTCGACTGGAGCACGCCGTGGCAGACCGTTCAGCGCTACGACCTGAAAACCGGTGAAGCTGCCTGGTTTGCCGGGGGCAGACTGAACGTCAGCTACAACTGCATCGACCGCCACCTGGAAAAGCGCGGCGAGCAGACCGCCCTGCTCTGGGAAGGCGACGACCCGGCCGAATCGGCACAAATCACCTACAAAAAGCTCCACCACCATGTCTGCCGCCTGGCCAACGTGCTGAAAAGCCGTGGCGTGAAGAAAGGCGACCGGGTGTGCATCTACATGCCAATGATCCCCGAAGCCGCTTACGCCATGCTCGCTTGTGCACGAATCGGCGCGATCCATTCGGTGGTGTTTGGAGGTTTCTCCCCGGATTCCCTGCGTGACCGCATTCTCGATGCCGATTGCCGCACGGTGATCACGGCGGATGAAGGCGTGCGCGGCGGCAAGTTCGTGCCACTGAAACAGAACGTCGACAAAGCCCTGCAGAGTTGCCCGGACGTCAGCACTGTCGTGGTGGTCGAGCGCAGCCAAGGCAACGTCGATTGGGTCGAAGGCCGCGACCTCTGGTATCACCAGGCGGTACGCGAGGTCAGCGACGATTGCCCGCCAGAACCGATGGACGCCGAGGACCCGCTGTTCATCCTCTACACCTCGGGCAGCACCGGCAAACCCAAAGGCGTGCTGCACACCACCGGCGGCTACCTGCTGCAAGCGGCGATGACCTTCAAATACGTGCTCGACTACCGTGACGGCGAAGTGTTCTGGTGCACCGCTGACGTCGGTTGGGTCACCGGCCACAGCTACATCGTCTACGGCCCGCTGGCCAACGGCGCGACCACGTTGATGTTCGAAGGTGTGCCGAGCTACCCGAACAGCTCACGATTCTGGCAGGTCATCGATAAACACAAGGTCAACATTTTCTATACCGCACCGACCGCCCTGCGCGCGTTGATGCGCGAAGGTGCCGAACCGCTGAAGGAAACCTCGCGCGCCAGCCTCAGATTACTCGGCAGCGTCGGTGAGCCGATCAACCCGGAAGCGTGGGAATGGTATTTCAACGTCGTAGGTGAACAGCGCTGCCCTATCGTCGACACTTGGTGGCAGACCGAGACCGGCGGCATCATGCTCAGCCCGCTGGTCAGCGCCCAGCGGATCAAACCGGGCTGCGCCACCCAGCCGATGTTCGGCGTGCAACCGGTGCTGCTCGATGAACAGGGCAAGGAGATCAAGGGCGCCGGCAGCGGCGTGCTGGCGATCAAATCGAGCTGGCCGGCACAGATCCGCAGCGTCTACGGCGACCCGCAGCGGATGGTCGACACCTATTTCAAACCCTACCCCGGCTACTACTTCACCGGCGACGGCGCTCGCCGCGATGAGGATGGCGATTACTGGATCACCGGGCGCATCGATGACGTGATCAACGTCTCCGGTCACCGCATCGGCACCGCTGAAGTGGAAAGCGCGCTGGTGCTGCACGACAGCATCGCCGAGGCTGCCGTGGTCGGTTACCCGCATGACGTCAAAGGTCAGGGCATCTACGCCTTCGTCACCCCGATGAACGGCACCGAGCCGAATGATGAATTGAAGAAAGAACTGCTCGCCCACGTCAGCAAGGAAATCGGCAGCTTCGCCAAACCGGACCTGATCCAGTGGGCACCGGCCTTGCCGAAAACCCGCTCAGGCAAGATCATGCGGCGCATTCTGCGCAAGATCGCCTGCAACGAACTCGACAGCCTCGGTGACACTTCGACCCTGGCCGACCCGAGCGTGGTTCAAGGCCTGATCGACAAGCGCCTCAATCAGTAACACCCCGGGCGCGGTCAACCGGCCGCGCCCGCCCTTTCGCACTGAGTGGTCATGGAATTCATCCGCAGTCGTATTGAAAACCAACTCATGAGCCTGACCGGGCTGTCACTCGGCCAACTCGACCTGGAAAACCCCAAGGGCGATCCTGGCCTGTTCGGTCCGGATTCGATCAGTTGGCAGGTACATGGAGATTTCAGCAGCATGTTGATCGGCGGCATCAGCGCGCTGTTGCTGCAAGCTTTGCATCCACTGGCATTGGCCGGGGTTTGGGATCATTCGAATTTCCGTGAAGACATGCTCGGACGCTTGCGGCGCACCAGTCAGTTTGTTTCCGGCACCACCTTCGGTTCGCGGCGGGATGCCGACTGGCTGATCGAGAAAGTGCGCACCATTCATCTGCAAGTGGTCGGCAATGCACCGGATGGCCGGCCTTATGCAGCGAGCGATCCGGATTTGCTGACCTGGGTGCACGTGGCCAAGGTCAGTAACTTTCTTGCAGCACATTTACGCTATCGCAATCCGCAGTTGTCAGGCGTGGATCAGGATCGCTATTACGCGGAAATTGCCGTGGTGGCTGAACGTTTGGGCGCGCGGGATGTGCCGAAATCGCGGCAAGCCGTGGCCGAGTATCTGCAACGCGTGCGCCCGCAGTTGCTCTGCGATGACCGCAGCCGCGAAGTCTTGCGCCTGTTGCTCGACGCGCCGGCGCCCAGTGTTCTGGCGCGGCCGTTTGGCGATTTGATGATGAAGGCCGGTATCGATCTGCTGCCGGACTGGGCCAGCGACATGCTTGATGTCCGGCAGAGTTCGCTGCAACGGCAACTGATTCGCGCCAGCGTCAGACGCAGTGCGCCGATGCTGCGCTGGGCGATGCGCAATGGTTCGGTGCAGCGGGCCAAACGCCGGATGGGTTTGCTGACTTAAAAGCTTCGCGAGCAGGCTCGCTCCCACATTTGGAATGCATTCCCATGTGGGAGCGAGCCTGCTCGCGAAGGCAGCACCTCGGTTACCCGCCAAGCTGCTAAACTCCCGCGCCCCCATTCTCTCCAGCAAGGCGCCCGCATGTCTTCCTTGAATCAGGCGCTGCGCGCCGCCCTCGAACAACGCCAGGATCTGCTGGCCGAGCTGCACCGCCAGGGCACCGATTGTTATCGGCTGTTCCACGGCAGCCAGGAAGGTGCTGGCGGTCTGACCATCGACCGCTACGGCCCGCAACTGCTGGTGCAAAGCTTTCACCAGACGCTGGAGCGTGATGACCTGCTGCAACTGCACGCCATGGTCAATCAGACCCTCGGCCTGGAAACCTTGCTGGTCTACAACGACCGTTCTCGCGGCAACTCGCGCATCGACCGCGAAGACGCAGTCTACAAAGCCGAAGACGCTGCACTGGCCGATCTGGTCGGTCACGAATGGGGCCTGAACTACCGCGTACGCGGGCGCCATGCCGGACAAGACCCACTGCTGTTCCTCGACCTGCGCAACACGCGCGGCTGGGTCAAGGATAACGCCAAGGGCAAATCCGTGCTCAACCTGTTTGCCTACACCTGCGGCGTCGGCCTCAGTGCGGCGGCCGGTGGTGCGCGTGAAGTGTGCAATCTGGATTTCGCCGAAGGCAATCTGGCGGTCGGTCGCGAAAACGGTCTGCTCAACCCGCAGTTGCCAGAGATGCAGTTCATCCAGTCGGACTACTTTCCGGCCATTCGCCAACTCGCCGGCCTGCCGATCAGTCAGCGCCGTGGACAGAAACTGCCGAGCTACCAGCGTCTGGAACAGCGCCAATACGACCTGGTGCTGCTCGATCCGCCAGCGTGGGCCAAGAGCGCATTCGGCACCGTCGACCTGCTGCGCGACTATCAGAGCCTGCTCAAGCCGGCCCTGCTGAGCACCGCCGACAACGGCGTGCTGATCTGCTGCAACAACCTGGCGAAAGTCAGCATGGACGACTGGCGCGAGCAGGTGCTGCGCTGTGCCGAAAAGGCCGGACGGCCAGTGCGCGAGTGGAGCGTGATGACTCCCGGCGCGGACTTCCCGTCCATGGATCAGCAACCGCCGCTGAAAACCCTGATCCTGCAGCTGTGACACTTGCGTACGGCTAACAACTATCCCCCTGTGGGAGCGAGCTTGCTCGCGAAAGCGTCATGTCATTCGGCATATTTATCAACTGAACGACCGCTTTCGCGAGCAAGCTCGCTCCCACAGTGTTTGTGATTACAGAGAAATCTGAACAATCCTGCCCCATGCGAGGTACTTCGGAACCAGAATCGCGTGCCATACTCCAAGGCACTCCGATTCAGACAGATGAAGCCGCACATGCCCAAAGGATTGATTCGCGCGATTGGCGCCTTGTTGACTGCTCTGGCCCTCTACAGCCTGCTGGGGTTTCTGATTTTGCCAGGCATCGCCCTGCGTGTGGCCAATCAACAACTGGCCAATTACGCGACGGTGCCGGCACATATCCAGCGTATCGAGCTCAACCCGTTCAGCCTTGAAGTCACCCTGTGGGGGCTGGTCATTGGCGAGCCGGGCAAGGAGCAGATCGGTTTCGATCGCCTGTACGCCGACCTGCAAATCGACAGCCTGTGGACCAAAGCCCTGCATCTGGCCAACATTGAGCTGGACAAGCCGAAGACTGAAATCCTTTTCGCCAAAGACGGCAAACTCAACCTGCTCGGCCTGTTCAATGTGCCGGCCAGTGAGCCAACACCCGCCGACCCGAACGCCAAGCCCTTCCCGCTGCGCATCGACAACATCAAACTGGCTGGCGGCGTCGTGCACTTTGAGGACGTGCGCCCGAGCGAACCCATCGAGTTTCTTTACGATGACCTCAGCTTCGAACTGAAAAACCTCAGCACGTTGCCCGAAGACAGCGCCGACATGACCCTGGTCGCCATCGGCCCCGCCGGCGGGCGAATCGACTGGAGCGGCAACTTCAGCCTGATCCCGTTCACCTCCGAAGGCACCCTCAAAATCACTGACGGCAAGATGAAAGCCTTCTGGCCTTACGTGCGTGATTCGGTGCCATTGGTGCTCGAAGACGGTGTGATCAGCCTCAGCACCGACTACAAACTCAATCTGTCGAAAGAAACCGAACTGCTGCTGAACAACGTCGCCGTCAGCATCGCGCCCTTCGCGATCAAGGCACCGGACGGACGCCCACTGGCGAAACTTGAACGCCTGGACGTTAGCGAGACCTCGGTGGACCTGGCCAAGCAGCAAGTGGTGGTCGGCAAGATCCGCAGCAACAAACTGGAAACCTGGGCCGCCCTCGAAGCCGATGGCCAACTGGACTGGCAGAAACTGTTCGCCAGCCAACCGTCGAAACCGGCCGCCAAAGCCGCTGCTGAACCTGCGAGTACGCCGGCGGCTGCCGACTCGCCGAAAGCTGAACCGACTGCGCCGAGCAAGCCTTGGCAAGTGCTACTCAAAGACGTG
Organism: Pseudomonas crudilactis; assembly: GCF_013433315.1. Taxonomy (GTDB): domain Bacteria; phylum Pseudomonadota; class Gammaproteobacteria; order Pseudomonadales; family Pseudomonadaceae; genus Aquipseudomonas; species Aquipseudomonas crudilactis. The sequence goes on along the minus strand of NZ_WXVV01000005.1, from coordinate 226,601 downwards.
CAATTGCGCAACTACACCGTGCATCTCGCCGACCGTTCGGCAACACCTGCGGTGGCACTGGATATCACGCCGCTGAACGTCGATCTGCAAGACTTCGACAGCCTCAACGGTTCGCCCTTCAAGCTCAAGCTCGACAGCGGCGTGGGCAAGCAAGGCAAGATCACCGCCGACGGCACGGTCAATCTGGCCCCGGTCAACGCCCAGCTCAACGTGAAAACCTCGGACATCGACCTGCGCGTCGCGCAGTCCTACATCAATCCGTTCATTCGCCTGGAACTGCGTAGCGGCATGCTCGGCAGTGATCTGAAGGTCAATCTCAAGAGCACCGAACCACTGGCGCTCAGCGTCACCGGCCGCGCGCAGATCGATCAACTGCACACCCTCGACACCCTGAAAACCCGCGACTTCCTCAAGTGGCAGCAAGTGGTGGTCGAAGGCCTGAACTACCAGCACGGCGACAGCCTGTCGATCGACAGAATCAACCTGTTCCAGCCCTACGCGCGGTTCATGATCAACGATGACCGTACCACCAACATCGATGATTTGCTGATACCGCAGCCTGCCGAAAGCGGCGCAAAAACCGCAGCGGCGAAACCGGCCAGCAAAGACAAACCGCTGGGCATTCACATCGGCGGCATCGCGATCAATGACGGTTCGGCCAACTTCGCCGACTTCAGCCTGACGCCGAACTTCGCCACCGCCGTGCAGCAACTCAACGGCCAGATCGGCACCATTGACAGCCGTCAGGCGAAACCGGCCAGCGTCGACATCAAAGGCAAGGTCGACCGTTATGCACCGGTGACCATCAAGGGCGCGGTCAATCCCTTCGACCCGATGGCCAGCCTCGACATCGCCACCAGTTTCAAACGCGTCGAGCTGACAACGTTGACGCCCTACTCCGGCAAATTTGCCGGTTACCGCATCCGCAAGGGCCGGCTCAACCTCGACCTGCATTACCTGATCACCAAGGGCCAGCTCAAAGCCGAAAACAAAGTGGTGGTCGAGCAATTGCAGCTCGGCGAAAAAGTCGACAGCCCGGATGCCGTGAGCCTGCCGCTGAAACTGGCGATTGCCCTGCTCAAGGACGTCGACGGCAAGATCTCCATCGAGTTGCCGGTGACCGGCGACTTGAACAACCCGCAATTCAGCGTGATGCCGATTGTCTGGCAGACCTTGCGCAACCTGATCGTCAAAGCCGCCGCCGCGCCATTCAAGATGATTGGTGGCCTGATCAGTGGTGGCAGTTCGCAAGACCTTGGCACCGTGTCGTTTGCTCCGGGTTCCAGCGAGTTGAGCAAGGATGCCGAAGCGGCGCTGATCAAACTGTCTCAGGCGCTGAAGGAGCGTCCGGCACTGCGTCTGGAAATCGAAGGCACTGCGGCCAAAAGCAGTGACGGTCCGTTACTCGCCGAGCAACGTCTGGAACGTGAATACCAGTACAACTACTACAAGATGCTCCAGCGTCGCGGCGATAAGGTCCCGGCCCAGGCTTCATTGCTGCAAGTGCCAGACAGCGAAAAAGGTCCACTGCTCGAAGGCATTTACCGCACCCGTCTGAAAACCCAGCCACCGGCCGAATGGAAGGATCTGGGCAAGGAAGAACGTACGGCGAAGATGCGCGAAGGCGTGATCAAGTTCTGGAGTGGCAGCGACGTGCTGTTGCGTCAGTTGGGTCAGGACCGCGCCAGCAGCATCAAGGACTATCTGGTCGATAAAGGCCAACTGGCAGACGACCGTGTGTACTTCATCGACGCCAATCTCGGTGAAGCCGAGAGCGATGGCCGCGTGGTCACGCAAATGCATCTGGATGCCGAATGATGAAACTGCAGTGGCTGGCCTTGATTGCAATGACCTTCGTGGCCAGCCACACCTTGGCATCCGATACGCTGCGCTGCGGCAGTCAACTGATCAGCCTTGGCGACCGCTCCAGCGAAGTCCTGCAAAAGTGTGGCGAACCGGTCAGCCGTGATGTGCTCGGCTACAAGCGCAGCGCCAATCGTCGCGAAGAGTTTCAGGTCGAGGAATGGACCTACGGCCCGAGCAACGGCATGTACCAATACCTGCGCTTCGAAGGCAATCGCCTGCGCCAGATCAACAGCAAACGCGGCAACTGACCCGCACCGATCCCCCCTGTAGGGGTGAGCCTGCTCGCGATAGCGGTGTGTCAGTCAGCAATTTCATTAGCTGGCAGACCGCTATCGCGAGCAGGCTCACTCCTACATTTGTTTTGTGTTGCCCCTGAAATAGAACAGGCCCCGACACAAGTGGCGGGGCCTGTAATGGTCACATCCGTGTGACCGTTCGCATGAACTCTAAAGTTGCGGCAGACGTATTGCTCGGCCCGTCTGTCGCGTCTTCTCCCGGTCCAGGCGAGAAGTCATGCCTTACTCGGCTTTCAGGCCGTCAGCGGAGACCGCTTTGACGCCTTTGATTTTCTTGGTGATGTTCACTGCTGTGGTTTTCTGAGCTTCGGTGATAGCTACAGTCGACGACAGGGATACAACACCTTTGTTGGTTTCTACCTTGATGTCAGTGCCCGGGATGCCTTTTTCGGTGACCAGGTCGCTTTTGACTTTGGTGGTGATCCAGGTATCGGAAGTAGTTTCTTTAGCCTTGGTCATTTCACCGGCAGCCAGAGTCATTGGAGCCTGGGTAGCCTGAGTGGATTGTGCAAACGCACCGGAAGCCATGGTCAGGGTCAGCGCGGTAGCAGCAGCGGCAGTGATAGCGAACTTCTTCATACGAGTAACTCCTGTTTTTCTGGAAAGTCTGCTGGTTGTCTTGTCAGCAGGGTTACCAAGGTAGTTGCGAACGCTGTGCCAACTTTTCCATTCGAATAAAGTTTATATAAATCAATAAGTTATCAATTATAGATATTTCCGGAATCATGCAATTTGCATGACTTGCGCAATATTCACATGCAAGTTGCGGTTTTTCGGAAAGTTCCTAAGACGCTGAAATTATTGAAGCTTTTGTGATGTGTTGTGCAATGAAAAATGCCCCGCATTGCGGGGCATTCTGTTCAGCACACATTCAACTTATGTACCGCTGGCGGTGCAGCCTTTTGGCGAATAATCCGGTGCCACCGTGGTGGCACAGCTCCAGACACCAGCGCCGGTGCCCGAAGAGCGAGTCAGCGTAATGGTTTTACCCAGCACCGGTGCCGGAGCATTGGCGATCGTACACACGATCGATCCCGCGCCGTCAGCGGCGGTACCTGTAGCCGACAATGCACAGTTGGATGTAGTGGCCACCGCATCCCCCTTCACGATTGCCAGGGTAGGATTTGTACCTTGGTTGATGGTGTCTTCAAACGGCACCTTCAGCGCACTGATTTCCGCCAGCCCCGCCGTCACCTTCGACCGCGCCTGATACTTGGAATACTGCGGCAAGGCGATGGTCGCCAGAATCCCGATGATCGCCACCACGATCAGCAGCTCGATCAGAGTAAAACCTTGTTGTTTTTTCATAGACACGCTCCATGCATGAGTCGAAATCTCATGATCTGAAAGGGATGCAGCATAGGCCATGCCAATGCCTTCGAAGCCCCGCACATTGGGCGCAAAGCGCGCACACCGCCATTTCCTACAACCTGCAACCGCACTATCTGACACTTTTTGTCACCTGCACCCGCCGTGTTTGGCGCTGTCACTTGACTAGGCTATAAGTCATGAACGGCAAGCGTGCGGAATCCCCATGAATGACATCGCTCTGAGCGGTCTGGCCAAGCAATTGGTGCAGGCCGAGTTGCTGACAGAAAAAAGTGCCCAGCAAGCCTGGCAACAGGCTCAGCGTAATCGCTTGTCACTGGTCAGCTATCTGGTTCAGAACAAACTGGTCAAGAGCTGGCAGGTCGCCGAGATCGCCTCCGAGCATTTCGGCATGGCGTTCCTTGATCTCAATTGCCTGGACAAAGAAACTCAGCCCAAAGGGCTGGTCAGCGAAAAACTGGTGCGCCAGCATCACGCCCTGCCCTTGTGGCGGCGCGGCAACAAGCTGTTCGTGGGGATTTCCGACCCGAGCAACCATCAAGCGATCAACGACATCCAGTTCAGCACTGGGCTAAGCACCGAAGCCATTCTGGTCGAGGACGACAAGCTCACCGACGCCATCGAGAAATTCTTCGACACCCACGCCAGTGGCCTGGAAGACATGGCCGATGTCGATCTTGACGGCCTGGATGTCGAATCCATCGATGACAGCAAGCAAGACACGATTGGCGGACTCGACGCCGACGATGCGCCGGTGGTGCGTTTTGTTCACAAGATGTTGCTCGACGCGATCAAAAGCGGTTCTTCCGATTTGCACTTCGAGCCCTACGAGAAGAACTACCGGGTGCGAGTGCGCACCGACGGCATCCTGCGCGAGGTGGCCAAACCGCCGATTCAACTGGCCGGGCGGATCGCTGCACGTTTGAAGGTCATGGCCAGTCTCGATATTTCGGAGCGGCGCAAGCCGCAGGACGGGCGGATCAAGATGCGCCTGTCGAAGAGCAAGTCGATCGATTTCCGGGTCAACACCTTGCCAACCCTGTGGGGCGAAAAAGTGGTGATCCGGATCCTCGATCCGTCCAGCGCACAGATCGGCATCGACGCGCTCGGCTACGAGCCGGTGCAGAAAGACTTGTACATGGCCGCGCTCAAGCAGCCTCAAGGCATGATTCTGGTCACTGGCCCCACCGGCTCGGGGAAAACCGTGTCGCTGTACACCGGCCTGAATATCCTCAACACCGTCGACATCAACATTTCCACCGCCGAAGACCCGGTGGAGATCAACATGGAAGGCATCAACCAGGTCAACGTCAATCCCAAACAGGGTCTCGACTTTGCCCAGGCGCTGCGCTCGTTTCTACGGCAGGACCCGGACGTGATCATGGTCGGCGAGATCCGCGATCTGGAAACCGCCGAGATCGCGATCAAAGCCGCGCAGACTGGTCACCTGGTGCTCTCGACCCTGCACACTAACAGCGCCGCGGAAACCCTGACGCGCCTGCACAACATGGGCATCCCCGGCTTCAACATCGCCACCTCGGTCAGCCTGATCATCGCTCAGCGCCTGGCGCGAAAGCTGTGCAGCCACTGCAAGAAGCCCATCGAGATCCCACGCGAAACCCTGATCAAGGAAGGTTTCCCCGAGGAACGCATCGGCCATTTCACGATCTACGAGCCGGTCGGTTGCGATCACTGCAACGGCGGTTACAAGGGACGCGTGGGGATTTATGAAGTGGTGAAAAACACACCGGAGTTGCAACGCTTGATCATGGCCGAAGGCAACTCGCTGGAAATCGACATTCAAATGCGCCGCGACGGCTTCGACGACTTGCGCACCTCAGGGCTGCACAAAGCCATGCAAGGCATCACCAGCCTTGAAGAAATCAACCGGGTCACCAAGGACTGAACATGGCGGTCAAGGCAGCAAAAATCAGTATCTACGCCTGGGAAGGTACGGACAGGAAAGGCAGCAAAGTCACCGGTGAGCTGAGCGGACAAAACCCGGCGCTGATCAAGGCACAACTGCGTAAACAGGGGATCAATCCCGGCAAGGTGCGCAAAAAATCCGCGTCGTTGTTGAGTTTTGGCAAACGCATCAAGGCCCAGGACATCGCTCTGTTCACCCGGCAAATGGCGACCATGATGAAGGCAGGTGTGCCGCTGCTGCAGTCGTTCGACATCATTGGCGAAGGCTTTGAAAACCCGGCCATGCGCAAGCTGGTCGACGAGGTCAAACAGGAGGTCGCGGCCGGTAACAGCTTTGCCACAGCCCTGCGCAAGAAGCCGCAGTATTTCGACGAGTTGTATTGCAACCTGGTCGATGCCGGCGAGCAGTCCGGCGCGCTCGACACCTTGCTCGAACGGGTCGCGACTTATAAGGAAAAAAGCGAACGGCTCAAGGCCAAGATCAAGAAAGCCATGACTTACCCCACCGCCGTGGTGCTGGTCGCAGCGGTTGTGACCGGAATTCTGCTGGTTAAAGTGGTGCCGCAGTTTCAGTCGGTTTTTTCCGGTTTCGGCGCTGAGCTGCCGGCCTTCACGCTGATGGTGATCAGCCTTTCGGAATTCATGCAGCAATGGTGGTGGGCGATTCTTGGCGCGCTGGTCGCGGCGATTTTCGGCACTCGTCACGCACTGAAAACCTCCCAGGCGCTACGTGATCGCAAAGACACCTGGCTGTTGAAACTACCCTTGGTCGGCACGCTGATGTACAAGTCAGCGGTCGCCCGTTTTGCCCGAACCCTGTCGACCACGTTTGCTGCCGGTGTGCCATTGGTGGAAGCGCTCGACTCGGTGGCCGGCGCCACAGGCAACGTTGTGTTCAAGCGCGCGGTGCTGCGCATTCGCCAGGACGTCTCCACCGGCATGCAGCTGAATTTTTCGATGCGCAGCACCGGGGTCTTCCCCAACATGGCCGTGCAGATGACGGCGATTGGCGAAGAGTCCGGCGCGCTGGACGAAATGCTCGACAAGGTCGCGGGGTTTTACGAGGAGGAAGTGGATAACATGGTCGACAATCTCACCAGCCTTATGGAGCCATTCATCATGGTCGTGCTGGGGGTAATCGTCGGCGGGCTGGTGGTGGCCATGTATCTGCCGATTTTCCAACTCGGCTCAGCGATCTGACATGCCTATCGACGAACTGTTTGCCCTGTATCCGCTGGCCTTTGTCTTCACTGCCCTGTTGCTGGGTCTGGTGGTCGGCAGCTTTCTCAACGTGCTGATCTGGCGTCTGCCGAAAATGCTCGAGCGCGATTGGCGCCAGCAGGCCCACGACGTACTCGGTTTGCCCGGCGAAGCGCCGCAACCGACCTACAACCTGATGCTGCCGCACTCCGAATGCCCGCATTGCGCCCACCGGATCCGCCCGTGGGAAAATATTCCGCTGCTCAGCTATCTGTGCCTGCGCGGGCGTTGTTCAGCATGTACCGCGCCGATCAGCAAACGTTATCCGCTGACCGAGCTGGCCTGCGGCTTGCTCTCGGCCTTCATCGCCTGGCATCTCGGGTTTGGCTGGCCGGCGTGCCTGCTGATCGTCCTCACCTGGGGTCTGCTGGCGATGAGTCTGATCGACACCGAACATCAACTGCTGCCCGATGTGCTGGTGCTGCCGTTGTTGTGGCTGGGGTTGATCGTCAACAGTTTCGGCTTGTTCGTGTCGTTGCACGATGCGCTGTGGGGCGCGGTGGCCGGTTACCTGGCGCTGTGGTCAGTGTTCTGGCTGTTCAAACTGCTCACCGGCAAGGACGGCATCGGCCACGGTGATTTCAAACTATTGGCGCTGCTTGGCGCGTGGGGTGGCTGGCAGATTCTGCCGCTGACCATTCTGTTGTCATCTCTGGTCGGCGCCATTATCGGGGTGGTTTTGCTGCGCTTGCGCGAGCAGAAAACCTCGACACCGATCCCCTTCGGCCCCTATCTGGCCATTGCCGGCTGGATTGCCTTGCTCTGGGGTGGTCAAATAACCGACTTCTATTGGCAGTTTGTCGGTTTGAAATGAATACCCCTGTGGAAAAACCCTGGATTCTCGGCCTCACCGGCGGCATCGGCAGCGGCAAAAGCGCGGCAGCTCAGCACTTCATTGATCTGGGTGTCCACGTGGTGGATGCCGATCACGCGGCGCGCTGGGTGGTTGAACCGGGGCGCCCGGCGCTGGCGAAGATTGCCGAACACTTCGGCCCCGACGTGCTGCAGGCCGATGGCACGCTGGACCGCGCCGCCCTGCGCAAACTGATCTTCGAAGTACCGGAGCAACGCCGTTGGCTCGAAGCTCTGTTGCATCCGTTGATCGCCGAGGAAATCGCTCATCATCTGGCGCTGGCAAAATCGCCTTACGCGATTCTGGTTTCGCCACTGTTGATCGAATCCGGGCAATACGCGATGACCCAGCGCATCCTGGTGATCGACGCCCCGCAACAATTGCAGATCGAACGCACCTTGCAGCGTGACCAGACCAGCGAGCAGCAGGTTCAGGCGATCCTCAAGGCTCAGTCGAGCCGCGAAGACCGTGTGAGCCGCGCCGACGACGTGGTGGTCAACGACCGCGACCTCGCTTGGCTGCACAGTGAAGTCGAGCGCCTGCATCACTTTTACCTGACTTTATCCGGAGGCCAAGCATGAGCCAGATCCCAACCGTAGAATGCCCAACCTGCGGCGCCCCCGTGGAATTTACCCCCGAGAACAAATTCCGTCCGTTCTGCTCCGATCGCTGCAAACTGATCGACCTCGGCGCCTGGGCGTCGGAAGAACACAAGATTCCGGTCGCACCGGATGCCGAGGACGAACTGTTTTCCGGCGATTTCGATCCGCGCCACTGATCCCGATCAGGGCCGCATAAAGCCGTAGTCCTGTTCGTCGTCGAGATTTTCCGCGAGAAAACGCAACTCGTCGGCCAGGTCTTCGGCGTTGCGCACAGCCTTGCTCTGCTGCACCACTGCACTGAGCAAGGCGCGCAAACTCAAGCCCGGGTCGAAGCCCACTTCCTGCGCCATGTCCAGACTCTGCCGGGTTTCCTGCCTTGCCCACTCGTACACACTCATGCCGCTGCTCCTGGAGGGATTTGTGCGAGCATGAAATTTCCCGCGCATGGCGGATTTGATATGGATCAAGACTTGGGATCGTCGTCCTTCCACGGCGCCGCAAGGTAGCGCGTGCGGTTGAAGGTCTCCAGCCATTCCGGGCTGAATACCACCAGCGCACTGATGATCATGCCGTTGATGAACGCCTCGGGAAACAGCAGCAGCCACAGATAACCGATGAAGTCTTCCAGCCACTCCGGCATGGCGAAGAGACCGTCGTACCACAGCAGCGTCAGGCTCAGGATCAGACATAACAGCGCGGACAACGCCGCAGCGAAGAATCCGGAGCAGAAGATATAAACAAACGGATTACGTGGCTGCGCGCGCTCGACGAGGATCGCCACACATTCAGTGATCAACACCGGTAACAGGATCAGCAGCGAGCCATTGACCCCGACCGCCAGCAGATCCTGACGACCCAGTAGCACCAGGCCGATCTGTGCGGCCAGGCCTCCGACAATTGCCAGCGGCCAATCCAGCAGCAATGTCACGGCGGTCATGCCGATAAAGTGATAGGACACGCCGGTGTCGAAATCCCTGCGCACCAGCCACAACAGAAACAACGCGAATACCGTACCGAACAACAGATGCTGACGCCGGCTGTCACTGAACAACTCGACCCACGGCGCGCGCGCAATCGCCCAGAGCAGCACCGGCAGATAAATCAGCCAGCCGAGCGTCAGGCTCGCCGAGGACAACAGTTCGGCACCGATCATGATTCCCTCACTTTATCTGTGGGTTGATGTCCTTCGCCGCAGTCTACACCGCCACCCGATGAGCATCAGCCAAGCAAAGCTTTCTGCTTGTCGCATTTGAACGCTAAGCTTGGGCCTATGGATGACTCAGATTATTTACGCCTGCTGACCATCGCGGCCGAGCAAGCCAACGCCTTTCTGTCCAATGCCCGCAAATGGGAGCGTGAGCGTTGGGTTTGCCAACGCCTGCTGCAAGGCCTGAACATTCCCTACCGTGCCGACGAATTCGCGCCGGCCGGCGAGCCGCCGGACGTGCTGTTTCGTGATGCCAATTTCGAGGTGTTCTTCGTGCTCGACGAGGGACGCCGGCTCAACGACGAATGGCGCGATGAGTTGCAGCGACGTCGCAGCGCCTTTTCTCTCAGCCAGTTGGTGCGCCGCGAAGCCAAGCCCAAGCGGATTCCGGCTAACGAATTTCTGCTGCGACTGGCGCCGACGTTGCGCAAAAAAGCGCACAACTACAAGGAACGCGGCATGGATCTGGGCGAACTGGACATCATCGCCTTCGCCAGTCTTAAACGTGAGGTACTGGATCTGAACAGCCATTTCCCCCCGCCCACCGAATATCTCCGTCAGGGCTGGCGCTCGCTGTCCCTGGTCGGCCCGACCTTCGCCCGCGTACTGTTCGCCCACCCGGATGCACCGGACTTCCTGCGCAGCAACCTCGGTCGCAGCATTGTCTTTGACGTGGGAATCAGCCTGTGACACCACTTCAGCAATTGATCGCCGATGTACCGCAGACCGGATGTGTGCGCTGGATTGGCGTGCGCCCCGAATCCCGTGGGCCGATGATCGAACTCGATGCAGTGGAGGCGCGACTGGAAGCAGGACTGACCGGCGACCACGCCCGCCCCGGTGTGCGTAACGCGCGGCAGGTGACCCTGATCCAGTGGGAACATCTGGCGGTGATCAGCGCTTTGATGGGACGCACACACGATCAGCCGGTCAAGCCTGAAGATCTGCGGCGCAATCTCGTTATCAGCGGTATCAATTTGTTTAGCCTGAAGGGTCGGCGCTTTCGCATCGGTCAGGCAATATTCGAAACCACGGGCTGGTGTCAGCCTTGTGCACGTTTGCAGAACAACCTCGGCCCCGGCACGTTTCAAGCGGTGCGCGGGCATGGCGGAATTACCGCACGGGTGTTACAAAGCGGGATCATTCGCCTCGAAGACCGGGTGAGCGTCGAGCCGGTTCCGGACAGCGGCTATGCTGCGTTCAACCCCGGATAAAAACCGCTGTAGCTTCTGTCCATTCAGCAACGTCTACCTGACGAGGCAAATATGACCAGCCGCCTGAACCCCGAAGACCAGAAACATGTCGAAGAGTACCTGCAACTGTCCCAACACCGAGTCGAGCGCCGGCCATTCCGGCCGTGGATGCTCCTCGTGCTGGTGCTGGCAGTGACCATTGGTCTGGGCCTGTTGAGCCGATTTATCAGTTACCTGACGCTATGAGCTGCCTGGCGCTCGCTTGGGTAACCGCACCGATTTCCTTTAAAAACCTTGCGAGTTATCCCCATGTCCCATCGTATTGTTATTGTCGGCGGCGGCGCCGGCGGTCTGGAGTTGGCTACCCGTCTGGGTAAGACCCTGGGCAAGCGCGGCACGGCCAGTGTGATGCTGGTCGACGCCAATCTGACGCACATCTGGAAGCCCTTGCTGCACGAAGTGGCCGCCGGATCGCTGAACTCTTCCGAAGACGAACTCAACTATGTTGCCCAGGCGAAATGGAACCACTTCGAGTTCCAGCTGGGGCGCATGAGCGGGCTCGATCGCGCGCAGAAGAAAATCCAGCTGGCCGCCACCTACGACGAAAACGGCGTAGAGCTCGTCCCGGCGCGTGAAGTGCAGTACGACTCGCTGGTGATCAGTGTCGGCAGCACTACCAACGATTTCGGTACTCAGGGCGCGGCGCAACACTGCCTGTTCCTCGACACGCGCAAACAGGCCGAGCGCTTCCACCAGCAACTGCTCAACCACTATCTGCGTGCGCACGCCGGGCAAACCGATGTGGTCGAGCAGATCAGCGTGGCGATCGTCGGTGCCGGTGCGACGGGCGTTGAGCTGGCGGCCGAACTGCACAACGCTGCCCATGAACTGGCGGCCTACGGTCTGGACCGGATCAAACCGGAAAACATGCACATCACTCTGATCGAAGCCGGTCCACGGGTGTTGCCTGCCCTGCCGGAGCGCATCAGCGGGCCGGTGCACAAAACCCTGGAAAAACTCGGGGTCAATGTGATGACCAACGCTTCGGTCAGCGAAGTGACTGCCGACAGCCTGATCACCGCCGACGGCAATGAGATCAAGGCCAGCCTGAAAGTCTGGGCAGCGGGCATTCGCGCACCGGGTTTCCTCAAGGACATCGACGGCCTGGAAACCAACCGCATCAATCAACTGCAAGTGTTACCGACTCTGCAAACCACCCGCGACGAGAACATCTTCGCCTTCGGCGACTGCGCCGCGTGCCCGCAACCGGGCACCGATCGCAACGTGCCGCCACGGGCGCAAGCCGCGCACCAGCAGGCTTCGTTGCTGGCCAAGTCGCTGAAGCTGCGCATCGAAGGCAAGACTCTGCCGGAGTACAAGTACACCGACTACGGCTCGCTGATCTCGCTGTCGCGTTTCTCGGCTGTGGGTAACTTGATGGGTAACCTCACTGGCAGTGTGATGCTCGAAGGCTGGCTGGCGCGGATGTTTTACGTGTCGCTGTATCGCATGCACCAAATGGCGCTGTACGGGCCGTTCCGCACGGCGATGTTGATGCTGGGTAGCAAGATTGGCCGTGGCACCGAGCCGCGTCTGAAACTGCACTAAAAGACCTTGTAGGCCTTCGCCTGCTCGCGATAGCGGTGTGTCAAACGACAACGATGTTGTCTGATACACCGCTATCGCGAGCAGGCGAAGGCCTACATTTGATTTGTGATTCTGTCTCGTAATGTATCTGCGTCCGTAATATCTAACCTTCGCTTACAAACTCCCCCGCTGCGCGACACAGTCGCGATACACCGCCACCGCTTAATGGCCACACCCGAGCACACCTGCTCAGGCTTTCGTCCTTAACGTGTGGTTGCGTTGTGCAGCCAGGAGAATGTAAATGTCCCGTACTTCGACCCTCGGTAAAAAATCCATTGGCCTGATCGGCGCCGCACTGGCAGGTGGCCTGATGCTGTCTGGTTCGGTGTTTGCCGCTCAACCACTGGCGCAGGGCTACATGGTTGCGTCGGCGGAAACCTCGGTGAAAGCGCCGGAAGGCAAATGCGGTGAAGGCAAATGTGGCGATGCTTCGATGGCCAAGACGGACAGCGACGGTGACGGCAAGGTCTCCCGCGCCGAATTCCTCAAAGTCGCGCCGAAGTCCGATTTCGACAAGATCGACACCAACCATGACGGCTTCATCGACGAGCAAGAGGCCTACAACAACGTGAAGGCCAACTTTGAAGCCAACGGCAAGAAGATGCCAAAAGGCCTGTTCGAACACCTGAAAGATCAAGACGGCGCCTGATCAGCGGAAAAAACCAAGCCGCGCTTCTCCTGAGAGAAACGCGGCTTTTTCATGTCTGCCGTTTTACAACTGGAAGCGCCGCACCATGCCCTGCAAGGCGTTGGCCAGTTGCGACAACTCGTGGCTGGAGGCACTGGTCTGGTTGGCACCGGCGGCCGAACGTACCGACAAATCACGGATGTTCACCAGATTGCGATCCACTTCCCGGGCGACTTGTGCCTGCTCTTCGGCGGCACTGGCGATCACCAGATTGCGCTCATGGATCTGATGGACCGAGGCGGTAATGGTTTGCAGCGCTTCACCGGCGCGCTCTGCCAACGCCAAGGTGGTCGTCGCCCGCGCGGTACTGGCCTGCATCGAATCCAGCGCCAGGCTCGAACCACTGCGCATGCCCTGGACCATCTGCTCGATCTCCTGAGTCGATTGCTGCGTGCGATAGGCCAGCGCCCGTACTTCATCGGCGACAACGGCAAACCCTCGCCCGCTCTCACCGGCCCGCGCTGCTTCGATCGCCGCGTTGAGCGCCAGCAGATTGGTCTGCTCGGCAATCGCCCGAATCACATCCAGCACTTTGCCAATGTCCTGCGACTGGTTGGCCAGTGATTGCACCAGCTCACCGGTCTGTTGCACGTCGCTCGCCAGTGCGTTGATGGCAGTGGCGGTCTCACTGACGCGCACCTGGCCCAGATGCGCCGATTCGCTGGATTGACGGGTCGCGTCAGACGTCGACACCGCATTGCGTGCGACCTCTTCCACCGCTGCCGTCATCTGGTTGACGGCGGTCGCGGCCTGTTCGATTTCGTTGTTCTGTTGTTGCAGCCCCTGTGTGCTGTCGAGCGTCACCGCATTGAGTTCATCGGCGGCCGTCGCCAGTTGCGTGGCCGAACCGCTGATGCCTTGCAGCGTCTCGCGCAGGTTTTGCTGCATGGTCGCCAACGCTTTGAGCAAGCGACTGACTTCATCGTTGCCATGGGTTTCGATCGGCCGGGTCAGATCACCCTGCGCGACACTTTCTGCTGCACTCACGGCGCTGCTCAGCGGACGAACGATGCTGCGGGTGAGCATCATCGCCAGTGCCACCGTGGCCAGCGCGGCCAAGACAATGAACAAGCTGACGATCGTGCGTGAATTATCGTAGTGCGCAGAGGACTTCTGGCTTTCGGCCGCGACCTGTTTGGCGAACAGATCCGCCAGGTCGTTGAGTTGCTTGCCGGAGCCATCGACCACGGTTTTCATGTCGACCAGCAACAACCTGGTCAACTCATCACGCTTGCCTTGCTCGGCGAGGGCGAAAGATTGAGCGATACCGCTGCGATACGCGGCGAAGGTCTTTTTGAACTGGTCGTATAGCTGCTGGCCTTCCGGGGTGTCGACCAGTTTGTCGTAGGCGGCGATTTTCTCGCTCAGCTCCTTGTCGCGGGTGTCCATCTGGCTGCGGTAAGTCGCAATGTTGGCCGGATCCTGATCCAGCGCCATGCGCAGCGAAATGGTGCGGATGCGCAACATGATCTCGCGAATCTCGTCGCCGCCACGAATGCTCGGCAGCCACTGATTTTCTACTGCGACCTCACTGTCGCGAATACTCGACATCTGCCCCAGCGCAAAAACGCCGAGCAAGGCCACCAACACCGCGATCAGGGCGAACCCCAGGGCCGCCCGGGGAGCAATATTCAACTGACGAAGCAACATGACGCACGCCCTTATTCTTGTATTGGCCAGATTCAAGGGGCGAAGCCATGGCAGTCCCCTCGTGTTAGCGGGCTATCGGCAGGTTGTATGATGACTTGAAGGGGAAATGAGTTTTTGTCGGACAAAAAAAATCCCCGTATCTTTCGATACGAGGATTTTTAATATGGTCGGGGTAAGGGGATTCGAACTCCTGACATCCTGCTCCCAAAGCAGGCGCGCTACCGGACTGCGCTATACCCCGGTAAAAAAAAGGCGACCTTTCAAAGATCGCCTTCTTCGATCAGCGCTTTTGGCCTCTGATCTTAAGATTCGATCCCAGTGTTAACTGGTTTCAAAAATGGTGGGTCGTGTGGGATTCGAACCTACGACCAATTGGTTAAAAGCCAACTGCTCTACCAACTGAGCTAACGACCCAAAAATGGTCGGGGTAAGGGGATTCGAACTCCTGACATCCTGCTCCCAAAGCAGGCGCGCTACCGGACTGCGCTATACCCCGGCTTGAAATTGGCTCCGTGACCAGGACTCGAACCTGGGACCCAATGATTAACAGTCATTTGCTCTACCGACTGAGCTATCACGGAACTACATATTTCAATTTACAACGGTGAAACTTACTGCATCTAGCCACTCGTTCGCATCGCTGCGTTCGTGTGTCTGAGGCGCGCTATTCTACAACCTAGAACACCTCTGTCAACCCCCTAAATTGCTTTCAAGTTAATGATTTGCAACTTATTTCAGATTTCAACTCAGTGAGCTGAGACCGTCTTGGCGACTGACTGCGGGGCGCACTTTACAAGCCTTTTCCTTTGAGTTCAACAGCCTAACGAAAAAAAAGGCCCCACAATGTGGGGCCTGCCAATTTTCATTGGCGCTTGGACTCAGTTGAAAACGATTTCGTCGTTCTCGACAGCGCCAGTTGCCGTGTCGCCAGGCATGAAATGACCCGAGAGGATCAATTGCGCCAGCGGGTTTTCGATCCAGCGCTGGATCGCCCGTTTCAAAGGACGTGCGCCATAGACCGGGTCGTAACCAACGGCGATCAACTTGTCCATCGCCTCCGGGCTGAGTTCCAGCTTCAGCTCGCGCTCGGCCAGACGGCTGCGCAGACGGCCCAACTGAATCTCGGTAATACCCGCGATCTGATCCCGCGCCAAAGGCTCGAAGATCACCACCTCGTCGACCCGGTTGATGAACTCCGGACGGAAGTGCGACGTCAGCGCATCCATTACTGCAGCACGCTGTGCCTCACGATCACCGACCAGCTCCTGAATCTGCACAGAGCCGAGGTTCGAAGTCATCACGATCACGGTATTGCGGAAGTCCACCGTGCGGCCATGGCTGTCGGTCAGGCGACCATCCTCGAGCACTTGCAGCAAGATGTTGAACACATCCGGGTGCGCCTTCTCGACTTCGTCCAGCAGGATCACCGAATAAGGCTTACGACGTACCGCCTCGGTCAGGTAACCGCCCTCTTCGTAACCGACGTATCCCGGTGGCGCACCGATCAGACGCGCCACGGAATGTTTCTCCATGAACTCGGACATGTCGATCCGCACCATCGCCTCTTCCGTATCAAAGAGGAATTCGGCCAGCGCCTTGCACAGCTCGGTTTTACCGACACCGGTCGGGCCGAGGAACATGAACGAGCCGCTTGGACGATTCGGATCGGACAACCCGGCACGCGAACGCCGTACTGCGTTAGCGACGGCGACCACCGCTTCTTCCTGGCCGATCACACGTTTGTGCAACAGGCTTTCCATCTTCATCAGTTTGTCGCGCTCGCCTTCGAGCATTTTCGACACCGGGATACCGGTCCACTTCGACACGACTTCGGCGATCTCCTCTTCAGTCACCTTGCTGCGCAGTAACTGGTTTTCGCTCTTGCCGTGCTGATCGACCATTTGCAGGCTGCGTTCCAGATCCGGGATCACCCCGTACTGCAATTCGGCCATGCGATTGAGGTCGCCTTTACGGCGCGCGGCCTCCAGTTCCTGACGCGACTGCTCGATCTTCTGCTGAATCTGTGCAGAACCCTGCACCTCGGCTTTTTCCGAGTTCCAGATTTCTTCCAGATCGGAATACTCGCGTTCGAGACGGACGATTTCTTCCTGGAGTTTCTCCAGACGTTTCATCGCCGCTTCGTCGCTTTCTTTCTTCAGCGCCTGGGATTCCACCTTCAACTGAATCAGGCGACGTTCAAGACGATCCAGCACTTCCGGCTTGGAGTCGATTTCCATGCGGATGCGGCTGGCGGCCTCGTCGATCAGGTCGATGGCCTTGTCCGGCAACTGCCGGTCAGTGATGTAGCGATGGCTGAGCTTGGCAGCAGCAATGATCGCACCGTCGGTGATTGCCACCTTGTGGTGAACCTCGTAACGCTCTTTAAGGCCACGCAGGATGGCAATGGTGTCTTCTTCGCTCGGCTCATCCACCAGGACTTTCTGGAAGCGTCGCTCGAGGGCCGCGTCCTTCTCTATATATTGGCGGTACTCGTTGAGCGTGGTCGCGCCAACGCAGTGCAACTCACCGCGAGCCAACGCAGGCTTGAGCATGTTGCCGGCATCCATCGAGCCTTCGCCTTTACCGGCGCCGACCATGGTGTGCAGCTCGTCGATGAACAGAATGATCTGCCCTTCCTGTTTCGACAGCTCGTTGAGCAGCGATTTCAGGCGTTCTTCGAACTCACCGCGATACTTGGCACCGGCAATCAGCGCGCCCATGTCCAGCGAGAGCAGACGCTTGCCTTTGAGGCCGTCCGGCACTTCACCGTTGATGATGCGTTGGGCCAGGCCTTCGGCAATGGCGGTTTTACCCACACCAGGCTCACCGATCAGCACCGGGTTGTTCTTGGTGCGGCGTTGCAGAACCTGAATGGTACGACGAATCTCGTCGTCACGACCGATCACCGGATCGAGCTTGCCGTCTTCGGCACGCTTGGTCAGGTCGACGGTGTATTTATCCAGCGCCTGCCGCGACTCTTCGTGGTTGGCGTCGTTTACCGCTTCGCCGCCACGCAGATTGTTGATCGCGTTTTCCAGGGCTTTCTTGCTCACGCCTTGGCCGAGCAGCAATTTGCCGAGCTTGCTGTTCTCGTCCATCGCCGCGAGCAGCACCAGTTCGCTGGAGATGAACTGGTCGCCCTTCTGCTGGGCCAGACGGTCAGCCTGATTGAGCAGGCGCGCCAGATCCTGCGACATGTTGACGTCGCCGGTCGGGTTCTGGATTTTCGGTAATTGGTCGAGCTCTTTGGTCAGCTCTTTGCGCAAGCTGTTGACGTCGAAGCCCACCTGCATCAGCAGAGGTTTGATCGAACCACCCTGCTGTTCAAGCATGGCTTGCATCAAGTGCGCCGGCTCAATCGCCGGATGATCGTGGCCGACTGCCAACGACTGGGCGTCGGACAAGGCCAACTGTAATTTGCTGGTTAAACGGTCTATTCGCATAAGTCACCTTCCTTTTGAGCAGGCCGGACCTAAAAACCATCCTGAATAAAGAAACCTGCCAGATACCACTGTAGATGCGGTCGATTCTGGGAGATTCAAGCGTCAGAGGGTTGATTCAGGTCAGGCAAGTCTAGCGGGTGAGCCAGATAAGGGAGGCAAAGCGACCGGTGCGTGGGGCACGGCGATAGGAGAAGAAGCGCGGATCGGTCACGGTGCAGAAACCGCCACCATAAACAGCAGTGACACCGCGTTCAGCCAGACGCAGGCGCGCCAGCAGATAGATGTCAGCCATGAACTTGCCGGCATTGTCGCTCGGTACGAACGCTTCTGCTGCTTCAGGCAGTTGATTGATGAAGACTTCCCGTACTTCCGGGCCGACTTCAAAGGCTTTGGGGCCAATGGCCGGACCGAGCCAGACCAAAACGTCTTCAGACGGAACATCGAGGCTGGCGAGCGTCGCTTCAAGCACACCTGCTGCCAGACCACGCCAACCGGCATGGGCCGCCGCCACACGGGTGCCGGCACGATCGCAGAACAATGCTGGCAAGCAGTCGGCTGTCATCGCCGCGCAGGCAATGCCCGGCGTTGCCGTCCAACTGGCATCGGCAGTCGCGACAATGCCCGGATCAGCATGAGCGACGGCGATCCCGTGCACTTGCTGCAACCAGGCAGGCTGTATAGAGAAGTGATCGGTCAGGCGCCGTCGGTTCTCGGCAACAGCCTCAGGACGGTCATCAACATGATCGCCCAGATTGAGGCTGTCGAACGGCGCCTCGCTGACGCCACCCTCGCGGGTGGTGACGCAGGCTTTGACGCTGGCCGGCGCAGGCCAGTCCGGCGTCAGCCAGTTCATCCGACGAATGCCTCGCGATCCTGCTTGAGCAGGGTCAGCAGCCAGACGAAATCTTCCGGCAACGGCGATTCCCAGCTCATGCGTTCACCGGTCGTCGGATGATCCAGCTCAAGGAAGCGCGCGTGCAGGGCCTGACGCGGGAAATGCTTGAGCGATTCCACCATCGTCGGGTTCGCCGCTGGCGGAATACGGAAACGACCGCCGTATGCCGGGTCGCCGACCAACGGGAAGTTGATGTGCGACATGTGCACGCGAATCTGGTGAGTACGACCGGTTTCCAGCTTCACCCGTACGTGGGTGTGGGAACGGAAGCGCTCCAGCACGCGGTAGTGGCTGACGGCGGGCTTGCCGCCTTCCATTACCGCCATGCGCTGGCGCTGCTGGCCGTGACGACCGATCGGGGCGTTGATCTTGCCACCGGCGGTCACGACACCAATCACGATGCACTCATAGATGCGGCTGACGCTGCGGCTCTGCAACTGAGTAACAAGCTTGGTCTGCGCCTGAATGGTCTTGGCCACCACCATCAGACCGGTGGTGTCCTTGTCCAGACGATGCACGATACCGGCGCGCGGGACATTGATGATGTCCGGCACGTGGTGCAGCAAGGCGTTGAGCAGGGTGCCATCGGCATGACCGGCAGCCGGGTGCACCACCAGGCCCGCAGGCTTGTTGATCACCAGGATGTCGTCGTCTTCATAGACGATGTCGAGCTCGATGTCCTGGGCGATCCACTCGCCCTGGGCTTCCTGCTCGGCAGTCAGCTCAAGGATGGCACCGCCGTGCACGATGTCGCGCGGGCGGATGACCGCCCCGTCCACAGTCAGGCGACCTTCTTTGATCCAGGCGGAAAGGCGCGAGCGAGAGTGCTCAGCGAAGAGTTGGGCAGCGACTTGATCGAGGCGTTGGCCGCCCAATTCGGACGGCACCTCTGCGCGAAGTTCAATTTTATCGGACATGCTCTGACTGTGCGTCGGCACAGCTTTTGGTTTCGGCTGCGCGCTTGTGGTTAAATACGGCGTCTTTTGCCCCGAGGCTTTTCAACGGGGCGCTCATCATAACAGGACGGCCCCGCCCAAGACAGCGGCCGTCATAGGGACGCAAGCCGCCATGCAAGTGAAACACCTGCTGCTGATCGCCATCCTCGCATTGACCGCTGCTTGCTCATCGAAGGAAGTCGTAGACGAAAACCTCAGCGAAGCCGAGCTGTATCAGCAGGCTCAGACTGACCTGGACAACAACAGCTACACCAGCGCCACAGCGAAGCTGAAGGCTCTGGAGTCGCGTTATCCGTTCGGTCGCTACGCCGATCAGGCGCAGCTGGAGCTGATCTACGCCAACTACAAGAACGCCGAGCCGGAAGCTGCAAAGTCCGCCGCCGAGCGTTTCATTCGTTTGCACCCGCAGCACCCGAACGTGGATTACGCCTACTACCTGAAAGGTCTGACGTCTTTCGACCAGGACGTCGGCCTGCTGGCGCGCTTCCTGCCGCTGGACATGACCAAGCGTGACCCGGGCGCCGCGCGCGACTCGTACAACGAGTTCGCCCAGCTGACCAGCCGCTACCCGAACAGCCGCTACGCGCCGGATGCCAAGCAGCGCATGATCTACCTGCGCAACCTGCTGGCCGCCTACGAAATCCACGTGGCCGACTACTACCTGACCCGTCAGGCCTATGTAGCCGCTGCCAACCGTGGCCGTTACGTGGTGGAAAACTTCCAGGAAACCCCATCGGTCGGCGACGGCCTGGCGGTGATGACTGAAGCCTATCAGCGTCTGCACCTGGACGAACTGGCAGCCACCAGCCTCGAAACCCTGAAGCTCAACTACCCGAATCACCCGAGCCTGCAAGACGGTCAGTTCGTGCCACGGGTTGCCGAAGCCGACAACCGTTCGTTCCTGAGCAAGGCGACTCTGGGCCTGATCGAATCGCGTCCACCGCTGCCGCCGGGCGAAACCCGCGCCAATCAGGACGTGCAGAAGCAGTTCCAGGACGCGAAAGACGCGATCCCGAACGAGCTCAAGCCTAAAGACGAGAACGGCGACGTGATCGAAGAGCCAGAGCCTGAGTCGAGCAACACCGACCGTTCCTGGTTCAGCTACATGACTTTCGGCGTGTTCGACTGATCACACCGGCAGTACAGAAAAGGGAGATCTGCGGATCTCCCTTTTTTATTGCCGCGCATTAATAGGCTGTGCGCTTGTCGGGTCCTTGGCTAAACTGCCGGATCATCAGTCGAAAAGCCGCTCATCATGCTTCGTTTATTGTTCTGGATTGTCCTGATTTTTGCTGCGGTATGGCTGTGGCGCAAATTCAAGGCTCCTGCCGCGTCCAATCAATCCGATCGCGCCTCTCGTGAACAGGACGCGCCACCGATGGTGCGCTGCGCCCATTGCGGCGTACATCTGCCGCGCGACCGCGCGTTGAGCGTGCAACAACAGTGGTATTGCAGCCAGGCTCACCTTGAGCAAGGCCCGGGTGCCAGTGATCGCTGAGGCCTCCAGCGCCGACAGCAAACAGGCGCAGCGCCTGCTGCGCCTTTATCATCTCTACCGTTTAAGCGTCGGTATCACGCTGGTGTTGCTGATCTCCAGCAACATGGACAACCGCCTGCTGACGTCGGCCAACGACGAATTGCTGCGCGGCGGCAGTTGGCTGTACCTGATTCTCAACATTCTGTTGGTGGTATTCCTTGAGAACACCCGACGGCCAGCGCAACTGTTCAGTCTGGCCCTCGTCGATGTCCTGCTTTTATGCGGATTGTTCTTCGCTGCCGGTGGCGTTGGCAGTGCCCTGGGCAATCTGCTGATTGTCTCGGTGGCGATCAGCAACACCCTGCTGCGGCGGCGCATCGGCCTGTTGATTGCCGCGATCGGTGCTCTGGGCATCGTTGGTTCGAGTTTTCTGTTGAGTTTCAACCACCCCCTGAGCGCCAATGAATACCTGCAGGCCGGCACCCTCGGTGCACTGTGTTTTGCCGCGTCGTTGCTGGTGCAAGGGCTGATCAGTCGCCTCGAAGTCAGCGAAACACTCGCCGAAAAACGCGCCAGCGAAGTCGTCGGCCTCGAAGCTCTCAACGCGCTGATCCTGCAACGCATGCGCACCGGCATTCTCGTGCTCGACGAGGCGCATCGGGTGCAGTTGGCCAACCACAGCGCGCAAACCCTTCTCGCGCAATCGCATCTTCAAGGACACCGGATCGATGACTATTCGCCGGCGCTGGTCGAGCGCCTGCAACTGTGGATGAACAACCCGACCTTGCGCCCACAGAGCCTGAAAATCCCCGGCAATGGCCTCGAGCTGCAACCGAGTTTCATCGCCCTCGAACAAAGCCCAAACCAGCAAACCCTGGTGTTTCTCGAAGACCTCGCGCAAATCAGCCAACAAGCTCAGCAATTGAAACTGGCTGCGCTGGGGCGACTGACCGCTGGGATCTCCCACGAAATTCGCAATCCGCTGGGTGCCATCAGTCATGCCGCGCAGCTATTGGCTGAATCCGAGGAACTCGATGGCGCGGATCGACGTCTGACACAGATTATTCAAGACCACTCCCAGCGCATGAACCGAGTCATCGAAAACGTCCTGCAATTGTCCCGCCGCCAACAGAGCGCGCCGCAACGGCTGGATCTCAAGCCGTGGCTGGAAAACTTCGTTGCCGAAAGCCGCGAACAGGCCTCCGAGCGCCAGGAAATTCATCTGCGGATCAATTCGGGGGACTTCACCACGCTGATGGACCCCAACCAGCTCACGCAGATTCTCGACAATCTGTTACGCAACGGCTGGCGCCACAGCGCCCTGCTGCACGATCAGGCGCAAGTCTGGCTGGCCCTGTTCAGCGATCCCGACAGCCAGTTGGCGGTCGTCGAAGTGCAGGACAACGGCCCCGGCGTCCCGGCCGATGAACAGACGCATCTGTTCGAACCGTTTTTCACCACCAGCAGCCAGGGCACCGGCCTTGGGCTTTATCTGTCCCGTGAGCTGTGCGAAAGCAACCAAGCGCGCCTAGACTTTCAATCACGCCAAGGCGGCGGCTGCTTTCGCATCACCTTTGCTCACGGACGGAAACAAAGTTGAACACGAGCCCACGGCAAAAAATTCTTATCGTCGACGACGAACCGGATATCCGCGAACTCCTGGAAATCACCCTGGGACGGATGAAACTCGACACCTACAGCGCGCGTAATCTGGCTGAAGCCCAAGCGCTGCTGGACCGCGAGAAATTCGATCTGTGCCTGACAGACATGCGCCTGCCCGATGGTACCGGGCTAGAGTTGGTGCAGCACATCCAGCAACGCTATTCACAACTGCCGGTGGCGATGATCACCGCCTATGGCAGCCTGGAAACGGCCATCAACGCTTTGAAAGCAGGTGCTTTCGACTTCCTCACCAAACCGGTGGACCTCACTCGTTTGCGCGAACTGGTCGGCACCGCCCTGCGTATGCCGGCGGCGGGAGGCAGCTTTACCTCCATCGATCGGCGCTTGCTCGGTGATTCGCCACCGATGCGCATTCTGCGCAAGCAAATCGACAAACTCGCTCGCAGTCAGGCGCCGGTGTACATCAGCGGCGAATCGGGCAGTGGCAAGGAACTGGTTGCGCGGCTGATTCATGAACAGGGGCCGCGCGCCAGCCAGCCGTTCGTACCGGTGAACTGCGGAGCGATCCCGACGGAACTGATGGAAAGCGAGTTTTTCGGCCATCGTAAAGGCAGTTTCACCGGCGCGGTCGAGGACAAGCCCGGGTTATTTCAGGCAGCCCATGGCGGCACGTTGTTTCTCGATGAAGTGGCGGACTTGCCGTTGTCGATGCAGGTGAAGTTACTGCGCGCGATTCAGGAAAAAGCCGTGCGCAGTGTCGGCGGCCAGCAGGAAAGCGTGGTCGATGTGCGGATTCTTTGCGCCACCCACAAGGATCTCGATGCAGAGGTCGCGGCCGAACGCTTTCGTCAGGATCTTTACTACCGCCTGAACGTGATTGAATTGCGCGTGCCGCCCCTGCGTGAGCGCCGTGATGACATTGAAGTGCTGGCGGCCAATATGCTCAAGCGTTTGGCCAAGGACAGTGCTCAGCCCGTTGCGCGCCTTCATCCACAGGCGCTGGAAGCGTTGAAGAATTACCGGTTTCCGGGGAATGTGCGGGAGCTGGAGAACGTGCTTGAGCGGGCACACACCTTGTGTGAAAACCGCACGATCGAGGCTGAAGATTTACGTCTGAGCGAAGGCAACTGCGCGGCGGACGGCGGGATTGCCGATCTGACGCAGATCGACAATCTGGAAGATTATCTGGAGAACGTCGAGAGGAAGCTGATCTTGCAGGCGCTGGAAGAAACACGCTGGAATCGCACGGCGGCGGCGCAGCGCTTGAGTCTTTCGTTTCGGTCGATGCGCTATCGGCTGAAGAAACTGGGACTGGATTAAGGACCCCTTCGCGAGCAGGCTCGCTCCCACATTGGATTTTGTGAACGACAAAGATCAACTGTGGGAGCGAGCCTGCTCGCGAAAGCGGCCTGCCAGGCACCAGAGAAATATCTGACTAAATGCGGCCTTCAGGCGCATACGGCGCTGGATCAATAATCGGCGCCCTTCCCAGCATCACATCGGCAAACAGCTGGCACGACGCCGGCGCCAGCACCAGCCCATTGCGGTAATGCCCGCAGTTCAACCACAACCCGTCAAACCCCGGCACCCGGCCAATGTACGGAATGCCCTCCGGCGATCCCGGGCGCAACCCTGCCCAGTGCCCGACCACTTCGGCATCGGCCAACGCTGGCAATAACTCCACTGCCGAAGCCTTGAGACTTTCCAGTGCCACATCGGTCGGCGTCTTGTCGTAGCCTTCGTGCTCCAGCGTGCTGCCAATCAGAATGTGGCCGTCGCGACGCGGGATCGCATAACGCCCCTTGGCCAAAACCATGCTAGGCAGAAAATCCGCCGCGCACTTGTAGAGAATCATCTGCCCTTTGACAGGTTCGACCGGCAGCGTCAGATCCAGCGTCTTGAGTAGATCGCCGCTCCACGCACCGGCCGTCAGCACGACCTGATCACCTTTGATCACACCGCTGGAGGTTTCGACGCCGACGACCTGCGCGCCCTCACGGACAAACGCGCTGACTTCGCACTGTTCGTGAATCGTCACGTTCGGCAGTGCCTGCAATGCCGCTTTCAGTGATTTCACCAGTCGCGGATTGCGTACGTTGGCGACATCAGCCATGTAAATCGCCCGGGAGAAACCGCCGCCAAGCACCGGCACCGCGTCATGCGCCGCCGAGATATCCACAGCCCGTAGCGGGCGATTTTCTCGCTCGGCCCACGCCAGTGCCTCGGCTTCATCGTCCAGGTCCAGCCAGTACAGGCCGGTGGTATGAACTTCAGGATCAACCCCGGTATCGGCAAACAAACGCTCGCCGAGCTGTGGATAAAAGTCCTGCGACCAGTGCGCCAGTGCGGTAACCGCCGGGCTATAGCGCCACGGATACAACGGCGAAACGATACCGCCGCCCGCCCAGGACGATTCCTGGCCGAGGTTCGAGCGATCGAGCAGCACCACGCTGCATACTTCGGAGGCGAGGTTGTAGGCGGTCAGCAGGCCAATCACCCCGCCACCGACAATCACCACTTGCTGTTGCCTGGTCATGTTTGTTCCAACCGTAAAAAAGACAGCGAGCGCAAAAGGCACTCGAAAGAAAGCGCCTCAGCGGCCCCAGCAATCCTTGGTGGTCAGCCCGGTGGTCGCGTTGTTCATGCTGCGGATACCGGTGTTGGTCAGGGTGAAATCCCCGCACTTGTCGGTGGCCATGGAGGTACCCGTTTTACGGGTAGCGGTCAGCAGGAAGGTCTGGTCAGCGATGGTCGGGGTGAGGGTGTAGAAATCATTGCCCGTGCTGAGTCCGGTGATACCGGTGTAGACATTGTTCTTGGTGTAGAAACGCTCGAGGCTCTGCGCTTGCTCCGAGAGCAGTGACACCACTTCGGCGCGACGGCCCTTTTTCAGGTACTCGGTATAGCTCGGTGCAGCGATGGTGATAACGATCCCGATGATCGCAATCACGATCATGATTTCGATCAGGGTGAAACCTCGGTTGAATCTGCGCATGCCTCAAACTCTCGCTTACTGTATTTGTCGCCACATGATACGACGACTGCCGCCGCCGCCCTTCTCCACAATGATCGTGATGGTGCCACTGGTGTCGGTCGTCCCCTTGCGCTTGCCGTCGCTGGAGACGAAGTTCAGGGTCGGAATGCCACCGGTGAATATCACTCCGCTGGAGATCGAGTCATTGCTGTCGACCAAACCGTCAGAGCTGGTGTCCAGCACGGCGTAATTGAGCATCTTACCGCTGAACGCATCCAGTTCGACCAGTTTGCCGGTACCAAAACTCGCACAGGGATCAGTGGTATCAACACTCGCCGTGGTAAAGACAATACGGCCCAGCACGATACTCGCCTGATTGATCACCCGCTCGCCGGTCAGCACGTTGTTGTACACCAGCGGAAGATACCAACCCTTCTCCGCCGGATACGTCGTGTCATTCTGCGTTGTGGTCAGAAACTGTCCAGAGCTGCCGGTGAATGATCCGGTGATCGCCTGCGACTGCAAACTGCTGACAGTCAGTTGACCAGAACCTCCATCGGCGTCCCACACGGAATAGAACGCCTGCAAATCCTTGTTGGTCTTGTCGGCCGTTTCGTTGAACTTGCCGGTACCGACGAAGACCTGTTTGCCGCCCAGCGCGTTATCCGCCAGTAACGGCTGCGCGGTGATCGGTTGAGTCGCCCCGCCCGCCGTGGTGAACAGTGGCTTGCCGGAAAACGCCACGCCCCAACTATCAGAGGACGTGGCACTCAGGTCGAACTTCCATAACCGCCCCTTCAAGTCGCCACCGTAAGCGGCCTGCACCACATTCGAAGAGTTGACCTTGAGTTTCACCGACGACAAACCGTTGGTGGTTTCCGTGCTGTCGATAACGATTTTCCTGATCAGCGAACCGTCCAGCGCATCCAGTACATACAGGGCTGCCACGCCTGAATTGCTGCCGTAGCCGTTGGCAATGAATGCCGCCCAGCGACCATTGGCCAAGCGTGCCACTTCCGGACGGGCGTAGGCATACCCCAGATCATTGAATGCGTTCGCAGCACTGGCGGTGGCCGGCGCACTGACTTCCCACAACGCCTTGATCACATTGCCCGCAGACGCATCAAACAGTTGCAACCCGTAGAATGTTTTACCCCCGGCTCCGGTGCCGCCAATGGCCAGGGTTTTCCACGCAGTGCCGGACTGCGCGTCGAATACCCCAACCTGACCGTCCACCAAAAACTTGTGGCTCACACCGTTGACGTAGTTGGTGTCAGCGATCAGGCGCAATGACGGCAGCACACTGGACGGCATGTAGGCGTAACGGCGAGTACCGTTCGCCGAATTGATCACGTTGACGAAACCATCGTTGGCGTTGACCACCAGGCTGGTGTTCATATTCGCAGCCTTGGTGGCCAGATAAGTGCTGTAGCTGGTGTCCCCGGAAAGATCGGAGGCGGTTTTGTCTGATGGCGACGCCAGCACCAGCGGCGAATTGATGATGTCGCCGAGCAGCACACTGCGCACTTTCAGCCCGGTCTTGTTCGTGCCCTTGCTCCACTCCACCAGATCAATGCCGCTGATGCCGGTTGGCAATCCCTGACTAAGCGTGGTCTGCTGGGCCGGGGAAAAGTTGCCGTAAGCTAGGGTTACCGCTGCGTTGCTCAGCGTGTTCCACGACTGAAAGGTCGCGGCGGTGGCGGATGGCACGATGGTGGTGTCGGTCGTCCACTGCGCCGTCGAGGTATTGACCGTCCCGGTCGAGGTGAAGCCGAACGACTTGATCGTGCCGCGCCAGTCCTTGGGGTCATAAGTGGTTTGATAAAAACTGCTGCTAGTGGTTAGCGTAGTTCCACTGGCAACGCCTGCGCCGCCGGAGCCGGCCTTGGAGGTGATGTCACTCAATGCCGACGACAAGGCGGCGTTAAGTCCCGTACTGTCGGTCGCCTGGTAATACTTGCCCAGCCCATAACTGGCGGCATCGGAGAGCATGTCGTTATCGGCGGTGAAGCCCACGGTGTAGGTGTTCATATTCTGCTTGGGAAAATCCACTGCGTTCCAGCTCTTGCCCGCTGCGTCGGTACCGGTCGAGCGCATGTCGATGTCGAAGGCAAACTTGGCGATGTCATCCAGATACAGCGTGTCCCCTTCGTTGTCACCATTGAGATTGTTGCCGTCATTGTTGACGCCGTCCCAGTTCGGCAAACGGCTGCCGCCCAACGGGTCGTTAGTCGGGAAGGTTCGGTCGAAAGTGGGTAGACCGTCGGTAATCACCACGCCGTAGTTTTTCTGGCAGCGATACTGAATCGGGCTCGTGTAGGTAGTCGGCGTGCTGTTGTAGTACGGCGCCATACCGCGCATGTAGCGGGTGATTTCGTAATAGGTTTCCGCCAATGGCGTGTTGGCCACTGCGCTCAAGCCGTTGATCGAGGAGATCAGTGCATTGTAGTTGGTGTCGGCCTGTGCCTGGGTCACGCTGCCGCTGACCGGTGACAGATCGCTGATCGAGCGGGCGATGAAACCGCCATTCCCCGAGTTATTGCTGGTAGCCGGATTGAATGTCGACAGGCCGATACGCAACGTGCGGTTGCTGCTGACCAATGCCGTGGAGACGTTGCGCGCGACATTGATGCGGTAGTCGTTGGGAATCGTCCCGGTGGTGAAATCGCGCGTGCCGTTGTTAATTGCCAGACTGACCAAGTAGGAAATGTAATCGCCTGAATAGCGTGTGTTGCCGCTGCCCACCGGGTCCGGCAGTTTCAGGCACAACGGCGCCAGGCTGTTGTTGTAGAACGCATAGGCACCGCCGGAGCACCCGGAGGTTGGCAGACTCGACAGAAAGATCGTGTCGCCAGTGATAGTCGTCGAACTCAGACACAAGCCGAGCAATGCGTTGCACTGCCGCGCCGGCGTGCGATCAGCCGTCGGATCGAATCCGGCCGCATAAATAATGCTGTTCATACTCCCGGAGTCGTCGATCAGCAGCATGACGTTGGGTGGCACCGCTGCCGCACTCAACAGCGGCGAATCAGACGGCGTGAACGCATACGCCGGCGCAGCCAGATAAAAGCTCATCAGCATGCCGAACAGCAGCGACCCATAGCGCTCAATACTTCGCATAGACACTCTCCACAACGCTACGCGAAGTGCCGGCGATGCCGACGGCAGTGACTCGATACAACGTCGCCGAGATATTACTTGGTACATTCACAGCCGTCAGTGTGGTGCCGATATTCTGCACACCATAGAAACCATTACCGGAAGCGATCCACGTCACCCCCGAAGTTGAATTGAGCCCCGCCGCACTGACCACCGATGATTCCGCCGGCGGTGCGCATTGCGTCGTGCCGCTGCACACCGCCAAGGTGTAGGTATCAAGCTGAACCGCACTCTCCCCCACTCGCAACGCCGCCTCGGCGGTCTGAAAAGACTGATTACGCAAACTCACGCTGCCGGCCATTTTTTCCTGCAGGTTGGCGCTTTGCATCGACGACAGACCAATCAACGTCAGCAACAGCAGAAACACCAGACTGACCAGCAACGCCATGCCGCGTTGCGCTTGCCGGTCATGAAAAGAAATCCGCATCACCCCGGCCCTCACGGCAAGCGGTTGCGCAAAGCGGCAACCACATTGAAGGTTTGCGTGGCGACCCGGCTGTTGGGGTCGGTGAGAGTCAGACTCAGGCGCACACTGCGAATGCGTGCCGGATCACTGGGATTGGCGCTATACGTCGAGGCCGCCACATCCGTCGCCGAGCTGGCCAGACCAAAAGTGACGTTGAAAGCACTGACGTTGTTCACCAACACCTGCTGAGTCGGTGTGCCGCTGCCGGTGCCCATGAGAATCTGATTGTTGCTGAAGCTGTAGATCAGACGCCGGATCGGAAAGGCGATCTGCCCGCTCGCCGCAGATCGCAACCCGGTATAGGCCGTTGCGCTGTTACGGCAATCGGAAACCACTGTCCAGGTCGGCGTGCCGCCGCCGCTGCCAATATCGGCAGTGACCAGCGTCAGTTTGAGGCTGGCATTGTCCCAACTGATCGGTGTGATCTGCGAGGCGTTGAAATCACCTGCGCTGCTCGAATCGGTGATGCTGCCAAGACAGCCGAACATCCCGACCATGCGAATTTCCTGAATCATTTTGCTCAGCACAAAACGCGCGTCTTCCTGCATCGCCGCGGCGCTGTTCTGGCTGACGTAGGTATTTTTCGCCGCAATGAAAATCTGCACGACCCCCAGCACAATGATCAAGCCCAGTGCGAGGGCAATGAGCAACTCGATCAGGCCGAAACCCCGCTGATGGCGCGTCATGGTGTCGCCACAGGATCAACAGCCGCGCGGCTGGTCAGGACAAAACTGCGTTGAGCATTGGCGGTGTTGGCTGCCCGTGCGTCGCTCCAGTTGATGGTGATGGTGTAGACCCGTTGATTGAGGGTAATGCTGCCGGTCGCCGTCGGACCGCCGAAATTGATGATATTGGTGGTGAAGTCGTAGAGATCCTGATCCCGTGCAACGCTGAGATTGCCCGAGGTCGGCGGTGTGACGGTGTAGTCGGCGCCGGAGTTGGCGCGGATGCGGTCCATCATGTCGTAGGCGATGAAACTGGCCTGACTGGTCATCCGTGAGCTGTCGGTATACTTCAGCGCATTCAGTTGCACCGCCGCCGCCCCCAGCAGCCCGACCGTCAGAATCAGCAACGCGACCAGCACCTCGATCAGCGTCATGCCCTCCTCTGCGCTTTTACTCCCTGCCCTCATCCGCAACTTCCACCCAGTTGAATTCGTCCGTTCAAGCACACGTTCAGCGTCCTGCTTTGCGTTCCCAACGTGTAACTGATGACCACCGCCGTCGACGGTGCCGCCAGACCGCCAAGGTTGTTGAAATCCAGTGCGGTCACTCCTGAGGGTAGCGTCAGAGTCGCGCCGCTGCTCATCGCGGGAACAACCCGCAACACATTGGCCGGATTGCCAGTACTGTCGTAGACCGCCAGTTCACCGGTCCAGACGCTGCCACCAGCGGTCGGACGCAGGCGCAGCGTCGTACCACGGTCGATGGCCTCGAGCCTGGCGAAATTGATCGCCCGTTGCAGGTCGCCCATTTCGGTGTCGGCCTTGCTGCCCTGTATCGAACGGGTAAACGCCGGCACTGCCAGGGTAATGAGGATCACGAAGATCGCGACCGCGACCAACAACTCGATCAGCGTGAAACCTTTTGTACGAAGATCCATCGATGCCCTCCGTTGCCGTCGGCTATACCTGCTTCTACACGCTAGAACATTCAACCGGCCCGCGTCGGTTGATTTGCCCTGCCCGGCGCACGGAGCGCGCCGTTCATCACACTCCACGGAGGGAGTTTTCATGCCGCAACAGGGTTTCAGCCTGATAGAACTGCTTATGGGACTGGCGATTGGCGCAATTGTTCTGCTGTTGGTCAGTCCGGCGTTTGCCGCGCTCACCGAGTCGAACCATCGCCATCAGGCTGCGCAATCGCTGCTCGACGGTATTCGCAATGCTCGAACGTTAGCGATCACGCACAATCAAAGCGTGGTCATCCATGGCATCGACGGCGATTGGAGCCGGGGCTGGCGAATCATTCTGGATATCAGCGGCAAGGGGCCGGAGGACAGCAGCAATCCACTGCTGGTCGAACGCGCGAGCGATCAGCGAATTCCAATTGCCGGTAACTGGTGGGTGAGTCGTTATATAAGGTTTGGCAGCCTGGGTAAGCCGCTGATGCCCGGACGAATGTTTCAGGCAGGAAAACTACATATCTGCTCGGTAAACGAGCCGATCAGCCAGCTCCAGGTGGTGCTGGCGGCGACCGGTCGCGTGCGCCTGGCCAGCGAAAAAGCTGAGCAGGCGCTGTGTCAAAAGAACAAAAGCGTCAGATCGAACGTACGCGCAGCTCTTTAGGCATCGAGAACGTGATGTTCTCTTCGCGCCCGGCCAATTCATCGGCACCGGTCGCACCCCAGGCCTGCAATTGCTGAATCACGCCGCGCACCAGCACTTCCGGCGCGGAGGCACCGGCGGTGATGCCGATACGCTCAACGCCATCGAACCAGCTCTTCTGCAGGTCTTCGGCGCCGTCGATAAGGTATGCCGGTGTGGACATGCGTTCGGCAAGCTCACGCAGACGATTGGAGTTGGAGCTGTTCGGACTGCCGACTACCAGCACGACGTCACACTCGTCAGCCAGTTGCTTGACCGCGTCCTGACGGTTTTGCGTGGCGTAGCAGATGTCGTCCTTGCGCGGGCCACCAATGGCGGGGAAGCGCGTGCGCAGCGCATCGATGACGCGACTGGTGTCGTCCATCGACAGCGTCGTCTGGGTAACGAAAGCCAGTTTTTCCGGGTTGTGCACCTGCAACTCGGCCACGTCTTTTTCGTCTTCGACGAGGTAGATCGTGCCGCCATTGCTGGCGTCGTACTGGCCCATGGTGCCTTCGACTTCCGGGTGACCGGCGTGGCCGATCAGGATGCATTCGCGACCGTCGCGGCTGTACTTGGCCACTTCGATGTGCACCTTGGTCACCAGCGGGCAGGTGGCGTCGAAGACTTTCAGGCCACGGCCAGCGGCTTCGGTACGTACGGCCTGGGAGACGCCGTGCGCACTGAAGATCACGATGACGTCGTCCGGCACCTGATCCAGCTCTTCGACGAAGATCGCTCCGCGACTGCGCAGGTCTTCGACGACGAACTTGTTGTGCACCACTTCATGACGCACGTAGATCGGCGGCCCAAAGACTTCCAGGGCGCGGTTGACGATTTCGATCGCCCGGTCCACGCCGGCGCAGAAGCCACGGGGATTGGCGAGTTTGATTTGCATGCTGTGCCTCGTGTCTTGCGCGCGAAAACAGTTAAAAACACTGTGGGAGCGACGGTGCGACGATTCGACTTGCTCGCGAAGAGGCCATCACCTGCAACATTACTGTTGGCTGACACACCGCATTCGCGAGCAGGCTCGCTCCCACATTTGACTTCATAGAGTCAGTTAGATCGCTTTGACGTTGATGATCTCGACGTCAAAGGTCAGCGTCTTGCCCGACAGCGGGTGATTGAAGTCGATGGTCACTTGCGTGTCGTCGAACTCTTTCACCACGCCCGGCAACTCAGTATTGGCCGCATCGTTGAAGATCACCAGCAAACCCGGCGACAGCTCCATATCGACGAATTGCGAACGCGGAATGATCTGCACGTTCTGCGGGTTCGGCTGACCGAAAGCGTTTTCCGGCTCGACGGTCAGCGTGCGCTTGTCGCCGGCCTTGAAGCCGAACAGCGCCGCTTCGAAACCCGGCAGCAGATTGCCGTCGCCGACCTTGAAGGTCGCCGGGGCTTTGTCGAACGTACTGTCGACGGTGTCGCCGTTCTCCAGGCGCAATGCAAAGTGCAAAGTGACTTCCGTGTTCTGGCCGATGCGTTGCTCAGCCAATACCTGTTCAGTCATGAACGGCTTCTCCGGTCTTTTTACTTTTGAACATATCCAGTGCCAGCATCACCGCACCAACAGTGATGGCGCTGTCGGCGAAGTTGAACGCCGGGAAGTACCAGCGGTTCTGCCAGTGCACCAGAATGAAATCGATCACATGGCCCAGGGCGATGCGGTCATACAGATTACCCAGCGCGCCGCCCAGCACCAGCGCCAAAGCGACCGCCAGCCAGGTTTCGTTACGACCCAGACGCTTGAGCCAGACCACCAGCACCGCACTGACAACGATCGCGATCAGGGCGAACAGCCAGCGCTGCCAGCCGGAGCTGTCAGCCAGGAAGCTGAAGGCAGCGCCAGTGTTGTAAGCCAGCGTCCAGCTGAAGTAATCGGGAATGATCACGATCTGCTGGAACATTTCGAGCTTGCCTTCGAAGTAGAACTTGCTGGCCTGGTCGATGACCAGCACCAGCAAGCTCAACCACAGCCAGCTCAACCGTCCAAAACGGCCAACGGCATTAGGCATAGTGACGAACCTCGCCAGCGCCGCTGATGTTGTCGACGCAACGACCGCAGATTTCCGGATGTTCCGGGTTCGCGCCAACGTCTTCACGGCAGTGCCAGCAACGGGCGCATTTCGGGAAGGCCGACTTGACGATTTTCAGCTTCAGGCCGCTGACTTCAGTCACTACCGCATCGGCCGGAGCCTGTACAAACGGCGCAACACTGGCGGTCGAGGTGATCAGAACAAAGCGCAGCTCGTTGCTCAGCTTGGCCAGATCGGCGCTCAGGGCGTCTTCGGCGTACAGCGTCACTTCGGCTTGCAGGTTGCCACCGACGGCTTTGGCCGCACGCTGGATTTCCATCTCTTTGTTCACCGCTACTTTGACCGCCATCACGCGTTCCCAGTAGTCGCGGCCCAGTTCAACGTCGGCCGGCAGTTCGGTCAGACCTTCGTACCAGGTATTGAGCATCACCGATTCGTTGCGTTCGCCCGGCAGGTACTCCCACAGTTCGTCGGCGGTGAAAGCGAGGATCGGCGCGATCCATCGCACCAGCGCTTCGGAGATGTGGAACAGCGCGGTTTGCGCCGAACGACGGGCCTTGCTGTTGGCGCCAGTGGTGTACTGACGGTCCTTGATGATGTCGAGGTAGAAACCGCCCAACTCCTGCACGCAGAAGTTGTGGATCTTCGAGTAGACGTTCCAGAAACGGTATTCGCCGTAGTGCTCTTGCAGCTCGCGTTGCAGCAGTAAGGTGCGGTCTACCGCCCAACGATCCAGCGCGAGCATTTCTTCAGCCGGCAGGATGTCGGTGGCCGGGTTGAAACCCGTCAGGTTCGAGAGCAGGAAACGCGCGGTGTTACGGATACGACGATAGGCGTCCGCACTGCGTTGCAGGATCTGGTCGGAAACCGCCATTTCACCGGAGTAGTCGGTCGAAGCGACCCACAGACGCATGATGTCGGCGCCCAGGGTGTCGTTGACTTTCTGCGGCGCGATCACGTTGCCCAGCGATTTGGACATCTTGCGGCCGGCTTCGTCGACGGTGAAACCGTGGGTCAGCAGTTCGCAGTACGGCGCGTGGTTGTCGATGGCGCAACCGGTCAGCAGCGACGAGTGGAACCAGCCACGGTGTTGGTCGGAACCTTCCAGGTACAGATCGGCGCGCGGGCCGCTGTCGTGACCCATCGGGTGCGAACC
This sequence comes from Pseudomonas crudilactis, assembly GCF_013433315.1. Classification (GTDB taxonomy): domain Bacteria; phylum Pseudomonadota; class Gammaproteobacteria; order Pseudomonadales; family Pseudomonadaceae; genus Aquipseudomonas; species Aquipseudomonas crudilactis. The sequence continues at coordinate 191,588 of NZ_WXVV01000005.1, read as the reverse complement.
GCGCAGGACGTGCCAGTGCGTGGTGCCCGAGTCGAACCAGACGTCGAGGGTGTCGCTGATCTTGTCGTACAGCGGCGCTTCGTTGCCGAGCAGCTCGGCAGCGTCCATCTTGAACCAGGCTTCGATGCCTTCGACTTCAACGCGCTTGGCGACTTCTTCCATCAACTCAACGGTGCGTGGGTGCAGTTCGCCGCTTTCCTTGTTGAGGAAGAACGGGATCGGCACGCCCCAGTTACGCTGACGCGAGATGCACCAGTCCGGACGGTTGGCGATCATCGAGTGCAGACGCGCCTGGCCCCAGGCCGGAACGAACTGGGTGTCTTCGATGGCTTTGAGCGAGCGCACACGCAGGGTGTCGCCGCTGGTTGGCTCTTTGTCCATGCCGATGAACCACTGCGCGGTGGCGCGGTAGATCAGCGGGGTCTTGTGGCGCCAGCAGTGCATGTAGCTGTGTTCGATGACGGTGGTGTGCATCAGCGCACCGACTTCGGTCAGCTTGTCGACGATGGCCGGGTTGGCCTTCCAGATGAACTGGCCGCCGAAGAATTCCAGCGACGGCGCGTACACGCCGTTGCTCTGCACCGGGTTGAGGATGTCGTCGTTGACCATGCCATATTTCTTGCAAGTCACGAAGTCGTCCACGCCGTAGGCAGGAGCGGAGTGAACCACGCCGGTGCCAGCGCCCAGTTCGACGTAGTCAGCCAGGTACACCGGCGACAGACGGTCATAGAACGGGTGACGGAAGTTGATCAGCTCGAGTTCTTTACCAGTGGTGGTGGCGATGACCGAACCTTCCAGGCTGTAGCGCGCCAGGCAGGCTTCGACCAGCTCTTCAGCCAGCACCAGCAGCTTGTCGCCGACATCAACCAGCGCGTAGTTGAATTCCGGATGAACGTTCAGCGCCTGGTTGGCCGGGATGGTCCAAGGGGTGGTGGTCCAGATCACGATCGACGCAGGTTTGCTCAGCGACGGCAGGCCGAACGCAGCAGCCAGTTTGGCTTCGTCAGCGATCGGGAAGGCGACGTCGATGGTCGAGGACTTTTTGGTCTCGTACTCGACTTCCGCTTCAGCCAGGGCCGAACCACAGTCGAAGCACCAGTTCACAGGCTTGAGGCCCTTGAACACGAAACCGCCCTTGACGATTTCGGCGAGGGCGCGGATTTCACCGGCCTCGTTTTTGAAGTCCATGGTCTTGTACGGGTTGGCCCAGTCGCCCAGCACGCCGAGACGGATGAATTCGGACTTCTGCCCTTCGATCTGCTCGGTGGCGTAGGCACGGCACAGTTCGCGGGTCTTGTCCGCGCCCAGATTTTTGCCGTGGGTCACTTCAACCTTGTGCTCGATCGGCAGGCCGTGGCAGTCCCAACCCGGAACGTACGGCGCGTCAAAACCCGACAGGGTCTTCGAGCGGATGATCATGTCCTTGAGAATCTTGTTCAGTGCGTGACCGATGTGGATCGTGCCGTTGGCATACGGAGGACCGTCGTGCAGAACGAACTTCGGACGATCCTTGCCAATCTCGCGCAACTTTCCGTACAGGCCAATACTGTCCCAGCGCTGCAAGATCTGCGGTTCGCGCTGTGGCAGGCCGGCCTTCATTGGGAAGGCGGTGTCCGGAAGGTTAAGCGTGGCTTTATAGTCGGTCATTTAAGGCTCTTCATTAGCGATGGGCGCTAGGTGCGGCTAGTGCACGGGCGGTGGCGACATCCGCATTGATCGCCGTTTTCAATGCCTCCAGGGAGGCGAAGCGCTGCTCTTCACGCAGCTTTTGGTGGAAAACCACCGTCAAACGCCGGTCATACAGATCGCCGGCAAAATCTAGAAGATGGACTTCAAGGTGGGCCTTGCCATCACCTTGCACCGTGGGCCGTACGCCGATATTGGCGACACCTGGCCAGGTCTTGCCGTCGATATCGACATCCACCAGGTACACCCCGGTGAACGGCACGCGACGACGCTTGAGTTGAATGTTGGCAGTCGGCGTACCGAGTTGCCGGGCCAGTTTCTGGCCATGCAGCACGCGACCGGCAATCCGGTACGGGCGGCCGAGCAAACGTTCGGCCAAGGCAAAATCGGCGGCAGCCAACGCGTTGCGCACTTGCGTGCTGCTGACGCGAATCCCGTCCAGCTCGACGGTTTGCGCGGCTTCAACAGTGAAACCATGCATCTGCCCGGCCTGCAGCAGGAAGTCGAAATCGCCGAGGCGGTCGCAACCGAAGCGGAAGTCGTCACCGACCTCCAGATGCTGCACGCCGAGACCATCAACGAGGATGGTGTCGACGAACTCGCTGGCGCTGAGCTTGCTCAAGCGCTGGTTGAACGCCAGGCACAACACCCGGTCAACGCCTTCAGCGGCCAGCAGTTGCAGCTTGTCGCGCAACCGTGCCAGACGCGCCGGCGCGGTCTCGGGGGCAAAGAATTCCCGTGGCTGCGGCTCGAAAATCACCACGCAGCTGGGTACGCCCAACTCGAGTGCACGCTCACGCAGTCGGGCCAGGATAGCCTGGTGACCACGGTGAACACCGTCAAAGTTGCCAATAGTGGCGACGCAGCCCCGATGCTGGGGGCGCAAGTTGTGGAGGCCTCGAACCAGCTGCATAACGCGCTTCTTGCTCATAAAGTGGTCGATTATAACCACACCCGACGGTCGACGACAGGCAACACCGTAACGCAAAGTGAACGAGCCGACAAAACTGCCGGCCCGCGCCTGTTTATAAAGGGTAAAACCTTAGCTCAAGGCCTTGCGATTGAAGTCACGCAGGCGGAAACCGAGCAGCAGCAACATGCCGAAGTAAGCGACCACGCCCGCCGCAACCAATGCGCCCAGACGCAGGAAGCGCTCAAGCATGTGCCCCTGATCCCATGGCGGCATGAAATGCATGCCGATCAGCAGCACCACGGACATCACCGCCACTGCCACCACCAGTTTGAAGCCGAACTTGGCCCAACCCGGCTGCGGCTGATACATCTGCTGCTTGCGCAGTTGATAGAACAGCAATCCGGCGTTCAGGCAGGCACCGGCACTGATTGCCAAGGCCAGACCGGCGTGAGCCAGCGGACCAATCAGAACGAGGTTGAACAGTTGAGTAACGACCAGCGTGAAGATTGCGATTTTTACTGGAGTCCGGATGTTCTGTTGCGCATAAAAGCCCGGCGCAAGCACTTTGATCACAATAATCCCAAGCAGGCCGACAGAGTAGGCAATCAGCGCACGCTGGGTCATTTCGGCGTCAAAGCCGCTGAATTGACCGTACTGAAACAGCGAAACAGTCAGCGGCTCGGCGAGAATCCCCAGCGCCAGCGAGCACGGCAGCACCAATACAAAGCACAAACGCAGACCCCAATCAAGAATCCGCGAATACTCATGGCGATCCTTGCTTGCATAGGTTTTCGCCAATGTCGGCAGCAGGATTGTGCCCAGCGCCACACCCAGTACGCCGGATGGCAACTCCATCAGGCGGTCGGCGTAATACATCCACGACACCGAGCCTGCCACCAGAAACGAGGCGAAGATGGTGTTGATGATCAGCGAAATCTGGCTGACCGAGACGCCGAGAATCGCCGGCAGCATCTGCTTCATCACGCGCCAGACGCCGGTATCGCGCAGATTCAGGCGCGGCAGCACCAGCATGCCGATCTTTTTCAGGTGCGGCAGTTGATAGAGCAACTGCGCCAGACCACCTACCAGCACCGCCCAGCCCAGCGCCATCACCGGCGGGTCAAAGTACGGCGTGAGAAACAGCGAAAACACGATCATGCTGACGTTGAGCAACGTCGGCACAAAGGCCGGCACCGAGAAACGGTTCCAGGTATTGAGAATCGCACCGGCCAGCGAGGACAGCGAGATCAGCAATATATAGGGGAAGGTCACCCGCAACAGATCCGAGGTGAGCTGGAATTTTTCCGGTGTATCAGTGAAGCCGGGCGCAGTAGCCCAGATCACCCAGGGCGCAGCGATCATGCCCAGCGCCGTCACTACCGCCAATACCAGTGTCAGCAAACCCGACACATAGGCAATAAAGGTTCGGGTCGCCTCTTCACCCTGCTGGCTTTTGTATTCAGCGAGAATCGGCACGAATGCCTGAGAGAACGCGCCTTCAGCGAAGATACGCCGCAGCAGATTGGGCAGTTTGAAGGCAATAAAGAAGGCGTCCGTCGCCATCCCGGCGCCGAAAGTACGAGCAATCAGCGTGTCACGAACAAAGCCCAGAATCCGGGAAAGCATCGTGATAGAGCTGACGGCGGCCAACGATTTGAGCAGATTCATTGAGGGAATTTGTGCCTGTCGATAAACAGCAGGCGAACAAAGCGCCTACTTGTGCGATACTCCACGCCGCAGCAGCACAGAGCCAAAGCTCGCGAGTTTACAGGTCAAGCGCCGGAAATAAATATCCCGCCTCTTTATACCTACCACTTAGCGGAACGTTTCAAGTGCCCTTGACAAGACTTCAACTCATCGGCATGATTCGCGGCCTATTTTGTTTGCTATTTCCTAAAAAGTCTTTCGAGGAGCTCGACGGTGGCCAACTCACCTTCCGCCAAAAAACGTGCAAAACAGGCTGAGAAGCGTCGCAGCCACAACGCCAGCCTGCGTTCCATGGTTCGCACCTACATCAAGAATGTAGTTAAAGCCATCGACGCAAAAGACGCTGAAAAAGCTCAAGCTGCATACGTTCTGGCTGTGCCAGTTATCGACCGTATGGCCGATAAAGGCATCATCCACAAGAACAAGGCTGCTCGCCATAAGAGCCGCCTGAATGGCCACGTCAAAGCGCTGAAAGAAGCTGCTTAATCCGACGTAGTCATTAAAAAACCGACCTTAGGGTCGGTTTTTTTATGCTTGAAATTTGGTGAATCCAGCGCAAAAAAATGTAGGAGTGAGCCTGCTCGCGATGGAGTTGTATCAGTCGATGCATATATTGACTGATACAACTCCATCGCGAGCAGGCTCACTCCTACAGTTGGATTTGCGGCGTTACTGCTGGACGGGCACCCATGGCAGGATCGGGATGGCGGTCACGGCATTCTGTGGACTGCCCTCGATCAAGCGATCGCTATAGACCAGATACACCAGCGTATTGCGCTTCTTGTCGAGGAAACGCACCACCTGCATGGTCTTGAACACCAGCGACGTGCGCTCCTTGAACACCTCATCGCCATCTTTCAGATCACCCTTGAACCTGATCGGGCCGACCTGGCGGCAAGCGATCGACGCTTCCGCGCGATCCTCAGCCAGGCCCAAACCGCCCTTCACACCGCCAGTTTTGGCGCGCGACAAGTAGCAGGTCACACCCTCGACTTTCGGATCATCAAAAGCCTCAACGACAATACGGTCGTTCGGGCCGACAAACTTGAACACCGTCGACACCTGACCGATTTCTTCGGCCGAGGCAAGCAATGGCATCGCCATCAGCAAGCCCAACAATCCTTTCGCTAAACGCATCGAATTCTCCTTAAACCAGAATCAGGTTGTCACGGTGAACCAGCTCAGGCTCAGCCATGTAACCGAGCAAACCGACAATCGCATCTGACGACTGACCGATGATTTTTTGCGCTTCCAGCGCACTGTAGTTGGCCAGGCCACGAGCAATCTCACGACCGTCAGGCGCCACACAGACCACCATTTCGCCGCGACGGAAACTGCCCTGCACCAACTTAACACCGACGGGCAGCAGACTTTTGTTGCCTTTGGACAGCGCTGACACTGCACCGTCATCCAGCACCAGCGTGCCGCGCGTTTGCAGATGCCCGGCCAGCCACTGCTTGCGCGCCGCCAGCATGCCGCGCTCGGGTGACAGCAAGGTGCCGATGCGCTCACCCGCTTTCAGGCGGTCAAGTACACGCTCAAGACGCCCACCAACGATGATGGTGTGCGCACCGGAACGCGCGGCCAGACGCGCTGCGCGCAACTTGGTCTGCATGCCACCACGACCCAACGCACCGCCGGTACCGCCAGCGACCGCATCCAGACTCGGGTCATCGGCGCGCGCCTCGTAAATCAGTTGCGCATCCGGATTGTTGCGCGGATCAGCGTCGAACATGCCGTCGCGATCGGTAAGGATCACTAGCAGATCCGCCTCGACCAGGTTGGCCACCAGCGCCGCCAGCGTATCGTTGTCGCCGAAACGGATTTCGTCGGTGACCACGGTATCGTTTTCGTTGATGACCGGGATGACTTTCAGCTCGACCAATGTACGCAGAGTACTGCGAGCATTGAGGTAGCGCTTGCGGTCGGACAGATCGTCGTGAGTCAGGAGAATCTGCGCCGTGTGCCGGCCATGCTCGGCGAAGCTCGATTCCCACGCCTGCACCAAGCCCATCTGACCAATTGCAGCAGCCGCCTGGAGCTCATGCATCGCACTGGGTCGTGCGGTCCAGCCCAAACGGCTCATGCCAGCCGCCACCGCCCCGGAGGACACCAGCACCAATTCGACGCCAGCCTCATGCAGGGCCACCATCTGCTCGACCCAGACACTCATTGCCGCGCGATCCAGCCCTTTGCCATCCGCTGTCAGCAAAGCGCTGCCGATCTTCACGACCCAACGCTGCGCACCTGTCACCTTGCTCCGCATCATCTTCAACCTTAGCTTGAGGGCAGCGCGACCCAGCGCCGCCCATGACGTTATTTGTGACTTGCGATTTCCAGATACTAAAACGCCGCTCGATTGAGCGGCGCCTTAGAAAAACGGCTTGCAGCGATGATAACACCGCCCCGAGATGAAGACTCAGCACACACCAGCGATCTTCTGAAGGTCAAAAGATCGCAGCCTGCGGCAGCTCCTACCCAACGAATCAGTCACGCACGTAAATGATTTCCGGACCGTCTTCGTCATCCACATCTTCTTCGTCCCAATCATCGTCGCCGATATCATGGACCGACTTCACGCCGCTGCGACGCAGGGCACGCTTGTCATCCAGCGCCTGCAGTTGCGCGCGCGCTTCGTCTTCGATGCGCTGATCGAGATCGGCCAACTCCTCCTTGTAAGCCGGGTCATTGGCCAGACGATCAGCACGGTCTTCCATGTAACGCATGATGTCGTGGCACAGACGCTCGGTACCGATCTTGGCGATCGCCGAGATCACGTAGACCGGACCGGTCCACTCGAGGCGATCAACGATTTCCTTGACGCGCTCATCGTGCTCTTCTTCAAGGATCTGGTCGCACTTGTTCAGCACCAACCAACGATCACGCTCAGCCAGGGACGGGCTGAACTTGATCAGCTCGTTGACGATCACCTCAGCCGCATCCGGTGCGCTGCTGTCATCCAGCGGCGCCATGTCGACGAGGTGCAGCAGCAGACGGGTACGCGCCAAGTGCTTGAGGAAGCGAATACCCAGGCCAGCGCCATCGGAAGCGCCTTCGATCAGACCCGGAATGTCGGCAATGACGAAGCTCTTCCAGCGATCGACGCTGACCACACCGAGGTTCGGCACCAGCGTGGTGAACGGGTAGTCGGCGACTTTCGGCTTGGCGGCCGAAACGGAACGGATGAAGGTACTTTTACCGGCATTCGGCAAACCCAGCAGGCCGACGTCAGCCAGTACTTTCATTTCCAGCTTCAGATCACGCTGCTCACCCGGCTTGCCCGGCGTGGTTTGACGCGGCGCCCGGTTGGTACTGGATTTGAAACGGGTGTTACCCAGGCCGTGCCAGCCGCCCTGCACTACCATCAGTTTCTGGCCAGCCTTGGTCAGGTCGCCGATCACTTCCTGGGTAGCGGAGTCGATCACCGTGGTGCCAACCGGCACGCGCAGGATCAAGTCTTCGCCCTTCTTGCCGGTGCAGTCGGTACTGCCGCCGTTGGAGCCACGCTCGGCATCGAAGTGCCGGGTGTAACGGTAGTCGACCAGAGTGTTGAGGTTTTCGTCAGCCATCATGTAGATGGAACCGCCGTCACCGCCATCACCGCCGTTCGGGCCACCATTTTCGATGAATTTTTCCCGACGGAAACTCATGGCGCCATTGCCGCCGTCACCAGCCTTTACGCGAATCGATACTTCATCAACAAACTTCATAACCAACGCCTCTCGCCATACGGACGAGCCGAAAAACAATCAAGACATAAGACTCTTGCAAAAATGAGCGCAGCGACCCCAAAACACGACCTGCATCGCACGCCGACAGCCCATACAAACAGTTTTGCAAGAGACTCACCCCACAAACGAAAAAGCCCCGTCGCGAGACAGGGCTTTTCCAGCGATCGCGCAATTAAGCGGCGACAACGCTCACGTAACGGCGGTTGAACGCGCCCTTTACTTCAAACTTGATCACGCCTTCGATTTTCGCGAAGAGGGTGTGATCCTTACCCATGCCAACGCCGTAGCCAGCGTGGAATTGGGTGCCGCGCTGACGCACGATGATGTTGCCCGGAATGATTTTCTGGCCGCCATACATCTTAACGCCAAGGCGTTTGGCTTCTGAGTCGCGACCGTTACGGGTACTACCACCAGCTTTTTTGTGTGCCATGAGTCAATTCTCCTAGTGAGGAATTAGGCTGAAATTAAGCCTGAATACCGGTGATTTTGATCTCGGTGTACCACTGGCGGTGGCCCATACGCTTCATGTGGTGCTTACGGCGACGGAACTTGATGATGCGGACTTTATCGTGACGACCTTGGGAGATCACTTCAGCCACAACGGTAGCGCCAGCAACAACTGGAGCGCCGATATTCACGTCGTCGCCATTGGCAACCAACAGAACGCGATCAAAGGTAACGGATTCGCCGGTAGCGATTTCCAGTTTTTCGATCTTCAGGTATTCACCCGGGGCGACTTTGTACTGCTTGCCGCCAGTAACGATTACTGCATAAGACATGGTATTTCTCCGATAATCCTGCTCACCCAGCTCTTTATAAGAAGAGGTATTGGCTGGCATGGCTGCATTAGGCTGGAAGGCCCGTTGCAATTGCGTAAGGCAGGTGCTGCCCAGGAAGTTCAGGGTGCGCGATTGTACGCAAGGTGCCGCAGGCTTGCAAGTAGCCGTCTATCGCGCCTTGACAGGTCTGGATGGGGGTCCTAGCATGCCGCGCAACCCTTCTGGAGCGACTCTCGCTGATGCAACCCCAAGCTTTCTACCGCGCGGTGGCGGACGATTTTAGCGCCGTCGACGGCATCATCAAGAAGCAGCTGACTTCCCGAGTACCGCTGGTATCGAAAATCGGCGATTACATCACCTCGGCCGGCGGCAAACGTCTGCGTCCTTTATTAGTGTTGCTGTGTGGCAAGGCCCTGGGTCGCGAAGGCGACGACATGCGCCTTTTGGCCGCCACCATCGAATTCCTGCACACCGCCACTCTGCTGCATGACGACGTGGTCGACATGTCCGGCATGCGCCGTGGCCGTTCGACCGCCAACGCCATGTGGGGCAACGCCCCGAGCGTGCTGGTCGGCGATTTCCTGTACTCGCGCTCGTTCGAAATGATGGTCGAACTGGGCTCGATGCCGGTGATGAAGATCCTGTCCCAGGCCACGCGCATCATCGCTGAAGGCGAAGTGCTGCAACTGTCCAAGGTGCGCGACGCCAGCACCACTGAAGAAACCTACATGGAAGTCATCCGCGGCAAAACCGCGATGCTCTTCGAAGCCTCGACCCACAGCGCTGCTGCATTGGCCGGTGCTACCGCCGAGCAGAGCGAAGCCCTGCGTACTTTCGGTGATCACCTGGGTGTCGCATTCCAACTGGTCGACGACCTGCTCGACTACAAGGGCGACGCCGAGACCCTGGGCAAGAACGTCGGCGACGATCTGGCCGAAGGCAAACCGACTCTGCCGCTGATCTACACCATGCGCGAAGGCACGCCGGAACAGGCTGCACTGGTGCGTCAGGCGATCCAGAAAGGCGGGATCGAAGATCTGGAAAGCATCCGCATTGCCGTGGAGGCGTCCGGTTCGCTGGAATACACCGCGCAACTGGCCCGTGATTACGTGGCCCGCGCGATCAAGTGCCTCGACGCGCTGCCGGCCAGTGAATACCGGGATGCGCTGGTGGAACTGAGCGAGTTTGCGGTCGCCCGTACGCACTGATTCTGCCCGCCTCAGCAAAAGCCGCAGCCTTCCTTTGAAGCCTGCGGCTTTTTGTTGCCTGCCCTCTTGCGATTAAAACCCTATACAATGTGCGACTTTTAGCGATCCCTACCCAAGGAGCCTTAGTGAGCACGTTGCCACCCTGCCCGAAATGCAATTCCGAATACACCTACGAAGATGGCACCCAACTGGTGTGCCCGGAGTGCGCCCACGAGTGGTCCGCCAGTGGCGAAGCCGAAGTGGCGTCCGATGATGCCGTGAAGAAAGATTCGGTCGGCAACGTCCTGCAGGACGGCGACACCATCACCGTGATCAAGGATCTGAAGGTCAAGGGCACCTCGCTGGTGGTCAAGGTCGGCACCAAGGTCAAGAACATCCGCCTGTGCGATGGCGACCACGACATCGACTGCAAGATCGACGGCATCGGCCCGATGAAACTCAAATCCGAGTTCGTCAGAAAGGTCTGAATCGCTTGTCATCCATCCCGCGCCAGCCGTGGGATGGAGCTTCGCCCTCCCCGCTCCGCCCCAGCAAAACCAAGCAATAGCCAAACGCCAGCCGTTTTGACCTTACGCAATCTTTACCCGGAAAATTTCAGAATCCGCCAATAGACGCTTGCTATTTGATGAATAAGAATTATTCTCATTGAAACCCTTCAAGGAGATGAGAACCATGACTTATTTGATCGACGCCTGGCTGGACCGCCCACACCCTTACCTCAGAATCCTCCATCGGGAAACCGGTGAAGTCTGTGCGGTGCTTGAAGCAGAAGCTCTGCATGAACTGCAGGATCAAGGGGATCTGGACGTCAGCAGCCTGAATTCCAGCGAGCCGCTGGTGCTCAAGGAACTGGTGCGCAATCTGTTCCTGTTCTGCTATGCCCGGGCGTTGCGCCCGACCAGTGAGCTGCATCACAAGATAGAACTATGAAAATGCAACATGTCGGAGCAAGCCCTGTGGGAGCGAGCTTGCTCGCGAAGAGGCCATAACATTCAACATCATCGTTGAATAACATACCGCTTTCGCGAGCAAGCTCGCTCCCACATGACCGAGCCCGCTCCAACAATCAGGTCTTACAGAACGTCCAGCAGCTCGACGTCGAATACCAGAACGCTGTGCGGCGGGATGCTGCCAACGCCTTGAGCGCCGTAAGCCAGTTCGCTCGGCACGTACAGACGCCATTTGCTGCCGGCATTCATCAGTTGCAGGGCTTCGGTCCAGCCAGCGATCACGCCGCCAACCGGGAATTCTGCAGGCTGGCCGCGCTCGTAGGAGCTGTCGAACACAGTACCGTCGATCAGTGTGCCGTGGTAGTGAGTACGTACTTGATCTTCACGGGTCGGCTTGGCGCCTTCGCCCTGAGTCAGCACTTCGAATTGCAGGCCGGAAGCCAGGGTGGTGATGCCATCACGCTTGGCGTTTTCAGCCAGGAAGGCCAGGCCTTCGCCAGCAGCGGCTTCAGCTTTGGCAGCCGCTTCGGCTTGCATGATTTCGCGGATAACCTTGAAGCTGGCGGACATTTCTTCCTGGCCAACACGGCTTTCCTTACCGGCGAACGCGTCGGTCAGGCCAGCCAGGATCGCGTCCAGACTAACGCCCGGTGGCGGGTTGTCGCGCAGCTGGTCACCCAGCTGACGGCCGATGCCATAGCTGACGCGGGTTTCGTCGGTGGACAGATTTACTTCGGACATGACACTGCTCCGCTGTGCGGACGGCCACAGGACATGCCGTGCGTGCACAGCGCGTCCCGGCGCGCCCGGAACCAAAAGGGCGAGCAGACTAGCACAGATGTTCCGGCGATGGCGCGCAACGCCTACAGGGCTGAACGCCAGGCGAGCGGCACCTTCAGGCTTTCCTCGCCACTGGGACCCAGACCACACATTTCGTCATGTACCGAGGTGTGGACAAGGTTGAATGGCAGCCGCGGAAAGGCATGCAGCAAATCACGCGCATGCTCCACCGAGCGCAGTGTCAGCATGTTGCCTTTGAGATCACTCAACGGATACGCCGCGCCATGCATCCGTGCTTCGAGCAGGTAAATCCCGCCTTCCATGGAGATCAGGTTCAACTCATCAACCTTCCTGGCGATGGCAAACGCATTCAACTCTTGCAGGTTCATGAACGCACCTCACAACGTGGCGAGTCAGGACCTCTACAGGGATATGCCCGCGCGCACCAAAGCACAAGTCACAAACGACACCGCCCGTCTGTTTCGCAACAGACGGGCGGTTTTTTTGCAGCGATCAACGGTTGATCAGTGCTTGGTGACCTTGTCCAGGTAACCCATGGCGAACGCCGAAACGACGAAGGTCATGTGGATGATCACGTACCACATCAAGTGCTCGGGATCGACGTTCTTGGCATCCATGAAGATGCGCAGCAAGTGGATCGAAGAAATTGCCACGATCGAGGCCGCCACTTTCATCTTCAGCGACGAGGAGTCCATGGTGCCGAGCCAGCTGAGCTTTTCCTTGCCTTCATCGATGTTCAGTTCAGAGACGAAGTTCTCGTAACCGGAAATCATCACCATCACCAGCAGGCCGCCGACCAGCGCCATATCGATCAGCGACAGCAGCACCAGAATCAGTTCCGACTCGGCCATCGAGAACACGTTGGGCAGGATGTGAAAAACTTCCTGGAAAAATTTCAGTGCCAGCGCCAGCAGCCCGAGGGACAGCCCGATATAGATCGGCGCCAGCAGCCAGCGCGAGGCGTACATTGCATTTTCGATAAAGCGTTCCATTGAGTCTCACACAGGGGGGCTGGAAATGGCGGCGAGTATAACAGCCCCCTGTGACAGCCAGAAACCGCCGGAAAATCCGCCACCTGCGTGTGTGGTTGATTTTTTTTCTGCTAGTGTCCAAACCATTGACAGCCCAGTGACTGTAGACAGGACGTGTGGAAATGGATGTGCGATTGCCGATAACGACTGCCGGAATATGCCTTGCTGTATTGCTCAGCGGTTGCTCGCCCGGCGACGAGAAACACGCCGCCAGCCTTGAAGAAAAGACCGCAAAGTTCGAACAGTCACTGGACGCCATCACCGATCCAAAGCTCAAGGACGCCATCACTGAACTCGGTGGCTCGCTGCTGCTGCTCGAACGGGCACAGCTCAAACTCGCCGACAATCCCCTGCGCACCGAATACGGCGAAGACGCCCTCGCCGTGCTCAAGCACTACCCTGCCCCGCAGACCCTGGTCGATACCTTTATCAATGGCCTGTTCGTGTTGCACAAGGACGCCAGCTCCGATTACCTCACCGACTTGCAACCGGTGTTCCCGTTCAACCTGAACATTCCCGGCGGCTTCCTGTTCCCCCATGGCGTGGAATGGCAGTCGGTAACGTTGAGCAACAAACGCGTGATCGCTTATCAGCCGGAATGGTCGGAAACCGACCCCGGCATTCAGCTCAGCCCCTCCAGCTCCAATGTCACCAACCCCGATGACCTGACCGTGACTTACCCGTTCATTGACGGGCTGGACGTGGACAAGAAGTCCCTGCCGCAGCCGGTAAGCCTGCAAGGCCAGATCGAAGTCATTGCACCGCGCCGGCTGTACAGCTTCGACCTGACGCAAAAGGACGTCGGCCAGACCCGCAATAATGACAATCTGAGTATCAAGCTGCTGAAGCTTGAAAAGAACTATGCCGAAGTCGAATTCAGCAACGACCTGCCCTTGGCGGCGGAAGTCGCCGAGGCCCAGCTCAACCCGCTGATCGTCCAGGCCCGCGATGAAACCGGGCAGTATCTGGTACGCGCCGGTTCGATCAACGAGAGTCCGGAGCAAGTGTCCTTCTACCAGAAACAACTGGCGTACCTGCAACAACAGAAAGGCTGGAGCGAAACGCTGGAAAAACAGCTCACCCAAGAACAGCAGGATTTCGAGCAGAAACACCCGCGTCGCTACAACAAAGTCTATTTCAATGGCCCGATCGAAACGCTGGAAGTCAGCGTGCTCGACTTCTCCACGGCGACCGTGACCCGCAAACCGCTGGACCTGCCGATCCGCACGTTCAATCAGCACACCACGGAGAAAACCATCCAGCCACTGGATCCGTCGGTGACGGTTTACGACGACCTGGCAGTCAACTGGCTCAAGGGCGCGAGCCTCACCGAAGAACAATTGAAGGCCGGCATTCGCATCCATCAATCCGTGGAAGAACCCAGCGCCGCCCGCATCGAGTTTTCCCATCGCCGCACGTTCAACGATGAATTGCTTGGCGATGATTTCAGTCCGGGGGTCAGCCCCGTCACGTTTTTCACCGAAAAGCGCAGTGGCAAACTCGATGAGCCGATTGAATTGCCGCCCGAGGCCTATCAAGTCGATCCGCTGCGCGCGACGATCACTTACGACCTGGACCTGTTCCCGGAAACCCCGGCGATCGCCGTCGGCTCAATGCCGCTGTTTCTTGCCACGGTGGCCAGGCAGACGTACGCCGCCAAGTCTTTGCCCAAAGGCCTGGAGATCAAGAACAACCAATTGGTGGTGGACCTGAAGCTGTTCCCGCCCAATGAATGGCGTTTCTTCGTCAAGGATGACAGCGGCAACTATCTCAAGCAGATTCTTTCGGTCAGCCACGATGCGAGCGCAGAAGGCCCGGCGTTGTTTGGCGTGCATTATTTTTATGGCCGCCCGAGCCACGTGGAAACCTTTCAGCGAACCGACCTCGCCACCGTGCAATACGGCTTTGAGGTCAAACTCGACAAGGCGCAGGTGCCTGAGACTGCTCCCTGAAGAGCAAGATCAAAAGATCGCAGCCTGCGGCAGCTACAGGGCGCGGCCGCGACCACCGTTGATCTGCCGCAACTGGGCTTGCAGGTGCAGGCTCCAGATCTGCGGATCGTCGGCCAGTTCGTAGCCATGCAGCGTCAGGCTTTCGACAATGGTGTCGAGTATCGATTCGGCGGCGACCGGCCCATGAAACGGGCCCTGGGCCTTGATGGCGGAAGGTTGTTCGCCGGCCATGCCGGCAGCGAAGAGCAGCGTCCACATACCGTTATCGCCGGCCAACGGCTTGATGGCGCATTCGATTCGGGTCACCAGACCCAGGCATTGACGGGTGAGACAGAGGTTGCGCGACATGGCGGCGACCCTCGGTGAAGCCGGTATTCAGCCCCCACGGGAGGACTGGCTCGATCCAGTGATACTGTCGATATCCTTGAGCTGAGAATAGAAGAAAAGTCTGCCGCGCAAGCCGAATGGAACCAGAAGGCGCCGAATGGTCATTGTGTGAATATTGGCGCCAGAGTTGTGGCGAATTTTCCGAAGATCCCCACAAAAATCAATCTGGATAAACAACTGTGGGAGCGAGCTTGCTCGCGAATACGGAGTGTCAGGCAACTGATTCGTCGACTGATACGCCGCTTTCGCGAGCAAGCTCGCTCCCACAGGGTTCGTTTTAAGACCGTTAAGCCGGTTTGGCTTCGGCCAGGGCTTCTTGGGCCAGCTCCTTCTCAGCCTCTTTAAGGTCTTCTTCGCTGATCATCTCAGCGATGTCGCGCAGACGCTCGACCACCCGTGCGTTGATGCTGCCTTCCGGGAATTCGCCGTCGGCATTCGGCTCACCGGCCGGTTCGCCGACCAGCAGGCTCAACGCTTCATCCGCCTGACGCACCGCGTACACGTGGAACTGCCCGGCACGCACCGCCGCCAGCACTTTCTCATCAAGCATCAGCGTGGCCACGTTGGCCTGCGGAATGATCGCGCCCTGCTCGCCCGTCAGCCCGCGCGCTTCACAGAGACGGAAGAAGCCTTCGATCTTCTCGTTGACCCCGCCCACCGCCTGCACTTCACCGAACTGATTGATCGAGCCGGTGATCGCGAAGCACTGCTTGAGCGGGGTTTTCGACAGCGCCGAAATCAGCGTGCACGCCTCGCCCAGCGACGCACTGTCGCCATCGACGTAACCGTAGGATTGCTCCAAAGCGATGCTCGCGGAAATCGCCAACGGGAATTCCTGGGCGTAACGGCTGCCCAGATACCCGGTGAGGATCATCACGCCTTTGGAGTGGATCGGCTGACCGAGGTTGACCTCACGCTCGATGTCGACGATGCCGCTGCCACCCGGGTACACCGTGGCGGAAATCCGCGCCGGCACACCGAACGCCGAATCGCCGACTTCGAGCACGGTCAGACCGTTGCACTTGCCGACCGCCGCGCCATCGGTGTCGATCAGGATGATCCCGGCGAGCATGTCGTCGAGGATTCGCGCCGACACACGACCAGTCCGTGTGGCTTTGGCTTTCAGGGCGCGTTCGATGTGGCCGGCATCAGTCATTTCATCGCCGGCCAGATGGCGGATGAAATCCGCTTCGCTGACCAGTTGGAACAGGTCGCCGATACGCGCCGACAAACGCCCTTGGTGTTCGGCCAGACGTGCGCTGTAAGTGGCCAGACGCGCCACCGCATCGGCGGTCAGCGGCGCCATGCCTTCTTCCGAAGTACGGGTTTTCAACAGCTGGGCGAATTGCTCCAGGCTCTCGTCGACCATCGGGATGTCTTCGTCGAAGTCGACCAGAACGCGGAACATCTCCTGGAAGTCCGGATCGAGGTCTTGCAACGTGTAGTACAGCGACCGCGCACCGATAATGATGACTTTGACCTGCAACGGAATGTGCTGCGGGTTGAGCGTCACGGTGGCGAAACGGCCCATCTCGCCCAGCGGCGATTCCATCTTCAGTTTGCGCGATTGCAGAGCGCGCTTCAGCGCATCCCACACGAACGGCTCGCTGAGCATTTTCTCTGCTTCAAGAATCAGGAAACCGCCGTTGGCACGGTGCAAGGCGCCCGGACGCAACTGACGATAGGTGGTGTAGAGCGCCCCCTGATCGGTGGTGTATTCGATACGGCCGAAGAGGTTTTCGTACGTCGGGTGCGGCTCGAAAACGACTGGCGCACCGCCGCTGAGCGGATGACCGACCACCAGGCTCGGTGCGTATTGTTCTTCCAGCAGCTTGCGCGCAACGGCGTCGGTCTTGCTGTCGTCGACCAGTTGCTCGACCACGGTTTTCAGCAGATAGACCTGCATGGCTTGCAGGTAACCGCAGACCGCCGCGTTCTCGGCGTACTTCTCCGACAACGGCGACAGCAACGGCTGCAGCGCCAAGGTAATGGTTTCTTCGTTGAGCGAACGCAGTTGATTGTTCGACTCACGTTTCCATTGCGGCAGGCTGGCGAGCTCTTCGTTCAGGCGCTCTTCGAGGCCGGAAATGTCATCGTGAAAACGCTCGCGATCGGCTTCCGGTAACTGGGCGAATTCGGCTTCGTCCAACGCTTTGCCATCGAGCATCGGCGTGAAAGCGATGTTGCTGCTGTCGCGGTACAGGGCGACGTCTTTTTCCAGGGCCAGACGCTCGATGATGTCGAGCGCCTTGTCGTAGCGCTGGTTGAAAGCGCGGTCGATGGCGCTTTTCTTTTGCTGGTAGGACGGGTGCTCGAACACCGCCGGAAACGTCGCCAGCAGGTTGTCGATCAAGCCGTTGATGTCGCCGATAAAGGCGCCGGCAGTGCCCGACGGCAACTCCAGAGCACGCGGTTCGCGCGGTTCATCGAAATTGTTGACGTAGACCCAGTCCGCCGGGGTCTGCAGGCGCTTGCCTTCGGCCTTCAGGTAGCGTTTGACGAACGAGAAACGACCGGTGCCGGGCTCGCCCATGACGAAAACGTTGTAACCGGGGCGTGGCATGGCCACACCGAACTGCAAGGCTTCGACCGCGCGTTCCTGGCCGAGCACACCGCGAAAGGGCTCCAGATCATTGGTGGTAGTGAAGCTGAACTGTTCAGCGGAAAACGGACGGGTCAGCGCTTCGGGCGCGAGACGCAAGCTGGCAGCAACAGGATCAGGCATCGGGCTTCCTTAACAATCAGGCGGGGCAGATAGCGGCATTCTGGCGCTGCCCGTGCCCCACTGGCAAGGCGCGCCACACCACAAAGCATAGACAACCGGCCAAGCCGGCGGCCCGCCCCCTGAAACCGGGGTTTATTCCAAATATTTTGCAAAAAACCACGGAACCCCTGGAACGTGCCTAAACTCCAAACTGCGCGGCTGGAACTAATACCGGCCCACTGGCTTCGTTTGGATCTGTTTCGTACAGAGCTTGGGGGGCCAGAACCCTGTCCATTGGTATGCACATAAAGAGAACAAAGCTATGAAACGGATTCTTCTCGGTACTCTCTTCACCGCTTTATCCATCAACGCAATGGCGCAAGCTCCAGGCGGCCCGGATTGCGGTTGGGGCAACATGCTGTTCGAAGGTCAGCGTGGCACCCCGGCGCACTTCCTCGCTTCCACCACCAACGGTACTTCCGGTAACGCCACCTTCGGGATGACGTCCGGCACCAACGGCTGCTCGACCAATGCATCGCTGACCTACGGCGGCAAATCCTGGTTTGCCATGAATGGCATGATGAACGAGCTGTCCGAAGACATGGCCAAAGGCAACGGCGAAGCGCTGACGACTTATGCCGTGGTACTGGGCGTGGCGCCGGAAGACCGTGCGCACTTTGCTGCCGTGACTCACGAGCACTTCCAGCAGATCTTCAGCAAGGCTGACGTGACCGCTGAAGACGTGCATACCAACACCTTGGCCGTACTGAAATCGGACCCTCGTCTGGCCAAGTACGCAACTCAGGCTTAAGCTCGAGCTCGCCCGCTTCCTTCGGGAAGCGGGTTTTATTTTTTCGGCCCGCCCTCCTTGGGTCTTTATTTCTTTCCTGTTCAAGTTGCCGACTATGCTCAAACGCCTTGCCTGGCTGGCGCTCTGTGTCTGCGCCCCGCTGTCCGCCGCGCCAACCATCGACCCTCAACGTTTGCAGCAACTGGCCAACGACCGTTTCTGGATTTCCCTCGGTCACTACGAAACCGCCAAGCTCGGCGGCTGGCGCAGCTATGTCAGCGACAAGAAGTTCTTTCTCGCGCCCGATGGCAATGAACATCCCGATCATGAACTGGCGGCCACCGTGCAAGCGCTGTACGCCCCGGCCAGCCTCGGCGAGCAACACGCGCAATGTGTTTATCCGGCGCGCACTCGCTGGCTGAAAGCGCAACTCAATCTCAGCGATCTGCCGACACCTGCATGCGCCGAATACAAGAAGTGGTTCAAGGATGTCTCGCCGCACAGTGCGGTGATGATTTTTCCGGCGGCTTATCTGAATAGTCCGTCGTCGATGTTCGGCCATACCCTGCTGCGTATCGATCAGGCTGACGTGCAGGCCGACAAAACCTCGCTGCTCAGTTACGCGATCAACTTCGGCGCCTACATCGAAGGTTCGGACAACAGCATTCTTTACGCCTGGAAAGGCTTGATGGGCGGTTATCCCGGCCTGTTCGCACTGGTGCCGTATCAGGAAAAACTCTCCGAATACCGCAGCCTGGAAAACCGCGATCTTTGGGAATACCGATTGAATCTGACCCAGGAAGAAACCGCGCGCATGGTCGAGCATGTGTGGGAGTTGAAACAGATCCAGTTCGACTACTTTTTCTTCGATGAAAACTGCTCGTATCGCTTGCTTGAGTTACTGCAGGTCGCACGGCCAAGCCTGCGCCTGACCGAACAATTCCCATTGACCGCGATTCCCACCGATACCGTCAAAGCGGTGAAGGAAGCCGGGCTGGTGGAAAGTATCGAATACCGGCCATCCCGCGAGCGTGAATTGCTTAGCCGCGCCGAGCCGTTGAGCAGTGACGAACAGCAATGGGTGTTGAACGTCAGCGCTGATCAGCAGCGGTTGCAGGATCCGGCTTTCAAAGCCCTGCCACGCGCCCGTCAGGCGCTGGTCATCGACGCGGCGTATCGCCTCGAGCGCTACCGTGCCAACGGTCAGGAGCGTGATCCGCAACGGGCGCAGCGCAGTTTCGAATTGCTGCGGGCGATCAACAAGAACCCGGCACCTGAGTTGGACATTCCACAACCGGGCCTGCCGGAAGACGGCCACGAATCGCGTACCTGGCAGGCCGGTCTCGGCACCCGTGGTGATCGTGCATTCGGTGAGTACGGTTTGCGCATGGCTTATCACGATCTCAACGACAACGCCGAGAGCTTCCCGCTCGGCGCGCAGATCGAAATTCTGCAGATGAAATTGCGTCAGTACGAAGGCAATCACTGGCAATTCCAGCAACTGGATCTGGCGACGATTCGTTCGCTGACGCCGCGCAATGAGCTGTTGCAGCCACTTTCGTGGCAGGTCACTGGTGGCCTGGAGCGCGTACCGGGCAAGCATGATGACGAGACGCTGGTCAGCCATGTGAATGGGGGCGGTGGCGGCACGTGGGCGTTAGGCGACGATGTGCTGGGTTTTGCCCTCGGTACCGTGCGGGTTGAACACAACAATGACTTCGCCGAATTCGTCTCCCCGGCGGGTGGTTTCAATACCGGCGTGTTGTGGAAAAACCCGCTGGGCAATCTGAGCCTGGAAGCCAAGGGTGATTACTTCTTCAATGGCGAAGTGCGCCGCAGTCTGAGTCTGAATCAGCAGTGGGAGTTGTCGCGCAACCTTGGTTTGCGCTTGAGTGCGCAGCGTGAGTTCAGCCATCTCGCCACGCCGGAAACCGAAGTCATGCTTGAAGTGAAGTGGTATCACTATTGATCCCGAACACAGCACAAACCAATGTGGGAGCGAGCTTGCTCGCGAAAGCGGTGGGTCAGTCGATATCAGAGTTGCCTGACACGACGCCTTCGCGAGCAAGCTCGCTCCCACAGGGGATTTGTGGTGTTGATGGATTTTTCACGGGGCTTCGACAGCCGTGTCATGAATCCCCTTCTAGACTTTCCCCATAAGCCGGACAACCGGCGCGGGAGAGTGCGATGTGGCGGTGTGCGGGTTTGCTGGGTGTTGTGCTGTTGCTGGGCGGTTGCCAGACCACCCATGAAGACTTGATCGCCAAGGGTTATCCACCGGCCTTCGCCGACGGTTTTGATGACGGTTGCGTCAGTGGTCGGCAAGCCGCCGGTTCGATCAGCGGCGAGTTTCGCAAGAACGTGCCGCGCTATCTCAAGGACAAGCAGTACGCCGAAGGCTGGACCGACGGCTTTCGGCAGTGTCAGGCCATGCTGGAAAACAAGGGCCGCGAAGAGTATCGCAACGAACACTGGGACGAGCGCGAACGCGCCTGGCAGCAGCAAAAAGATCAGGACGCCGGGCGGGCTTATCGCTCGCAATAGGTCGTTCCCAGACATCCAGTGAAACCAAATGCCTGCGAGCATGGCCCAAACCTCATACGAGGAGGACACCATGAGTCGCGCATTTGTCAACGAAGACAACGCCGCCGCGCAAGCCGATCAGCCGGTCGAACGGCAGGTCAGCGCGCAGCCCAATTACGTCACCGCGCAGGGCCTGGCGCAGTTGCAGGCGAAAGTCGCCGAGCTGCAAACCCTGCATGCCGAACAATCGGCCAAAGGTGAGCAGGCCGACAAACAACGGTTGGCGGATCTGGAAAGGGATCTGCGTTATTTCAATCAACGCCTGAGCAGCGCACAAGTCGCGGTTGCCGCGACCTCTACCGACAAGGTGCAGATCGGCAGTTGGGTCACCTACGCCGATGAACACGACACCGAACGTCGGGTGCAACTGGTCGGCGAAGATCAGGCCGATGCCAGCAAGGGCCTGATCAATTGGGGCTCGCCCTTGGGCCGGGCGCTGCTCGGTGCCCGGCTCAACGACGAGGTGCTGTGGCAGCGCCCCGCCGGCGATCAAGTGATTGAAGTGATCCGCATCGAACCGGCTTAAACCACACCCTGCGCCAGCATCGCGTCGGCGACTTTGACGAAACCGGCGATGTTCGCGCCTTTGACGTAGTTGATCCGCCCGTTCTCTTCGCCGTAATGCACGCACGCGTGGTGGATCGACTGCATGATTGCGTGCAGTTTGCTGTCCACCTCACCCGCCGTCCACAGCAGACGCATGGCGTTCTGCGACATCTCCAGACCGCTCACCGCGACGCCGCCAGCGTTGGACGCCTTGCCCGGGGCAAACAGAATGCCGGCCTCGATAAAGATATCCACAGCTTCCAGCGTGGTCGGCATGTTCGCGCCTTCGGCCACGCACACGCAGCCATTGCGCAATAACGCGTGTGCGGCTTCAGCGTCGAGCTCATTCTGCGTGGCGCACGGCAGCGCGATGTCGCACGGCAACGACCACGGCAATTGCCCGGCGCGGAACTCCAGACCGAAGGCAGACGCCAGCTCGCTGATGCGTCCGCGTTTGACGTTCTTCAGCTCCAGCAACGCCAGCCATTGCTCTTCGCTCAGCCCAGCTTCGCAATACAGCGTGCCTTCGGAGTCGGACAGGGAAATCACCTTGCCGCCCAGGTCCATCACCTTACGCGCCGCGTATTGCGCCACGTTGCCGGAGCCGGAGATCGCCACTCGTTTGCCTTCCACGGTCTGTTCGCGGCGCTTGAGCATTTCTTCGGCGAAATACACGCAGCCGAAACCGGTGGCTTCCGGACGAATCAGGCTGCCGCCGTAAGTCATGCCTTTGCCAGTGAGGACGCTGGTGAACTGATTGCTCAGGCGTTTGTACTGGCCGAAGAGGAAACCGATCTCGCGTGCGCCAACGCCGATATCACCGGCGGGTACGTCAACGTCGGCGCCGATGTGGCGATACAACTCGCTCATGAACGCCTGGCAGAAACGCATGACTTCAGCGTCACTTTTGCCCTTCGGATCGAAGTCGGAACCGCCCTTGCCGCCGCCCATGGGCAGCGAGGTCAGCGAGTTTTTAAAGGTCTGTTCGAAGGCGAGGAATTTCAGCACGCCCAGGTTCACCGATGGATGGAAACGCAGACCGCCCTTGTACGGGCCGATGGCGCTGTTCATCTGGATGCGGAAACCGCGATTGACCTGGACTTTGCCCTGATCGTCGACCCACGACACGCGGAACACCACCGCGCGCTCCGGCTCGCAGATGCGCTCCAGAATCCCCGAGCTCAGGTAATGCGGATTGGCTTCGAGAAACGGCCACAGGCTGCGCAACACTTCTTCGACGGCCTGGTGGAATTCGGGCTGATCCGGGTCGCGTTTTTTCAGACGGGCAAGGAAGGATTCGACGGATTCGATCATGGCAAAAGTCTCGGCAAATTTATTGTCGTTGGAGGAGATTGGGCCGGACTGTAACAAACGAAATGCGCACAGGAACAGAGCAAAATGTCGCATTTATGAAATCAAATGGTGCACAGGATATAAATCAGAAGGATTTTTAGCCGATTTTGCACCTGAATGGTGAGACCAGATTTGAGAGCTGCACCAAAAGTTATACCGCCTTCGCGAGCAAGCTCGCTCCCACATTTGAAATGCGTTCCCCTGTGGGAGCGAGCTTGCTCGCGAAGGGTGCGACTCGGTAAACCTGAAAAAAACCGAGCAAAAAAAAACGGAGCCCGAAGGCTCCGCTCTTTATGCAACCAACCCGAATCAGGCCAGTTTCTTGTGACGTACCCGGTGTGGCTGGGCAGCTGCTTCGCCGAGACGCTTTTTACGATCAGCTTCGTACTCGGTGTAGTTACCTTCGAAGAAGATAGCTTGCGAATCGTCTTCGTACGCCAGGATGTGGGTGGCCACACGGTCAAGGAACCACCGATCGTGAGAGATAACAATGGCGGCGCCCGGGAAGTCCAGCAGGGCTTCTTCCAGGGAACGCAGGGTTTCAACGTCGAGGTCGTTGGACGGTTCGTCGAGCAGCAGGACGTTGCCGCCCTCCTTCAGGGTCAGCGCCAGGTGCAGACGACCGCGCTCACCACCGGACAGGTCCTTGACGAACTTCTGCTGGTCGCCGCCCTTGAAGTTGAAGCGACCGACGTAGGTGCGCGACGGGATCTCGTAGTTGCCGATGCGGATCTGATCGGAACCGTCGGAGATTTGCTGGAACACAGTCTTGCTGCCATCGAGGTCATCGCGGCTCTGATCGACGCAGGCCAGTTGCACGGTTTCGCCGACTTCGATGCTGCCCGAATCCGGTGTTTCCTTGCCCATCAGCATGCGGAACAGGGTCGACTTACCGGCACCGTTACCACCGATCACACCGACGATGGCGCCTTTCGGCATCGCGAACGACAGGTTGTCGATCAGCACGCGATCGCCGTAGCCCTTGGTGACGTTCTTGAATTCGATGACCTTGTCGCCCAGACGTGGGCCGGCCGGGATGTAGATCTCGTTGGTTTCGCTGCGCTTCTGGAATTCCTGCGATTGCATTTCTTCGAAGCGTTGCAGACGTGCCTTGGATTTCGACTGGCGGGCTTTCGCGCCTTTGCGCACCCACTCCAGTTCTTCTTTCATGGCTTTTTCGTGAGCCGACTGCTGCTTGGATTCAGCGGCCAGACGATCGGACTTGGCTTCGAGCCAACCCGAGTAGTTGCCCTCGTAAGGAATGCCCGCGCCGCGGTCGAGTTCGAGAATCCAGCCAGCAACGTTATCGAGGAAGTAACGGTCGTGCGTGATCGCTACCACGGTGCCCGGGAAGTCGTGCAGGAAGTGCTCCAGCCACGCAACCGAATCGGCGTCCAAGTGGTTGGTTGGTTCGTCGAGCAGCAGCATGTCCGGCGCGGACAGCAGCAGACGGCACAGGGCCACACGACGTTTTTCACCACCGGAGAGGAATTCGACCTTGGCGTCCCACGCCGGCAAACGCAGTGCGTCGGCGGCGACTTCCAGTTGACGATCGAGGTTGTGACCGTCGCTGGCTTGCAGGATCGCTTCGAGCTTGGCTTGCTCGGCTGCCAGTTTGTCGAAGTCGGCGTCTTCTTCAGCGTAAGCCGCGTAGACCTCGTCCAGGCGCGCCTGGGCGTTCTTGATCACGCTGACCGCTTCCTCGACCACTTCACGCACGGTCTTGGTCGGATCAAGTTGTGGCTCTTGTGGCAGATAACCGATGTTCAGGTCCGGCATCGGACGGGCTTCGCCCTCGAACTCGGTGTCGACGCCAGCCATGATTTTCAGCAGCGTGGACTTACCCGAACCGTTGAGGCCGAGTACGCCGATCTTGGCGCCGGGGAAGAACGACAGCGAAATGTTTTTGAGAATTTCCCGCTTCGGTGGAACAACTTTGCCCAGCCGATGCATGGTGAAGACGTATTGAGCCATGGAGAACCTTGGGTCAGTGACAGATGAATGATTGCAGCGCAGGCGATGCCCGGCCAGACCATGCGCGTCGTTCACTTGATGGTTATCAATGCGTGCGCGCTGAAAAAGTCTGAGTCTAGGAGCTGGAACGCTCCCGCGTAACCGGCAAAGCTACCTGATTGACCAGTGGCAGTCCAGCCGCGCAGGGCTGGCACTTCGCCACGACTCAAGGCATGCTAGCCGCCCTTTGGGCGTCCGGCTTATAGTGCACGTCGCGCCAGTCCAGCCAAATCGCAGGATCACAGCTTGTCCAATGTCACTCCGCCAGCTTCTGTGAGCAGCACCCCACCGGCGCCCGGCTCGTCCCTGCGCGGTACATTAAAGGGTGCGCTGGCGACGCTCGTGCTTTTATTGCTCGCGTTGCTGTTCTGGCAACTGCTCGACCAATTGCGCGAAACCCAGAAAAACCAGCGTCAGTACACCATCGATTACACCGCCGACCTCGCCTCGCAGGTCAGCCTGAACATGGCGCTGAACGCGCAAATCGCCCTCAATCTGCTACCGATCGTCGAACAACCGCAATCAGCCGACGAACAGCAGGTGCTATTGCGCAAGCTCCAGCAATCCTTGCCTGACCTGCGCAGCCTGGCCCTGCTCACCCCTTCCGGCAAAATCATCAGCGACAGTGACGACAACAGCCACGACGCCAGCTACCTCACCGAACTGGTGCGCCGCAGCCGTGCACAAGCGCATTACTTCAGCAACGCCGACGACGGTTCTGTGGTGCATCTGTTATTGCATCAGGCCAGCGGCAGCACGCGCGGTTATTGGGCATTGCGCCTGACCCCGACGTTCTTCGACTCACTGACCAAACAGGGTGAAACCGGCATCCGCCCTTTGTGGCTGGTGGAAAACCGCCTCAACCATCAGATCATCAGCCGCGACGAAGCGCAGCCTTCGGCCAGGCCCGGCGTCTTGAGTCCGGACGACATGGCCAACACCGTGCTGACCGTGCCGCTGAGCAGCAGCGACTGGCAGTTGCGTGGCCTGTTCGACCGTCAGCGCGTGCTCGAAGAACTGCTGCCGGCGTTTATCGGCAAGTGCCTGTTGGGTCTGGCGTTCTCGCTGCTGCCGGTGATTGCGCTGTTGAACATGCGCCGCCGCCAGCGCCAGTTGCACGAAGGTCGTCGACGCTATCAGGACATTTTCGAAGGCACCGGCGTGGCCCTCTGTGTGCTTGATCTGTCCGGTTTGAAGCAGGTCTTCGACAAGGCGCAGATCCAGACCAGCGACCAGCTCAAGGCCTGGCTCGACCAACCGCAGCAACGCCAGCAACTGCTGCAGGAATTGCGCGTCACCGAGGTCAACCAGGTCGCATTGCAATTGCTCAACGTCAATTCCTGCGAGCACGCCTGGCAACTGTTGATCGACGGCCATCCGCACCGCCAGTGCGCCATCGGCAATCAAGTCCTCGACGCCGTCCTGCAGCAACAAAAGCAGCTGGAACTGGAAATCAAACTGCCGGACATCAACGGTCGCGACCAACACCTGTGGATGGTATTGCGCCTGCCGACCGAGCAGCACGACTACAAAGCGGTGATCCTCAGCATCAACGACATCACCAGCCGCAAGCTGATCGAACTGTCGCTGCTCGAGCGCGAAGGCTTCTGGTCGGACGTAGTGCGCACCGTGCCGGATCATTTGTATGTGCAGGACGTGATCAGCCAGCGGATGATTTTCAGCAACCACCACCTCGGCCAGACCCTCGGCTACAACCGCACCGAACTGCACCAGATGGGCGAGTATTTCTGGGAGATCCTGCTGCACCCGGAAGATGCCGACTACTACCATCGCTCGCGGCAGATGCAGCGTCACGCCGGTTACAGTCAGTTGCTCCAGTGCCAGTTGCGTTTCCGCCATCGCGACGGCAAATGGCGGCGTTTCGATATTCGCGAACAGGCGCTGGCCCGCGACAAACACGATCAGGTCACGCGGATCATCGGCGTGGCCAAGGACATCACCGAGCAGATCGAAGCCAGCGAATCCCTGCGCGACAGTGAGCAGCGCTACCGCATGCTCGCTGAAAGCATCAGCGACGTGATCTTCTCCACCGACAGCAAGCTCTCGCTGAACTACGTCAGCCCGTCGGTGCAAGCCGTGCTGGGCTACGACGCCGAGTGGATTTTCCAGAACGGCTGGCAATCGACCATCGCCAACCCGCAACAACTGAGCGGCATCTACACGCTGATGGATCGGGTCAGCAAGGCGCTGGACAAACCCGAGCAACTGGCGGTGTTGCGCAATCAGGTGCAGACGCAAATGTTCCTGTTCGACTGCCTGCGCGCCGATGGCCGCAAGATCCCGATCGAGCTGCGTCTGGTGCTGGTATGGGACGAACATGGCGCGTTTGAAGGCGTACTCGGTGTCGGTCGCGACATCAGTCAGCAACGCCGCGCCGAGAAAGACCTGCGCATGGCTGCCACCGTATTCGAGCACTCGACCTCGGCGATCCTGATCACCGACCCGGCCGGTTACATCGTTCAGGCCAACGAGGCTTTCAGCCGCGTCAGCGGTTACGCGGTGAGCGAAGTGCTCGACCAGTTGCCGAACATGCTCACCGTCGATGAGCAACAGGACGCGCACCTGCGGTATGTGCTCAAGCAATTGCACCAGCACAACACCTGGGAGGGTGAAGTCTGGATGAAGCGGCGTAATGGCGAGCATTACCCGGCGTGGGTCGGCATCACCGCGGTGCTCGACGACGAGGGCGATCTGGCCAGTTATGTGTGCTTCTTCAGCGACATCAGCGAACGCAAGGCCAGCGAACAGCGCATTCACCGCCTCGCCTACTACGACGCCCTGACCCACTTGCCGAACCGCACGTTGTTCCAGGATCGCCTGCACACCGCGCTGCAATCGGCCGAGCGGCAAAAGTCATGGGTGGTGCTGATGTTCCTCGACCTCGACCGTTTCAAACCGATCAACGACTCCCTCGGCCACGCCGCCGGCGACCGCATGTTGAAAGACATGGCCACGCGCCTGCTGGCCTGCGTCGACGATGACGACACCGTGGCGCGCATGGGCGGCGACGAATTCACACTCTTGCTGCAACATCGCTCCAGCCGCGAAATGGCGCTGAACCGGGCGATTCATGTCGCCGAGCAGATCCTCGGCAGCCTGGTGCGGCCATTCGTGCTTGAAGGCCGCGAGTTCTTCGTCACCGCCAGTATCGGCATCGCCCTGAGTCCGCAGGACGGCAACGAACTCAGCCAGTTGATGAAGAACGCCGACACGGCGATGTACCACGCCAAGGAGCGCGGCAAGAACAACTTCCAGTTCTATCAGGCCGACATGAACGCCAGTGCGCTGGAGCGTCTGGAGCTGGAAAGCGACTTGCGCCACGCCTTGGAGCAGAACGAATTCGTCCTGTATTACCAGCCGCAATTCAGCGGCGACGGCAAACGCCTGACCGGCGCCGAGGCGCTGTTGCGCTGGCGTCATCCGCGCCGTGGACTGGTGCCGCCGGGGGATTTCATTCCGGTGCTGGAAGAGCTCGGTCTGGTGGTGGACGTTGGCGACTGGGTGATCAGC
This sequence comes from Pseudomonas crudilactis, assembly GCF_013433315.1. Classification (GTDB taxonomy): domain Bacteria; phylum Pseudomonadota; class Gammaproteobacteria; order Pseudomonadales; family Pseudomonadaceae; genus Aquipseudomonas; species Aquipseudomonas crudilactis. The sequence continues at coordinate 162,923 of NZ_WXVV01000005.1, read as the reverse complement.
GAGGCTTGCCGCCAACTGAAGACCTGGCACCAGAACCGTGTGCGTGTACCGAAGGTCTCGGTGAACATCTCCGCACGGCAGTTCTCCGACGGCCAGCTCGGCACACGTATCGCGACGATCCTGCGCGAAACCGGCCTGCCGCCGGCGTGTCTGGAACTGGAGCTGACCGAAAGTATTCTGATGCGCGAAGTCAGCGAAGCGATGCAGATTCTCGCCGGGCTGAAAAACCTCGGCCTGAGCATCGCGGTCGATGACTTCGGCACCGGCTACTCGTCGCTGAACTACCTCAAGCAATTCCCGATCGACGTGCTGAAGATCGACCGCACGTTTGTCGATGGCTTGCCGTCGGGTGAGCAGGATGCGCAGATTGCCCGGGCGATCATTGCCATGGCGCACAGCCTGAATCTGGCGGTGATCGCCGAGGGTGTGGAAACCCATGAACAACTGGACTTCCTGCGTGAGCATGGTTGCGATGAGGTTCAGGGCTATCTGTTCGGGCGGCCGATGCCGGCGGGGCGGTTCGAGGCGCAGTTCAGCAATGACGCGCTCTTTATGTTCGACTGAAGATCGGCGGCGCGACCGAAAAGATCGCAGCCTTCGGCAGCTCCTACAAGGATTGATGTCGGTCACAGTATTCGGGATCAGCTCGGATTACTGTAGGAGCTGCCGAAGGCTGCGATCTTTTGAGGCCGGCACAATCACCATCTATCTGCGCATGAACGCCACTTGTCTGCGACATGATGTCGTTTCATATGCCATCCAAAACCCATTGGGTTAGAATGCCCCCCTTTTCTGCCCCCGATCCTTGAGGACCGCCATGTTCAGCCGTGATTTGACTATTGCCAAGTACGACGCCGACCTTTTTGCCGCCATGGAGCAAGAAGCTCAGCGCCAGGAAGAACACATTGAGCTGATCGCTTCGGAAAACTACACCAGCCCAGCGGTGATGGAAGCTCAAGGCTCGGTCCTGACCAACAAGTACGCTGAAGGCTACCCAGGCAAGCGTTACTACGGTGGTTGCGAGTACGTCGACATCGTTGAACAACTGGCCATCGACCGCGCCAAGGAACTGTTCGGCGCCGATTACGCCAACGTTCAGCCGCACGCCGGTTCGCAAGCCAACGCCGCTGTTTACCTGGCCCTGCTGCAAGGCGGCGACACCATTCTGGGCATGAGCCTGGCTCACGGTGGTCACCTGACCCACGGCGCCAGCGTTTCCTCCTCCGGCAAGCTGTACAACGCCGTACAGTACGGCATCGACGCCAACGGCCTGATCGACTACGACGAAGTCGAGCGTCTGGCGGTTGAGCACAAGCCGAAAATGATCGTGGCCGGTTTCTCTGCCTACTCGCAGATTCTCGACTTCCCGCGTTTCCGCGCCATCGCTGACAAAGTCGGCGCTTACCTGTTCGTCGACATGGCTCACGTGGCCGGTCTGGTTGCCGCGGGTGTTTACCCGAACCCGGTGCCTTTCGCTGACGTCGTGACCACCACCACGCACAAGACCCTGCGCGGTCCACGTGGCGGCCTGATCCTGGCTCGCGCCAACGCCGACATCGAGAAGAAACTGAACTCCGCGGTATTCCCGGGCGCCCAGGGTGGCCCGCTGGAGCACGTGATCGCCGCCAAGGCAATCTGCTTCAAGGAAGCGCTGCAGCCTGAGTTCAAGGCTTACCAGGAACAAGTGGTGCTGAACGCCCAGGCCATGGCCGAAGTGTTCATCGAGCGCGGTTTCGACGTGGTTTCCGGTGGTACCAAGAACCACCTGTTCCTGCTGTCGCTGATCAAGCAGGACATCTCCGGTAAAGACGCCGACGCCGCTCTGGGCAAAGCGTTCATCACCGTCAACAAGAACTCCGTGCCAAACGATCCACGCTCGCCGTTCGTCACTTCCGGCCTGCGTTTCGGTACTCCGGCTGTGACCACTCGTGGCTTCAAGCAAGCCGAGTGCAAAGAGCTGGCCGGCTGGATCTGCGACATCCTGGCTGACCTGAACAACGAAGCGGTGATCGACGCCGTTCGTGAGAAAGTCAAAGCCATCTGCAAGAAACTGCCGGTATACGGCGCTTGATGCGACGCTAAACCCGCAGCATGAAAAACCGGCCAAGTGATTGGCCGGTTTTTTTTCGCCTGAATTTTTTCAAACGCGTGAACCGCTCAAGAATGGGACTCACCGCACAACTGGTCAGACCGGTCATGCCAATTCGTCATTTTTCACTTGCGATCATGGAAAATCAGCGCCTAGACTGCGCCTGCACTGGACATACCGGTAAGACCACAATAATTAAGTCCTGAATCTGATGCGCCCCGCGCACGGCAGCCAGGACACCGACCAGGATTCCTCCCATGCTCAGATGGTGCTCGCGTTCAATCTTCCTCCAAGTGGTTCTCGGACTGATGCTCGGCATCGTCTGCGGGCTGACCCTTCCTGAATACTCGGCCCAGCTCAAACCGCTCGGCGACGGCTTCATCAAACTGATCAAGATGCTCATCGGCCTCATCGTGTTCTGCGTGGTGGTCAGTGGCATCAGCGGCGCCGGCGATCTGAAGAAGGTCGGGCGCATCGGCCTCAAGTCAGTGATCTACTTCGAAGTGTTGACCACCATCGCTCTGGTGATCGGCCTGGTCTTCGCCTTCAGCACCGGCATCGGCAGCGGCGCGAATATCCATCTCGAGCAACTGTCTGCGGCCGACATGGGCGATCTCGCCGAACGCAGCCAGCACATGCACACCACCACGCAGTTCCTGATGGACCTGATTCCGACCTCGGTGATCGGCGCCTTCGCTGACAACAACATCCTGCAAGTGCTGCTGTTTTCGGTGCTGTTCGGTAGCGCGTTGAATCTGGTCGGCGAAGCAGCTTCCGGGATCTCGCGCCTGATCAACGAACTGAGCCATGTGATCTTCCGCATCATGGGCATGATCGTGCGTCTGGCGCCGATCGGCGTGTTCGGCGCCATCGCTTTCACCACCAGCAAATATGGCCTCGACTCCCTGCAACATCTGGGTAGCCTGGTCGGTTTGTTCTACCTGACCTGCATCGCCTTCGTCAGCGTGATTCTCGGTCTGGTGATGCGTGCTTCCGGCCTGCGCATGTGGCCGCTGTTGAAGTATCTGCGTGAAGAACTGCTGATCGTCATGGGCACGGCGTCGTCCGACGCGGTACTGCCGCAGATCATGCGCAAACTCGAACACCTCGGCATCGGCAGCTCGACCGTGGGTCTGGTGATTCCGACCGGGTATTCGTTCAACCTCGACGGTTTCTCGATCTACCTGACCCTGGCCATCGTGTTCATTGCCAATGCCACCGGCACGCCGCTGGCCATGACCGACCTGCTGACCATTCTGCTGGTATCGCTGATCACTTCCAAAGGCGCCCACGGTATTCCCGGGTCGGCCCTGGTGATTCTGGCGGCCACGCTGACAGCGATTCCGGCGATCCCGGTGGTCGGTCTGGTGCTGGTGTTGGCGGTGGACTGGTTCATGGGCATCGGCCGGGCACTCACCAATCTCATCGGCAACTGCGTCGCCACGGTTGCGATCGCCCGTTGGGAAAAAGACATCGACGTACAACGCGCCAACAAAGTACTCAGCGGTCAGCAGGGCTACACCTTTCAGCCGCGTAAACCAGCAACTCCGGCGCACCAGCAGGAGTTCTGATTTCAACCCTATCGGCGCTGCCGCAAGTGGCGATCTTTTGATCCCGGTTTGCGGCGCCCCTTTGGGCACATGGAGCAAGACAAGTGATTACCACATCAACCGTCGTCAACTCAGTCGTAGAAAAACTGCGCGCCGCATTGGCCCGTGGGCAGTGGCGCTCCGGCGACATGCTGCCGGGCCAGCGTGAACTGGCCGAGCAACTGGGCATCAGCCGCCCGAGCTTGCGTGAAGCGGTGATCGTCCTGGAAACCCTGGGCCTGGTGCGTTCGATGCCGGGCAAAGGCGTGGTCGTGCTCGACGCGCAAATCGGCGACAGCCAGAGCCACGACAGCGCAGTCGCCGGGGCCAGCCTCGAAGACGTGCTGCAACTACGTTACACCCTCGAGCCGTTCATCGTCGGTCTGGTGGCGCAGTCGATCAGCAGCAAGGAAGTCGGCCAGTTGCGCCTGACCCTGATGGACATGCGCGAAGCCCTTGAAGCCGGCGACAGCGAAGCCGGAGTCAACGCCTACATCGCCTTCCACGAAGAGCTGTTCACCCTGACCTCGAATCCGATCTTCCAGAGTGTGGTGCAACAGACCAGCAACGCCCTCAAGCAGAGCGCTGAAGTGCTGCGCAACTCACCGGAACATCTGGCCGAACGGCTGGAAGAAAACGAAGCCGTGGTGCGCGCCATCCGCGGCAAGAACAGCGCCCAGGCCAGCGCCGAAATGCGCCGGCACATTTTGCGCGAAGGTCAGCGCATGGGCATCGAGCTGAATATTCCGGAAGACAACCTGAGTCGCTGATTTCTATTGGAGACAGGCTATGAACAGTTTCGCTTCACCCTCGCACGCCCAGCCGACCACCGCGCACCTGCCCTTTTCCCGGCTGCGGGCGCCGGTGGAGGATCTTTATCCGCGACTGTTGGATGCGATTCTCGAACAGCGCATCAATCCAGAAAGCCGCTTCACCGAAGACAGTTTGAAAGAGATGTTCTGTGTCAGTCGCGCCGATGTGCGCCGGGTGCTGACGCAGCTGTCGCTTGAGCAGGTCATTGTGCTGCGGGCCAATCATCGGCCGCGTGTCGCCGCACCTGATCGGGAGCAGACGCGGCAGGCTCTGCATGCGCGGCGACTGGCCGAAAACACCTTGGTGCGTCTGGCGTGTCAGCGCCCGCAGGCTGAAGGGTTGAAACGCTTGCGCGGGTTGATCGAGCGCGAGCGTCAGGCGGTTGAGCAGGATCGGCGTGGGGCGGCGATTCGCTTGTCGGGGGAATTTCATCTGCACTTGGCGCAGATGGCGGGGAATGCGCCGTTGGCGCATTTTCTTGGCAGTCTTGTGCCGCTTACATCATTGGCGATTGCGCGAAGTGAGGGCCAGACGCATAGCTGTTGCGCTTGGAAGGAGCATTTGGCGTTGGTGGAAGCAGTGGAGCGAGGCGATGCTTCCAAGGCTGGCATGCTGATGAATCGGCATTTGGATCTTCTTGAACAGGCACTGCTCGGTTCAGACCTTGAGCATTGTGCTGTCGGTTAGATCGCCTTCGCGAGCAGGCTCGCTCCTACATTTGAAATGCGTTCCCCTGTAGGAGTGAGCCTGCTCGCGATGGCGTCATTGCGGGCACCGAAAGCCCATCAGGCAGAAACCACTCTGGCAAACCCCGCCCGAATCTTCTCTTCCGGCAAATCATCAGCAATAAACACAATCACGCTTTCCCGCGCCTCGCCCTCGGCCCATTCGGTGTCCCAGTCGAAACCATAAAGCTTCAACACGCCCTGAAACACCAAGCGCCGATCCTCACCGGCAATGTTCAGCACGCCTTTGTAACGCAGCAACTGCTTGCCGTGTTCCTCGAGCAGTTCATTCATGAACTCGCTGAGCTGATCGATATCCAGCGGCTGATCGGTGCGCAATACCAGACTGGAAATACGATCAATCGACGGCGCCTTGCTCACCGGACGCAAGCTCAAACCACCGCCGAGATCAGCGTTGAGGTTGAACCCGCGCACATCCAGCAGTTCTGCCAGATCGATGTTGCCGTGTTCAACCACACGGACTGGCGCCCGGCGATTGATTCGCGTCAGGCGTTCGCTCAGTGCGTTGAACGTGGCTTCGTCGACCAGATCGGTCTTGCTCACCAGCAAGCGGTCGGCAAAACCGATCTGCGCCTGGGCAATGGTTTGGGTCAGGTGCACATCCGCGTGCGCCGCATCGACCAGGGTGATGATGCCGTCGAGCAGGTAACGCTCGCGCAGTTCTTCGTCGATGAAAAAGGTCTGCGCCACCGGGGCTGGATCGGCCAGCCCGGTGCACTCGATCACCAGACGGTCGAACGCAATTTCACCGCTGTCCAGCCGTTCTAGCAGCAGGTACAAGGCTTTGGTCAGATCAGTGTGAATGGTGCAGCAGACGCAGCCGTTGGCCAGGGTCATGACTTGCACCGGCTCATCACCCAACAACTGAGTGTCGATGCCGGCATCGCTGAATTCGTTTTCGATCACGGCGATTTTCAGGCCGTGCTCGGCTTTCAGAATATGGCGCAGCAAAGTGGTCTTGCCGGCGCCGAGGAAACCGCTGAGTACCGTTACAGGTATGGGAGAAGACAAAACAGATCCCCTTCACAAAATGAATGAACAACACAAAAACAACTGTGGGAGCGAGCCTGCTCGCGAAAGCGGTGTGTCAGTCAAATCATTCATCAACTGACACTCCGTATTCGCGAGCAGGCTCGCTCCCACAGGGGATTGCATCAACCGCAGGCTGTCAGCTCAACAGCACTTCGGCCCACCCTTGCCACCGTAACGGGCTTCCTGACGTTCGCGGAAGAACATCTCGTAGCTCATCACCGGTTTGTCCGGGTGCTTGGTTTGCATATGCTCGACGTAGGTGTCGTAGTCGGGCATGCCGACCATCAGGCGCGCGGCCTGACCGAGGTATTTACCGAGGCGACTCAGGTCATTGAACATGGTGCAATCCTCTGGTTACGCATCCGGCAGGGCCTGGAATGGCGATTCTTTATCCGTACGCTCTTTTTTGCCCCAAGCGGCGACGCCGACCTTGAGCGCGTAGAACAGGATGCTGAAGACCACGAACAGGAACAGCGCGGTGAGCGTTGCGTTGGTGTAAGCGTTGAAGATCACGTGCTGCATCTGCTCGACGCTTTTTGCCGGTGCCAGCACCTGACCATTGGCCAGCGCATCGCTGTACTTTTTGGCCAGCGACAGGAAGCCGATCGCCGGGTTGGCATCGAACAGCTTGATGAAGCCTGCGGTCGTGGTGCAAATCAGCAGCCAGGTAGCCGGCAACAGGGTGACCCAAATGTAGCGCTGACGCTTCATTTTGATCAGGACCACGGTGCCCAGCATCAGCGCAATACCGGCCAGCATCTGGTTAGAGATACCGAACAGTGGCCACAGGGTGTTGATGCCGCCCAGTGGATCGATTACGCCCTGATACAGCAACCAGCCCCACATCGCCACACAACCGGCGGTGGCGATCAGGTTGGCAGTCCACGATTCGGTGCGCTTCAGCGCCGGCACGAAGGAGCCGAGCAAGTCCTGCAGCATGAAACGTCCGGCACGAGTGCCCGCATCCACAGCCGTCAGAATGAACAGCGCTTCGAACAGGATCGCAAAGTGGTACCAGAACGCCATGGTGTTTTCACCCGGCAGGACACTGTGCAGGATCTGCGCGATACCGACCGCCAGGGTCGGCGCACCACCGGCACGGGCCAGGATGGTGGTTTCACCAATGTCATGCGCCACCGCTTGCAGCGCTTCCGGCGTGATCGCAAAGCCCCAGCTGGAAACTACTTGCGCAACCGATGCCACGTCACTGCCAACCACGGCAGCCGGGCTGTTCATGGCGAAGTACACGCCTGGCTCGATCACCGACGCGGCAACCATGGCCATGATGGCGACGAACGACTCCATCAGCATGCCGCCGTAACCGATGTAACGGGCGTTGGTTTCGTTATCCAGCAGTTTCGGCGTGGTGCCCGAAGAAATCAGTGCGTGGAAACCCGATACCGCACCGCAAGCGATGGTGATGAACAGGAACGGGAACAGACCGCCCTTCCACACCGGACCAGTGCCGTCGACAAACTGGGTCAGCGCCGGCATTTTCAGCTCGGGCATGGTCACCAGAATACCGATCGCCAGGGCGATGATGGTGCCGATCTTGAGGAAGGTGGAGAGGTAGTCACGCGGTGCCAGAATCAGCCAGACCGGCAGCGACGCCGCGACGAAACCGTAACCGACCAGCATCCAGGTAATCTGCACGCCAGTGAAGGTGAACGCCTTGGCCCACACCGGATCAGCAGCAATCTGCCCGCCGAGCCAGATCGAACCGAGCAGCAGCAACACGCCGACTACGGAAATTTCGCCGATGCGACCCGGGCGGATGTAGCGCATGTAAATGCCCATGAACATCGCGATCGGGATGGTTGCCATCACGGTGAAGATGCCCCATGGGCTCTCGGCCAGCGCTTTAACCACGATCAATGCCAGCACCGCGAGGATGATGATCATGATCAGGAAGCAGCCGAACAAGGCGATGGTGCCGGGCACGCGGCCCATTTCTTCACGCACCATGTCGCCCAGGGAACGGCCGTTGCGCCGGGTCGACATGAACAGAACCATGAAGTCCTGCACCGCGCCCGCCAGCACCACGCCGGCAATCAGCCAGAGCGTGCCGGGCAAGTAGCCCATCTGCGCCGCCAATACCGGGCCGACCAGAGGTCCTGCGCCAGCGATGGCAGCGAAGTGGTGACCGAAAAGAATGTGTTTGTTGGTCGGCACATAGTCCAGACCGTCGTTGTTGAGCACGGCGGGGGTGGCCCGACGCGGGTCCAGTTGCATCACATTGTTAGCGATGAACAGGCTGTAGTAACGATACGCAACCAGATAAATGGCCACGGCAGCGACCACGATCCACAAGGCGTTGATCGCCTCGCCGCGGCGCAATGCCACTACGCCCAGGGCGCACGCTCCTACGATTGCCAGCACTAGCCAGGGTAAGTGGCGTAGCAGGCTATTATTATTTTTCATTTTATTATTCCAGCCAGGGTGGACAAGAAAGACAGCCACCCCGAGTTTAGCGCTTACGGCGCCAAAGGCCATACCCCGACGTTGGTCTAGACGCTTTAGCGATTGGCTGGCGCCCGCATTCGCGGTCTATAGTCAGCGAACCTTCATGAGGATTGCGCCATGAGCGAGCACCCAGCCAACCGTCGTCGCTTCAAACGTATTGCGTTCGATGCCAGAACCGAGCTGAGTCAGGGCCAGTTCATCTGGCCAGTGAAGTTGATTGATCTGTCGCTCAAAGGGCTGCTGATCGAACGGCCGGAGCCGTGGTTGGGGGATGCGGAGAAGGATTTTTTTGTCGACATTCATCTGAGCGATGACACCGATATCGAGATGGATGTGCATCTGGCACATGAGGAGAACGGCCAGTTGGGTTTTGTCTGCCGGCATATCAGTCTGGAATCGATCCAGCGGTTGCGGCGGTTGATCGAGTTGAACCTGGCCGATCCGCAAGAGCTGGAACGCGAATTGGGCGCCCTGATCGAGATCTAGAATCCACCAAAGATCAAATGTAGGAGTGAGCCTGCTCGCGATAGCGTTTTTACATTCAACACTTCAGTTGGTTGATGTACCGCTATCGCGAGCAGGCTCACTCCTACAGGGGTCGGTGGTTTATTCGAAGAGCGCGTCGAGGGCCTGTTCGAGGCGGGTCACGGCGATGATCTGCAAGCCCGGAGGCGATTCCTTCGGCGCATTGCCCTTCGGCACGATCGCCCGCTTGAAGCCATGCTTGGCCGCTTCCTTCAGACGCTCCTGCCCGCTCGGCACCGGGCGCACTTCACCAGACAGCCCGACCTCACCAAACACCAACAGATCATGCGGCAACGGCCGATTGCGCAGGCTCGACATCACCGCCGCCATCAACGCCAGATCCGATGCCGTCTCCAGCACCTTCACCCCACCGACCACGTTGAGGAACACATCCTGATCGTGAGTCGGAATGCCGCCATGGCGATGCAAAACCGCGAGCAACATCGCCAAACGGTTCTGATCCAGCCCCAGCGTTACCCGACGCGGGTTGGCCAGATGACTGTCATCCACCAGCGCCTGCACTTCCACCAGCATCGGCCGTGTGCCCTCCCACGTCGCCATCACCACACTGCCGGGGACTTCTTCCTGCGCACGGGTAAGAAAAATCGCCGAGGGGTTGGAGACTTCTTTCAACCCCTTGTCGGTCATGCCGAACACACCGAGTTCGTTGACCGCACCGAAACGGTTTTTCACCGCACGCAGCAAACGCAGACGCCCATCGGATTCACCTTCGAAATACAGCACGGTGTCGACCATGTGCTCGAGAACGCGAGGCCCCGCCAGCGCGCCTTCCTTGGTGACGTGGCCGACGAGGAAAATCGCCGTACCACTTTGCTTGGCGTAACGCACCAGCAACGCCGCACTCTCGCGCACTTGCGATACGCCGCCAGGTGCCGATTGCAGCTGTTCGGTGAAGATCGTCTGGATCGAGTCAATCACCATCACCTTGGGCTTTTCCTGACGGGCCGTGGCGATGATGGTTTCGATGCAGGTTTCAGTCATCACCCGCAGTTGATCCTGGGGCAAGCCGAGGCGCCGGGCGCGCATGGCCACTTGCTGCTGGGACTCTTCGCCAGTGACATAAAGGGCCGGCATGCTCTTGGCGAGGTTGCACAGGGTCTGCAACAGGATCGTCGATTTGCCTATGCCAGGATCACCGCCGATCAACACCACCGAACCATCGACCAGACCGCCGCCCAAAACCCGATCCAGTTCACCGGACGCGGTGGAGAAACGCGGAATCTCTTCGATGCTGACTTCGGCCAGCGTCTTGATCTGCGCCTGCTGCCCGGCCCAACCGGTGCGACCGGTCGGCGCGGTGGCACCACCGCTCTCGATCATGGTTTCAGTCAGGGTGTTCCAGGCGCCACACTCGCCGCACTGGCCCGCCCACTTGGGAAAGGTTGCGCCGCACTCAGTGCAGCCGTACATGCGCTTGGCCTTGGCCATCTGGATCCCCCGGCAAAAACCGCGATGATAACGCAGCCACCGCTCAGCGCGGCGCGACGGTGCGGATTTCGCCGTTGGCCAGACGCGCGGCGCTATTGCCCAGCGGGTCTTCGGCATTGAGGTCGGCGCCCTTGGCCTTGAGCGCATCGAGCAATTCCAGGCGCTTGAACAACCCGGCGTACATGGCTGCCGTCTGCCCGGCACTATTACGCTGATCGGGGCTGCAATCGGTGGCCATCAAGCGACGGGCGATCTGTAGTTCACCTTTGAAAATCGCCCCCATCAGCGCGGTGTTGCCGCGTTGATCTTGCGCACAGGCATCGGCGCCGGCAGCGAGTAACCGCTCCACCGCCGGCGCTTGACCGTGATAAGCCGCGAGAATCAGCGCGGTGTAGCCTTTGCTGTCGCGGGTATCGAGGGAATAGCCGGACTCGATAAAGGTGTCGAGCATCGGCACGTCACCGCGCCGGGCGGCATCGAAATAGTAATCCTGCAACTGTGCCTTGATCGCCTCAGGGCTTTGCCCGGCCTGCGCTGTAAAGGACAGGCAGGCGAGTAACAGCAAGAGATAGGAACGCATAAACACTCTCCTTGGACAGAACGGGGCCCGAATCAGGCCCCGCGCTGCACGGCGTCGAGATCAGTCGGCGAGTTTCGCTGCCAACGCCTTGACCCGGCTCAGGTCACCCTTGGCCACTTTGGTCACACCAGTCCCGTATTCCGGGTCGGCCTTATAAAGGAAGGACAGGATGATGTGCTTGCTCTCGTCATCGGTGGTCGCCAGTGAGCCGCCGAAGCTGTCGATCAGGTCCTGACGCTCCTGCTGGCTGAACGAGCGATACAGATCACCGGCTTGCTTGAAGTTCTGCTCACGCTGGATCTTCGCCTGCTGCGTGCTGCCCGACAGCGCCGCCTGGCTGTAACGCGCACTTGGCGTCTCATCACGGGGTTGCAGTCGGCTCGGCTGATAGTTCACGCCGCTGTTGCTGGCGCCGAAGTTCATCGCGCCATCCTGATTACCATTATTCACGGCAACTTTCGGCGCATTGATAGGCAACTGCAGCGCATTGGCACCCAGGCGATACATTTGCGTATCAGCATAAGAGAACACTCGACCTTGCAACAAACGGTCTTCGGAAGGTTCGATACCCGGAACAATATTGGCCGGCGCCATGGCCACTTGTTCGGTCTCCTGGAAGACATTCGCCGGATTGCGGTTCAATACCATTTGTCCAACTTTTCGTTCAGGAATACCCGGCCAGATCTTGGTAGCGTCTAATGGATCAAAATCAAACTTGGACAAATCTTGTGGTTTCAGCACTTGAATGTACAAGTCCCACTTCGGGAAGTTACCTTTATTAATGTTGCTCACCAGGTCATTGGTCATGTGACTGTAGTCTTGACCCTGAACGTTAGCGACTTGCTTTGGAGTCAGATTATTAATTCCCTGCAAGCTCTTCCAGTGAAACTTTACATAGTTAACTTCGCCCTTGGCGTTGATCAACTTGTACGCATGCACACCATTGCCGTCCATCTCTCGATAACTGGCGGGAGTTCCCGAATTCGAATACAGCTCGGTCAGCGTGCGAGTGGCCTCCGGTACATGGGAGAAGAAGTCGAAGCGACGCGAATCGTCATCGAGGTTAGTCCGTGGGTCGGGTTTGAAGGCGTGCACCATGTCGGGAAACTTGATCGCGTCACGGATGAAAAAGGTCGGGAAATTGTTACCGACAAGATCCCAGTTGCCATCGGCCGTGTAGAACTTGGTGGCGAAACCCCGTGGGTCACGCAGGGTTTCCGGCGAGTGATTGCCGTGCACCACCGCAGAGAAGCGCACAAATACCGGCGTACTCTGGCCGGCGGCGAACACCTTGGCCTTGCTCAAGTCGCTAAGATCGTTGGTCACGGTGAAGGTGCCATGGGCGCCGGTACCGCGAGCGTGAACCACGCGCTCGGGAATGCGTTCACGGTCAAAACGCTGCAACTTCTGAATCAGTTGCACATCCTGCAGCAGCACCGGACCGTTGGCGCCGGCAGTCTGTGAGTTCTGATTGTCGCCCACTGCGGCACCGTTATCGCGGGTCAGCGGCGCGGCGTTAACGGAGAAGGCCAGCAAGCTGGCGGTGAGTACACCGAAGGTACGGCGACGGGGAAAAGCCCCCAGTCCAAGTGCGGAGTTCATATCAGGATCCTCTGGTTGTTTTGGGGCGCATCCAGATGCGCCAACCCAAGGCTAGAGGCCTGCGACGTCGAACATAAATAGAAAGAACGTAACGCCATGATTGATAAAATTGGCTTTCTGATCAGCGGGTTACCGGATATAACGCGCGCGATTGGTGGCACTTTGCAAACTAATCGTCGATTAATGTGTCGATAAAAACGGGCATTGTAAGAAGGTGTTTCGCGCAGGACGCGTTTTGCTGATTTACACTGCGTACACCAAACTCATCTGTAACAAGGAAATAACCTATGGGCGTGCTAAGTGAGTTCAAGGCCTTCGCGGTCAAAGGCAATGTGGTCGACATGGCCGTCGGTATCATCATCGGTGCCGCCTTCGGCAAGATCGTTTCATCGTTTGTCGGCGACGTGATCATGCCGCCAATCGGCCTGCTGATCGGCGGGGTGGACTTCAGTGACCTGGCCATTACGCTTAAGGCCGCAGTGGGAGACAGCCCGGCGGTGGTATTGGCTTACGGCAAGTTCCTGCAGACTGTGCTCGACTTCATCATCGTTGCCTTCGCCATTTTCATGGGTGTCAAAGCCATCAACCGTCTGAAACGCGAAGAAGCCGTGGCCCCTACCCTGCCACCGGTTCCGACCAAGGAAGAGGAATTGCTGGGCGAGATCCGCGATTTGCTCAAGGCACAAAATACACAGCCCTGAACCTTCGGCACAAAACACAACGGCGCCTGCGAGGCGCCGTTTGTTTACCAGTAGTTTTCCACCGCCACCTGGCCAGGCCGACGGGTCAGGCTGAGGCTCATGTGCCGTTTTTTCAGCAAGGCGCGAGTGTCGTCAATCATCTGCGGATTGCCACACAGCATGACTCGGGAGTGTTCGGCCGAAAGCTCCACGCCTGCGGCGCTCTCAAGCTCGCCGTTTTCGATCAGCGTGGTAATCCGCCCAGCCAGCGCGCCAGGGTGTGACTCTCGCGTGACGGTCGGGATGAATTGCAGTTTGTGGATGTGTTCCGTCAGATAATCGCGCTGTGCCAGACCCGCAATCAATGACTGGTACGCCAGTTCGCGCGCCTCCCGGACGCTATACACCAGAATGATCCGTGCGAATCTTTCCCAGACTTCAAAGTCCTGCAGAATCGACAGGAACGGCGCCACTCCCGTACCGGTGGACAGCAGCCACAAATCCCGGCCATCGACGAAACGATCCAGAGTCAGATAGCCAAACGCCTGCCGATCCACCAGCAGCGTATCTCCGACTTCAAGTCGACTCAGTTCACTGGTGAATTCACCACCGGGCACCACAATGGAAAAGAATTCCAGGTGCTCATCGAACGGTGAGGACACCATGGAATAGGCACGCCAAACTGTACTGCCATCAGCCTTGATCACACCGAGCCGGGCGAACTGCCCGGCCCGAAAACGAAATCCCGCGTCACGGGTGGTTCGCAAGGTGAACAGGCTGGGCGTCAAGGGTTTTACGTCAAGCAAGGTCTGGCAGGTGAAATTCTCTACGCTGGCTGTCATGAGGCACTCCATTCAACGATTGCCCCCAGTTTCGCGCAAAGCCGCACTCTTAAACACCACTGTTTTGTAATGATATTGCGCGCATTCAACTACCTTTCAAGAATTGTACAAGTCTTGTCAAACGTCACTTGCTAATAAAAACAGTCAAAGATGACAAGTCACATATAACACCACGTACTTAAGATCACGTTATGCAGTTGCCCCTCCCTTTAAGAGCAAAAAAATCAAAACGCAAAGTAGGAAACGTCCTACACTCGTTTGCGTGCTAATCCCGTTGGATCCAACAAGCACCCCAGACATTGCACGGAGCACTTTTAATGGAAACGTGGAAGGAGTCACAGTTAAAGCAACTGACTTTCGCCAAAGGTATTGATACTGCCTACCCGATACTGCTGAGATTTGCCGAAAACCTGGGATTTAATTTCTTTGCAATATCAGTCACTTCACCAAGGCAAGTAACAAAGACGAATGCCCTGCAAATCAATAACTACCCCACCCAATGGAATGAACAATATGAGCAATTGCACTACTCTGAAGTTGACCCGGTAATAGCACACTGCAATCACTCAATGATGCCGGTGATCTGGAATGAAACGCTGTTTTCCAACGCACCGCGACTTTGGCAGGGCTTGCAAGAACAAGGTCTGCAGCATGGCTGGTCACAATCGTTCCATCATGAGGCAAGCGGCTTTTGCAGCATTCTCAGTCTGGCGCGCAAGCATTGCCCGATCAGCCCACTCGAGTTATATGAGCATTTCGGCTACATCTTTTATGCAGCCAGTCATTTGAGCGAATTATTCGCCCGCACACTCCCCATGGCAGCCAAGACCCGACAGCCGCATCTCTCCCCCCGAGAGCTGGAGATTCTGCAGTTATCCGCCGGGGGCAAGACCGCCTACGAAATCTCCAAGATTCTTAGCCTGAGCGAACGCACCGTGAACTACCACGTGCAAAACGTGATCGAGAAGCTCAACGTCTGCAACAAGATCTCTGCCGTCATTGCGGCAGCCAGAGCTGGCATCATCTAGATGCGAGGCCTTGCAACGGTTTAAAACATGCGGGTATTCCCGACGAAAAAAACGTAACATTTACGCCCTTCCTGAGTGATGGCGCAGTCTTCCTCGCGTTGCAGTCCACTCGGTCGGGTTCCGCCGCAAGCTCCCGCTGGCTGCGGGACACTCCTCGATTATCCTGAGTCCCCGCCCCATGCCTTTGCTCGATACACCCTTCGCCCAACTCGACCTGATCCGCCAGCCCGAACAGCAGAACGAACCGTTGCAAGCGTTCGATGCCGCCGATGAATACCTGCTCAACCATCTGGCAGCGCAGCAGCCGACAACTGACACGCGGGTATTGGTGCTCAACGACAGTTTCGGTGCGCTGGCGGCGAGCCTGCTGGGCAAGGTTGCCGTCACCAGCAGCGGCGATTCGTTTCTGGGCTTTCAGGGACTGGAAAAGAACCTGCTGCGCAACGGCCAGGCATTTGATGCGATTCGCGGTGTCCCGGCCAGTGAGCCGTTGGTCGGGCCGTTCGACCGGGTGCTGATCCGCGTGCCGAAAACCCTGGCCCTGCTGGAAGAACAGCTGATTCGCCTGCAAGGGCAATTGGCCCCCGGCGCCGAGGTGATCGCAGCAGCGATGGTCAAGCATCTGCCGCGCGCCGCGGGCGACCTGCTGGAGCGCTACATCGGTACCGTACAAGCCTCACTGGCAGTGAAAAAAGCCCGCCTGCTGATCGCCACCCCTGAGGCAAAAGCGCCAGCAGTGTCGCCCTACCCGTCTCGTTATCGCCTCGACGATCCGGCCATTGAGTTGCTCAACCACGCCAACGTGTTCTGTCGTGAAGGTCTGGACATCGGCACTCGCGCCTTTCTCCCGCATTTGCCGAAGAACCTTGGTGATGCACGCGTTGCCGATCTGGGTTGCGGCAACGGTGTGCTGGCTATTGCCAGCGCCCTGCAAAACCCCCAGGCGCAATACACGCTGGTCGACGAGTCATTCATGGCCGTGCAATCGGCTGCCGAAAACTGGCGTATTGCACTCGGTGATCGCGACGTGACGGTGCGTGCAGGTGATGGTCTGGCCGGTCAGGAGCCGCAATCGCTGGACGTGGTGCTGTGCAATCCGCCATTCCATCAGCAGCAAGTGGTCGGCGACTTTCTTGCCTGGCGCATGTTCCAGCAGGCGCGCGAGGCGCTGGTGGTGGGCGGCGCGCTGTATATCGTCGGCAATCGCCATCTGGGTTATCACAGCAAACTGGCGCGCCTGTTTCGCGGTGTCGAGCAAGTGGCGGCCACACCGAAATTCGTGATCCTCAAGGCGCGCAAGTAACCTTCAGGCAAAAAAAACCCTCCGCGAGGAGGGTTGCAAAGCCGTACCCGAAGGCGCCGGGACGGGGTGTTTCAGTGAGTCGTCAGGCCTGCAGCGTTCATGAACATGCGCATCAGGCTGGCGGCGATAAACAGCACGCCGACGCTACCGACCCAGATCAAGGCCAACCAGCCGAGCCGCTGCCACAGCGGTTTTTTTTCGGCTTCTTCAATGTCGTGCAGGGAATGTTTGCCGGGCATTGTTTCGATCCTCATCCGTCAGATCGATGGCGCCCTTACCGACGCCATCGCTCCCACAAGGTTTTGCTTAGTGATAACCGTCTTCATGGGTGACCTTGCCGCGGAACACGTAGTAGCTCCAGAAGGTGTAACCCAGGATGAACGGAATGATGAACAGCGTGCCCACCAGCATGAAGCCCTGACTTTGCGGCGGTGCGGCGGCGTCCCAGATCGAAATCGACGGCGGCACGATGTTCGGCCACAGGCTGATGCCCAGACCGCTGTAGCCGAGGAAGATCAGCACCAGGGTCAGCAGGAACGGCATGTAGTTGGCGTTGCGCGCCACGGCGCGGATCAGACCGTACATCGTCACCAGCACCAGAATCGGTACCGGCATGAACCAGAACAGGTTCGGCATGCTGAACCAGCGGGTGGCAATATCCGGATGAGCCAACGGCGTCCAGATACTGACAATACCGATCACGGCCAGCAGTACAAAAGCCAACGGCCGTGCCAGGTCATGCATCTGTTCCTGGAGCTTGCCCTCGGTTTTCATGATCAGCCAGGTGCAGCCCAGCAGGGCGTAGGCCACTACCAGTGCGGCGCCGCAGAACATTGTGAACGGCGTCAGCCAATCCAGTGAACCGCCGGCGAACTGTCGATTGACCACCGGCAAGCCGTCGATGAACGCCCCCAGCGCCACGCCCTGGAAGAACGTCGCCGCCACCGAGCCACCGATGAACGCCTTGTCCCACAGATGACGCTTGTCGTCCTTGGCCTTGAAGCGGAATTCGAACGCCACGCCACGGAAGATCAAGCCGATCAGCATGAAGATCAGCGGCAGATACAAGGCCGACAAGACCACCGAATAAGCCAGCGGAAATGCGCCGAACAACGCCGCGCCGCCCAGCACCAGCCAGGTTTCGTTGCCGTCCCAGACCGGCGCGACGGTATTCATCATCACATCACGGTCGACTTTGCCGGGGATGAACGGGAAGAGAATCCCGATGCCCAGATCGAAGCCGTCCATGACCACGTACATCATGATGCCGAAGATGATGATCACGGCCCAGATCAGCGGAAGATCAATACCCATGGCTCAAATCTCCTTGGTCAGGCTGGGGGTGTCGTGATCGGCATCGGCCGAATCGTCGGCGGCGGACAACGGACGCGCCGGTGTGCGCTGTTTGCCTGGACCACCGTCCGGCGTCTCGGCGCCCTCGCTGATCTTCGGCCCTTTGCGCACCAGGCGCATCATGTAGCCGAGACCCGCGCCGAACAGGGCGAAATACACCACCACAAACATGATCAGGGTGATGCTCATCTGCATGAAACTGTGGTTGGAAGACGCATCCGCCGTGCGCATCAAGCCGTAGACCACCCAGGGCTGACGGCCAATTTCAGTGGTAAACCAACCGGCGAGAATCGCGATCAGGCCGGATGGCCCCATCCACAACGCCAGATACAGGAACGGCCGCGAGGTGTAGAGCGTGTCGCGTTTGCGCAGCCACAGGCTCCACAGACCGGTGAAGATCATCAGGAAACCGAGGCCGACCATGACCCGGAACGACCAGAACACGATGGTCGAATTGGGCCGGTCTTCCGGCGGAAATTCCTTGAGTGCCGGCACTTGTTTGTCCAGCGAGTGGGTCAGGATCAGGCTGCCGAGGTAAGGGATCTCCACGGCGAACTTGGTTTTCTCTTCTTTCATGTCCGGCCAGCCGAACAGGATCAGCGGCGTGGCTTCGTCGCCTTTGTTTTCCCAGTGCCCCTCGATCGCGGCGATTTTCGCCGGCTGATGCTCAAGGGTGTTGAGGCCATGGAAGTCGCCGATGACTGCCTGGATCGGCGCGACGATCAGCGCCATCCACATCGCCATCGACAGCATGGTGCGGATCGCCGGATTGTCCTTGCCGCGCAGCAAGTGCCAGGCCGCCGAGGAGCCGACGAAGAATGCCGTGGCGACAAACGCAGCCGTTGCCATGTGCATCAGGCGATACGGGAACGAAGGATTGAAGATGATCGCCAGCCAGTCGGTGGGAATCACCTGACCGTTAACGATTTCGAAGCCCTGCGGGGTCTGCATCCAGCTGTTGGAAGCGAGAATCCAGAAGGTCGAAATCAGCGTGCCAATTGCCACCATGACCGTGGAAAAGAAGTGCAGCCCGCGCCCGACCTTGTTCCAGCCAAACAGCATCACCCCAAGGAAACCGGCCTCGAGGAAGAACGCCGTGAGCACTTCATAGGTCAGCAACGGCCCGGTGACGGCGCCGGCGAAGTCCGAGAAGCGGCTCCAGTTGGTGCCGAACTGGTAGGCCATGACCAACCCGGAGACCACGCCCATACCGAAGTTGACGGCAAAGATCTTCGACCAGAAATGGTAGAGATCACGGTAGGTGTCGTTATGGGTTTTAAGCCACAGGCCTTCTAGTACCGCAAGGTAACTCGCCAGGCCAATGGTGATGGCCGGGAACAGGATGTGGAACGAGATGGTGAACGCGAACTGAATTCGGGCGAGATCGAGTGCCTCTAAACCGAACATATGGCTTCCTCTGTCAGGTAATACCGGCTGCGGACCCGGAGGCCTGCACCCACTGCCCCCACGGATATGGAGTGCGGCGAATTCTGATTCGTTCTTTTTAAACAGCCATCGCAACGCAGGGAGTCTGGCCAACGGGCCACCGGATCAATTCCTTTTGGGTCTTGATCTGGATCAAGCAACGTTGAAAGAGTAGTCCCATTTTTACCGATGAACTGCGTGGTCGTTTGCCGCGTGACAAGTTGCCTCATCGACGGGGCAATGCTCTGCAATGGATTTCTTGCGGCGAGCTTGAGGAAATCGATGTCTGGCTAACTAAATTTTTTGTCATAGCAACTTCCTGTTACAGACTGGTGATAACCTCGCGATTCCCCTCGAGCCAGACCTGCCTTCAGATGCCCAGCCAAGAGCCCCTGCTGTTACGTCATCACCGTCCATTTCTCGCTTTCTGGTTCGCGCGGATCTTTACCGCCAGCGGATTTCAGATGCTCACCGTGGCAATCGGCTGGAACCTCTACCAACTGACCGGCAACGTGCTCGATCTGGGTCTGGTAGGGCTGGTCGAATTCGCGCCGCGCGTGCTGTTCATGCTGCACACCGGGCATGTCGCTGATCGCTATGACCGACGCAAAGTCGCGGCGATCTGCCAGTCGTTGCAGGCGTTGATCGCGCTGGCGCTGGCCATCGGCAGCGCTACCGATCACGTCACCCGCGAGATGATCTTCATCCTCGCCTTCCTGCTCGGCGCGGCGCGCTCGTTCGAGATGCCGACCACGCAGGCACTGCTGCCGAGCATCGTGCCCAGCGCGCTATTCCCTCGGGCAGTGGCGGCGGCGCAATCGGCGCAGCAATCAGCCACCATCGTCGCCCCGGCGCTGGGCGGTTTGCTCTATGCATTCGGCAGCGTCTGGGTGTATGGCCCGACCGTGTTGCTGTATGTCATTGCCTGCACCTTGATGCTCAACCTGCCCGCGCGGCAAACGCCATTGAACAAAGGCAAAGCCACGCTGGATTCGTTATTGGCCGGGATTCGCTTCATTCGCAGCCGCCCGGACATTCTCGGTGCTATTTCGCTGGATTTGTTTGCGGTACTGCTCGGCGGCGCCACGGCGTTGCTGCCGGTATTCGCCAAGGACATCCTGCTGACCGGGCCGTGGGGCCTCGGCCTGCTACGTTCGGCACCGGCGGTCGGCGCACTGGGGATGTCGCTGTTCCTCGCCCGATTTGTCGTAGAACGCAACGTTGGCCGAGTGATGTTCACGGCGGTCGGGGTATTCGGCGTTGCGACCATCGCCTTCGGCCTGTCGACCTCGTTCTGGTTCTCCCTGGCGGTGCTGGTGGTGCTCGGCGCAGCGGACATGATCAGCATGGTCATCCGTGCTTCCTTCGTACAACTGGAAACCCCGGACGAAATGCGCGGCCGGGTCAGCGCGGTGAACGGGCTGTTTATCGGTGCTTCCAACCAGTTGGGCGAATTCGAATCCGGCGTCACCGCCCACTGGTTCGGCACCGTGCCAGCGGTGGTGATGGGCGGGATCGGCACGCTGGTGGTGACGGGAACATGGATCAAGTTGTTTCCGACACTGGCTAACCGCGATCGGATGCATGTGCCGGTGGAAGAGGTGAAGGTCTGAAACGATCCAGACCTACAACTCCCCCGCCACTTTCGCCCGCAAGGCCTTGCCGCCGAGTTGCTCGACCAGCGTCAAGGCAAATTCCAGCGCAGCGCTGGAGCCTTGCGCGGTGATGCAATTGCCGTCCACCAGCACCGGTTGATCAACAAACGTACAGCCCGAGAGTTGATGGCTGGCGCTGGGCAGGCAGGTCATGCGCCGCTGGCGCAGCACGCCGAAGGTTTGCAGGGCGACGGCCGGGGATTCGGCAATGGCGGCGAACAGGCGCCCGGCACTGGCCTGATCCTTGACCAGTTGTTGCAGCGGTTGATGTGCCGCCAGGTGTTGAGAGCCGACGGCGCCGCCGGGCAGGACGATCAGGTCGAAGGTTTGCGCCAGCACATCGACCAGCATGCCGTCGGCGGTCAGACGCGTACCGCGGGCGCAGGTGAGCATGCGTCGTCCTTCAATACTGGCGGCGACCACTTCGACGCCGGCGCGGCGCAGCACGTCGATCAGAGTCACGCTTTGCAAATCATCGATGCCCTCGGCGAGGGTAATCAGGGCTCTAAAGGTCATGGGCGCTATCCGCTGGGTGATACTTGAAGCGTAGTCAGCTTCACCCGGATCGCGCTGCAACAGCCGTTACTTGATGTAAAGCTGGGTCGACATCGTGTTGCGTGGCGCGTTGATCGAGGTGTTGCTGAAGGTAAAAGTGCCTTCCTGTTTGCCCGCCAGATCGAAGGTATACAGAGAACCGACGGTTTTATTACCGGGAGTGCATTCGGTCAGGTTGCCGTTATCAAAGGCACACACCGGCGCTCGGGTTCCGTTCACTTCGAATCCGTCCAGTGCGACCTGAGGCTGGCTCTTGCCGTAGCCGACTTCGAGCACGTAGACCTTGATATTCGGTCCGCTGTGATTGCATTGGGTCTGCGCCTGCCCATCGCCGATGTCTTCAAGACCGCAGGCAGGCGATTGCACCTTGATGACTTTCACTTGCGTCAACGGCGGTGCCGACGCTGCCCAGGCCGGCGACATCCCGGCCGTCAGCGTTGCGATTAACCCGAAAGCGTTCATCCAGCGCTTGCTCATGCGTCCCCCCCACTGAAAAAATCAGCGCGCAGTATGGCGCAGTTGGCTTCAACGCAAAACTTCGCCGACGATCGACACCAACAACCGCCATATTCCTCACGCTGCTGGTATGATGCGCGGCTTTTTCCGGCCCACCACAATTTTCCAGGCGCTTGCGACGGTCTGTGCTTTGCTGTTGAGGTCGATACATTCACGGCGCTACGCGCGCCACGGGGAGCAGACATGCTGGAAAGGCTGTTTCAACTCAAGGCACACAACACCAACGTGCGCACCGAGATTCTCGCGGGCATCACGACTTTCTTGGCCATGGCCTACATTCTGTTCGTCAACCCGAGCATTCTCGGCGAGACCGGCATGGACAAAGGCGCGGTGTTCGTCGCCACCTGTCTGGCGGCTGCCATCGGTTCGACCGTGATGGGCCTGATCGCCAACTACCCGATCGCCCTCGCACCGGGCATGGGTCTGAACGCCTTCTTCACCTACACCGTGGTCCTGCACATGGGCCACACGTGGCAAGTGGCGCTGGGCGCGGTGTTCATTTCCGCGGTGCTGTTCTTCCTGCTGTCGATCTTCCGCATCCGTGAATGGATCATCAACAGTATCCCGCTGCCACTGCGCTCGGCGATTGCCGCCGGTATTGGCCTGTTCCTCGCGCTGATCGCCCTGCACAACGCCGGCATCGTCGTCAGCAATCCGGCGACCATGGTCGGCCTCGGTGACCTGAAACAACCGGCACCGATTCTCGCCACCCTCGGTTTCGCCCTGATCGTCGCCCTCGAAGCGTTGAAAGTACGTGGCGCTGTGTTGATCGGCATTCTGGCGGTGACCATCGTGTCCATCGCAATGGGGTTCACCCCGTTCGGCGGCGTGACCTCAATGCCACCTTCGCTGGCCCCGACCTTCCTGCAACTGGACATCAAAGGCGCACTGGACATCGGTCTGGTCAGCGTGATTTTCGCGTTCCTGTTCGTCGACCTGTTCGACAACTCCGGCACCCTGATCGGCGTCGCCAAGCGCGCTGGCCTGATGGGCAAGGACGGCCACATGCCGAAAATGGGCCGTGCACTGATCGCTGACAGCACCGCAGCCATGGCCGGTTCGTTGCTGGGTACTTCGACCACCACCAGTTATATCGAATCCGCTGCCGGCGTGAGTGCGGGCGGCCGTACCGGTCTGACGGCCATTGTCGTGGCGATTCTATTCCTGCTGGCGCTGTTCTTCTCGCCACTGGCGGCCAGCGTTCCGGCCTTCGCCACCGCGCCGGCACTGCTGTTCGTCGCCGTGTTGATGACTTCGGGCCTGGCGGAAATAGACTGGGACGACATCACCGTTGCCGCGCCAGTTGTCGTGACCGCACTGGCCATGCCGTTCACTTACTCGATCGCCAACGGCATCGCCTTCGGTTTCATCTCCTGGACCGTGATCAAGCTGCTGTCGGGCCGTGCCCGTGAGCTGAACCCGGCGCTGGTGATTCTGTCGATTCTGTTCGTGATCAAGTTGGGTTGGTTCAACGCATGACTTTCGATTCCCAGGCCTACGCCGAGCAACTTCAAGCCAAGGTCACGCGCTTGCGTGATCTGCTGGCGCCATTCGATGCCCCCGAGCCAACGGTGTTCGCCTCGCCGCTGCAGAACTTCCGTCTGCGCGCCGAATTCCGCCTGTGGCGCGAAGGCGGCGAGCGGCATTACGCGATGTTCTCCCAGGATGACAAACGCACGCCGATCCTCATCGAAGAATTCCCGATTGCCAGCCTGCGCATCAATCAGTTGATGCCGCAATTGAAGGCGGCATGGCAGGCCAGTTCGGCGCTGAGCCACAAGCTGTTTCAGGTGGAATTCCTGACCACGCTGGCCGGCGATGCAATGATCACCCTGTGCTATCACCGCCCGCTGGACGAACACTGGCATACAGCGGCGACGAAGCTGGCGGCGGATCTCGGCGTCAGCATCATTGGTCGCTCGAAGGGCAAACGCGAAGTACTTGGCCTCGATTACGTGGTCGAGAAACTCGACGTCAGCGGTCGCACCTTCAGCTATCGCCAGCCGGAAGGCGCGTTCACCCAGCCTAACGGCACGGTGAACCAGAAGATGCTCAACTGGGCGTACGAAGCACTTGGCGATCGTACTGACGACTTGCTGGAGCTGTACTGCGGCAACGGCAACTTCACCCTGCCGCTCGCGACTCGCGTGCGTAAAGTGCTGGCCACCGAAATCAGCAAGACCTCGGTCAACGCGGCATTGAGCAACCTCTGCGAAAACGCTGTGGATAACGTCACTCTGGTGCGCTTGTCCGCCGAAGAACTGACCGAAGCGCTCAACGACGTGCGCCCGTTCCGTCGCCTGCAAGGCATCGACCTGAAGAGCTACGAGTTCGGCAGCGTCTTCGTCGATCCGCCGCGCGCCGGCATGGACCCGGACACCTGCGAGTTGACCCGGCGCTTCGACAACATCCTGTACATCTCCTGCAACCCGGAAACCCTGGCGGCGAACATCGCCCAGTTGCACGACACGCACCGTATTACCCAGTGCGCGTTGTTTGACCAGTTCCCGTGGACGCATCACATGGAATCGGGTGTGTTGCTGACCCGGCGTTGATTGCGGGATAACAGATACGAAAAAGCCGTCGTGATTGACGGCTTTTTTGTGGTTTTACAACGCGGGATCGGCCTTGCGTGGTCGCCCGCCCTTCTTGCCATTCGCTCGAGCAGCTTCGGACTTTGCAGCACTGCTTTGACGACCGTTACGCGATGCAACCACCGACGCAGCCATCTTCATGAGTGACTGGCTCGCTGAAATCATCCCGGCAATGGAAACGTCAAGGTCTTTGCCCTCATGGCAAAGCGCAGTGCCTGCGAATCCGACGGTTAGTCCCTCGTAATCGCCTGCATCAAACCCGTCAAACTCTGGATACTGGTTCACCGGAAGCAACACACCACTGCCATCCTCAAAACGGATGACCAGAGATGATTCTTCAAAGGTTACGGAGACAGCCTGCAAGCTACTCGCTCGGCGTGCCTCCCCTTGCAGGATGGCAGCGTCGATCATCTCCTCCGTCAGTAGACGATGTGTGGATGGCTTAGCCTTGATGACTTTCATAAATCGATTTCCACTCCTTCCAATGCGCCTATCAATGTCAGAAGAGTTTTGCCCTCTTCTGGCAGATAACGCGCCGATCCCACTCTGTATGTCTTGTCAGTGACGAGTTTCATCCCCAGCAATTCGTTTGAATGGCTGTCCCACAATTGATTGTCGAGACAGACAGTTTGCAATCTTGACCACCAGATCCCGCGTGCTCGTCGCAGATGAGCAGGCTGCTCAAGAGATCGACACAAGCCTTCCAGCACGGTTAACGGTGGTCGACGAGAAAGTGGCATGACATCCCAAAGCTCAATTTCGTTGTGCCAGAAACTGAACTGTAATCGGGCGCTCCAGCTACCTGCATTCACGTGAACGTGCGGGGGGCAATGCTCATCTCGCAACATGATGACAATCGACAATCCTTTGTAGCTGCACACCTTCATGCTAACCCATCCGTTAGGTTAATAAGTTTCAGGATTCGAGATTCCTTTCAAATCCGACGACTGGTGATCGGCACATGACGTTTCACCGCTTTTCAGGCTAGCGTCGGAACGGGTCATGAGTCGGTCAATCTCCGGTAAAAAACGTAAGCAAAGCTGTCGTCATATCGACATCAATATTGCTTCTGTGCGATCACCGAACATAAAACGCCACGTCCATTTTTGTTCAATTGACCATGGTAACCATCTAGTACATTTTATCTCCACAGGCTGAAATCCTCGGCCAAAGCCAAAAACAATAAGTGGAGTTACCCCTCATGCCCCCTATCGTTCTGGTGCTCAACGGCCCGAACCTGAACCTGCTCGGCACCCGCGAGCCGGCGACTTACGGTCACGAAACCCTTGCGGATATCTCGGCTCTGTGCGGTCGCGCTGCCGAAGAATTCGGCCTGGCCGTGGAGTTTCGCCAGACCAATCACGAAGGCGAACTGCTTGACTGGATTCACGCCGCCCGCGGCCGTTGTGCCGGGATCGTGATCAATCCGGCGGCGTGGACGCACACCTCGGTAGCGATTCGCGATGCGCTGGTGGCCAGTGAATTGCCGGTGATCGAAGTGCACCTGTCGAACGTTCATGCCCGCGAGCCGTTTCGTCATCACTCGTTTGTTTCGGCGATTGCCACAGCGGTGATGGCCGGTTTTGGCAGTCATGGCTATCGCCTGGCACTGGAACACTTCAGTCAGCGGTTGAAGGGGTGAATCACATGGCTCGCTCTAACGTAATACTCGCCGGGCTGATCGGCGCTGGCATTCAGGCCTCGCGCACGCCGGCGTTGCATGAGCACGAAGGTGATGCGCAGGGCATGCGCTATCTGTATCGACTGATCGATCTCGATCAGTTGAAAATGGACAGCACCGCCCTGCCTGACTTGCTGCTGGCGGCCGAGCGGATGAACTACACCGGGCTGAACATTACCTTTCCGTGCAAGCAGGCGATCATTCCGCTGCTCGATGAGTTGTCGCCGGAAGCCAAAGGCATCGGCGCGGTGAACACGGTGGTGCTGAAAGACGGCAAGCGTGTCGGCCACAACACCGATTGCCTCGGTTTCGCTGAGGGTTTTCGCCGCGGTCTGAAGGACGCTGCCCGTGAGCGTGTGGTCCAAATGGGCGCCGGTGGCGCAGGCGCGGCAGTGGCCCACGCATTGTTGAGCGAAGGCGTACAGCAACTGAGCATTTTTGATGTCGACAGTGAGCGCGCCGAGAGCCTGGCGAACAATCTCAATCAGCATTTTGGCGTTGGTCGTGCGGTGGCCGGGCGGGATCTGCCGAGCACGCTGAATCTGGCCGACGGCCTGGTCAATACCACGCCCATGGGCATGGCCAAACTGCCGGGCATGCCGGTGCCGGTCGAGCTGCTGCGCAAGGAATTGTGGGTGGCCGAGATTGTGTATTTCCCGCTGGAAACCGAGCTGCTGCGCAATGCCCGCGCGCTGGGTTGCCGCACGCTGGACGGCGGCAATATGGCGGTGTTTCAGGCGGTGAAGGCGTTTGAATTGTTCAGTGGCGTGGTGCCGGATGCGCAGCGGATGCTCGCGCATTTTCAAAGCATGAACGGCTGAAGCAACTTGCTTCCCTGTGGGAGTGAGCCTGCTCGCGATGGCGTCCTGTCAGCCAACACATTAGTTGCCTGACACACCGCTATCGCGAGCAGGCTCACTCCTACAAGGGGTTAGCGTCAGGCTTGCAGGTAACGCAGCACCGACTCGCAAATCATCTCGCGATGCCGCTGCTTGATGCTTTCATCGGGCAGATCGATCTGGAAAATCTCGCCAAATGTGTGCCGGTTCGACACGCGATAGAAGCAGAACGAACTGATCAGCAAATGCACATCCAGCGCATCCAGCCCCGCACGGAAAACGCCCTCCTCAGCACCACGACGCAGAATCTCGCCGAGTGAATCAAGAATGGTGTTGTTCATCGCCTTGATCGCGTCGGAACGCTTCACGTATTCGGCGTTGTGGATGTTTTCGATGCTGACGATGCGCACGAAATCGACGTTGCGGTCGTGGTGATCGAAGGTGAATTCGACCAGTCGCCGAATCGCCTCCACTGGCGCCAGCTCAGCCAGGTGCAGGCGGTTTTCGGTGCTGCGGATATCGCCGTAAAGCTTCTCCAGCACCTCGACGTACAACTGCTCCTTACTGCCGAAGTAGTAATAGATCATGCGCTTGGAGGTGTGGATGCGCTCGGCGATCGCATCAACGCGAGCACCGGACAAGCCTTGCTGGACGAACTCGACGATCGCCTCCTGCAAGATGTTCTCGCGGGTCTTTTCCGGGTTGTTCTTGCGACTCTTGCGCGGCTCTACAGCGGAAACTTCAGGAGCTGCGGAAAGTTCTGTATTCATCGTCATTGCGGGCTCACGGCCATCACTGCACAGGCGGCGATTATGGGCCGCGCAGCACAGTGAAGGAAGCCGCGCGGCCCGTGTTTAATCCCGCGTTTACGAATTTCCTACAACTTCGCCTGGCGCACTGCACCACTGCGAGATTTGGCCATCGCCGCCAGACGCACCGCGACGTTCGCCGCGCCATACCCGGCATAGCCGTTCTTGCGCTGGATGATCTCGAAGAAGAAACGCCCTTCGAACGGTTCGGTGTAGACGTGGAACAGCTCGCCGCCCTGCGCGTCACGGTCGTACAGAACGTTGTAATAGGCCAGTTCACTGAGAAATTCGTCGTCGAAATCGAAACGCGCGGCGAGGTCGTCGTAATAGTTGAGCGGAATATCCAGCAACGGCACACCAGCCTCTTTGGCGCGGCTGACTTCGGCGAAGATGTCGTCACAATCGAAGGCGATGTGGTGCACACCGGAGCCACGATAACTCGACAACGCGTGGGAGATCGCGGTGTTGCGGTTCTCGGAGATGTTCAGCGGCAAGCGGATCGAACTGTCGCGGCTACGCAAGGCGCGGCTCTTCACCAGACCATACGGATCAGGCAGCACCACTTCATCGTCCGCTTCGAAATCCAGCAGGCTCTTGTAGAACAGCACCCAACTGTCGAGGCTGTCGGCCGGCAACGCCATGGCCATATGATCGATACGCTTGAGACCGCCACGGGCCGGCGCGTCTGCCAGCAGGTTGAAATCGGTGCCGTAGACGTCGGCCTGTTCATCCACCAGATAAATCAGGCTGCCGTCCGGCGCGCGCACCGCCGCCAGTTCCAGTTCGTTGGGGCCGACCAGTCCACGATAGGGCTGACCTTTATAGGCGACAGCACGGGCCAAGGCACTGGCGCTGTCCTTGACCCGCACAGCCGTGGCACACAGCGACGGGCCGTGAGCCTCGAAGAAGCTGTGCGCAAAGGAATAAGGCTCGGAGTTGAGGATCAGGTTGATGTCACCCTGACGTAACAGACTCACGCTCTTGGAACGATGCTGCCCAGCCTTGACGAACCCCAAGCGTTCCAGCCAGTTCGACAGTTTGGCGCCGAGGCTTTCATCGACGGCAAACTCGAGAAACTCGATGCCGTTGTACTCGCTGGCCTTCGGTGTTTCGAAAAGGATTTCGCGATTGGCGACAGGTGTCGCTTCCTGCTCAAGACGCTGACGGGTTTTCTCTTCCAGATACAGCAGTGAACGTAAACCGTCGGCGGCATTGGCCCGTGGTGGCGCGGCGCGGAAGCCGTCATTAAAGATTTCCAGCGACAGTGGCCCGGTGTAACCGCTCTGGATGATCGGCGCGAGGAAGCCCGGCAGATCGAATTCGCCCTGTCCCGGGAAGCAACGGAAATGCCGGCTCCACTCCAGCACGTCCATCTGCAGAATCGGCGCGTCGGCCATTTGCACAAAGAAGATTTTGTCGCCAGGAATGTCGGCGATGGCGCGCGGATCGCCCTTCAGCGACAACGTATGAAAGCTGTCGAGCAACACACCGAGGCTCGGGTGATCGGCCTGACGCACGATGTCCCAGACCTGTTGATAAGTATTCACGTGACGGCCCCACGCCAGCGCTTCGTAACCAATGCGCAAGCCGCGCGCACCGGCATGTTCGGCCAGCAGGCGCAGGTCATCGACGAGAATTTGTTGATCACCGACGCTGTCGGCCGAGGCGTTACTGCAGACCAGCACCAGGTCGGTGCCCAGTTCCTGCATCAGGTCGAACTTGCGTTCGGCGCGCTCAAGGTTGCGCGCCAGGCGATCACGGCGGCAGCCTTCGAAATCGCGGAACGGTTGAAACAGCGTGATGGCGATGCCGAGATCGGCGCACATCTGTTTAATTTCCCGCGGGCTGCCGTCGTAGTACAGGAGGTCGTTTTCGAAAATCTCCACCCCGTCGAACCCGGCGGCGGCGATGGCTTCGAGTTTTTCCGGCAGGGTGCCGCTCAAGGAAACGGTGGCAATGGAACGCTGCATGTTTCAACTCCCGGACTGCGCCGCTTTATCTTTACTGTAGGAGCCGCCAAAGCCGGCAATCGTTTGATCTTTATTGCTGAAAAGCAAAATCAAAAGATCGCAGCCTTCGGCAG
The DNA here is from genome assembly GCF_013433315.1 of Pseudomonas crudilactis. Lineage (GTDB taxonomy): Bacteria > Pseudomonadota > Gammaproteobacteria > Pseudomonadales > Pseudomonadaceae > Aquipseudomonas > Aquipseudomonas crudilactis. The sequence continues at coordinate 132,672 of NZ_WXVV01000005.1, read as the reverse complement.
CTCCTACACAGGATGATTTTTATAGTGGGGGAAATTATTGGCTGCATCGATCGTGGCAGCAATTTAAAGTGTACTACCCGGTTAGTTTTGCGTGCGATTATCGAACACAATGGCGGTTTGGCGAATTGACGATTTTTCGTCCACTGCCCAACATCGACTGCACATTGAGTCCGGATCTGAACCACCGGTCGCAGCGTGCAAGTAACAAGCACACCAAATAACAAATCCAAAAACGGGTGGAACACATGATTCCTTCACAGACTTCCCGCATGGCTCCGGCCATGAGCACTGCCACGGGTGGCATCGGCGACAAGATCCGCGGCGCCATGGCTGTCGGCAAGACCCGTTGGGGCATGCTGGCGCTGGTGTTTTTCGCCACTACCCTGAACTACATCGACCGCGCCGCCCTCGGCGTCATGCAGCCCATCCTCGCCAAGGAAATGAGCTGGACGGCGATGGATTACGCCAACATCAACTTCTGGTTTCAGGTCGGCTACGCGATCGGTTTCGTCCTGCAAGGTCGCTTGATCGACCGGGTCGGCGTCAAGCGCGTGTTCTTCTGCGCCGTGCTGCTCTGGAGTCTGGCCACCGGTGCCCACGGTCTGGCAACGTCAGCCGTTGGTTTCATGGTCTGCCGGTTTATCCTCGGCCTGACTGAAGCGGCGAACTACCCGGCCTGCGTGAAAACCACACGCCTGTGGTTCCCGGCCGGCGAACGTGCGGTTGCCACCGGCATCTTCAACGCCGGCACCAACGTCGGTGCGATGTTCACGCCGATGCTGCTGCCACTGGTGCTGCACGTCTGGGGCTGGCAAGCGGCATTCCTGTGCATGTCGGCACTGGGCGGGATCTGGTTGCTGTTCTGGGGCTTGAAGTACTTCAACCCGGAAGATCATCCTAGCGTTAAGCAGTCCGAACTGGACTACATCCAGCAGGAAGTCGAACCGGAACAGGCCCGCGTGCCGTTCTCGAAAATCCTGCGGATGCGCGGCACCTGGGCCTTCGCCCTCGCCTACTCGCTGACCGCGCCGGTGTTCTGGTTTTACCTGTACTGGCTGCCGCCGTTCCTCAATCAGCAATACAACCTGGGCATCAACGTGACCCAAATGGGTATTCCGCTGATCATCATTTACGTCACGGCTGACTTCGGCAGCGTCGGTGGCGGCATTCTGTCTTCGTTCCTGATCGGTCGCGGGATGAACTCGATCAAGGCGCGGCTGCTGTCGATGTTCCTGTTTGCTTGCTGCATCATCGGCGTGATCATGGCCGCCGGCTCAGCCAACCTGTGGGTGGCAGTGGCAGCGATTTCCCTGGCCATCGGCGCACACCAGGCGTGGACAGCAAACATCTGGAGCCTGGTGATGGACTACACGCCCAAGCACATGATGAGCACCGTGTTCGGTTTCGGCGGCATGTGCGCAGCGATCGGCGGGATGTTCATGACCCAGATCGTCGGCCACATCCTCACCGTCACCAACAACAACTACACCGTGTTGTTCACCCTGATTCCGGCGATGTATTTCATTGCGCTGACGTGGATGTACTTCATGGCACCGCGCAAGATTCCGACCATCACCGAATAACCTGGCCACTACATTGGCCCCTTGTGGGAGCGAGCTTGCTCGCGAATGCGGACTGACAGTCGAAACAAATGTGACTGACACACCGCTTTCGCGAGCAAGCTCGCTCCCACAGTTTCTTGTGTTGTCAGCTCAACGACGGCTCTGCTGCCACGCTGCCGCCAGTCCGCTGCAACAGATCACTGCGATGCCGATGATCGTCAACAGACTCGGCGTGTGATTGAACAGCAACCAGCCCAACAACCCGGCAAACACGATCTGGCAATAACCGAACGGCGCCAGCAGTGCCGGTGCGGCATGGCGGAACGCCTGGGTCAGAAACAGATGCGCAGTCATCCCGCAACTGCCCAGCGCCAGCATCAGCCCGGCGTGGGTCAGCGTCGGCACCTGCCAGAAGAACGGCACCAGCGCACTCATCACCAGCGTGTTGCACAGCCCGGCGAAAAAGTTGCTGGTGGTCGGGCTGTCGATCTCGGCGAGCTTGCGCGTCAGCAGTTGATAGAAACAGAAAAACAGCGCCGAGCAGAATGGCAACAACACCGCCGGGGTGAACAATTCACCGCCTGGGTGAACGATGATCAGCACGCCGATAAAGCCGCAAATCACTGCAACCCATTGGCCACGTGTCACCCGTTCCTTGAGCAGCGGCACGGACAAGGCTGTCACCAATACAGGCGCAAGAAAGTTCACCGCCGTGGCTTCCGCCAGCGGGATATACAGCAGAGCTGTGGTAAAAAACAGGCTCGTACCGAGTAGGCAAAGTGCTCGGGTCAACTGCCACAAAGGCTTTTTGGTACGCAGGACGCGCAACCCGGACTGCGGCAGAAAAATCCCCGCCATCAGCAGGGTGTGCACCAGATAGCGTGCCCAGACCACCATCACGATCGGATAGAAACCGGACAGGTATTTCGACAACGCGTCGTGACTGGAGAACAGGAAAGTTGCCACGACAATCAGCAAGATCCCCTTGAAGGGTTGGTTGACTCCGGAGAGCGGGGTGCTGACGGTCATTGGTTATCTCTGATTGAAAAAAACAATACTGTGGCGAGGGCGTTTGCGCCCTCGCCACAAAAAACTGACTTACAGCCGCGCCAACAATTCCCGCGTTTTTTCGATCGCCATCTGCGCCCGCTGCAATCCGCTCACACCCTGCTCCAGCAGTTTCACCGTGGGAATTTCCAGACTCAGTGGAATATTAGTCGGCAGCGCTTTCAACAACCCGAGCAGATCGCAATCACCCTCGCCGGGAAACCGCCGCTCGTTGCGCGCCTGACGCAAGATCTCGGCCATGTCTGACGGTCTTGGCCCCGCGACATCACATAATTGCGCGTAACGCAGACGCGACGCTGGCACCTGTGCCAGATCCTCCAAGCGTGACGCTGAACGATCAAAATGGAACGCATCGACCAGTACCGCAGCATTTTCCCGATCCGCGTTCTCGACAATGCGCAACGCTTGCTCCAGATTGCGCGCATCGGTCCAGGGCATGAACTCCAGATGCGGGTGCATCCCGTAAGGTGCGGCCAGATCGCAAAGGGCCGCGAAGTTATCGCTGAGGCGCTGCTCGTCAGGATCGTTACCGGCAACCAGCAATTCGGTAGCGCCAAATTCCGCACCGACCGTAAGAAGTTTCTCGAAGTCGCTGACGACGGTTTGCGGTTTCAAACGCAGGATTTCCACGTCGAGCACGCGAATGCCGGTATCGCGCAGGCGCTGCAATGTCTGACGCCGCAAATCACCGTCGGCCACCAACGGGAAGTGATATTCCTCAGGCGTCGCCGGCTCCAGACGCAGGCCGACATGGCTGTAACCGGCGCGCGCAGCGACCTCGACCATCTGCGGCGGTGACAACTCCAGCACGGTGAGGCTGGCCAAGGAGAGGATTCGTTCGCTCATGTTCAAGCCTCGATCAGTAAAGGAGCACAGGCACGACCGGAGGCGGCGGCCTCGCGGATCGCTTCGATCAGTGCCAAAGTGCGCGCAGCGTCGGCCGCACTGACCAGCGGCTCAACTTCACGCCGCGCCACGCGGACGAAATGCTGCAGCTGCAACCGCAACGCTTCGTCACCACCACAGGACTCTTCCACCACCTGCAACGGTTCATGCCAACCGGCATCGACCTGATCAGCGGCGTAATGCCAACGCTTGAGCTGCGGAATGCTCAAGGCGCCGGCAGTCCCGGCCAGCAGATAGCACGGCTGATCGGCCTGGCGCGGATAGACCGGATTCTCACCGGAATCCAGCTCCCAACTCCACGGCGCGGCGACCGCGTCGGAACCGTTCAATGTGCCCAATGTGCCACCTTCGAATTGCAGCAACACCGCCGCGCTGTCCTCGTTGGCAAAACCGCGCACTGAATTATCGGTGATGGCTTGCACCGAGCGCACTTCACCGCACAGATGCCGTAACAGGTCGAGGTCGTGAATCAGATTGGTCAGCAACATCCCGGCGCCCGGTTCGCGGCGCCACGGGATCTCGAAATAACTGTCAGGTTTGCGCAACTGGAACAGTGCGGTCACCGTGGTCAGACGTCCGAGCGCCCCGCTTTGCACCAATTCATGAGCGCGAACGATCAGCGGGTTGTGCCGCCGATGATGGCCGACCAGCACCGGCACACCGCTGCGTTTAACCATAGCAACCAGTTCGCGTACTTCATTGATGTGCACCCCGACCGGCTTCTCCAGAAGCACCGGCACGCCCGCCGCCAGAAAATCGAGCGCCGTGGGAACATGCTGATTATTCGGGTTGGCGACAATGACCGCGTCTGGCCGGATGAGCTCAAGCATCTGACGATGATCGGCGAAATGCCTGACGCCCCATTCAGCCGCCAAGGCTGCGGCTTGCGGCCCGGGATCAGCCACGGCGCACAGCGTCGCTTCGCTGAGGGATTGCAGATGCCGATAATGTTGCTGGCCCATGTTGCCGGCGCCGATCAAGGCGATTCGAAGGGGCGAATTCAAGGTGCGGTCCTCTTGTGATTGTTGTTGGAATAACACTCCGCAAACAATTTAGAACCGAGTTCCAGAATCAAAAACCCATCCATCCTGAAACCGTGCGAACACCGCACAATTTCCATGAACAACCCAAAATCAAATGTGGGAGCGAGCTTGCTCGCGAAAGCGGATTTTCAGCTGACCTGAATGCTGAATGACAGAACGCATTCGCGAGCAAGCTCGCTCCCACAGAGGCCTATGTGAATTCGGATTAGATAAACAGTTCTGAGGCCAGGCTTGCTGCTGATAATTCTTCGGTGAAGGTCAGCAACAGCGGCGCCAGTTCATGCAACCGCGCCCCCGGCATCCGCGCACTCGGCCCGGCAATACTGAGCACACCGATCACGCGACCATCCGTTGGATGCTTCACCACCGCCGCAATCGCCGAAGTGCCGACCGCCGAACTCTCCTCGACACAGGCGTATCCCTGTTCGCGAGCCAGGCGCAGCCGTTCCAGTAATTCGATATTCGAGCGCGGCGCGTTTGGCCCCACGCCCACCGGCACTTCCGCAGCCTGCCGCTCGACCAGTGACAACGCCTCGGCGTCACTCATGCAAGCCAGCCACGCATGCCCTGACGCGGTGTAGAACAGCGGCGCATCGCGGCCCATGTCCGGGTCATAACGCAGACCGGTGCGCGCGCCTTGTGCTTTGGCGATCCAAGTCTGCCGTTCGCCATCGATCACGCCCAAACGTACCAGTTCGCCGGTTTCCTGAGCCAGTCGATCGAGCACCGGCTGGACGATGTCGGCACCGCTGCTCGACAAATACTGGAAGCCCATCGCGACGAGTTTGGTCGACAGGTGATAACGCAAGGTTTCCGCGTTCTGGCGCACGTAGCCCAGGCGAATCAGCTCGGCAAGCAAGCGGTGCGTCGCGCTTTTGGGGATATCCAGTTGCTCGGCCAGGGTCTGCATCGGCAGCCCGCGCGGATCACTGGTGAGGCTTTCCAGCACGCTGAAAACCCGTTCGATTTGACTGCCGGCCATGGGGAGATCCAAAGGAAATTTCGCCGATTCTAGAAGACATCGGCGGCAAAGCGAAATCCGGAACCGGCTGTTCGATAACCGCCCGCTTTGTTGGATCAAGGCTTGTCGAGCCGTTCCAGCACTGGTTATTTTCTGGAATCAGATTCCAAAAAAATTAATCGCTGGAGCGTTGTTTGATGTCTGCCGAACTCCCGGAAATCGACTGTGACGTACTGGTCGTCGGATCCGGCGCTGCCGGATTGTCGGCCGCCGTCACCGCCGCGTGGCATGGCTTGAAAATCATCGTCGTTGAAAAGGATGCGGTGTTCGGCGGCGCCACCGCATGGTCCGGTGGTTGGGCTTGGGTGCCGTGCAATCCGCTGGCCCGTCGCGCCGGCATCGTTGAAGACATCGAACAACCGCGCACCTATTTGCGCCATGAACTGGGCGAGCACTTCGACCCGGCGATGATCGACGCCTTTCTTCAAGCCGGGCCGCGCATGGTCGCTTTTTTCGAGCAGCACACCGCTCTGCAATTTGCCGACGGCAACGCCATTGCCGACATTCATGGCGACACGCCGGGCGCTGGCACTGGTGGCCGCTCGGTCATCGCGGCGCCTTACGATGGACGCGAGGTCGGACGCTTACTCAAGCGCCTTCGTACGACCATGCGCGAAACGTCCTTCATGGGCATGCCGATCATGGCCGGGGCGGATCTGTCGGCGTTCCTCAATCTGACGCGGTCGCTGAAAGCGGCATGGCATGTGACCTGGCGCTTTACTCGGCATCTGCTTGATCTCGCCGTGCATGGCCGGGCGATGCAACTGGTCAACGGCGTGGCATTGGTGGCAAGGCTGGCGAAGTCCGCCGAAGACCTTGGCGTTCTGCTCTGGGGGTCGGCGCCGGTGACGGAACTGCTGCGTGATGGCTCGCGCGTCTCGGGTGCTGTGGTCAACACAGGCAAAGGCCCGATCCGCATTCACGCACGCAAAGCCGTGGTGCTCGCCGCCGGTGGCTTTGCCAATGACATCGAACGGCGCAAAGCCCTGTTCCCGCGCACACCCACCGGCCACGAGCATTGGGCGCTGCCGCCGCTGGCCGTCAACGGCGATGGTTTGCGCCTGGGCGAAAGCGTCGGTGCACGGGTCAATACCGATGTGGCTTCGCCCGTGGCGTGGGCGCCGGTATCGCAAGTGCCACATTCCGACGGCAGCACCGGGCACTTCCCACACATCATTGAGCGCGGCAAACCCGGGATCATCGGCGTGCTGCGCAACGGCCAGCGCTTCGTCAACGAAGCCAACGGTTATTACGACTACGTCAGCGCCATGGTCGCTGCTGCGCCGGAAGGTGAAGAAGTCGCCTCCTGGCTGATCTGCACGCACGCCTTTCAACGGCGTTATGGACTGGGCATATCGCGGCCATTTCCGCTGCCAGTATCAGAATTTATCCGCAGCGGCTATCTGAAAACCGGTAACACCGTTGAAGAATTGGCCCTCGCCTGCGGCATCGACCCGAGCGGCTTGCGCCAGACTGTGGATAACTACAACCGCCATGCCCGTCACGGCGAAGACCCGTTGTTCGGTCGCGGCGCAACACCCTACAACCGCAAACAGGGTGATCCGGCGAACCTTCCCAACCCCTGCGTTGCCCCAATCGAAACCGGCCCGTTCTACGCCGTAAAAGTCCAGCCGGGCTGCTTCGGTACGTTTGCCGGCCTCAAGGTCAACCCACACGCGCAAGTGCTGGATGCCAACGAACAGCCCATCGCCGGCCTCTACGCAGCGGGGGGCGATATGGCCAGCATCATGGGCGGCCACTATCCGGCGGGCGGGATCAACCTCGGCCCGGCGCTGACTTTCGGTTACATCGCCGCCCGGCACATTGCCGGCATGACTGCTTTCGAACAGGAGATCGACCATGCAGCACATCGTTAATGCCCAAGGTTTGAACATGCCGAAACTCGGCCTCGGCACCTGGCCGATGCTCGGCGACGAATGCACTCGCGCCGTGGAGCAAGCACTGGAACTGGGTTATCGACACATCGACACGGCAGCGGCCTACAACAACGAAGACGCCGTCGGACAAGCGCTGGCGAACACGCCGACACCGCGCGAGCAGATTCACGTCACCACCAAGGTCTGGTGGGATCAGCTGCAACCCGACGCGATGCGCCACTCCATGGACCGCAGCCTTACGGCCTTGCGCAGCGACTACGTCGACCTGTTCATGATCCACTGGCCAAGCACCGACTGGGATCTGCCACGCACACTCGACACGTTGGCCTCGTTCAAGGAGCAAGGCATGGCGCGCAACATCGGCGTGGCGAATTTTCCTCTGCCATTGCTGCGCAAAGTCGTCGAGGAATACGGTATCGGACTGTCAGCGATTCAGGTCGAATACCACGTCCTCCTCGGCCAAAACGCCCTGCTCGACTACGCCCGTCAACACGACATGGCACTGACGGCCTACACCCCGCGGGCGCGCAACAAGGTCTCGGACATTCCGCAGATTCAACAGATCGCCCAAAAGCACGGCGTGTTGCCAACCCAGGTCGCGTTGAAATGGTTGCTCGATCAACCCAACGTCGCGGCCATTCCCAAGGCCAGCAGTCAGACCAATCAACTGGCCAACCTGGCCTCGCTGCAGGTTGAACTCGACGATGAAGACCGCGCATTGATTGCCGCACTGCCGAAAAATCAACGCCAGGTCAGCCCGGATTTCGCACCGCAGTGGGATGCGTTTGATCGCTGATTGATGATCCAGCGATAGAAATCCTGCGCGGGATTGAATTTGCCGCGCGCCAGACCGTCAATAACAGGCCCGACCTCGTCAGCACGAGGCCGGGCCTGTTTGCGTGTGTGCCAATAGACGGACGACCGGACTGGCGCCACACTCACACAACAGCAACACTCATCACCACCCGATACACACAGAGGATTCCCACATGCTATGGAAAAAAGGCCGACGCAGTGACAACGTCGTCGATGCCCGTGGTGATGATGCCGGCGGTGGCGGCGGCATGCGCTTCGGTGGCGGCAAAGGCCTGAGCCTGGGGGCTATCCTGCTGATCGTCGGCATCGGCTGGATCACCGGGCAAGATCCACTGCAGATCCTCGGGCAGTTGACCGGGCAAGTCGGTCAACAATCGGCGCCCACTTCGCAAACCCGACAAGCGCCGCCGGCCAACGATGAACAGGCCGAATTCGTTCGTTCGATCCTCGGCGATACCGAGGACACCTGGGGCGCGATTTTCCAGCAGGCCGGCCGGCAATATAAAGATCCGACCCTGGTTCTGTTCAGCAATCGAGTGAATTCCGCCTGCGGTCTGGCGACCTCGGCCACTGGCCCGTTCTACTGCCCGGCTGATCAGAAAGTCTATCTGGACATGGCGTTCTTCCAGGAAATGTCGCAACGCTTCAAAGCCGCCGGCGACTTCGCTCAGGCCTACGTGATCGCGCATGAAGTCGGACACCATGTGCAGACGCTTCTTGGCGTCTCGGCGAAAATTCAGACAGCCCGCCAGCAAGGTCGGCAAATGGAAGGCGACGGCGGTTTGCTGGTGCGTCAGGAATTGCAGGCCGACTGCCTCGCCGGCGTCTGGGCCTACAGCGCACAGAAGCGCTTGAACTGGCTGGAACCGGGCGACATCGAAGAAGCCTTGAATGCGGCCAACGCCATCGGTGATGATCGCTTGCAACAACAAGGTCAGGGCCGTGTGGTGCCGGACTCGTTTACCCACGGTACGTCGGCGCAAAGGGTGCGCTGGTTCAAAACCGGATTCGCGCAGGGCCAGGTCGGCCAGTGCGACACCTTCGCGGCGAAAAACCTGTAAATGCATAAATGGCTTTTGGCTTTACTGATTGTTGGCAGCACCGCGCAAGCCGCCGGTGTCGATGCGATCAGCCCCGGTCGTTTGCAACTCAAGGCCGGGGAAATGGCGGTAGGCATTGGTCCTGCGCCGGAGAAAATCGAGCGCGTGCTGATCGTCATTCATGGCCGGTTGCGCAACGCCGAGACCTATCGCAAAAGCGCCGAGAGTGCGGCCGAACTGGCGGGACAAAGCGCGCACACCTTGGTGATCGCCCCGCAGTTTCTCAATGAAAGCGATGTAGCCCTTTATTCGTTGCCCGCAACCGTCCTGCGCTGGCAAGGCAACGAGTGGATGGGCGGTGGTTTATCCACAGGGCCAAATCCATTGAGCTCCTACGCCGCGCTCGATGAGATCGTCGGGCGGATCAGCGATCGTAAACAGTTCCCGGACGTGAAGCAGATCGTGATCTTCGGTCATTCCGGTGGCGGCCAGGTAGTGCAGCGTTATGCCCTGCTGGCCAAGGATCAACCGGCGCTTAAGGCCAACGGCATTCGCTTGCGCTATGTCGTGGCCAATCCGTCTTCTTATGCCTATTTCAATGAACAAAGGCCGGTGGCGTTCGATCACGCCAAGTGCGCGGGCTTCAATCGCTGGAAGTACGGTCTGTCAGACATGCCGGTCTATGCCGGTGGGCAAACGCCGTTGCAGCTTGAGAGCAGTTACATCAAACGCGAGGTGATTTATCTGCTCGGGCAGCAGGACATCGACCCCAAGCATCCGGCGCTGGACAAGGGTTGTGAAGCCGAAGCGCAGGGTGAGTATCGCCTGGAGCGTGGGAAGTTGTACTTCGGTTATTTGCTGCGCCGGCATCCGGAAGGGGTGAATCAGCGGCTGGTTGAAGTGCCCGGGGTTGGGCACAACGGCGATGGAATGCTGACCTCGCCGGAGGGGCAGAAGGTGTTGTTCGAATAAGTTTTGTGCTGATTGATCTGACGCCATCGCGAGCAGGCTCACTCCTACAGGGGAATGTATTCCAATTGTAGGAGTGAGCCTGCTCGCGAAGAGGCCAGCTCAGGCACCAAAGATCTCAGGCCAGAAGCATCCGCCGCAACTCGACACAATCCTTCGCATGCCAATCGGTCAGCTCCGGCCACGGGTTATCCGGCAGATTCACCAACACCGTGCGCGCCCCCGCCGCTCGTCCGCAATCCAGATCAAAGCGGTAATCACCGACCATCACCATCGCGCTGGCCGGCACTTCCCAAGCCTCTGCCAGTTTCAGCAAGCCACCCGGATGCGGCTTCGGCGGCGCTTCGTCGCGGCCCAGCACATCTTCCACCGCAAAGCAGTCAGCCAAACCAATCGCCTCCAGCGTTACATGCGCCAGTTCCCGCGCATTGCGGGTCAGAATGCCGAGGCGATAACCGCGCGCATGCAGATCACGCACCAGTTCCACCGCGCCGGTGGCCGGGGTCGAACCCAGCGCCAGATCCCTTTCGTGTTCCAGCAGCCAGGCATGTTTCGCTGCTGCCTCATCTGAAGGCAGCGCGGCGAGATGCGTGAGGATGTCGTCCTCCGGCGGAATCGCCAGCGCCACGCGAATCGCCGCAAAATCATGCACGGCGACGGTCAGCGTGCCGTCCATGTCGAACACCCAGTGCTTGACCTCTTTCAGGCTCATGCCCAATCCTTGCGATGACGGATCAAGCCTTCCTGGGTCACCGACGCGACCAGTTGCCCGGCGCGGTTGTACACGCTGCCACGGGAAAATCCACGGGAATTGCCGGCCCACGGGCTGTCCATCGCGTAGAGCAACCAGTCATCGGCGCGCAGATCGTTGTGGAACCACAGCGCGTGATCGAGGCTGGCGACCTGCATGTCTTTCTGCCACACCGATTTGCCGTGGGGCAGCATCGAGGTGGTCAGCAGGCCGAAGTCCGAGGCGTAGGCCAGCAGGTATTTGTGCAGCGCCGGGATGTCGGCCAATGCGCCGTCGGCGCGGAACCACACGTATTTGACCGGATCGGCCGGCTGCGGGTTGTACGGGTCTTTTTCGGTGACCGGGCGCACTTCGATCGGTTTCGGGCACAGCAGTTTTTCGCGCATGTGCTCCGGGATCAGGTGCGCGCGTTGCTGGGTCAACTCCAGCTCCGACGGCAGATTTTCCGGGCCGACCACGACCGGCATCTGGCTCTGGTGCTCGAAGCCTGCTTCGTCGTACTGAAACGAAGCGCTGCAGGTGAAAATCGGGTGGCCCTTCTGGATCGCCGTGACGCGGCGGGTGCTGAAACTGCCGCCATCGCGCACGCGATCAACCGAATAGACCACCGGCAACTTGGCATCGCCCGGGCGCAGGAAATAGCCGTGCATCGAGTGCACATGGCGCGCCTCTTCAACCGTCTGACTGGCCGCCGACAGCGACTGACCGAGCACCTGACCACCGAACAACTGACGGAAACCCAAGTCCTGGCTACGGCCACGGAACAGGTTTTCTTCGATCGGTTCCAGGGTCAGCAGGTCGACCAGATCTTCCAACACTTGGCTCATTCAGACTCTCCTCACACAAAGCTATATACCGCGCAGTCTTGGCTGCGGCGGCCGATTCAGATTCTGGCGCGGGCCAATGATATGGCGGCCATTGTAAACGTCCGTGTCGGCTTATCCATGCAAGGTTTGCAGCCATTGTTCCCGGGTGATGCGGTACAGCACATGCCGGCGCAGCGGATGATCGACGGCCAGCTTCGGGTGATCGAAATCATCTTCCGGGGCGTGATGCATGCCAATCGCCTGCATGACTTTCTCCGAGGGCAGATTGGATTGCGCGGTGAAGGAGACGATTTCCTTTAGCGCCAACCGATCAAAGCCGCAGCGCAGAGCAGTCCACGCCGCTTCACTGGCGTAACCGAGGCCCCAATGCTCCTTGGCCAGACGCCAGCCAATTTCCACCGCTGGCGTGAACGGTGCATCGAAACCGACCACGCCGAGCCCGGTGAAACCGATGAATTCACCGCTGTCCTTGCGCTCCAGCGCCCAGAGGCCAAAACCGTGCTCGGCAAAATGCCCGCGAATCCGGCCGATCAGCGAAGCGCTTTCGAGGCGGCTCAACGCTGCCGGGAAATAGCGCATCACCTGAGGATCGGCGCACATCGCGGCAAATGCCGGCAAATCCTCGTCCTGCCACTGACGCATCAGCAAGCGCGCGCTTTCGAGTTCCAGTATCGGCTCCATCGTGCCTCTCCGTTTCCATGCCGCAAGTCTACATCGCTGGTAGGATCCTTCACTCTTTCCTACGTTCCTACATGAAACCGCCATGCCATTGCCGCTGATCTACCACGAAGACTACAGCCCCGAGTTTCCGGCGGATCACCGCTTCCCGATGGACAAGTTTCGCCTGCTGCGCGATCACCTCGTCGACAGCGGTCTGACCCGCGATGCCGATTTGTTACGACCCGAGATCTGCCCCAACGACATCCTCGCCCTCGCCCATGACCGTGCGTATATCGAACGCTACATGAGCGGCGAGTTGTCCCGCGAAGACCAGCGGCGTCTTGGCCTGCCGTGGAACGAAGCCTTGGCGCGGCGCACGGTGCGCGCGGTCGGTGGTTCGATTCTGGCGGCGGAAAAAGCCCTCGAGCATGGCCTCGCCTGCCACTTGGCCGGCGGCACTCACCACGCACACTACGACTATCCGGCAGGGTTCTGCATCTTCAATGACCTGGCGATCATCAGCCAATACCTGCTGCAAAGCGGCCGGGTGAATCGCGTGCTGATCTTCGATTGCGATGTGCATCAGGGCGACGGCACCGCGCGGATCCTGCATGACACGCCAGAGGCGGTTACCGTTTCCCTGCACTGCGAGAAGAATTTTCCTGCACGAAAAGCGGAAAGTGACTGGGACATTCCGCTGCCCAAAGGCATGGGCGATGCTGATTATTTGAAAGTGGTCGACGACACACTCAATTACCTGCTGCCGCTGTATCAACCGGATCTGGTGCTGTACGACGCCGGAGTGGATGTGCACAAGGACGACGCCCTCGGTTATCTGCAACTGACGGACGCAGGCGTCGCTGCTCGTGATGAAAGCGTGATGCGCCATTGTCTGGGCCGCGATATTCCGGTGATGGGCGTGATCGGCGGCGGCTACAGCAAGGATCGCCACGCCCTCGCCCGCCGCCACGGCATCCTCCATCACAGCGCACAGCGGGTCTGGCAGTCACACGGTTGTCATTGAGCTGTGCTGCGTTACCCACAATCGCTGTGGAACGGCCTGTGGATAACCTGAGTGAAAGGGACTGCAGGCCATACAGCTTATGGCCTACAGCGCACTGATCATTTTTCAACCAACATTCTGAGCCAACACAAATCCTGTAGGAGTGAGCCTGCTCGCGATAGCGTCAGCACCTTCAACATTAACCTGGCTGACACACCGCAATCGCGAGCAGGCTCACTCCTACAAAAGATCTGCGCTGTTAGAATGCGCGCCTTATCCCGCCATACCGCAGCGCACGCCATGACCCAGACTTCCGCCTCCTCCCCCGCTCACGTCGCCCTCATTGGCGGTGGCCCCGCCGGCCTGATGGCTGCCGAAGTGCTGAGCCAGGCCGGAATCCGCGTCGATCTCTACGACGGCATGCCCTCGGTGGGGCGTAAATTCCTGCTGGCCGGTGTCGGCGGCATGAACATCACCCACTCCGAAGCCTACCCGGCGTTCCTCTCGCGCTACGCCGAACGCGCGCCGCAAATCGCCCTGCTGCTGCGTGGTTTCGATGCTGAAGCGTTGTGTAAATGGATTCACGATCTCGGGATCGAAACCTTTGTCGGTAGCTCCGGCCGGGTTTTTCCTACGGACATGAAAGCTGCGCCACTGTTGCGCGCCTGGCTCAAGCGCCTGCGTGACAGCGGCGTAGTTATCCACACCCGCCACCGCTGGCTCGGTTGGGATGAACACGGTGCGCTGCGCATCGACAGCCCCGAAGGTGAAATCACCGTCAAACCCGACGCCACCCTGCTCGCCCTCGGCGGCGGCAGTTGGGCGCGCCTCGGTTCGGATGGCGCGTGGATGCTGCCCCTGGAGCAAAAAGGTGTAGGACTTGCGCCGTTACAGCCGAGTAATTGCGGCTTCGAGGTGCAGGCCTGGAGCGAATTGATGGTCAGCAAATTCGCCGGCGCGCCGCTGAAAAATATCGCCATTGGTTTGAATGACGATATTCCGCGCTTGGGCGAATGCGTGATCACCGCGACCGGGATTGAGGGCAGTCTGATTTATGCGCTGTCGGCGCCGATTCGTGAGGCGATCAATCAGCATGGCGCGGCGGTTATTCACATCGATCTGCTGCCCGGCCGCCCTGTGGATAAATTGCAGGCGGCGTTGAGCAAGCCACGCGGTTCGCGGTCGATGGCCAAGCATCTGCACAGTCAGGTCGGGATTGATGGGGTTAAAGCGGCGTTGTTGCGTGAACTCACTGATGCGGCGACCTTCGCTGATCCGGCGTTATTGGCACGGGCGATCAAGGCATTACCGCTGACGTTGGTGAAAACGCGGCCATTGGACGAGGCGATCAGCAGTGCCGGGGGCGTGACGTTCGAGGCGCTGGATGAGCGCTTGATGCTCAAGGCGTTGCCGGGGGTGTTCTGCGCGGGGGAGATGCTTGATTGGGAAGCACCAACGGGCGGGTATTTGCTGACGGGGTGCTTTGCCAGCGGGCGGGCGGCGGGGTTGGGTATTGTGCAGTGGCTCAAGTCCGAGGCGTCTGCCTGAACCCTCACCCCAGCCCTCTCCCAGAGGGAGAGGGGGCCGACCGAGGTGTCTGACGCCATACATCGACCTGAAACACCGAGTCGATTATGGATTCGGCCAGCCAACCGAAGTGTCTGGCGAAGGCCCTGTCGCTTATGGATTCACAACAGAAGAATCAGGTCGGCGTACTTCGCAAACATCCCCCAATCAGTCCCCTCTCCCTCCGGGAGAGGGTTAGGGTGAGGGGCTTTTGACTTAAGGCTTGCGCTTACGCGGCCCAGTGTTGAACACCGGCACTTTACGCACAGGCTTGATCGAAGGCTCCGGCGCCTGCGTCTCGCCACTGTCGACCCACTTGCCCAGATTGCGCTTGCCGCCACCACCCGAAGCTTTCGGCTTCTTCGGTTTCTTCGGCTTCTTGATCACCTGACCACTGGCATCGGTGTCCGGCACACGATGCTCAGGTTCAAAGTCCGGCTCGTTCTGACGCTTCAAGGTCTGCCGCGTCAGCATTTCAATCGCCGACAACATGTTCACTTCATCCGCACAGACCAGCGAGATCGCCTCACCGGTTGCACCCGCACGGCCGGTACGCCCGATGCGGTGAATGTAATCCTCAGCCACGATCGGCAGATCGAAGTTGATCACCAACGGCAGGTCTTCGATATCCAGACCCCGCGCCGCAACGTCAGTCGCCACCAGAATCTGCACTTCACTGAGCTTGAAACGATCCAACGCGCGCTGACGGGTCGCCTGCGGCTTGTCGCCGTGGATACCGTCGGCATTCACACCCAGGCCCTGAAGTTTTTCCACCAGCGCATCAACACCGTTGCGGGTCTTGGCGAACACCAGCACCTGCTTCCACTTGTTCTTGCGCATCAGGTGCACGAACAGTTCGGCCTTGCGCTTTTTGTCTACCGTGACGATCCACTGCTTGACCGTATTGGCGGCGACGTTGCGCGGGCTGACTTCGACGGTCAGCGGATCGTTGAGCATCTGCCCGGCGAGCAGGCGGATGTCATCGGAGAAGGTTGCGGAAAACAGCAGGGTCTGGCGCTTTTTCGGCAGCATGCGGTAAATGTTCGCCAGTTCTTCGGAGAAGCCCAGGTCGAGCATACGATCGGCTTCATCCAGCACCAGAGTCTGCAACTGATCGAGTTTCAGCGCGTTCTGGCGGAACAGGTCGATCAAGCGACCGGGCGTGGCGACCAGCACATCGACGCCGCCGCGCAGCTTCATCATCTGCGGATTGATGCTGACACCGCCGTAAACCGCATAAGTGCGCAGCGGCAGGTTTTCGGCGTACTGGCGCACAGACTCATGAACCTGCTCGGCCAGCTCACGGGTCGGCACCAGAATCAGCGCACGCGCCGAGTTGGCAGCGACTTTCGGCCCTTCCATGGCCAGCAACTGCAGCAGCGGCAAGGCGAAACCGGCAGTTTTGCCGGTACCGGTCTGGGCCGCTGCCATCAGGTCACGACCGGCCAGCACGGCCGGAATGGCTTGCGCCTGAACCGGCGTCGGGGTCTGGTAGCCGAGCGTCTCGAGGGAGCGCAGCAAGGGTTCGATCAGGCCAAGGGTGGCGAAAGTCATGGAAGTACCGTAGGAAAAAATGACGCGGGCATGCAATGCCGCGCAGTTTACCCTAATTCGTACGCGTTTCTGTGGGAACGGCTGTCGGCGCCACGACTGGCGGCTGTGCCGGCCGACGCCACTGCGGCAAGCCAATCAACACCACGGCGCTGATGATCACCAGCATCGCCAGCGCTTCTTCGATGCCGATGGTCTCGCCAACGAACACAATCCCCAGCAACACCGCGACCGCCGGGTTGACGTAGGCATAACTGGTCGCCGCCGCCGGACGCACGTGCTTGAGCAGGTACATATAGGAATTGAAGGCGATGATCGAGCCGAAAAAGATCAGGTACGCCAGCGCCAGCCAGCCTTCAACTGGCGGCATTGCTTGCAGACGCTCGCCACTGACAGCGCTGCCGATCAGCAGCACCACACCGCCGACCAGCATCTCCACCGCGCTGGCCATCGCGCCCTGCGGCAACGGCAAATGTCTGCTCCACACCGAACCGAACGCCCAGGTCGCCGCCGCAAAAATCAGCAGCGCCGCGCCCATAGGGCTGGATTGCAGGTTGGAGCCCATGTTGAGCATGGCGATGCCGATAATCCCCAACGCCACCCCGGCCCACTCGAGACGAGTATTACGCGCGCCCCAGAAATAACCGAAGAGCAACGTGAACAGCGGCACCGTCGCCACCGCCAAGGCCGCCACGCCAGAGGCCACACCCGTGTGCTCGGCCACACTCACCGCGCCATTACCAAAACTGAGCAGCAAAATCCCGATGATCCCCGCCGCTTTCCACTGCGCCCAGGTCGGCGCCGGAGCCCCGCGCCAGCGCAGGAAGGCGTACATCAGGCTGCCGGCGATCACGAAGCGCACACCACCGAGCATCAGCGGCGGCCAGTACTCAACGCCGATGCGGATCACCAGATAGGTCGATCCCCAAATCACGTACAACGCAAAAAACGCGGCGATCAGCGGCAAGGAAAAACGGCGCAAGGCAGGCATGGGCAGCTCAAATATCAGGCTCTTGGGATTAGTTATTCTAGAAAGGCTTGCGGGCAAAAATAAGTTACAAAACCTGTTTATAGCGCCGGTACACTTTGGAAATCACGGAGATCGGCGGTTTAAGCCGAGATTTCGAAAGTCCGACATTTCAGGAGTCGATCTTGGACAAATACGACCGCATGCTGCTCAGCGCTCTTCTCGAAAACGGTCGTGCGTCCTACGCCGATCTGGCGCGCAAGGTGAACCTCTCCGCCCCCGCCGTCGCCGAGCGCGTGGCCAAGCTAGAGGCATCCGGGGTAATTACCGGGTATGAGGCGAAAATCGACCTGTCGAAAATCGGCCTGCCGATCCAGTGCATGATCGAGTTGCGTCTGCACCAGAACGGCAGTCAGAAGGTCTACGACGAACTGGTGAAAATCCCGCAACTGACCGAATGCTTTCGAGTGACGGGCGATCCGTGCGTGATGATGAAGGCCGCGGTGGGATCAATGACGGAGCTGGAGGAGTTGATCAATCGGGTGGCGAAGTTTGGTTTCAGCAAGACCTCGATTGTGTTGTCGAGCGCAATCGAAAAGCGTGTGCCGCTCGGCCAGATCGAAGGCAACGGCAAATAGCCCGGATCACCACAAATCCAATGTAGGAGTGAGCCTGCTCGCGAAGCGGAGTATCAGTCGAAACAAATATTGACTGACACACCGCTGTCGCGAGCAGGCTCACTCCTACAGGGGGTTGCGTGCTGGATTGGGGATCAGCGATAGCGCTGCAAGTGTTCGCTGACTTTCGCGGCCGGGACTTTCTGCAACTTGCACAGCAGGTCATGCGATAGCTCGCTGACGCCGTGCTTGTGCCGCAACTCATCAGCCAAATGCGCCATCAGATTCGCGGCCATCTCGGCATCGGCCATGGCCCGGTGAGCCTGGCCCGTGTGCGGCAAACGCGCGAACGTGGTCAGCGTACCCAGCTTGTGATTCGGCGCCGCCGGCATCAGCCTCCGCGCCAGCAGCAGTGAGCAGGCAAAGTTCTGCAACCGCGTGCGTTTGATCCGCCCCAGCTCAAAGTCCCAGAACTTCTGGTCGAACGAGGCGTTGTGCGCCACCAACGGCGTGCAGCCGACAAACTCGTTGACTTCGTTCATCACCTGCTCGGCCGACGGCGCGGTGCGCAGCATGGCGTTGCTGATGCCGGTCAGTTGCTCGATGAACGCGGGGACGCGGACGCCGGCGTTCATCAGGCTCTGGTAACGCTCGACGATGCGGCCGTTTTCCAGCATGACCACGGCGATTTCCGTGGCGCGGCAGTTGCTGTTCGGCGACAGGCCGGTGGTTTCAAAGTCGATGACTGCAATGCGTTCCAAACCGGGTTCAACTCCGTTCAATTCTTGAGTAACAACGCGCCTTCGATCGGCACGTAACGGCTGGCGGCGCGGATCAGCGAGTTGGCCGTCAGGCCGGGCACGCCATAGGCGACTGCCTGCACGCCGTGTTTGCTGATGATGCGTTCGAGCAGCATGTCGAAATCGCCGTCACCGGAGGCCAGAACGACTTCGTCGACATGGTCGGCGGCGTCCATGATGTCGAGGGTGATGCCCACGTCCCAGTCGCCCTTGGCCGAGCCGTCGCTGCGCTGGATGTAGGGTTTGAGCTTCACGGTGAAGCCCAGATTGCGCAGGATCTGCTGGAACTGCTGCTGCTTGCTGTCGCCACGGTCGATCGCGTAGGCGTAGGCCTCGACGATCTGCCCGTCCTTGCTGATGTCGGCCCACAAGGCGGCGTAGTTGAAGTGACAACCATAGGCCTGACGCACGGTGTAGTAGAGGTTCTGCACGTCGGCGAACACTGCGATTTTTTTCACCGGAGTTCCTGTGGGCGCGCAAGCGCACGAAGCGGGATCAGGCGCAGGGCCTGAAAAAGGCGCTCAGTATGCCAGCCATCAGGAGGGTTCCGCGAATAATCGGCCCGAAGCCCTCAGGGGCTCCGGACGAATGGTGAGTCAGACGAAGGAATCGTCGTCATCGAAGAACGATGAGTTGTCGTCGCTGTAATCGGCGTCGGTGACCCCGCCCTGGTCGTTGCCAGAGAAGCCGTTATCGGCCACACGCTGGTCATCGCCCCAACCGTTGTTGCTCTGGTCGGCGACCTGCGCCGGCTCTTCCTTGATCACTTCAACGATTTCTTCCGGCTGCTGGTTGTGATGAAACAGGCTGCTGATGCCTTGCGCCAGCATCACGCCACCGGCGACACCGGCGGCGGTTTTCAAGGCGCCGCCGAGGAAGCTGCTGCCGGCTGCCGGAGCGGCTTGTTGCGCATAGTTAGGCGGTGGCGCGCCGAAGTTCTGTTGTGGCGCGGGGGCCGCGTAATTCTGTTGCGGTGCCGGTTCGCGCCAGCCGCCAGTCGTGGCTGGGGCGCTCTGGGTCGGCGCCGTACGCGGGCTGCCACCAAAAATGCTCGACAGGAAACCACCGCCGCCGCTCGGCGCCGGGGCGGCACTCTGCGCCTTGGCCGCTTGCAACTCGGCCTGCAACTGCTGGACTTGCTGGGTCAGTTGTTTGTTCTGCTCGTCGAGGCTCTTGAGCGCTGCCTCTTGCACCAGAATCGCCTGGGTCATGAAATAACCTGCCGCAGGCTGGCGGGTCAGGTGTTCCTTGATCCGCGCCTCGGCCTGGGCGTCGCGCGGGGCTGCCTCCGTTTCGGCCTGTTGCAGCCGGGAAAACAGTCCATCGATCAGGGTTTGCTCTTCGCTGTTCATGGCGACCTCGTAGATTGCCGGGGATAACATTGCCCTCGTCCACGTTGGCCGAGGTGCTCTCCTGTAATGGAGACGGTGACAAAACGTTTCAATGACCTTTACCGAATGTTTACGTTTGTGTCGCGCCAGCCATCATCGGTTAAAGTGAGCCACTGTTTTCGACCTGCGATACCGACTGATGAATGCCCTCGAAGTGCTGCGCGACTCTCTGTATTTTTTCAAACGCCATTTGGGCAGCATCGTGCAGTTGTGCCTGCCCCTGGTGATTTTCGAAGCGTTCCTGCAACAGGTGGTCGATCGCGCCAGCGGGCCGGAAAACATCTCGGCGATCAGTATCGTCGTCGGTCTGCTGGTGTATCCGCTGTACACCGCCGCGCTGATCCTCTTTCTTGATGCACGCAGCCGTGGCGAGGCGCCGCGCAACCGTGATCTGCTGGCGATGGCTGCCACTCTGTGGCCACGCTTCGCGTTACTCACGGCACTGAATACCTTGTTGATTCTGTTGGGCCTGTCGCTGTATTTCCTGCCGGGCCTGATGTTGATGGTGATGCTCGCATTCGGCGAATACCTGCTGGTGCTGCGCGGCATGGGGCCACTGCAGGCCATGAAAGAAAGCCTGCGCCTGACCCGTGGGCATTTCTGGCGGATCCTGCTGTGCATTCTCTGCGTGATGACGCCGCTGTGGTTGCTCAAAGGTGCGACGCTGGCGGTGTACCCAGAGCCGCAGAATCCGGTTATCGCGATACTGATCGATAGTGCTCACAGCTTCCTGCAACTGTTCACCAGCGTGGTGTTGTTCCGCCTGTTCATGCTGATCAGCGAATTGCCTGACAAACGTGACAGAGCGATCTGACAGGACTGCGTTTGGGCTTCGAGACGGCCGTCAGGTATGCTCGGGGCCACTTTCTGTAACGCTATAAGCCGAGCCATGACCCGTCTACTGCGCTACACCCTGTTGCTTGTCGTGCTCGCCATCGCCCTGATCGGCGGGCTGATGTTCAGCCTGACCTGGCGCCCCGACGCCCGCGAAACCCTGCCGGTCAGTTGTACCGGAACGCCGCCGACACTGGTGCCAGGCCAGGCGTTGAAAGTCATGACCTGGAACGTGCAGTACCTGGCCGGCAAACGCTACGTGTTCTGGAATGATCTGGCCCAGGGCAACGATGAAGCACCGACCCTGGAAGACATGGCCTTCAGCCTCGATGAAGTGGCGCGGGTGATCCGCGACGAGCAGCCCGATGTGGTGTTGTTGCAGGAACTCGATGATGGCGCCAAGGCCAGCGACTACCAGGACCAACTGAAGTTATTGCAGGAACGCGTTGCCGACCTGTATCCGTGCAGCGCCAGCGCGTTTGACTGGAAAGCCGAATTTGTCCCCGACGTTCATGTTTTCGGCAGTGTCGGGCGACAACTGGCGACCCTGAGCCGCTACCGCATCGAACACGCCGAGCGCCTGCAATTGCCGGTCGCCTCAGCCAACTTCATCAGCCGCCAGTTCCAGCCAAAAGATGCCCTGCTCGCGACCAAACTGCCCCTGAGCGATGGCGGGCAACTGACCGTTTTCAATACCCATCTGGAGCGTGCCAGGCAACCCGACGAAACGTTGCAGGCGCAAGTGAGCGCCGTGGCCAAAGTGCTCGACAAGTACGAAAGTCAGGGCCTGCCGTGGTTGATCGGTGGCGACTTCAATCTGTTACCGCTTGGTCAGTATCGCCGCTTGTCTGCCGAACAACGCATGCCCTACTCAGCCGACAGCGAACTGCATCTGCTGTGGGACAAGTACCCGATGATCCCGACCAACAACGAGGCCAGCGGTATCGACCGTGCGCAGTGGCTGACCCACTACCCCAACGACCCCGGTCTGAATGGCCCGGATCGCACGGTCGACTATCTGTTCTACAGCCCGAAAATCAAACGGGTTGAAGCGATGGTGCGGCAGGACGATACGTTGCGCATCTCCGATCACCTGCCGGTGATTGCGCGCTTCCTGCTCCCCGCCGCGCCTTAGATCACAACTTCGGCACACCAGCGATCACTGTGGGAGCTGCCGAAGGCTGCGATCTCTTGATCTTCAGGTGCCGCGCGGTTTGGCCCGTGCGGTCGCCTCGGCCACCAACGGATCATCCGGCCAATAATGCTTCGGATAGCGCCCCTTCAAATCCTTCTTCACTTCGGCATAGGTGCTGCGCCAGAAGTTGGCCAGATCCTGCGTCACCTGCACCGGCCGCCGCGCTGGCGACAGCAGATGCAACTTGACCACCTGCCGCCCACCGGCAATGCGCGGCGTATCGGCCAGCCCGAACAGCTCCTGCAAACGCACCGCCAGAATCGGCGGAAACTCGCTGTAGTCCAAACGAATCGACGACCCCGACGGCACGCTCAAATGATGCGGCGCCAGCTCATCGAGCTTTTGCGGCAATGGCCACGGCAGCAGATTACGCACGATGCTCGACAGATCGAGATTGGCAAAATGACTGAGCCGCGAAACCTTGCCCAGATAAGGCATCAGCCAGTCTTCGAGGGTGTTCAGCAACGTCGCGTCGCTGACGTCCGGCCATTGACTGTCGTCCTGATGGTTCAACTCCAACTGGCGCAACAACGCCACCCGCGCCTGCCACTGACGCAGCTCGGGCGTCCACGGCAGCAGTTCCAGACCCTTGCGCCGCACCAGATTGATCAACGCCTGACTGCGCGCATTTTCGTCGAGACCGGTCAACGGCTCACGGCTGAGAATCAGCTCGCCGACCTTGCGCTGACGCTCGGCGCGCAGCACGCCTTCGCGCTCGTCCCAGTCCAGTTGATCGACGTTGCGCACCTGTTCGGCGAGCACTGAATCGAACAGCGCCGGATCGAAATCCGCCGCCAGATAAATCCGCTCTTCGCGCTGGCCCTGACGGCTACCGAGATCGGCGATGACGATCCACGGCTCTTTCATCAGGCTGTCGGCTTCGGCGAACAGCGCCGCGCGACCGTTGGCCAGACGATATTCGGCGCCACCGGCACGCCGCTGTTGCGCGACGCGATCCGGATAGGCCAGCGCCAGCAAGGCACCGAGCCAGCGCGGATGATCGGGATCGCTGACCGGCTCGCTGGCCTTGCCGCGCAGATAACCGCGATATTGCCGCGCCAGTTGCTTGGCGCGCTGCACCCCGCCCTGCGCACCACGGGCGGCGCGTTCTTCGCCGGACAGCAGCACCAGGCGACTGTGCAAATCCGCCCCGGCGCCGCGCAAGATATCGCGCTCGCCGAGCAACGCGGCGACATCGCACGCCATGTTCGCCAGCCCCAACGCCTGACCACGCAGCAGTAAATGACCGATACGCGGATGTGCCGGCAATTCAGCCATGGCCTGACCGTGAGAGGTCAGCGCCTCACCTTCCAGCGCGCCAAGCCGTTGCAGCAAATCCTGCGCCTGTGCATAAGCTGCCGCTGGCGGAACATCGAGCCAAACCAGTTCCCCCAGCGTCACGCCCCAACGTCCCAGTTGCAGCGCGAGGCTGGCGAGATCCGCCGAGAGAATTTCCGCACTGCCATACGCCGCCAATTGCTCGTGCTGATCCTGCGACCACAAGCGATAACAAACGCCCGGCTCGAGTCGCCCGGCCCGGCCCGCACGCTGAGTGGCGCTGGCCTTGGAAATCCGCTGAGTGTCGAGCCGTGTCATGCCGCTGCCCGGATCGAAACGCGGCACCCGCGCCAGCCCGGCATCGATCACCACGCGCACGCCGTTGATGGTCAGACTGGTTTCGGCGATGTTGGTCGCCAACACCACTTTGCGCTGACCGGGCGGGGCCGGATCAATCGCCGCGCGTTGCGCATTGAGGTCGAGTTCACCGTGCAACGGGCACAGCAACACGTCGCTGCGCTCACCAATGGCGTCTGCCAACTGTTGATGCACACGACGGATTTCCGCCTGCCCCGGCAGAAACACCAACAGGCTGCCGGTTTCATCGTGCAGCGCTTCGAGCACGGTTTGCGTGACACGTTGGTCGATATATTCGCCGGGCTGAAACGGCCGGCCCCAGCGCATCGTCACCGGATACATGCGACCTTCGCTGCGCAGGATCGGTGCATCGTCGAGCAACCCGGCCAGACGCTCGCCTTCGAGCGTGGCCGACATCAGCAAAATCTTCAGCGGCTGTTCAGCTCGAAACAGCTCGCGACCGTTCAGACTTAATGCCAGCGCCAGATCGGCGTCGAGGCTGCGTTCGTGGAATTCGTCGAAGATCAACAAGCCGACGCCTTCCAGCGCAGGATCATCCTGCAAGCGGCGGGTGAGAATGCCTTCGGTGACCACTTCGATGCGCGTATTGGGGCCAACCTTGCTGTCGAGTCGGATGCGATAGCCGACGGTTTCACCGACCTTCTCGCCCAACTCGCTGGCAAGCCGCTCTGCGGCTGCGCGCGCGGCCAAGCGGCGCGGTTCAAGCATCAGAATGGTCTGCCCGGCCAGCCATGTTTCATTGAGCAAGGCCAACGGCACGCGGGTGGTTTTACCAGCGCCGGGCGGTGCTTCGAGCACAGCTTCGTGGCGCGTCGCCAAGGCTTCACGCAGGGCGGGTAAAACTTCATCGATTGGCAAAGAAATCATGCTGGCTCCAAAACAGAGGCCCGAGTATAACGGCGAACTGCTTGGCGTTCGTCAGGGTCTTAACTTCACAAGACGAAGCTTCGTTATCAGATGACTCAGGAGATTTTCCCATGCGCTTACCTTTTCGCCTGATCGGCGGTGTACTGGTCGCCACCCTGCTCACGCAAATCACGGCGTGCGGTTCGATTTTCTACCCGGACCGGCGCGGTCAGATCGACGGCAAGATCGACCCGGCGATTGCCGTGCTCGACGCCGTGGGCTTGCTGTTCTACGTCATTCCCGGGCTGATCGCGTTTGCCGTCGACTTCGCCACCGGCGCGATCTATTTCGAACCGGGCCACACCGCACAGATCGATCCGGCCAAACTCAAGCAAGCCATCGGCCCGGACGGTCAGGTCGATAATCACAAGCTGCAGGCTATTCTCGAAAGCGAGTTGGGCCGAGATTTCCCACTGGATGATCCGCGCCTGATTCAACACAAGGGCAGCACTCAACAACTGGCGATGTTCGGCCTGCAACCCGCCGCCTGAAAAGGACGTTCAATGACATCCAGCCCCGAACACGCTCGCCTGCTGCGGCTGGCGACCCGCGCCTCAGTGGCGGTCGCGTGCACACTGATCATCGCCAAAGCCATCGCCTGGTGGCTGAGCGGTTCGGTGAGCATGCTCGCCGGCCTCACCGACTCGGCGCTGGATGGCGTCACTTCGCTGCTCAATCTGCTGGCGGTGCATTACGCGTTGCGCCCGGCCGATGACGATCACCGTTATGGTCACGGCAAGGCGGAATCGCTGGCGGGCATGGCGCAGGCGCTGTTCATTGGCGGTAGTGCTGTGTTGATCGCGTTTCAGGCGTACGAACGACTTCATGATCCACAACCGCTCGGGGCGCCGTGGCTGAGCATCGGTGTGATCGTGTTTTCGCTGCTGCTGACGGCGGCGTTGCTGGTGTTGCAGCATCGGGTGATCAAGCAGACCGGCTCCAACGCGGTACGCGCGGATTCACTGCACTATCGCTCGGACATGTTGCTCAACGGCAGCATCCTGATTGCGCTGATCCTCGCCGGGTTTGGTTTTGAACAACTGGATGCGTGGTTCGGTCTGGGAATTGCCGGGTACATTCTGTGGAGCGCGATCCAGATTGCCCGGGAAAGTTTTTCGGTGTTGATGGATGAAGAACTGCCAACCGACGTCAGCCAGCACATGCTCGAACTGGCCTGCAGTGTGCCGGGGGTGTTGGGAGCGCATGACCTGCGCACGCGGATCTCCGGCAACCACTGGTTCGTGCAGTTGCACCTGGAATTGCCGGGAGAGTTGACGCTGTCAGTGGCGCACGGCATCAGCGATCAAGCCGCCGATGCCATCCACAAGGCCTACCCGCGAGCCGAAGTGCTGGTGCACGCCGACCCGCAGGAAGTGGTCAAGTCTGAACGGGCACAAACCCGGCTTCAGTAACTGACCTGATAACCGCGACTGCTCAGGCAGTTGCCCTGAGCCTGTCGGTACGCCTGAACCACTTCGGGCGCCGGCTGATAGGTCGCGGTGCGCGGGTCGAAACCGCTTTGCTGCACCGCATACTGATAGCACTGGTAGCCGTCCTGCTGCACCTGCTCCGGCGACTGGCCGTTGGCCGGATACGCTTCGACGTCATAGCCTTGTGATTGCGGCTGCGGTTGTTGCTGCACCGGCGGCTCGACGACCACGTAATCCTGCGTCGCTTCCTGATAGGCGTAGTAGGAACCGGCGGCGAGAAACAATAGCGAACCACCAATCCACACTTCACGGGCGTAATCCGGCAAATACTGGATGCGGATCCCGCGCGGCGGTTGCACGACGATGTAGCGCGGGCCTTGCGGGCGATACCAGTAGCCGCCGGAGAAGAAGTAATCCTGGCCACGATACGGCACGCGGTAATCGCGATCCGGGAAGCGATCGATCACATGCCCCGGCCGATATTGCGGCCCCGGGCCCCAGCCATTGCCGTGCCCGTCGGGGCGGCCCGGCCAGCGATTATCGTTGGGCCGGTTACCGGTCTGCCATTGCTGGTTGTGGTAACCGTTTTGTGGACGCTCGTCGCGGTAGTAGCCCTGACGCGGCTCCTGAGTCTGGCGCACGGTGTCGGGCCGTGGCTGGATCGGCAGGCTGTTGGCTGGTAGTTGCGGCGGCGGTGGTGGTTGACGCACCGGGTTGGGGTTATAGGCCGGGCGGTTCTGGTCGTGGTTTTGCCATTGACCATTGTTATTGTGCTGCTGGCCGTTGTGCTCGAACTGGCGGCTGTTGTCGCCACGAATGATCTCGTTGTTCTGCGGGCGCGGTTGATTCTGCGGCGGTTGATTGTTCTGCGGACGTGGCTGCTGATTATTGCCGCCATGCCCCTGATTGTTGCCCTGATGCTCCGGCCCGCGTCCGCCGTTACCATTGCCATTCGGGCTGCGGCTTTCAGGGTCATCGGCCAGCGCTTGCACACTGACACTCACACACAACACACCAACACCGGCCAGACGCCAGATGCGCGACTTCATGCTTTTCCTCACTGAGGCCTGTAATTAAGGGCGGCCTGTAACTAAGACCGGGTCGGGAACATCCGGTTCTGCAACAGGTTATCAGTCGCGCAACTTATTTATTGAGCGCCGCCACATGAAATCGCAGGCAAGAAAAAAGGGAGACCCGTCGGCCTCCCTTCTAGAGAACTTCGTCCTGGCTCGACGCTTTTGACGTCGGCTCACCTCACGCCGTCTTCTGGACAGTGTGCAGCTCGGGGGCCGGCACAACCCCGGTGGGGGTGGCGGCCGCGGCAGGCCGGATGGGGCGGGCCGCGTGGACTGTGTTACCGAGCAGTGATTCTGGTGATAAGAATAGGCCTGAGGCCGCGACAGAGGATTGCGAAGATTGCTGAAATAAACACCACTTGCGCAATTTTTAACCCTGGATAGATAATCCTCCGCAATAGTTACAAACAAGGACAGATTGATGAGCAAACTCGACCGTTACGACCTGAGCATTTTGGCGGAATTGCAGCGCGACGCCCGCATCTCCAACCAGGAGTTGGCCGAGCGCATCGGTCTGTCGCCGTCCCCTTGCTCGCGTCGGGTCAAGCAACTGGAAGACGACGGTTATATCTCGCGTCAGGTCGCATTGCTCGATCGCAAGATGCTTGGGTTGAGCCTGACGGCGTATGTGCTGATCGGCATGGACCGGCATACGCCGGAGCGTTTTGAGAACTTCGAAGCGGCGATTCGTACGTTGCCGCAGGTGCTGGAGTGCAGTCTGGTGACGGGGGTGGATGCGGATTACCAGTTGAAAGTGGTGGTGCCGGATATGGATCACTATCAGAAATTGTTGCTGGGGCATTTGACCCGGATTGAAGGGGTGACCAGCGTGCGCTCGAGTTTTGTGCTGAATCAGGTGCTCAACAGCACCGAATTGCCGCTGACTCATTTGCGTAGCTGATCAAGGGCACCCTCACCCCAGCCCTCTCCCGGAGGGAGAGGGGGCTGACCGAGGTGTCTGCTGTCATACATCGACTTGAAAGATTGAGTCGATTATGGATTCACAACAGAACGTTCAGGTCGGCGCATTTTGCGAGCATCCGCCGGTCAGTCCCCTCTCCCTCCGGGAGAGGGCTAGGGTGAGGGCTAAAGGCCTCGGATCAGACCCAGATCAATGCCACCCCACACACCTTGGCGTATACTCGCCGCGCCCTTTTAGCCGCGCCGCGTCGGAGAAACCCAATGGATCCAGCACTATTAGAAGAGTGGATGATGACCGGTCTGGTCAGCATCCTGATCATTTTCATGGGTTTCATCGTCTGGGATCTGGCGAAGAAGTCCAAGGCCGGGCGCTTCGGCTCGTTCATTCTGTTTTTCGTACTGGGCCTGGGCGTGGCCGCGTTCATCATCAAAAGTGTGGTGATCGGCCTGATCGAATCCGGCGCTCTATAAGCGCGCCGGCACTTCCTTCCACTGGCCCTGATCAAGCCCTTCGATCGACCAGTCGCCAATCTTCACCCGCACCAGCCGCAACGTCGGCAGCCCGACCGCCGCGGTCATGCGCCGTACCTGCCGGTTGCGCC
The DNA here is from genome assembly GCF_013433315.1 of Pseudomonas crudilactis. Taxonomy (GTDB): domain Bacteria; phylum Pseudomonadota; class Gammaproteobacteria; order Pseudomonadales; family Pseudomonadaceae; genus Aquipseudomonas; species Aquipseudomonas crudilactis. Next base: position 103,596 of record NZ_WXVV01000005.1, on the reverse strand, counting down.
CTTCGCGAATCACCAACTCCAGCCACGACGTCGGTATGGTCGCGCGAAAGCGTACCGGCGGATTGCGCGGCCACAACTCAGGCTCGTCCAACTGCCGCGCTTCGGCAGGCAAGGTCATGCCGTCATTCAACTCGACGCCATCACGCAAGCGCTGCAACTGCTCGGCTGTCGGCACGCCTTCGACCTGCACCCAATAGGTCTTCGCCAATTTGTGTTTCGGATCGGCGATGCGCGCCTGCAACTGGCCGTCATTGGTCAGCAGCAACAACCCTTCGCTGTCACGATCAAGGCGTCCGGCGGGGTAGATGCCAGGCACATCGATGAAATCCTTGAGCGTCGCCCGCCCTTCGCCGTCGCTGAATTGCGTCAGCACATCGAACGGTTTGTTGAACAGGATCAGTTTCGGCTCGGCCGGAGGTGCCTTGGCAACACGGCGCGGCGAAGACGACTGAGGCTTCACGCCGGGGCGGCGGGAAGGTGGACGCGGGGGACGAGACATAGGGAGAGCAAACATTTAGCGATCAGGGCTGACAATGCTAGTGCCCCGACCGCCAAATGACCACGACTAACCGTTAACGGAACGGCGGCTCGTCGAAGCTGCGCAGTTTGCGCGAGTGCAGCGAGTTGAGTTCGGTGCGCAGCAGGTCCACCGCTTCGATGCCGATCTTCAAGTGCTGGCTGACCGCGCGTTCATAGAAGGCGTTGGCCGAACCCGGCAGCTTGATTTCGCTGTGCAGCGGTTTGTCCGAAACGCAGAGCAACGTGCCGTACGGCACTCGCAAGCGGTAACCCTGCGCGGCAATCGTGCCGCTTTCCATGTCCACCGCCACGGCGCGGGACAGGTTGATCAACGGCCGTTCCTGCGCCCAGCGCAGCTCCCAGTTACGGTCGTCGTAGGTCAGCACGGTGCCGGTGCGCAGGCGTTTTTTCAGGTCATCGCCCTTCTCGCCGGTGACATTCGCCGCTGCTTGTTGCAGCGCCATTTGCACTTCGGCCAGTGCCGGGATCGGAATGTTCGGCGGCACCACACGGTCGAGAATGCCATCGCGACGCATATAAGCGTGAGCCAGCACGTAGTCGCCAATGGTCTGCGACTGACGCAGGCCACCGCAGTGGCCGATCATCAGCCAGCAATGCGGACGCAGCACCGCCAAGTGGTCGGTGATGTTCTTGGCGTTGGACGGCCCGACACCGATGTTGACCAGCGTGACGCCGTGGCCATCGCTGGCGATCAGGTGATAGGCCGGCATCTGATAACGGTGCCAGACCACACCGGCGGCAATCGCCGACGCTTCGCCGTGATCCATGCCCTTCTCGATGATCACGTTGCCCGGCAACACCATGCGCACAAAACGCGGATCGCGGCGCAACTGCTCCAGACCATGAACGATGAATTGGTCAACGTAGCGGTGATAGTTGGTCAGCAGAATCCACGGCTGCACATGGCGCCAGTCGCTGCCGGTGTAATGCACCAGACGGCGCAGCGAGAAATCCACACGCGCGGCGTCGAACAGCGCCAGCGGCAGCGGATCAGTGTTTTCCCAGTCATAGAGACCGTCGGCGATGCCATCGGTGGCGGCGGACAGGTCGGTACTCGGGAACACCCGCGCCAGCACGGCAGCGGTGACGCCGGAGCCGGCGAGTTCATCGCCCTGCTCGACCACGTACGGATACGGAATGTTCTGCTGACTGACGCCGACTTCCACGGTCACGGTGAAATCGTGCATCAACGGCACAAGTTGTTCGAGCAGGTATTTGCGGAATGCCGCCGGGTGGGTGACGGTGACGCTGTAAGTGCCTGGCAGTTGCACCTTGGCATAAGCGCGGGTGGTCTGCGGGACTTCGCCCTGGCAATGGTAGGTCAGACGCAGTTCGGGATAACGAAACAGAGCACGCTGCGCAGCGTCGGGTTCGACGCGATCCTTGAGGTAACGCTTGAGCGCCGAATTCAGCGCAGTGGTGGCCCGCTCATGCAACTCGGCCAGACGGTCCACGGCTTGTTCGGCGGTTTGAACGACAATAAACGCTTCGGTCACGATCAGCTTCCTGTGTTCTGACTTGCAGAGCTTCATCTTGCCTGCATCGTGGCGTCACGGGAACAGTGGCGTTGTGGGTGTACCCAAATCTCCCCATCAACGGATATCCCATGTGGGAGCGAGCTTGCTCGCGAATCCGGTTTGTCATTCAACATGGATGTCGACTGATGTACCGCTTTCGCGAGCAAGCTCGCTCCCACAGGGTTTTGTAGTGTTGGGGAGATAGCGTTCAGAAACCTTGTGGGGTTGAGCGGGCGACGATGGCTTCGACGTCCAGCCCACGCGGCAAGGCGCCGTACACCCGGCCGCCACCGCTCAGACGGCTGGCAATGAAGGCATCGCTGACCGCTGAGTTACCGGCCTCCAGCAACAGCTTGGCCTGCAACCCCAGCGCAATATCTTCAGTCAACTGCCGCGCCCGATACTGAATGTCGCTCGTATCCTTGAACTGCACCTGCAATTGCTGAATATGCGCAGCCAGACGCTTGTCGCCATGCCCATCACCGAGCTCGCTGAACAACACATCCAGCACACCCGGTTCTTTCGACAACGCCCGCAGCACATCCAGGCACTGCACATTCCCCGAGCCTTCCCACGTCGAGTTCACCGGCGCCTCGCGGTACAGGCGCGGCAGAATGCTGTCCTCGACATACCCGGCGCCGCCCATGCACTCGGCCGCTTCGTTGATCATCGCCGGCGCGCGTTTGCAGATCCAATACTTGCCCACTGCTGTCACCAGCCGCGCGAATTGCGCTTCGTGGCGATCGTCCAGATGATCCAGCGCCTTGCCCATGCGCAAACTGAGGGCTAGCGCGGCTTCGCTTTCCAGGGCCAGATCGGCCAGCACGTTCTGCATCAACGGCTGTTCGCTGAGCAACTTGCCGCCGACCTTGCGGTGCGCGCAGTGGTGGCTGGCCTGGGTCAGCGCCTGACGCATCAACGCACTGGAACCGACCATGCAATCGAAGCGGGTCATCGCCACCATCTCGATGATGGTTGGCACGCCGCGCCCTTCTTCGCCGACCATCCATGCCAGCGCGCCCCGAAACTCCACTTCGCTGGAGGCGTTGGACTGGTTGCCGAGTTTGTTTTTCAGACGCTGGATGTAGAACTGATTGCGCGTGTCGTCCGGACGATGCCGTGGCAGCAGGAAACAGCTCAAGCCCTTGTCGGTTTGCGCCAGCGTCAGGAAGGCATCGCACATCGGCGCCGAGCAGAACCACTTGTGCCCGACCAGCTCATAGGCCTGACCCGGGCCGCTGGCGCCGACCGGATAAGCCTTGGTGGTGTTGGCACGCACATCGGTTCCGCCCTGTTTCTCGGTCATGGCCATGCCGATGGTCACGCCGGCCTTGTGCGCCATGCCGACGTTGCGCGGGTCGTATTCGCTGGAGAGGACTTTCGGCAGCCACTGCTCAGCGATATTCGCCTGCAAACGCAGGGCCGGCACGCTGGCGAAGGTCATGGTCAACGGGCAACCGCTGCCGGCCTCGGCTTGGCTGTGCAAATAAGTCATCGAGGCGCGTGCGACGTGGGCGCCATCCTGTGGATGCGCCCATGGCAGCGAAGTCAGGCCATGCTCGATCGCCGTGCGCATCAGCTCGTGATAGGCCGGATGAAATTCCACCAGATCGATGCGATGGCCGTAGCGGTCATGGCTGGCGAACGCTGGTTTGTTCTGATTGGCGAGGAACCCGGCTTCCATCAACGGCCCGCCGGCGAGCGCACCGTAGGCATCGATCCGCGACTCGGCCCAACCGGCGCCGAACCTGCGCGACCACTCCTGTAACGGCAGGTCGATGCGGTAGAGGTTGGTGCCGTCCAGCGACGGTGGCTGGTTGGTGACTTCGTGGGTTTCGGCGAACTGATGCAGGTTCATGAAGGGGCTCCTTGAATCAACCGGAGCGGTCAGTTAAGCACCGCCCCCAAGCCGATCAAAGTGTCATAAACGCCGAATTTGCGGCGCTTTTACCCTATCAACAGCACAATACGCGACGCTCCAGTGCGGATTGCAATTCCTCGAATTTCACCGGTTTGTTCAGGTAATCGACCGGTGCTCCCGTGGCGCAAAGCTCTCGGTCGGCGGTCAATGCGAGCATGAACACCGGCAGGTTGGCACAGCCCGGCATAGCGTGAATCAGGCAGCACAAGGACGTGCCTTCAGGGGCGGGCATCTGACAATCGATCAGCACCGCATCGAAGGTTTCCCGCTGCAGGCTGTCCAGTGCCGCCGCGCCGTGATCAGCAGTGCGCACGCGGAAACCGAGCTTGAGCAACATGCCGCGCATCACCAATTGGTTGACGCTGTTGTCGTCCACCAGCAACACCGTGCAGTCCTGCGGGGCACGCAGGCAATCGCGCGAAGGCAGCGAGTTTGGCGCAGGCTCAACCACCGGTAGTTCAAACTCGACGTCCAGCTGGAAGCGGCTGCCGTGCCCTGGCTCGGAGCGATGGGTCAGCTTGCCACCAAGCAGCTCGACCAACTGTCGGCAGATCGCCAGGCCGACGCCCAATCCGCCATATTCGCGGGTCATCGAACCGTCGAGCTGGAAGAAGCGCTGGTACATGGTCGCTTCGCCCAGATCGGTGAAACCGATGCCAGTGTCGATCACTGCGAACGACAGTGCCAGACGATTGCCCGTCGACGGTTTGCCCGTCACGCGCAACGCCAACCCACCGACACGGGTGAACTTGATTGCATTATCGAGCAGGCATTCCAGACATTGCGCGAGCTTGGCGCTGTCGCCGTGCAGGCGATCCGGCAGGGTTGGCAGCACCTCGACCTTGAAGTCCAGCGACTTGCTCGCTGCGTTGCCGTCGAACTGCACACGCAACGCTTCAACCACTGCGCGCAGGCTGAAACTGCCCGGCGACGCCTTGAGCTTGCCGGCCTGCAATTCGGTAAGGGTGAGGATGCCGTTGACCATGCGCATCATGTCCCGCGCGGAACCGGCGGCGGTCTGTTGGTATTGCTCAAGTTCCGGATCCAGCTCGACGGTCTGCATCAGTTCCAGCGAACCGATTACACCGTTCATCGGCGTGCGCAGTTCGTGGGTCAGGGTCGCCAAAAACTCATCTTTGAGCTTGTTGCTGTGCGCCAGTTGCTGGTTGAGCACTTCGAGTTTCTGCCCGGCGTCGTACAGCGTCTGCGCCTGCTGCTCGCGCATCGCGTTGATACGGTCGGCCAGCGCCAGCGACAACAGCGCCACTTCAATGGCCGAGCCGATCTGGCTGGCGTACATGGTCAGGAATACGTTCGGCAGCAGGCCGAGCACCATCAGCGTGTTGACGATGCCGCCGAGCAGAAATGCCGACCACGCGATGATGAAATAGCGTGCCACGCGCAAACCGCGCCACCAGGCCAGAATCCCTGCGGCAAAAATGACCACGGTGAAGGTCAGTGCCAATATCGTCGCCAGACGCAGCGACAGCGCGTAACTGGTCATCAGCGACAAACCGACCACCAGCGCGCCGAACGCGATCAGTGCAATCAGCAAGCGATCAAGCCAGCGGCTATGGTTTTTGGTCTGCAGGAAACTGCGGGCAAACTGACTGCCGAACAGCCCCGCACAGCCGATGAAAAATGGCGTAGCCGCGTTGGCCCACCAAGGATTCTCCGGCCAGAAATACTCCACCGCCGCGCCGTTCACCGACAGCTGATAAAGGCCGAACGAGGCGATATAGAAGATGTAATAGAGGTAACTGGTGTCGCGCACGCTGAGGAAGATGAACAGGTTGTAGACAACCATCCCCAGCAGCACCCCATAAATGACGCCCAGCACATACAGGCGCACCGGCTGATCTTCGAGATACGCGGTACTCGACCACAACGTTACCGGCGCCTGAACCGAGCCTTCACTGGCCAGTCGCAGATATACGGTTTGCTGTTGATCCGGCTTGAATGAAAGGTCGAACAAATAATTGTTCTGGCGAATCTCGCGGCTGGCGAACGGCAAGGCGTCGCCGGTTTGCCGGACGAGGCGGTAGTCGCCACTGGCGTCGGCCGTATAGAGGTCGAGATGATCGAGCGGTGGATACGCCAACTCCAGCAGCCAGGTGCGTTGGGCAGCGGGATTGCTCGGACGGTAATGCAGGTCGATCTTCAGCCAGAACGCTGAGCGCGAGTAACCGGCATTGAGCGTGTCTTTATCGTGGGCTTTGAAATTGCCGGCGGCAGCCTGCGCGCGAACATCGGCAATGCTCGCCTGACCACTCGGGTCTTCGAACACTTGCAGCGACCGGCCCAGAGGAAGGCTCTGAGTAAACTCGTCGAATTCGACGGCGCTCGCCATGAGGGGCAAGCAGAACAGCAACATCAGCAAATAGCGCATTGAAGCCCCAGCGTGGCTCATCCGGTTGTGTCAGGAAGCCCCCCATTCCTTTTGAGTAGACGTAAAACCGGTATTACCTGTTATTGGTTTGGATCCAGACTAGCATAGCCGTTGATGGCCATTGAGCACCATCGAAACTTTTCCTACAAAGGCTCTAGAACGGGCGTTCCAGAGCAAAGCAGCGAGCTAGAGCTGTTCGGTTGGTCAGGTCGATCAAACGATGGCAGCCTGCGGCGGTGCCTCCAGTGGAATGCGCTCAGTGCAGGAGCGGCCGCGGGCTGCGATCTTTTGATCTTGCTGTTCCACCCACACCCGAAAATCAGCTTTGGTGGTAAGCTCGCGCACCATGAATATCTACAGCTCCCGCCCCGTTGTCCTCTGTCTCTCCGGCCACGACCCAAGTGGTGGCGCCGGCTTGCAGGCAGATATCGAAGCCCTGCTCGCGCAGGGTTGCCATGCGGCTCCGGCCGTCACCGCCCTGACCGTGCAAGACACCGTCAATGTCACTGACTTCCGCGTCCTCGACCGTGAGTGGGTATTGGCCCAGGCCAATGCCGTGCTCAATGACTCCGAAGTCGCTGCAGTGAAACTGGGCATGCTCGGTTCGCTGGAAATGGTCGACACTGTTGTCGAACTGCTTTCGGCGCACCCGCACTTGCCGGTGGTCTGCGACCCGGTGCTGCGCGCCGGTGGCGGCGGACGCCTGGGCAAGGACGAGGTCGGCTATGCGATGCGCGAGCGTCTGCTGCCGCTGTCGATCATTGCCACCCCCAACCTTCCTGAAGCGCGCATTCTCGCCGAACTGCCCGAAGGCACCGCGGACGAGTGCGCTGAAAAACTCCTGCCGTTCGTCAAAAACCTGCTGATCACCGGCGGCCATGGCGACGAAACTGAAATCCACAACCGCGTGTACAGCCGCGACGGTCTGCGTGAAACCTTTGTCTGCCAGCGTCTGCCGGGCAGCTATCACGGTTCCGGTTGCACATTGGCCAGCGCTTTGGCCGGTCGATTGGCTCAGGGCGAACACCTGGCCAGTGCTGTGCGCAGTGCTTTGGATTACACCTGGCGCACCCTGCGCGATGCCGAACAACTGGGCAAAGGCCAGTTCGTCCCGCGTCGCCTGCCGCTGGATTTCTGCTCGTAACGTCGTGAGGTCTGCCCGATGAAACTACGTGGCCTGTATGCCATTACCGACAGCCAATTGCTGGCCGGCAAGTTTCTGTCTTATGTAGAGGCGGCGCTGGAAGGCGGCGTCACCCTGCTGCAATACCGCGACAAGAGCAGCGACGAGGCCCGCCGTTTGCGTGAGGCCGAAGCGTTGCGCGATCTGTGCGAGCGCTACAAGACGCAGTTGATCATCAACGATGACGCCGAACTGGCCGCGCGCCTCAACGTCGGCGTGCACCTCGGCCAGACCGACGGCCCACTGTCGCCGACCCGCGCCCTGCTCGGTTCGAAAGCGATCATCGGTTCGACCTGCCACGCGCAATTCGCGCTGGCCGAACAAGCGGCCAAAGAAGGCGCGAGTTATGTCGCCTTCGGTCGCTTCTTCAATTCCAACACCAAGCCCGGCGCGCCGACCTGCGGCCTCGATCTGCTCGACGAAGCCAAGCGCACGTTGCACCTGCCGATCTGCGCGATTGGCGGCATCACCCTCGACAACGCCGCGCCGCTCGTAGCCCACGGGGTCGACCTGCTCGCGGTAGTCCACGGTTTGTTTGGTGCCGAAAACACCGCCGAAGTGACCCGCCGCGCCCGCGCATTCAACGAATTGTTCAAATCCTGAAGATTGAGAGCCCGATCATGTCTCGTTCCGAAACCCTGTTTGCCAACGCCCAGAAACACATTCCCGGTGGCGTGAACTCGCCAGTCCGCGCATTCAAGAGCGTTGGCGGCACCCCGCTGTTCTTCAAACACGCTGAAGGCGCTTACGTGACTGACGAAGACGACAAGCGTTATGTCGATTACGTTGGTTCGTGGGGCCCGATGATCCTCGGCCACAGCCACCCGGACGTGCTGGACGCTGTGCGCAATCAACTGCAACACGGCTTGTCGTACGGCGCGCCGACCGCGATGGAAACCGAGATGGCCGATCTGGTCTGCTCGCTGGTGCCATCGATGGACATGGTGCGCATGGTCAGCTCCGGCACCGAAGCGACCATGAGCGCGATCCGTCTGGCCCGTGGTTACACCGGTCGTGACAGCATCATCAAATTCGAAGGCTGCTACCACGGTCACTCCGACAGCCTGCTGGTCAAGGCCGGTTCCGGCGCCCTGACCCAAGGCGTGCCGAGCTCGGCCGGTGTACCGGCGGCCTTCGCCAAACACACCCTGACCCTGCCGTTCAACGACATCGACGCGGTGGAAAAGATGCTCGCTGAAGTGGGCGACGAGGTGGCGTGCATTATTGTTGAGCCGGTGGCCGGCAACATGAACTGCGTACCACCGGCGCCGGGCTTCCTCGAAGGCTTGCGTTCGCTGTGCGACAAGCATGGCGTGGTGCTGATTTTCGACGAAGTGATGACCGGTTTCCGCGTCGCCCTCGGCGGTGCCCAGGCGTACTACGGGGTAAATCCTGATCTGACCACCTTCGGCAAGATCATCGGCGGCGGCATGCCGGTCGGTTGCTTCGGCGGCAAGCGCGAAATCATGGAACGCATTGCGCCGCTGGGTCCGGTGTATCAGGCCGGCACGTTATCGGGTAACCCGCTGGCCATGGCCGCTGGTTTGACCACGCTGCGCCTGATCAGCCGTCCGGGTTTCCACGCCGAGCTGACCGACTACACCACGCGCCTGCTCGACGGTTTGCAACAGCGCGCCGACGCGGCAGGCATCCCGTTCGTGACTACCCAGGCAGGTGGCATGTTCGGTCTGTACTTCAGCGGCGCCGACGACATCGTCACCTTTGAAGACGTGATGGCCAGCGACGCTGCACTGTTCGGTCGCTTCTTCCACCTGATGCTGGAAGGTGGCGTGTACCTGGCACCGAGCGCCTTCGAAGCCGGTTTCACCTCGATCGCTCATGGCGAAACCGAGCTGAAACTGACACTGGACGCTGCCGAACGCGCCTTCGCTGCATTGAAGTAATCGCTGTACCGCTGACGTTGGCTATCGCCAGCGTCAGCGTTTACCTACATCCAAGCCGTTTTTCCAACGCTCCTGCTAAAAATCTCCCATAAAGTGGGCGATATATTCCCCGTGCAGCAGAAAAACGAGTAAAGACTTTGTAAGGTTGGCCCTGCTTATTTCATAATGCGCGCTTATTGGATCCCTCGATGGGTCCGCGTGCCCTTCAGAGGTAAGTCGATTCCCATGAACCGCACCGGCCGCACCCTTGCCTTGGGCTGCCTGTTGCTCCTTCAGCCCCTGCTCGCGCATGCACAAGCAGGCGGCAACTCGTTGTTGATCCCGGCGATGGGTCGTTGCACCCTCAATACTCAGCCGCAAGACGTCACGCAGGCACTGGCCGCCTGCCAGAAGGCGGCGGACGAAGGGGATGCACAAGCGCAATACGAGTTGGGTGAGTTCTACTACGATGGCAAGAATGCGCCGCGCGACCTCAATCAAGCCCTGAGCTATTTCGAAAAGGCCTCGCTGCAAGGCCACGCACAGGCGCAATTCAAACTCGGCACGATGTTCTTCCACGGCGAAGGCGTGCAGGCCAACAACATTCAGGCGTACATCGTGCTGAAGATGGCCGCAGTCAACGGCGCTGAAGACGCGCTGGATACAGCCGACGAAGTTTCCGAAAAAATGTCCCGCGAAGATCTCGAAACCGCGACCCAGGTGCTCGGGCAAATTTTCCGTAAATACCTGATGGAACTGCAGAGCGCTGATGGGCGTACGCCGTTTTCGCCTCTTCCCTGATTTTTGCGCCGACCTTTCCGGCCCCTTCGCGAGCGAGCTTGCTCGCGAATGAGGCGACTCGGTTTTACTTTTCAGGCATCGGCATCGGAAACGGCATCACATTGCCGACCGCGCCACGGGCTTCGCTGATTTTCGGGGTGCCCAGACGTTCCACTTCGTCGATGCGCACAATCGAATGCATCGGCACAAAGCTGCGCACCACACCTTCGAACTGCGCCTTGAGCTTTTCTTCGCTCGGATCGACGACCACTTGCGTGCGCTCGCCAAAGACGAACTCTTCCACTTCCAGAAAGCCCCACAGATCACTTTGATAGATCTGCTTGGCGTACATTTCGAACACCTGGCCCTGGTTGAGGAAAATCACCTTATAGATTGGAGCTTCGCGTTTGGTCATGGCGGGGGGATAACATCGGGGATAAAAATGAGGGCGCAAACTATAGCATAGCCGCTGGACGCGCAGCGGTAGGAACCTGCGGGCTTGTTCCCTATAATGCCGGGTTCTTTGAATCACGTGATGACCCTAATCCATGGCCAAGAAGCTTTACATCGAAACCCACGGTTGCCAGATGAACGAGTACGACAGCTCGCGCATGGTCGATCTGCTGGGTGAACATCAGGCCCTGGAAGTCACCGCGCGTGCAGAAGACGCCGACGTGATCCTGCTCAACACCTGCTCGATCCGCGAGCGCGCCCAGGATCGCGTGTATTCGCAGCTCGGTCGCTGGCGCGAACTGAAACTGGCCAACCCGGACATGGTGATCGCCGTCGGCGGTTGCGTGGCCAGCCAGGAAGGCGCGGCGATCCGTGATCGCGCGCCTTACGTCGACGTGGTCTTTGGCCCGCAGACCCTGCACCGCCTGCCAGAAATGATCGACGCCGCGCGCATCACCAAGCTGCCGCAAGTCGACGTCTCGTTCCCGGAAATCGAAAAATTCGACCACCTGCCCGAGCCGCGTATCGACGGTCCGAGCGCCTATGTGTCAGTAATGGAAGGCTGCAGCAAGTACTGCACGTTCTGCGTGGTGCCTTACACCCGAGGTGAAGAAGTCAGCCGGCCGTTCGATGACGTGGTCGCCGAAGTCATTCACCTAGCCGAAAACGGCGTGCGTGAAGTGACGCTGCTGGGGCAGAACGTCAACGGCTATCGCGGTACGACCCATGACGGTCGTCTGGCTGATCTCGCCGAGCTGATCCGCGTCGTCGCCGCCATCGACGGCATCGACCGCATTCGCTACACCACTTCGCACCCGCTGGAGTTTTCCGACAGCCTGATCCAGGCCCACGCCGACGTGCCGGAGCTGGTGAAGCACCTGCATTTGCCGGTGCAATCGGGCTCCGACCGGATTCTCGCGGCGATGAAGCGCAACCACACGGCGCTGGAGTACAAATCCAAGCTGCGCAAACTGCGCGCGGCGGTACCGGGCATCTGCATCAGCTCGGACTTCATCGTCGGTTTCCCCGGCGAGACCGAGAAAGATTTCGAACAGACCATGAAGCTGATTGCCGACGTCGGTTTCGACTTTTCCTACTCGTTCGTTTACAGCCAGCGCCCGGGCACTCCGGCTGCAGATCTGGCCGACGAAACTCCGGAAGAGTTGAAAAAAGAACGCCTGAACGCGCTGCAGCATCGCTTGAATCAGCAAGGTTTCGAAATCAGCCGACAAATGGTCGGTTCGATCCAGCGCATTCTGGTGACCGATTATTCGAAGAAAGACCCGGGCGAGTTGCAGGGGCGTACCGAGAATAATCGTATCGTCAACTTCCGCTGCGACAATCCGACCCTGATTGGTCAGTTTGCTGATGTACACATCGACGCGGCGCAACCGCACTCGCTGCGCGGCTCGCTGATCCAATAAATGCAAAAGATCGCAGCCTTCGGCAGCTCCTACATGGATTACATTCCCCTGTAGGAGCTGCCGAAGGCTGCGATCTTGACGGTGTCGACGACAAGAATATTTAAGAGCTTTCGCCCCCAGGCCTCTGGCGTTATCCTTGATTTCATCTTAATTGCCCCAGGGCGGCTGAATACGACCTTGAACGCACCCATAGAACCACATCGTTTTATCCTCGAGCCCTTTGAGGCTCGCCGCTTCGCCAATCTGTGCGGGCAATTCGACGAGCATTTGCGCTTGATCGAACAGCGCCTGACGATCGAGATCCGCAACCGCGGAAACCAGTTCGAGCTGATCGGCGACCCCAAACACACCACGTCTGCGGAAAATCTGATTCGTCGCCTGTACCGGGAAACCAAAGGTTCAGAGCTGTCGCCAGATACGGTTCACCTGTTCCTGCAGGAATCGGCCGTGGTCGAGCTGGACAACCACGCCCCCGCCGAAGCTTCTGTTGCCCTGCGCACCAAGAAAGGCATGATTCGCCCGCGCGGCTTGAATCAGTTGCGCTACGTCAAGGAAGTCCTCGGCAACGACATCAACTTCGGCATCGGTCCGGCCGGTACCGGCAAGACTTATCTGGCCGTGGCCTGCGCTGTCGATGCACTGGAACGCGAGCAGATCCGGCGCATCCTGCTGGTGCGTCCGGCGGTTGAAGCGGGTGAGAAACTCGGCTTCCTGCCCGGCGACCTGTCGCAGAAGATCGACCCGTACCTGCGCCCGCTCTACGACGCACTTTACGAAATGCTCGGCTTCGAATACGTCGCCAAGCTGATCGAACGTCAGGTGATCGAGGTTGCGCCACTGGCCTACATGCGCGGTCGCACGCTGAACAACAGCTTCATCATTCTCGACGAGAGTCAGAACACCACCGTCGAACAGATGAAAATGTTCCTGACCCGGATCGGCTTCGGCTCTACAGCGGTCATCACCGGTGACATCACCCAGGTCGACCTGCCGAAAGGCACCAAGTCCGGCTTGCATCATGTGATCGAAGTGCTCAAAGACGTGCCGGGCATCAGCTTCACGCACTTCCAGCCCAAAGACGTCGTGCGCCATCCTTTGGTACAGCGGATCGTCGAAGCCTACGAGCGCTTCGAAAACCGTGACGAAGCCCCCAAGGACACCTCGCGAAATGCTTGAGCTAGACCTGCAAATCGCGACTGACGCGAACGCGCCGAGTGAAGCCGACTTCCGCCGGTGGTGCGAACTGGCCCTGCGCCAGCGCACCGCCGACTCGGAAATGACCATTCGTCTGGTCGACGAGGAGGAAGGCCGCGAGCTCAACCACACCTGGCGCCACAAGGATTACGCGACCAACGTCCTGTCGTTCCCGGCTGAAGTGCCCGACGAGTTTCTCGACATCCCATTGCTCGGCGATCTGGTGATCTGCGTGGCCGTGGTCGAGCGCGAAGCCGCAGAACAAGGCAAGGAACTAAAGGCCCACTGGGCACATCTGGTCATTCACGGCTGCTTGCATCTGCTCGGTTACGACCATATAGATGACGAAGAAGCCGAAGAAATGGAAGCACTGGAACGCGAGTTGCTTGCCGAATTGGGCTATCCCGATCCGTACGCGGACGACGAACCCGAAACATCCCCTATCGTTACAACAAAGGATTCAGAGTAATCGCTATGAGCGAAGATCGATCGAGCAACGGGCAGAAGTCATGGCTGGGTAAACTGACCCAGGCTTTTGCCCACGAGCCGAAGAACCGTCAGGAGCTCCTCGAGCTGCTGCGTGATGCACATCAGAACAAACTGCTGGACAGCGAAGCGCTGGCCATCGTCGAAGGCGCCATTCAGGTGGCTGACCTGCAAGTACGCGACATCATGGTGCCGCGCTCGCAGATGATCAGCATCAAGGCGACCCAGACACCCCGTGAATTCCTCCCGGCCGTGGTCGACTCGGCCCACTCGCGCTATCCGGTCATCGGCGAAAGCCATGACGACGTGATGGGCGTGCTGCTGGCCAAGGATCTGCTGCCGCTGATCCTCAAGGAGAACGGCGACAGCTTCAACATCAAGGATCTGCTGCGCCCGGCCACGTTCGTGCCGGAGTCCAAGCGCCTGAACGTGTTGCTGCGCGAATTCCGCGCCAACCACAACCACATGGCCATCGTCATCGACGAATACGGCGGCGTGGCCGGTCTGGTGACCATCGAGGACGTGCTGGAGCAGATCGTCGGCGACATCGAAGACGAGCACGACGTCGAAGAAGACAGCTACATCAAACCACTGCCGAGCGGCGACTTCCTGATCAAGGCCCTGACGCCGATCGAGAACTTCAACGAGTTCTTCGACAGCGAATTCTCCGACGATGAGTTCGACACCGTCGGCGGCCTGGTGATGAGCGCGTTCGGGCACTTGCCAAAACGCAACGAAATCACTGAAATCGGCGCCTATCGTTTCCGCATCCTGAACGCCGACAGCCGTCGGATTCACTTGCTGCGACTGACCCCTATCGCCCGGTAATACCTCTAAGGATTGAAATGCGCTGGACAACCCGCCCCGGCTGGCCCGGTAACCTGCTGGCCGTGGCGGCCGGTGCAATCACCACCTTCGCTCTGGCGCCTTTCAATATCTGGCCGCTGGCTTTGCTGGCGGTCGGCCTGTTCTATGCCGGCTTGCGTGAACTGAGCCCGCGTCAGGCACTGGGCCGTGGCTGGTGTTTCGGTTTCGGCCTGTTCGGCGCCGGCACCAGTTGGATCTATTACAGCATTCACCACTTCGGTGGCGCTTCGGTGCTGCTGGCCGGATTCCTGATGCTGTTGTTCACGGCGGCGATTGCCTGGTTCTTCGCCCTGCCCGCCTGGTTATGGGCGCGCTGGTTGCGCCGTAACGAAGCGCCGCTGGCCGATGCCTTGGCATTTGCCGCCCTGTGGGTGGCACAGGAAATGTTTCGTGGCTGGTTCCTCACCGGTTTCCCGTGGCTGTATTCAGGTTACAGCCAACTCGATGGCCCGCTGGCCGGGCTCGCGCCGGTCGGCGGCATGTGGCTGGTGTCGTTCACTCTGGCGCTGACCGCGGCGCTGATCTACAACGCTCCACGGTTGCTGCAGACCGGGCGCAAAGGCTTTGTGGTGGCGGGCTTGGTACTGCTGATCGGGCCGTGGGCAGCGGGCATTGCGCTCAAGGGTCACGCCTGGACCAGTCCGTCGGGCGCGCCGCTGAGCGTTGCTGCGATTCAGGGCAACGTCGCGCAAAGCATGAAATGGGACCCGGCCGAACTCAACGCGCAACTGGCCCTGTACCGGGATCTGAGTTTCCGCTCCAAACCAGTGGATCTGCTGATCTGGCCGGAAACCGCCGTGCCGGTGCTCAAGGAGTCTGCCGAGGGCTATCTGAACATGATGGGCAACTTCGCCGCCGAGCGTAAATCAGCGCTGATCACCGGTGTGCCGATTCGCGAAATGGTCCGTCACGAAAGACGCTTCTTCAACGGTATCACCGTGGTGGGCGAAGGCGACGGTACTTACCTCAAGCAAAAACTGGTGCCGTTCGGTGAATACGTGCCACTGCAGGACATCCTGCGTGGTTTGATCGCATTCTTCGACCTGCCGATGTCCGACTTTGCCCGCGGCCCGGCCGATCAGGCGCTGTTGCAGGCCAAGGGGTATCAGGTTGCGCCGTTCATCTGCTACGAAGTGGTGTACCCGGACTTCGCCGCAGGCCTGTCGGCACGCAGCGATCTGTTGCTGACGATCAGCAATGACACCTGGTTCGGCACCTCGATCGGCCCGCTGCAACATTTGCAAATGGCGCAGATGCGTGCGCTGGAAGCGGGCCGCTGGATGATTCGCGCGACCAACAACGGTGTGACCGGGCTGATCAACCCTTTCGGGCAGATCACCGAGCAGATTCCGCAGTTTGAACAGGGCGTGCTCTATGGTGAGGTGGTGCCAATGCATAACCTGACGCCGTATCTGCAATACCGTTCGTGGCCGCTGATGATTGTTTGCGTGCTGCTGTTTGGCTGGGCACTGATGGCGAGCCGGATGTCGAAAACGCTTTAAAGCCCCCGACAGCGATCATTCCCACGCTCCGCGTGGGAATGATCATTCAGCCCGGTAAAACAGTGAATACCCCACCTGCCCCACCGCTTCATTCAACAGTTGTCCGCTCTGCCAGATCGATTTGAACTCCGGCAGCCAGCCACCGAAAGGTCTTGCGTTATCGGTACCCAGAAACCCCACTGGCGCCGGAACCACTTCAAACCCCGCCTGCTGAAAACTCCACACCGCTCGCGGCATGTGCCAGGCCTGAGTAATCACAACCACACGCTTGATCCCTTGCGGCAACAAAATATTCGCAGTGAATCTGGCGTTTTCCCATGTGGTGCGGCTTTCACCCTCCTGCCAACGCACCCCAACATCGAAGTCGTCACGCAATGAATCCGCCATCAACTTCGCCTCCGTCGGCGGCGTACCATAATGCAGCCCACCACTGGTCAGAATCGGCAACCCGGATGCCTTGGCCAGCCGCGCGGCATAGCGCTGACGCTCAAGCCCCACACCGGTCGGCTGATCCTCACCCCAGGCCAGATCACCGCGCTCACGCCCGGAGCCCAGCACCACAATGGCATCGGCGCGCTGCGCCAGCGTTGCCCATTCTTCACGGGCCAGCGGCGGCTCGCGCTCCAGAGACCTGGCGCCCCATTGCACGACCACCGGCAGACTCATCAGGCAGAAACCACCAAACCCAATGGCAAAGCACACGCCAGCGAGCCGGGGCCGCGAGCGGCGCAGCCACCAGGCAATCAGCAACAGCAGCAAAAGAATGCCGGGCGGCAATAGAAGTTGTTTGATGAAATAACGAAAAGGCATCGGGCATCTCCAAAGATGCCCGAAGCCTAAGTGGGTTAATACAACGCGACAACCGATAGGGTGGGATCCTGTTGAAAAAGATCCGCTTCATGACCTGCCATGCGCTTACTTGGCCTGCAAAGCCCGTACCTTGACGGTGTCTCTGCCGGGCGCCTTGTCCTTGAGCCAGATGACCTTGGCCGAATGTGCTGCATCGAGCTGCTTCACTGCCTGCGACAAGCATCCATGCGTTTCACGTTCACTACGATCCAGATAGGCCTTGACCAGTTTGAACTCGGCGGGGCTCAAGCCACGCAATTCCAGTTCCAAGGGGCGCTCGTCGCGCAGCCGGTCAGCGGTTTTGGCAGCATCCAGGGCCATGCCCAGACGGTTCATCAACCGCTCGTACAACTCAGGTTTCGTGACGTTTTTCTGCCGTTGCTCCACCATCCCTCACCTCATTGAAGATAAGACTCACTCCCCAGTTAGAGCTTAGCTTCGCTGCACAAACCGGCTGCACGCCGCGACCAACGGCCCTCGTCATGGATTTGCCGTACCAAACAGCTGTAATCAGGGTTTCCCTAGGCCAAGCGCGGTCATGTATGCTACGGCGCTTCCTGTAATTCCACTTCCAGCTCGTCCGGGCCAACCCCGGAACCTGCGTTGAAGAGGATTAGGCCACCCCTATCCAGTACAAAAGTAGCCATGCACGAACAATATCAGCCCCGTGAAATCGAAGCCGCCGCCCAGTCGTTCTGGGACGAGCAAAAGTCCTTTGAAGTCAGTGAACAGCCAGGCAAGGAGACTTACTACTGCCTGTCGATGTTCCCTTACCCCAGCGGCAAGCTACACATGGGGCACGTGCGCAACTACACCATCGGCGACGTGATCTCCCGCTACCAGCGCATGCAAGGCAAGAACGTTCTGCAACCGATGGGTTGGGACGCGTTCGGCATGCCGGCGGAAAACGCCGCGATGAAAAACAACGTGGCGCCCGCCAAGTGGACCTACGAAAACATCGCCTACATGAAAACCCAGCTGCGCAGCCTGGGTCTGGCAGTCGACTGGTCGCGCGAAGTCACCACCTGCAAGCCTGATTACTACCGTTGGGAACAATGGCTGTTCACTCGCCTGTTCGAAAAAGGTGTGATCTACCGTAAAAACGGCACCGTGAACTGGGACCCGATCGACCAGACCGTTCTGGCTAACGAACAGGTGATCGACGGTCGCGGCTGGCGTTCCGGCGCGCTGATCGAAAAGCGCGAAATCCCGATGTACTACTTCAAGATCACCGCTTATGCGGATGAGCTGCTGGAGAGCCTTGACGAACTGACTGGCTGGCCTGAACAGGTCAAGACCATGCAGCGCAACTGGATTGGCAAATCCCGTGGCATGGAAGTGCAGTTCCCGTACAACGTCGACTCGATCGGTGAAGCCGGCACCCTCAAAGTCTTCACTACCCGTCCGGACACCCTGATGGGCGCGACCTATGTCGCCGTGGCTGCCGAGCATCCACTGGCCACGCTGGCGGCAAAAAACAACACCGAACTGCAAGCGTTCATCGCTGAATGCAAGGGCGGCAGCGTTGCCGAAGCCGACGTTGCCACGCAAGAGAAGAAAGGCCTGCCAACCGGCCTGTTCGTCGAGCACCCGCTGACCGGTGAAAAACTCCCGGTCTGGGTCGCCAACTACGTGCTGATGCACTACGGCGACGGCGCAGTCATGGCTGTACCGGCGCACGACGAGCGCGATTTCGAATTCGCCCACAAGTACAACCTGCCGGTCAAATCGGTAGTGCGTACCAGCTCTGGCGACACCAACCCTGCCCCGTGGCAAGACGCCTACGGCGAGCACGGCACGCTGATCAACTCCGGTGAGTTTGACGGTCTCGACTTCGCCGGTGCGTTCGACGCCATGGAAGTCGCCCTGATCAAGAAAGAACTGGGCGCCTCGCGTACCCAGTTCCGTCTGCGCGACTGGGGCATCAGCCGCCAGCGCTACTGGGGCTGCCCGATCCCGATCATCCACTGCGATGCGTGCGGTGACGTGCCGGTACCGGAAGATCAACTGCCTGTAGTCCTGCCGGAAGACGTGGTGCCGGACGGCGCCGGTTCGCCGCTGGCGCGCATGCCTGAGTTTTACGAATGCGCTTGTCCGAAATGCGGCCAGCCTGCCAAGCGTGAAACCGACACCATGGACACTTTCGTCGAGTCGTCGTGGTACTACGCCCGTTACGCCTCGCCGCACTTTGAAGGTGGCCTGGTGGAAAAATCCGCCGCTGACCATTGGCTGCCGGTCGATCAGTACATCGGCGGTATCGAACACGCGATTCTGCACCTGCTCTACGCGCGCTTCTTCCACAAGCTTATGCGTGACGAAGGTCTGGTCAGTTCCAACGAGCCGTTCAAGAACCTGCTGACCCAAGGCATGGTGATCGCCGAGACATACTACCGTCGCGAAGCCAATGGTGCCTACACCTGGTTCAACCCGGCGGACGTGGAACTTGAGCGCGACAGCAAAGCCAAGGTCATCAGCGCCAAGCTGAAATCCGACGGTCTGCCGGTGGAAATCGGTGGCACCGAGAAGATGGCCAAGTCGAAGAACAACGGCGTCGACCCACAGTCGATGATCGACCAGTTCGGCGCCGACACTTGCCGCCTGTTCATGATGTTCGCCTCGCCGCCTGACATGAGCGCGGAATGGTCCGACTCGGGTGTTGAAGGCTCGCACCGTTTCCTCAAGCGCGTCTGGCGTCTGGCCCAGGCCCATGTCTCTCAGGGCCTGCCGGGTAACCTGGACATCGCCAGCCTGAACGACGAACAGAAAGCCGTTCGCCGTGCGATCCACCTGGCCATCAAACAGGCCAGCCATGACGTCGGCCAGAACCACAAATTCAACACCGCCATCGCTCAGGTGATGACGCTGATGAACGTGCTGGAAAAAGCCGCTCAGGGTACCGAACAGGATCGTGCACTGGTTCACGAAGGTCTGGAAGCCGTGACTTTGCTGCTCGCGCCTATCACGCCTCACATCAGCCACGAGCTGTGGAATCAACTGGGTCACAGCGATCCGGTGATCGACGCTGGCTGGCCTGTGGTCGACGAATCCGCGCTTGTCCAAGACAGCCTGACCCTGGTCATCCAGGTCAATGGCAAACTGCGTGGGCAGATCGAGATGCCGGCCACCGCAACGCGTGAAGAAGTCGAAGCTGCTGCTCGCGTCAACGAGAACGTGCTGCGCTTTGTCGACGGCCTGACTATTCGTAAAGTGATCGTTGTACCGGGGAAACTGGTCAACATCGTCGCCAGCTAATTGGATCGGGCGTCAGGTTCGCCTGACGCCAAGTAAAACCTTTCGGGCCGTACAGTCGGCCCACGTGGTTTCAAGGGGAGCAACACAATGATCAAACGCAATCTGCTGGTGATGGGCCTTGCCGTCCTTTTGAGCGCCTGTGGTTTCCAGCTGCGCGGCACCGGCACCACCGAACTGGCGATCAAGGAGCTCGACCTGAGCGCCCGTAACGCCTACGGCGAGACTGTCACGCAACTGCGCCAGGTGCTGGAGTCGAGCGGCGTCAAGGTGTACAGCGGCGCTCCGTACAAGCTGTACCTGGCTGACGAGCAGGAAAGCCAGCGCATCCTCAGTTACGCAGGCGCCGGTCGCACGGGTGAGTATCAGGTCACGACCGTCCTGAACTACGACATCCGCGGCGACAAGAACCTGCCACTGCTGAGTGACAAGCTTGAAGTGCAAAAGGTGTTCATTCACGACGGCAATAACCTCGTCGGTTCCGACCAGGAAGCCAACGATGCACGTAATGAAACCCGCCGCGAGCTGGTTCAGCGCATGATGCTGCGTCTGCAGCAGCTGACTCCGGGCCAACTGCAACAGTTGCAGCAAGCCGCCAATGACCGCGCCAGGGCTGAAGCCGATGCGCTGCAAGCAGCGCAAAAGGCTGAAGCGGAAACCCCGCGTCAGTCGCCGCTCGAAATACCGCAGCAGTAAGACGTTCGGGGCGCTCAGGCGCCCCGTTCGACGTTTCTTATGAAGCTCGCTCCCGCCCAACTCGGTAAACACCTGCAAGGCGCTCTGGCGCCGGTCTACATCATCAGCGGCGATGACCCGCTGCTGTGCCAGGAAGCTGCCGACGCCATTCGCAGTGCTGCGCGCCAGCAAGGTTTTGACGAACGCCAGGTCTTTGCCGCCGACGCCAATTTCGATTGGGGCACGTTGTTGCAGGCCGGTGCCAGCATGTCGTTGTTTGCTGAAAAGCGTCTGTTGGAACTGCGTCTGCCCTCGGGTAAACCCGGTGACAAGGGCGCTGCTGCATTCATCGAATACTGCTCGCGTCCTGCTGAAGACACGGTGCTGCTGATCAGCTTGCCCAAGCTCGATGGCAGCGCGCAGAAGACCAAGTGGGGCAAGGCGCTGGTCGAAGGCCAGCAAACCCAGTTCATCCAGATCTGGCCGGTGGACGCCAATCAGTTGCCGAGCTGGATACGTCAGCGTCTGTCGCAAGCCGGCCTGTCGGCCAGCCAGGACGCGGTCGAATTGATTGCTGCGCGTGTCGAGGGCAACCTGCTCGCTGCCGCGCAAGAAATCGAAAAGCTCAAGCTGATGGCCGAAGGTGGCCAGATCACCGTTGAAACCGTGCAGGCTGCCGTAGCCGACAGCGCGCGCTTCGATGTGTTTGGCTTGACCGATGCGGTGCTCAACGGCGAGCCGGCTCACGCATTGCGCATGCTGGAAGGCTTGCGCGGTGAAGGAGTCGAACCACCGGTGATTCTCTGGGCGCTGGCTCGGGAGTTGCGGCTGTTGGCCAACATCTCGTTGCAATACAGTCAGGGCACGCCGCTGGACAAGTGCTTCAGTCAGGCCAAACCGCCAGTTTGGGACAAGCGCAAACCACTGATGAGCAAAGCCCTGCAGCGCTACTCGGCGCAACGCTGGGCGCAGTTGCTGCTCGAAGCACAGCGGATCGACGCGCAGATCAAAGGCCAGGCTGCCGGTTCGCCGTGGATGAGCCTGAGTCGCTTGGCATTGTTGATGTCCGGCCAGCGTTTGACACTCCCCGCCGAATAACCTGCTCTACCGCATAACAGCCATTCGCGAGCAAACTCGCTCCCACATTGAAATGCATTCCAAATGTGGGAGCGAGCTTGCTCGCGAAAGCGTCAAAACATTCCCACACAACAGGAACTGGACAGACGCCCGACATCGGCAGATTATTTCCCCCGCGAAACTCACTCACTCGAGAGAATCCTCATGAGCAAAAAGCCATCGAAACATGGCCCCAACAAGGCCAAATCCATTGTCGCCCAGCCCCTGTTCCGCAGTCGCCAGGAACGACCAACCAAGGGTAAAGGCAGCTACCGCCGCGAAGCCTTCCAGTCTGACAGCTGGGAGGCTTCTTACTTTCTGGCTGCTTGAAGCGCAGTACCCCCCGGTCATGTTAAGGTCTGCACCTGATTCGTATCCCCTGGACCTGTGCATGCCCTTTAGTCTTTCCCATCGTTGGCCTGTTCGCCAATTGATCGCAGCCACAAGTTTCATTCTGCTGGTCGCCTGCGCGGAAAAACCCACCGCCGCCGACGCGCAAACGCTTCAAGCCACCCCGGTTGCCACGGCCCCAGCGATTATCCCGCCGGTAGTGCCGTCCACCGACCCTCTTGATCTTCAGCCGACTCAGACCTTTGCCGAATGGCAGGCGAGTTTCCGCAAGGATGCGCTGGCCGCCGGGATTCGTCCTGATCTGTTCGATCGCGCGTTTGCCAATGTCAGTTTCGACGCCAGCGTGATTCGTGCCGACCGCAGTCAGCCGGAATTCTCGCGCCCGGTCTGGGAATACCTCGACGGCGCTCTATCACCGCTGCGGGTGCGTAAGGGCCAGGCACTGATCGATCAATACGCCGATGTCCTGCAAAGCATCGAACAGCGCTATGGCGTCGACCGGCAGACGCTGGTGTCGGTGTGGGGTATGGAAAGCAACTTCGGTCAGGTCCAGGGCAGCAAGTCGGTGATCAACTCGCTGGCGACCCTCGCCTATGAAGGCCGTCGCCCGGGCTTTGCCCACGCACAACTGATCGCAGCCCTGCAGATTCTGCAACAGGGCGATATCACACCGGAGAAAATGCTTGGCTCGTGGGCCGGCGCAATGGGGCAGACCCAGTTCATTCCGACCACCTACAACACTCACGCCGTGGACTTCGACGGCGATGGCCGCCGCGATATCTGGGGCAGCCCCGCCGACGCACTGGCATCGACTGCGCATTATCTGCAGAGCTCCGGCTGGCAACGTGGGCAGCCTTGGGGATTCGAGGTGCAATTGCCGGGTGACTTCAACTACACGCTGGCTGACGGTGCCACTCGCAAAAGCGTCGCCGAATGGCGGCAACTGGGAGTGATTCTGCCGAACAGCGGCCAAGTCGCGGCGGGATCCGATCAACTCTCCGCCGCCCTGCTGTTGCCGGCGGGTTATCGTGGTCCGGCGTTTCTGATCCTCGATAACTTCCGGGCGATCCTCAAGTACAACAATTCTTCGTCCTACGCATTGGCCGTGAGTTTGCTCTCCGAGCGCTTCAATGGCGGGGGCTTGATCAGCGGTAGCTGGCCAAAAGATGATCTGCCATTGAGCCGTACCGAGCGCATGGAATTGCAGACCCTGCTGAGTGCGCGCAATTACGATGCTGGCACCGCGGATGGGATTATCGGCGCCAATACCCGTAAGGCGATTCGCAGTGCGCAGCAGTCGCTTGGCTGGCCGGCTGACGGCTATCCGACGCACAAGTTGCTGGAAAGCCTGCGTACTCAGTAGAACGATTGTCGTATGGCGTATACCGCTTTCGCGAGCAGGCTCGCTCCCACATTGGATCTCTGTCGTTTACAGAACCCATGTGGGAGCGAGCCTGCTCGCGAAGACTGACTATCAGGCAATAAACCTTTAAGCCTTGATCACCACATCCTGCTCCAGCATCAATTCCTTCTTCCCGGCATCCAGCCGCACCAACGCGCCCATCGGCAATGTCAGGTTCGGATCACAATGCCCGCTACGCCACCCCGAAAGCACCGGGATCCGCAACGGTTCAAAGGTCTGCTTGAGCAAGCTGTTCAATGCATCGACATCGACACCGGCAACGTCCCCGACCAACACCCCGCGCAACCTCGCCAGCTTGCCGGCCAGACGCATCTGAGTCAGCAACCGGTCGATGCGATACAGCGGTTCGTTGATATCCTCGATGAGCAGAATCACCCCTTCGACATCAATTTCATAAGGCGTGCCCAAGGTTGCGGCGATCATTGCCAGATTACCGCCGAGCAAGCGCCCGTGGGCGATACCGGGCTCGACCGTGGTCAACGGATACGCAACTGGATGGCTCAGCACACTCCCCGCCTTCAATTGACCGCGCAGCATGGCGAAGAACGAAGTAACGGTCGGCGGCTCCTTGTCGCCCAACAAGTCGGCGTTGAGCAGCGGCCCGTGAAAGGTCACGAACCCGGCATAACGACTGATGGCCAGGTGCAGCGCGGTGATATCGCTGTAGCCAACGAAGGGCTTGGCATGGCGGCTGAGCAGATCGTAGTCGATCCGGTCAAGCAATCGCGGCGTTCCGTAGCCGCCGCGCAGGCAAATGATTGCATCGACCTCGGGATCGGCGAACGCCGCATGCAGGTCACGCAGGCGCACATCGTCACTGCCGGCCAGATAGCCGTCCTTTTCATAGACACCGGGAAACACCTTCAGCCCATAACCACGGGCGCGCATCCATTGCAGCGCTTTCTCGGTGTCCAGGGCCCCGGGGCCCGCAGGCGCAATGACGCCGATCACCCCTTCCGAGGGCAGCGCGGGCACGGTTCTGTGCGGACAAAGTGTGTGGGTCGGTCGAACGGTCATCCTTGGATCTCCCTGTGAGTCATGCACACACAGTAGTCAGGAACGGCGGCAAACAGAAGAGGGTCGGCCACGCCGCAGGTTGCAGGAAAAATCAGCAGTTAATGTAAGACGGGCAAAAAAATGCCCGCCGGGCGTTAAAACCTCGGCGGGCATTTTTTGATTCAGCGCCGGATCAGGAACCCAGCAGCTCAGCCTTGACCAGCTTCGCTTGCTCATCGGCGTGATACGAAGAGCGCACCAGCGGGCCCGAGGCAACATTTTTGAAGCCCATCTTGTAACCCTCCTCGGCGAACCAGGCGAAGGTGTCCGGGTGCACAAAACGCTGCACCGGCAAGTGACTGCGCGACGGTTGCAGATACTGGCCAAGGGTCAGCATGTCGATGTCGTGTTCGCGCATGCGCTTCATGACTTCGATGACTTCTTCGTCGGTCTCGCCCAGACCCAGCATCAGGCCGGACTTGGTCGGAATGTGCGGCATCATCTGCTTGAAGCGTTGCAGCAGGGTCAGCGACCACTGGTAGTCCGAACCCGGACGCGCAGCCTTGTACAGGCGCGGCACGGTTTCCAGGTTGTGGTTGAACACATCCGGCGGCTCGGCGGCGGTGATTTCCAGCGCGACGTCCATACGGCCACGGAAGTCCGGGACCAGGGTCTCGAGCTGCACGTTCGGCGACAGCTTGCGGATTTCGCGGATGCAGTCGGCAAAGTGCTGGGCACCGCCGTCACGCAGGTCGTCGCGGTCAACCGAGGTGATCACCACGTACTTGAGCTTGAGGTCGGCGATGGCGATGGCCAGGCTTTCCGGCTCGTTGACGTCCAGTGGCTTCGGACGACCATGACCAACGTCGCAGAACGGGCAGCGACGGGTGCAGATGTCGCCCATGATCATGAAGGTCGCGGTGCCGCCGGAGAAGCATTCGCCGAGGTTCGGGCAGGAGGCTTCTTCACAGACGCTGTGCAGCTTGTGCTTGCGCAGCAGGCTCTTGATGCGGTCGACTTCCGGGGAAACCGGGATGCGTACACGAATCCAGTCAGGCTTCTTCGGCAGTTCGGTGGTCGGAATGATCTTTACCGGGATGCGTGCAACCTTCTCGGCGCCGCGCAGCTTGACGCCGGCTTCTACCTTGGGACGCGGGGCCGGGCGCTCGGTCACGTCGAGCGTCGGGATCATGGTTTGCACTGCATCAGTAGTCATATCAGTCGATTCCGCCCGTCAGGGTCGTCTGCTCAGCATAGTCGAGGTGTTTGACGAGCTGCGCGCGCAGCCGGGCACTTACCTCGGCAAATTCAATCGATCCTGCGTGCTCGCTCAGCTGGGTCATCGCCAGCCCGGCATAGCCGCAGGGATTAATCCGTCGAAACGGTTCCAGGTTCATATCCACGTTCAGGGCCAGGCCATGAAAGGAACAACCGTGGCGAATCCGCAAACCCAGAGAAGCGATTTTCGCTCCATTGACGTACACGCCGGGAGCATCTGGCTTGGCCGCCGCGGTCACGCCGTAGCTGGCCAGCAGTTCGATCAGGCACTGTTCCATGCGCGTGACCAGATCACGTACGCCGAAACCCAGCTTGCGCACGTCCAGCAGCAGGTAGGCCACCAACTGGCCGGGACCATGATAGGTCACCTGGCCGCCGCGATCGACCTGTACCACCGGGATATCACCCGGCAGCAGCAGATGTTCGGCCTTGCCGGCCTGGCCCTGGGTGAACACCGGAGGGTGCTCGACCAGCCAGATTTCGTCGGCGGCATTGCTGCCGCGTTCATTGGTGAAACGTTGCATGGCATGCCAGACCGGCTCGTAAGCCATCTGGCCAAGTTCGCGAAAGCCCAGCGTGCCCGGCATCACAACACCATGTGTACGAAACCGGTCGCCCGCAGTTCGCTGTTGATGTTGTACAGCTGATCCTGATCGGTCGCGACGATGTGCAACTGAATCGTGGTGTATTTGCCGTTGCTGCTCGAACGTTCGTCGACACGCTCATCGTTGATCTTCGCGAATTTCTTCACGATCTCGATAATCTTGTCTTTGTGACCTACACCCGTATCGCTGATTACCTTAACCGGATAATCAACCTGGGGAAATTCGATCTTTGGCGCCTTTACTTCGGTATCGGTCATGGCGTAACGGCCTCTTGAGCGCAAGCCGTGATAACGCGCATGGCCCCGCACCGGATCGGGGCGGGGCCATGCAGGTCAACACAAATCAGTTGAACAAGCCGTAGAAGAATAGACGGATGCTATCCCACATGCGGCGGAAGATACCACCCTCCTCGACGCCATCCAGAGCGATCAGGTCAGCGCTGTGCACCACCTTGTCTTCCAGTTTGACTTCGACTTTACCGATCACGTCGCCCTTGGCGATTGGCGCGGTCAGTTGCGGGTTCATGGTCATGCTCGCAGCGAGCTTCTTCAGCTGGCCTTTCGGCAGGGTCATGGTCAGGTCTTCAGCCAGGCCGGCCTTGACTTGATTGGTGGTGCCTTTCCACACCGGAGCCTGAGCCAGCTCGGTGCCCTTCTGATAGAAGGTCTGGGTTTCGAAGAAGCGGAAACCGTAGGTCAGCAGCTTCTGGGTTTCAGCGGCGCGAGCCACTTCGCTGTTGGTGCCGAACACCACGGCGATCAGGCGCTGGCCATCACGTACAGCCGAGGACACCATGCAGTAGCCGGCTTCGTCGGTGTGACCGGTTTTCAGACCGTCAACGGTCTTGTCACGCCACAGCAGCAGGTTGCGGTTTGGTTGCTTGATACCGTTCCAGAAGAACTCTTTCTGCGAGTAGATCGCGTAGTGAGCCGGGTCTTCGTGGATGATCGCGCGCGCCAGGATCGCCATGTCGTGAGCCGACGAATAGTGCTCAGGGTTCGGCAGACCGGTCGGGTTCATGAAGTGGGTGTTGGTCATGCCCAGATCGGTGACAGTCTTGTTCATCAGATCGGCGAACGCATCTTCGCTACCGGCGATGTGCTCGGACAGGGCCACGCTGGCGTCGTTGCCGG
The DNA here is from genome assembly GCF_013433315.1 of Pseudomonas crudilactis. GTDB lineage: Bacteria > Pseudomonadota > Gammaproteobacteria > Pseudomonadales > Pseudomonadaceae > Aquipseudomonas > Aquipseudomonas crudilactis. The sequence goes on along the minus strand of NZ_WXVV01000005.1, from coordinate 75,782 downwards.
ACTGGATGATGATGCCGTGCAGCAGGTCGCTGACAGTCACCTGCGAGCCAACCTTGATGAACATCCGCGAACCACCGGTACGCCAGGCGTTTTCGCTGACGGTCACCGGATCGTTTTCACCGATCTGGCCACGACGGATTTCCAGCGTCGCAATGTACGCGGTCATCAGCTTGGTCAGACTGGCCGGTGGCAGACGCTGGTCACCGTTGTTTTCTACCAGCACGTTGCCGCTGGCGGCATCCATGAGTACGTAGGCTTTAGCAGCCAGTTGCGGTGGCGACGGCATCATCTCGGCCGCGAAGGCGGCTGGCGAGAGGAGCAGCGGGACTAGCAGACACAGGCGTTTGGCAAAGGTGGTGATGTTCATCCGTCTCTCGAAATCGCTAATGGAAACTGTCCTTGCGGACAAAATTTAATCAGATGACTTTCTAACGAGCCATCGCGTGTTCAGTTGCTCACTCCAGTCACCCTTGCCGGGCTTTTGTTCTTCGACGAGCCAACAACCTGGTTCACCCCCCAATACCGCAAGTGAACCGTCAATCAAGTTCTACGTATTACTCGGTGACCACACTTGGCGAGCCAAGGTTGGCCAGGCGCACGCTGTTCTGCACCTGAGCGATTTCACCCGGTGAGCCGATCGGCCCCAGACGTACCCGATGCAGAGTCTGCTGATTGCGCACGATCGAGCTGATGAACACTGGAGCGCTCACCATCCCGCTGAGCTTCGACCTCAGGAGTTCTGCAGCGTCCGGGTTGGCGAACGCGCCCACCTGCAGATACTGGCCAGTTGCTGTTGCAGAAGCGTTTTTTTTTGCACTCATCGGCACGGGGACGGTGTCAGAGGCGTGTTGTTGCGGTGGCGGCGTCCATTGCTCGACGGTGCCCGCCGATGCCGTGATCACCGGAGCGCTGTTTTGTGCGACTTGCGGCTCGTTGAGCATCAGCGGTGCAGGACGCCCCTTGGCAGCCCAATACTGCTGCGGATCGATGCCTTCAACCTTGACCCGCGCGGTGCCGGTTTCGGCGTAACCGAGTTTTTTCGCGGCGGCGTACGACAAGTCGATGATGCGATCGGAATAGAACGGCCCACGGTCGTTGACCCGCAGGATCACTGTGCGGTTGTTATCCAGGTTGGTCACCCGAACGTAACTTGGCAGTGGCAATGTCTTGTGGGCGGCACTCATGCCGTACAGGTCATAGACCTCGCCATTGGCGGTGTTCTGACCGTGAAACTTGGTGCCGTACCAGGACGCAGTGCCGGAGGCGACGTAGGTCTTGGATTCCTGCAACGGGAAGTAGGTTTTGCCCAGTACGGTATACGGGTTGGCCTTGTACGGACCGGTGTGCAGGGTCGGTGTGGCATCGGGGATGCGCGAAACATCGACGTCCCACCACGGCGCGCCATCTTTGTGTGCACGGTTGATGTCCAGGCCCGGCTGCGCCCGCACGGCGGTATTCGTGGTTTTCTGAGTCGGCGAACGACTGGTCGAACAACTGGCAACCAACACCGCCAACGCAGCGAAAGCCACCAGCTTCAGGGGTTTATTGTTAGGCAATGCCCGCATTACTTGACGCCCCGTGCTTGTACCAGCTGTTCAGACAGTTGATGTACGGCCATGGCGTACATCACGCTGCGGTTATAACGCGTGATCGCGTAAAAATTCTTCAGGCCCATCCAGTATTCAGGGCCGTTGTCGCCTTCGAGGCGAAATGCAGTAACCGGCATATCATCGCGCAGCTCATCATGACTTGACCAGCCCAGCGCTCGCAACTCTGCGACGGTCTTTGTCGGCTCGATGCCGGTGGTCAGGCCTTCATCGACCTGCTCGCCACGCACATCGGCGCGGCTGACCACCGGCTCACCCGCGACCCAGCCGTGACGCTTGAAGTAACTGGCGACGCTGCCGATCGCATCATCCGGGTTGTTCCAGATATTGATGTGGCCGTCCCCGTCGAAATCCACCGCGTAGGCACGAAAGCTGCTCGGCATGAACTGCGGCAAGCCCATCGCCCCGGCGTACGAGCCTTTCAGGGTCAGTGGGTCGACCTGTTCTTCACGGGCCAGCAGGAGGAACTCACGCAGTTCCTTGCGGAAAAATTCGGCACGGGGAGGATAGTCGAAACCGAGCGTGGACAATGCATCGATCACCCGGAAATTACCGGTATTACGTCCGAAAAAGGTCTCGACGCCGATAATCGACACGATGACTTGTGCCGGTACCCCGTATTCCTGTTCGGCACGGGCCAGGGTCGCCTCGTGCTGGCGCCAGAAGTCCACACCACGAGCAATGCGCGCGTCAGTGATGAACATCGGGCGATATTCTTTCCACTGCTTGACTCGTTCGGCGGGTTTGGAAATGGCGTCAAGAATCGACTGCTTGCGCTCTGCCTCGCGGAACACACCCATCAGTTGTTCACCGGCGAAACCATAGTCGCGGGTCATTTCACCGACGAACTCGGCCACCTGCGGCGAGCCTTCGTATTCGCCGGCCAGCGCTTCCTGCACGCTGCCCAGGAGGCCCATCATGCCAACCAGCGGCGCGCATCGAGTCGCCCAGCCACGCATTACTTGCATTGAACTCTTCACCTTATTCAAACCTGTGCGATCCACTTGCGATGGGTATGGATCGACATCAAAACCCCAAACGCTGACAGCAGTGTCACCAGCGAAGTTCCTCCGTAGCTAATGAACGGCAACGGCACCCCTACGACCGGCAACAGGCCACTGACCATACCGATGTTGACGAAAACGTAAACAAAAAACGTCATGGTCAACGCACCGGCGAGCAATTTGCCGAACAGCGTTTGTGCCTGGGCGGTAATCACCAGCCCTCGGCCAATCAACAGCAGGTAGATCAGCAACAGCGCGCAAATGCCCACCAGGCCGAACTCTTCGCCGAGTACGGCAATGATGAAGTCGGTGTGGCTTTCCGGCAGAAAGTCCAGGTGCGACTGGGTGCCGAGCAGCCAGCCTTTGCCGAATACACCGCCAGAACCGATCGCGGCTTTCGACTGAATGATGTTCCAGCCGGTGCCCAGCGGGTCACTTTCCGGGTCGAGGAAGGTCAGGATTCGCTGTTTCTGGTAGTCGTGCATGATGAAAAACCACATGGCCACCGACACTGGAATCGCCGCAGCCAGTACGCTGAGAATCCAGCGCCAGCGCAGCCCGCCCATGAACAGCACAAACGCCCCGCCCGCCAGAATCAGCAGCGAAGTGCCGAGGTCAGGCTGGCGCACGATCAGCGCGAACGGCACGCCGATCAGCATCAGGCTGATGCCGACATGCTTGAGTTGTGGCGGTAACGTGCGCTTGGACAGGTACCAGGCAATGGTTGCCGGCATCAGGATCTTCATGAACTCCGAGGGCTGGAAGCGGATCACCCCGGGGATGTTGATCCAGCGGGTGGCGCCCATCGCGTTGTGGCCCATGATGTCCACCACCAACAGCAGCACCACGCCAATCACATAACCAAGTGGCACCCAGCGCGCCATGAAACGCGGTTCGAACTGGGCGATGATAATCATCGACACCAGACCGATGCCGAACGAGGTGGCTTGCTTGGCCAGCAGATCCCAGCTCTTGCCGCTCGCCGAATACAGCACGAACAGGCTGCCGGCAGCGAGAATCAGTAGCAGGATCAGCAACGGACCATCGATATGCAGTCTTTGCAGCAGCGTCGCACGGCGACGCATCACATCCTCGCTGGAGAGCATGCGATCAAAGTTATTCATCACGGGCCGTAGCCTCCGCACTGATTGGGCTGGCGTATTCGGCCTTCAAACGTCCGTCCTGATCGAGCAGCCAGGCGTCCATGACCTGACGCACCACTGGCGCGGCAACGCCGGAGCCGGACTCACCGTTCTCGACCATCACCGATACGACGATGCGCGGGTCATCGGCCGGAGCGAAACCGACGAACAAGGCGTGGTCGCGGTGGCGCTCCTGAACCTTGGAACGGTCGTACTTCTCACCCTGCTTGATCGCCACCACCTGAGCGGTACCCGACTTGCCGGCAATCCGGTATTGCGCGCCGATCGCTGCTTTGCGCGCAGTACCTCGCGCGCCGTGCATCACCTGCTGCATGCCGTGGTTGACCTTGTTCCAGTCCGACGGATCACGCAGGACAATGTCCGGCATCGGATTCTCGTCCACCGGCTTCACCCCTTCGAGGGATTTGGCCAGGTGCGGACGATTCCAGATGCCTTTGTTGGCGACCAGCGCGGTGGCCTGAGCCAGTTGCAGCGGGGTCGATTGCATGTAGCCCTGGCCGATCCCGAGAATCAGGGTTTCGCCCGGGAACCACGCCTGTTTGCGCGTCGCCCGTTTCCATTCGCGGGACGGCATCAGGCCGGGGGATTCTTCGAACATGTCCAGCGAGACCTTCTGGCCGATGCCGAACTTGTTCATATAAGCCGACAACCGATCAATGCCAAGCTTGTGCGCCAGGTCATAGAAGTAGGTGTCGTTGGAACGCATGATCGCCGTGTCGAGGTCGACGAAGCCGTCACCGGTGCGGTTCCAGTTACGGTACTTGTGATCGTAGTTGGGCAGCATGTAGTAGCCGGGGTCGAACACTCGGCTCGACGCCGTCACTACACCGGAATCGAGACCAGCAATCGCCACCGCCGGTTTGATCGTCGAGCCCGGCGGGTACAGACCGCGCAGCACGCGGTTGAACAGCGGCCGGTCGATGGAATCACGTAACTCGGCGTACGCCTTGAAGCTGATGCCGGTGACGAACAAGTTCGGGTCAAAGCTCGGCTGGCTGACCATTGCCAGCACTTCGCCGGTCTTCGGATCGAGCGCCACGACCGCGCCGCGACGTCCGCCCAATGCTGCCTCGGCCGCTTCCTGCAATTTGATGTCCAGACTGAGGACGATGTCCTTGCCGGGAATCGGATCGGTGCGCTTGAGCACACGCAGCACGCGGCCTCGGGCGTTGGTCTCGACTTCTTCGTAACCGACCTGACCGTGCAATTCCGGCTCGTAGAAACGCTCGATGCCGGTTTTGCCGATGTGATGGGTGCCGCTGTAATTGACCGGGTCGAGGGTCTTCAGCTCTTTCTCGTTGATCCGCCCCATGTAGCCCACCGAGTGCGCAAAATGCGCGCCCTGCGGGTAATGACGAACCAGCTGCGCAACCACTTCCACGCCGGGCAGGCGGAACTGGTTCACCGCGATCCGGGCGATCTGCTCTTCGCTCAGCTCGAACAGGATCGGCACCGGCTCGAACGGCCGACGCCCCTGGCGCATGCGCTTTTCGAAGATCACCCGGTCTTCAGGCGTCAGCTCCAGCACTTCGACGATGACGTCGAGCACTTGCTGCCAGTCGCCGGAGCGCTCGCGGGTCATGCTCAGGCTGAAGCTCGGACGGTTGTCCGCCACCACCACGCCATTGCGGTCGAAAATCAGCCCACGAGTGGGGGGAATCGGCTGCACGTGGACGCGGTTGTTCTCCGACAGTGTCGAGTGGTACTCGTACTGGATCACCTGCAAGTAATACAGCCGCGCAATCAGTACACAGATCAACAGCATGACCGCAATGGCCCCGAACACGACGCGGCTACGCACCAGGCGTGCGTCCTTTTCGTGGTCCTTGATGCGGATCGGCTGAGACATGAGGGCTGGATTACTTGTGGTAAGGGTGACCGGACAGCACGGTCCAGGCACGATACAACTGTTCGCCGATGAGGATCCGCACCAACGGGTGCGGCAACGTCAGCGGCGACAACGACCAGCGCTGATCGGCACGGGCGCAGACTTCCGGCGCCAGCCCTTCCGGGCCACCAACCATGAAATTGACCGTGCGCGAATCCAGCCGCCAACGGTCAAGTTCGACCGCAAGCTGCTCGGTGCTCCAGGGTTTGCCGTGGACTTCCAGCGTGACGATCCGCTCGTTCGGCCCGACCTTGGCCAGCATGGCTTCGCCTTCCTGGCGGATGAATCGGGCCACGTCGGCATTCTTGCCACGGGTATTGAGCGGTATTTCCACCAGTTCCAGCGCCAGCTCGGACGGAAGACGCTTGGCATATTCATGCCAGCCTTCTTCCACCCACTTGGGCATGCGTGAACCGACGGCGATCAGGCGCAGTCGCACAGCAATCCCTTACAGCTGGTCTTTGTTGAGCTTGGTGAAATGCTCGTGGGTGTTTTCCGGGCTGTGATGCTTGGCGTCGGCCGCGCGGCTTTGCTCGGCACCGGCCCACAGGCGTTCCAGGTCGTAGAACTGACGTGCCGAGGCGGTCATCATGTGCACGATCACCAGGTCCAGGTCGAGCAGCACCCAGTCACTGTCGCCCTTGCCTTCTTCGCCCAGCGGCTTGGCGCCCTGCTTTTTGACTTCTTCGCGAACCTTGTCGAGCATCGCGTTGATCTGGCGGTTGGAAGTACCGGTGGCGATGATCATGTAGTCAGTGATGCTCTGCTTGTCGCGAACATCGATGATCTGGATGTCTTGTGCCTTGACGTCTTCCAGGGCAGCCACGGCCAGCTTGACCAGTTCGTCGCCTTTCAGCGGCTCATTGGTGTTGACCGGTTCTGGCAGCGGGGCGCTCTTGAATGTGCCTTTGCGCTTTACTTTGGTTTGGTCTTTGTCAGTCATATAAAACTCGTTTTGCTCGTATATTCGGCGGCTTGGCGACACGTGGATTCGTATCAGTGAAGCACGCCTTGTTCAGTTCGACGCACGGTACAGACCGTGCGCATCGATGTAGGCCAGGACCGCGTCGGGCACCAGGAAACGTACCGACTTACCGCTGGCCAGCAGTTGACGGATCTGGGTGGCGGAAACCGCGAGCGGTGTCTGCCAGACGAATGCAATCTGTCCGCTCGGCCCTTTCAGGGCCAGCGGGTCGCTCACCGAACGCGCTGCCAGCAGGTTGCGCAAGGCATCCGGCGGTTCGCTGTCGGCGTCCGGGCGCTGTAGCACCAGGATATGGCAATGCTGGAGCAACTCTTCCCAGCGGTGCCAAGTGGGCAGGCCGCAAAATGCGTCCCAGCCCAAAAGCAGAAAAACCTGGGTCTCGGCGGGCATTTCAGCGCGCATCGACTCCAGGGTATCAATGGTCCAGGACGGTTTGTCCCGCTGCAATTCGCGGGCGTCCACCACCAGCGGCGGCAATCCGGCCACCGCACATTCGACCATCGCCAGCCGATCCTGCGCCGAGACCTGCGGCGTACCGCGATGAGGCGGCCGCGCGTTCGGCATCAGGCGCAACTCATCGAGCGCCAGCGCTTCGGCGACTTCCAGCCCACCGCGCAAATGGCCGATGTGCACCGGGTCGAACGTGCCGCCCAGGACGCCAATGCGCCGGGGGCGGGACTCGTTGCCGGTTTGCGGCGCTGTCAGGTCGAGGCCGGTCAAGTCAAACCGTCGCCTGGCCGCGCAACTGGCCATCACCGACCACAACGTACTTCTCGCAGGTCAGTCCTTCGAGACCCACCGGGCCGCGGGCGTGCAGCTTATCAGTAGAAATGCCGATCTCGGCACCCAATCCGTATTCAAATCCATCGGCAAAGCACGTCGGCGTGTTGATCATCACCGAGGCCGAGTCGACTTCCGCCACAAAGCGGCGGGTATCGGCGAGGTTTTCGCTGACAATCGAATCGGTGTGATGGGAGCCGTAATGGTTGATGTGTTCGATAGCCTGATCCAGACCGTCGACGACGCGAATCGACAGAATCGGCGCCAGGTACTCGGTGTTCCAGTCGTCTTCGCTGGCGGCAACAGCCTCAATGATCGCCCGGGTGCGCTCGCAGCCGCGCAGTTCGACGCCTTTTTCGCGGAACTGGGCGGCCATCGACGGCAGGAAATCCTTGGCAACAGTTTGATCGACCAGCAAGGTTTCCATCGCACCGCAGATGCCGTAGCGATAAGTCTTGGCGTTGAAAGCAATGCGTTGAGCTTTCGGCAGATCGGCGTGGGCACTGACGTAAACGTGGCAGATACCGTCCAGGTGCTTGATCACCGGCACGCGCGCGTCGCGGCTGATGCGCTCGATCAGGCCACGGCCACCGCGCGGCACGATCACATCGACGTACTCGGGCATGGTGATCATCGCGCCAACGGCGGCACGGTCTGTGGTTTCAACCACTTGCACCACGGCAGCCGGCAATTCGGCCTCGGCCAGACCGCGCTGAATGCAGGCGGCAATCGCCCGGTTGGAATGAATCGCTTCAGAGCCACCGCGCAGGATGGTCGCGTTGCCGGACTTCAGGCACAGGCTGGCAGCATCGATGGTCACGTTAGGGCGGGATTCGTAGATGATTCCGATCACGCCCAGCGGCACGCGCATCTTGCCGACCTGAATGCCCGACGGACGGAAGCTCATATCACGGATCGCACCGACCGGGTCTGGCAGTGCAGCGACCTGACGCAGACCGACGATCATGCCGTCGATGCGCGCCGGGGTCAGTTCCAGACGCTCCAGCAGGGCCGGCTCCAGACCATGGGCGCGACCGGCGGCCAGATCCTGTTCATTGGCTGCGGCAAGCTCGGCGCGCGCGGCGTCCAGGGCATTGGCAGCAGCCTGCAAGGCGCGGTTTTTCTGCGCGGTGCTGGCACGGCCGATGACCCGGGAAGCTGCGCGGGCGGCGCGACCCAATCGGGTCATGTAGTCAAGAACGGACTCAGTCATGGTCTGCTGGGGTCTTGGCAAAGAGGAAAGCGGCAGATTATAGCTGTCGCGTCCCGGGACTAACAGCGGTGACGGGCGGATGGTCGAAATGAACGCTGATTCGCCGGTGTTCAGGCTCAATTAAGCCGTGCGTTGTTATCATCACGACCTCTTCAGCCTGGATAAACATTGCCCGCCATGTCCAACCTGACCGTTCGCAACCACGCCGAACGCCTGCCGCTGGGGCTCCCGGACACGTTTTTCGATCGTGACGCGCAAGTGCTGGCCCGCGATCTGCTCGGCAAAGTCATCCGACATCGGATCGGTGACCTGTGGCTCAGTGCGCGAATCATTGAAACCGAAGCCTATTACTGCGCAGAAAAAGGCAGTCACGCCTCCCTCGGCTATACAGAAAAACGTAAGGCTTTGTTTCTGGATGGCGGACACATCTATATGTATTACGCCCGCGGGGGTGACTCCCTGAACTTCAGCGCACAGGGGCCGGGCAATGCCGTACTGATCAAATCCGCCTATCCGTGGGTCGATGAAATCAGCGGCCCGGCGAGCCTGGCGCAGATGCTGCTGAACAATCCGGATGCCCAGGGACGTCCGCGCCCGTCGCAGAAGCTCTGCGCCGGTCAGACCTTGCTGTGCAAAGCACTGGGTTTGAAAGTACCGATGTGGGACGCCAAACGTTTCGATCACCAATTGCTTCTGGTAGAAGACACCGGGCCTGCGCCGCCGCACATCATTCAAACCACACGCTTGGGCATTCCCCATGGCCGTGACGAGCACTTGATGTACCGCTTCGTCGACTCAGCTTATGCGCAATGGTGCACGCGGAACCCGCTGCGACGCGGTCAGGTCGAAGGCCGCGACTATTTACTGCGGTAAAACACATACCCGAAGGCTGAGCCTGCACGGGTCAATCAATGCTTGGAGTTTGTTTGTATGGGCCCATGGCTCGATAGCGTGACCGGTTGGCTGGCGGCCAATCCACAGTGGCTGGCTGTGGCGGTATTCATTGTTGCCTTTGTCGAATGTCTGGCGATTGCGGGGCTGATCGTGCCTGGCACGGTGCTGCTGTTTGCCGTGGCCGCGCTGGCTGGCAGCGGCGCGCTGTCGTTGAGTGAAACCCTGTTGCTGGGCTTCCTCGGCGGCATCCTTGGCGATTTGATCTCGTACTTTCTCGGTCGACATTTCCACCAGAACATCCGACGCCTGCCGGGACTGCGCCATCACCCGGAATGGATGGCCGGCGCCGAAACCTATTTCCAGCGCTATGGGATCGCCAGCCTGTTGGTAGGACGCTTTATCGGCCCACTGCGCCCGATGCTGCCAATGGTCGCCGGGATGTGCGACATGCCCTTCCCGCGCTTCGCCGCCGTCAGCTTGTTGGCCGCCGCAGGCTGGAGCCTGGCCTATCTGTTGCCCGGTTGGGCCACCGGCGCGGCGTTTCGCTTGCCATTGCCGGAGGGTTTCTGGCTTGAGGCCGGGATCGTTGCTGCCAGCATCGCAGTCATGGTCGGCCTCAGCGCGAACAGCAGCCTGCGCCGTCACCGCCGGGCGACGCTGTGGATCAGCAGCATGAGCCTGTTGATTCTGCTCGGTCTGTTCATCGGCTATCCGTATTTGACAGCCCTCGACCAAGGCGTGATGACGCTGGTGCAGGAACATCGCCAACCGCTGCTGGATGAAATCGCCGTCACCTTTACCCTGATCGGCGAGTTCCGCAACATGCTGATGTTCAGCATTCTGCTGACAGGTCTGCTGTTGCTGTGCCGCCAGTGGCGTCAGGCGATTTTTGCCGCAAGTACCCTGCTGTGCACGGCGCTGGCCAACACGGTGACCAAGCTGTTTTTCGCAAGGGTTCGTCCGGAAATACTGACCGACCCGATTACCAGCTTCAGCATGCCCAGTGGCCATGCCTCGGGTTCGTTCGCGTTGTTCCTGACCCTGGGCGTCCTCGCTGGCCGCGGTCAACCACCACGCATGCGCTTGACCTGGCTGCTGGTTGGCTGCATTCCGGCCCTGGCGATTGCCCTTTCACGGGTTTACCTGGGAGCGCACTGGCCGACCGATGTCCTGGCCGGCGCGATGCTGGCGGCATGTGTCTGTGCTGCAAGCCTGTGGCTGAATCAGCGCCAGGGACCCCTCAATGCAATGCCTTTCAAAGTCTGGTGGCTGATTTTGCCGGCACTGGTGGCACTGTTCGGTTTCTTCGCGTTTCGCCACCTGCCCCACACACTATTGCGATACGCGTACTGATTAGATCTGTTTGCCCCTTTCCCCTATCCGCCATTCTTTGAGGATTATTCCGACAAGAGTGGCGCGATCTACCTACGCCCCCTTAATACCTTCCCGGTAAGTATTCCTCGCTTAATAACTCCAACTACCTACATCACCCCACTCTATAAAACTCAAGTTACATATTTAACCGCAGCATCGTAACAACGCGCCCACTGCCCGACAAAAAATCAATTACATTGAACCCGCCACAACTTCAAAACCAAAACAATCAAATAACCACTGACAAACTTTCATATACAACACACAAACATCACACGTACTCAACCAGCAACTTAAATACCCATGAACCCAATCAACTCCGAGTAATCCATGAGTCCAAAAACACCGCGCAAACCACCCACTGTATCGTCGCAACCCATCGAATCCATTACGCCACCTGCGCGCCAGCCAGACTTCACTTCTACACGTGCACACTGGCCTTTCGATTCCCGTGTTTCAACACACCCCACTCGCCTCCAGACAACTGATCCAGCCATCGATTCCCCCCCGCCAGCCACGTTGCACATCAGCGAAATGCCGACACGGAGCATTGACGGCCACGCGAACGAACACCCTGTGGATAAATACTGGCTACACGCCCCTTTCCTGCGGGGGATGCAATCCGCCAACGATGAGGGCTGGCGTTTCATCGTCGGGCGCCGGTTTGTCGATGTCGAACACGACGGAGGCCTGCGCACCGCGCATGTCGATCTGGACGAAAAACTCAAAGTCTATCGGCTGAAGCTGCTCAAAGACCGTCATGCACTTGGCCCGATCATCTACAAAAATGAAGGGCGGCCAACCTGGCGCCTGACCTCCGACGACATTGCCACCAACCGTGTCCGCCAGACCGCACAAACCGCAGGCGAGCCTGCTCCGAGGCGTCGCTCTGCATTCACGGACGAACAGATCGATCAGCCCTCTGCTGCCAAACGACCGCGCACGATGGAGGCGCCGACATTCATCGACCCGAACCGCTACAGGCCATCGGATCGCTCTCCGGATGCTCAGGGGTATTACGAACTTGAACCGAGACCGGGCTTAACGCGAACCGACACACTGTTTGCGTTCCGCGATCAATACGCCCGATGGATCCAGGTCGCCCCGCCCGTCAACGGGTTTGGCGCCCCCGCCACGCATTTGCAGCAATGGACCGATCATCAGATATGGCAGGCGTACGCCGTGGAAGGCCAGGACATCGCGCGATTCCGGATCGAGGCCCAGGCTTCGGGCGGCCCGCCACGCTGGGCCGAGCCACGAGACCTGCCGAACGCCGTTGAGGCGTTGCTGGGAAGCTCACTGCGCTGGCTGCATCCGTCCATGACCGCGACAGAACGCGAGACATTCCTGCAGTCATACAACTTGCTGCCAGGCCAGTTGACCCGTTTGCAGCAGCACCTCAAGAACGAGCTGACGATGCCGGCGTGGGCAACGGCGCATAAACGTCTGACGCAAGACATCGGCAACCCGCATCGCCTCGACCAGCTGAGTCAGGATGCTATCAGCGAACTGCATTTGAAACGCCACCCGCGCCATGACTGGTATGACCCGGAACGTCTCTTGACCGTTGAGCTGCGCGAAGCGCTGTTGGCCAAACTGGGTTACCTGCGCAATCAGCACAACTGCCTTTATCGAACCGACGTGCCGGCGCTGTTTCGCGGGGATGAACGCACACCGTTCGAATTGGCGAATGACGACACTATGCTGTCCCGCTACGCACACAGTCCCGGAGCCTCCACGCACAAACCGATGAGCGCCACGTTCAGCCTCAAGGAAGGGCAGATGTATGCCAGCGCACCGGACCCGGAATACCTGCGATTCAACAGCCAGACCAACAAGTATCCCGGCAGAGCCGCAAACGAGGCGTCCCCTGACAGCGATGCAGGCGACAGCAGCGACAGCAGCGCCTCTTCCGACTGGTCGGATGCCGAAAGCCCGGTCGCGATGGATCGTGAACGCAACTACGAACGGACCCGGGAGCGCCAGACACAAATGTTTATCTATGTGCTGGACACCCGAGGCCTGGAAGTGGTCCCCCATGAAGTGAACTATCTGTTCAACTCGTCTGCCCTCGACGCTCCGACCACCCGGTTCCCCTCGGATGATCACGAAGGCCTGATTTCCGTGACCAAAAAAGGTCTGGACGCCAAGCGCGTCTGGTTGCTGGATTCAACCCTGAGCAAAGCGGCGAACGTTTACGACATCCAGGAACAGGCCGGCGCAAACGCCGAACGCATCGAAGCGGCAACCCACGCAGGGCGTGCCAACCAAGATGAATACGATCGACTGATCGATGCCGCGCAAGCGGCGGGCAAACCGATACTCAAACTTTCCGGAAATAAAGACGAGTTCGGCGATGACATCAGCTGGCCTGAATAAATGCGCCTGACTGCCTGTACTCGCAACAACTTCGCCTGATTCAAATCAGTTAAACGCTTTATTCAAACCGGTACGGAAACCGGGGCGGCACAACGCTTATCATTAAAAGGATCAACTCGTGGCAAAACTTATAGAACCGGCAATCGAAATACCTCCTGGCCCCACTCTGCAGGTCACCGCAATCAGTCGTTCGGCCAATACTCATGCGCCTGCAGCCAACAATACTGAAGCCACTTCCACACTTTCAAACATAACAACAGACACACTCATTGAAGGCGATGGCGTAAAACACACACTCAAATCCCTCGATAAACATTTCGGCCCCCTGCGCATCGGTGAAGTCTGGGTGAGCCGGGTGGAACTCAAGGCCCTGGGCGCCACGGTCAACGGGCAGGTCATCAGTGCGGCGAACGCCAGCATAAAAACACCGGACCAGACCTTTCTGAATGCACTCAACTTCAACTCGGCAACGGTCGAGACGCGCGTCAGACACGCGGACATCGCCGACAGCGGGGTCGTGGCCACCCTCTTCTTTGAAATTGCCTGCAAACGTTCCAGCGATGCCTCGGCGCTGTTCGTCAGCGCCAGACCGCTGCCCGCCGGCAGCGGAATGGATCGCCTGAACCAACTGAGCCACGCGGCACAAACCCTGGACATTCATCGCGTCGACTCGTTTGAAAACGCACCGGGCTGGGTCAGCAAATCCAAAAGCTACCTGATGAGTGGTGCCGGTGTCGGCTTGCAGGCATTCGGGATTTACAGCGGCTACATGGCGATGATGGATGCCATCAAAAAAGGCGACACCCTGGAAGCCGTCTACCAGGGGAGTTCGATTGCTGCCGAATTCGGCTCTCTGATCATCGAACGCGGCCTGACCAAAACCGGCGAAGCGATGCTCAGAAACGGTTCGAGGGCGTTTGGGCGATTCCCGCTGACGTCGGCCGGCAAATACCTGAGTCGGGGTGCCGGCCTCTTTGCCAGCGCAATCACCCTGCCATTCGACATCAACGATGCCGTGTCCTCGTTCAATGCGGCCGCGGCGAGCAGCGGCAAGGAGGCACAGGACCACTACGTCGCCGGCGCTCTGAGTGTCGCCAGTGCGGGCATCAGCCTGGCGCTGGGCGCAGCGGCGCTGGCCGGTTTTGGCAGCGTCGCCGGCCCGCTGGGCCTGGCCGCAGCGGCCATCCTCATCCTCGGGTCGATGATTTACCAGGCCGCGCGAGTGGTCGACGATATTGATGATTACATCGAACTGAGCGCCCATGAACGCTTGCGCTCCGGCTGGTTCGCCTTCACCGGGCAGGAGCTGGATCAAGAAGTGCTGGACCGCTTCAAAATCTCCAAGGCATTCAGTGATTACACCCGGCAACGGGAGGTCTCGAGCAAAGCCTTGCTGGAAGGTGCCTACAAGAACTTTGCCGAATATGTGGTCAACGGCAGCTTCAGTGTCGAACTGCAACCCTTGAAAATCTGGCGTCACCAATGGAATGAGCGCGCCGCAGAGCAAGCGTTCAAGCTCGACAGCGAAACAGTCATCATCGGCGGCGACGACATCATCGATGCCCGCGACGGCATACCGCCAAACCTCGCGGGTAGCGTCAAAGGCACGCCCGGCGATGACAAAGGCGTGTTCTGGCGCCTCGATGACGGCAACGACCAGGTCGTCGGGGTCAAGGACAAACCTAACTTTTTCAGCTATCGGGAGGGCGCGAAGACCCTGACCGGGGGCAGCAAGGCCGATGAGTTTTACTTCGAAACCACCGACAAGATGCTCAATCAGCAGTCAGCGCCATCCGGCATCAGCACGCTCGATGGCGGCGAAGGTTCCGACACCCTGGCCTTTGAAGGCCGTCGCCCCGTCACTGATACCCGCCACCTCGGTTACGACATCAATCTGCAGACCGGCAAGGTCGCCCTGCGCAGCCATGACCAGAACACGACTGCGATCGAGATCGCACACGTGCGCGCGATCGAAAACATCTCGACATTGCGCAATGGTGTCAGCCTGGTCACCGGGAGCAGCGAGGCCAATCGCATTTCGGCCAATGGCAATGATCACATCGCGGCCGGTGACGGTGACGATACCATTGCCATCCGCGGCGCCGATTGCCGTGTTGACGGAGGTCTCGGCCAGGATCGCTACTACATCGCAGACACCTCAGCCAGAACCACGATCATTGAAGACGGTGAGCAATCGAGTGTCATCGAACTGGGCTGGCCCATCGAATGGATCCAGCGTTGGCAGATCGTCGGCACCTCACTGCTCGTCAGTTCATTGCGTGACCGGGACGGTGAGGACCCCGAGCATGTCCTGACTATCGAAAACATCTACCAATGGGTCGACGGTCAACGTCACCTGAAAAACGGCCAATTGCTGTTCAAGACCCAGGACGGCTATGAATTGGTGCCTGCCCTGCCATCGCTGATGCAAGGGGCGCCGACGCAGGATGTTGAAGTCGTCATCAGTGTCATCGGCAAATCCGCTGCCACCGAGATCATCAATGGCGGCACGGTCACGCTCACGGAGCAGGGATCGAAGCGGCATTTTGTGGCACGCACCGCGCGCAGGGTCGAATTCGTTGCCGGGCCCGGCCTGCCCAAAACCTCCAGAGTCATCTATCTGGATTACAAGGATGCCGAGATGGTCGATTTGGTCGTCAATTACCATGTCGAGAAGCGCGCGGGCGTATCGCTCAACTCCCACCTGTACTACAGCGACGTCAATATCTCGCTGTTGCTTCCAGAGAAAATAGTGACGCTCAAGGGCGTCGTCCAGACATCGACGTACGCCAATGGCTACAGCGGCCAGAACAGCCTGAAGGTCACGACTGCTCATCTGGCACAGGACATTGCCGTGGTAATGCAGGACGGCGTTTCTTACCGGCTGCAACTGCCCGATCTGCCCTATCTGTCGGACGCCATGGAACCGGGCAGCAAGATTCGCAAGGCCGCTGGCTGCCTGAAGCCAAGACATGGTGAATATCTGTTTTCCCGGCCAACGATTGCTCGCACCATCGCGCTGCCAGCCACACCCAACCGGGTCGATATAGAGGCCGCATCCCACAACGGCATCTATGTTCTCCAAGGCGCGAGTTCGTCCTACGACATCTACCTGACGAGCAACATGATCATTCGCCTGATGACTCCGGGAGCCCAAGCAAGAACGAGCAATGCCTCGACCTGGAATCTGTTCACCGCCCGGATGACCGAGGCGATCAGCCGCGATGACATCAAACTGGACGCCGAGCGCCTGTGGGTGGGTAGCGCCTTGATCGAGCTGCCGACCATAGAAGATGACATGCCGGTCGAGTCGGTGAGCGTAGTGACCCGCTCCGGCAACATCTATGAAGTCGCCTTGCTGTTTGAAGTGCTGCAACTTTACCTGATCAACGCACAGAGCTATCCGAGCGTCGATAGCCTGCTGGCCGACATTCGCCTGCACCGGCAACGCAATGAGCTGGCCGCCAGAATCATTGTCCAGAACCTTGGCGTGACGACGAAACTGGACGGCACGCTGTATTACAACTCGACAAAAGACTACTGGGGAATCGACAGCGACCCGGCCTTGCGGATCAAACCCGAAGACCTGGTCATAGCAGCGGCCAGCATCTCTTGACCCGGACCGAAGCTGCTTGATGCCAAGCGCCCGATGTGATGTTCCTCGTCACATCGGAGCCTGACCACTATTGGGCCCGACAACGAGCGCCAGTGAATCTTGCCGAAGAAAAGCCCAAACACTGCGGGCAGGTGGCGGGGGCCCATCGAAGTGTCACTATGCGAACAATTCGCCCTGCAACTCATCGAGCAACGCCTGGATCGCATCGAGTCGCTGTTGCGGATCATCGAGTTGTAGCAGGTCGATTTTGTCTTCTTCAGCGAAAGGCAACAGATAAGCCAATTGATTGGCCAAAGACTGCTGCCCCAGCGCTTCGATACCCATGTTCAGCGCCTCCACCATCGGGTGCTCCGCCAATGCCTTGAGCAGCGCCATCAGGTCAGCGTCTTCGTCCTGCAACGGTTGCTCGGGCTCCTCGTCCAGCCACTCGACATCGGCGATGATCAATTGATCACGCTGCACCTCGGTGCGTAACACGTTGAAGCGTCGAGCGCCCTGCACCCGAATCCCCAGCAGACCATTGTCCTGCTGCTGGAAATCGGTGATGCGCGCCTCACATCCGACCAAGGCAAAACCTTCTGGGGCAGCGCCGACTTCATGGCCCTCAAGGATGCACACGACGCCAAAGCCGCCGCCCTGTTTCATGCAGCGGCCGATCATGTCCAGATAGCGCGCCTCGAATATCTGCAAATCGAGATTGCAACCGGGAAACAGCACCGTGTTCAGCGGGAAAAGCGGCAGACTCATAGACATTTCCTTACACCACCATCGACACCGCCAACGGCAGGAACACCGCCGTGGCCACGCCCATCAGACTCATCGCCAGCGCCGCAAAGGCACCGCACTCATCACTTTCCTGCATGGCCACCGCCGTGCCGACCGCGTGGGCGGTCATGCCAAGTGCCATGCCGCGCGCTTCGGGGCTGTGCACGCCGAGGCGGTTCAATAGCGTCGGACCAAAGATCGCGCCAATCACCCCGGTGATCAATACGAACACAGCGGCCAGCGCCGCAACACCACCGATCTGCTCGGCGACCAACATGGCAATCGGCGAGGTCACCGATTTCGGCGCCATGGTCATCAGGATCATGTGCTCAGCACCGAACCACCAGCCCAGTGCCACGCCCATGCCCGTTGCCACAACCCCGCCTATCACCAGCGTAGTAAAAATCGGCCAGAACAATTGCCGAATACGTCGCAGGTTGAGGTACAGCGGCACCGCCAGCGCCACAGTGGCAGGGCCGAGCAGAATGCTGAGGATCTCGGTGCTCTTGCGGTATTCGGCGTAGCTCAGGCCGCAGCCGACCAGCACACCGATCACCAACAGCATGGAGACCAGCACCGGTTGCAGAAAGATCCAGCGGGTTTTCTCGAACGCCGCCAACACCAGCTGATAGGCGCCGAGGGTGATACCGATGCCGAACAGCGGATGATGGATAACGGAAGCCCAGGCACCATGCCAGTCGAAGAGCATCAGGACTCCTCCGTGCGGTGCGCATGACGCTTGACCAGGCGCTGCATCAGCACCCCGGCGAAGGCCATCGACAGGATCAGCGACAGCACCAGTGCGCCGACAATCGCCCAGAAATCGGCAGCAATGTCGCTCGCATAAACCATCACCCCCACCGCCGGCGGCACCAGCAGCAGCGGCAGATAACGCAGCAGACTGCCGGCCGCGAGATTCAGCGGCTCGCCGACTTCACCGCGAACGATCAGGAATACGAGCAACAGCAGCAGGCCGATGATCGGCCCCGGCAGTACCGGCAACAGCAAATGATTAAGCGCCGTGCCGAGCAATTGAAACAGCACCAGCAGGGTCAGGCCACGTAGCAACATCCGACATCTCCGTCTTACTTTTCGCCCAGCAGAGGCTCGGCATTATAAGCACGCCTGCGCTATGGACCGGCATTCGCCAAAAGCATGGTCGGTTGACCAGAGCAAATCGCCATGATGATCTACAGTGGTTCGCAGGGAGGTCAAATCCCCCCACCTGAAAAACTATAAAACCGATGAACCCAAGGAGAGTCTCAATGCCCTATGTTCCCGTTGCAGAGCTCAAAGATTATGTCGGCAAGGAACTCGGACGTTCCGAATGGCTCACCATCGATCAGGAACGCATCAACCTGTTCGCCGAAGCCACCGGTGATTATCAGTTCATTCATGTCGACCCGGTCAAAGCCGCGCAAACGCCATTTGGCAGCACCATTGCCCACGGTTTCCTGTCGTTGTCGCTGATCCCGAAATTGATGGAAGACATCCTGATCCTGCCGCAAGGCGTGAAGATGGTGGTCAACTACGGCCTGGACAGCGTGCGTTTCATCCAGCCGGTCAAGGTCAACTCGAAAGTCCGCCTGAAGGTCGATCTGGGCGAAGTGACCGAGAAAAAACCCGGGCAGTGGCTGCTCAAAGCCACCGCAACGCTGGAGATAGAAGGCTCGGACAAACCGGCCTATATCGCCGAGCCACTGTCGCTCTGCTTCGTCTGATCGTTCCGGATGCGAAGCAGCGCACGCTGTTTCGCGTCACGTCTCTATATATGCGACGCATAGCTGCGGCATACTCGGTCGCCTAATTGCCCGGATCCCGCTATGCGCTCACTCGCTGCCCTCGCCCCCATTGCCTTGACCCTGATGCTTACCGCGTGCGGCGACGGCGAATCGCTGCTGCCCCCGGATGCACGCCTGCCGGATGGCGGACGCTATCGCGGCGAACTGGTCGATGGCTTGCTGCAAGGTCAGGGACGCGTCGACTACCCCAATGGCAGCTGGTACGCCGGGCAGTTCGACAAGGGCCAGTGGCATGGCCAGGGCGAATGGCATGGCAGCAATGGCGAGGTCTATCGCGGCCAGTTCCAGCAAGGCCTGTTCGACGGTCAGGGCAGCCTGACCACCAACGCCAGCAGTTACACCGGCGGCTTCAAGCAGGGCCGGCGTGACGGCGAAGGCACCCTGAAAGAAAACGCCATGACCTACCGGGGCGAATTCAGGGCTGACCAGTATTCCGGCCTCGGCCGTCTGGAAATGGACGACGGCAGTTCCTATCAAGGCCAGTTCGCCCACGGCAAGCCCAACGGCGAAGGTCAGCGTGGCGACTCCAGTGGCAACACGTTCAGCGGGCATTTCGTCAATGGTCAGCTGGAAGGCAACGGCACGTTCAACAGCGCTGACGGCGACATCTATGTCGGCGGCTTCAAGAACAATCAATTGCACGGCAAGGGCCGCTACGAAAACGCTGACGGCGATGTCTGGCTCGGCCAGTTCAAGGAAGGCGCGCTGACCGGCAAAGGCGAACTGATCGGCGCCGACGGCAGCCATTACATCGGGACGTTCAGTGATTGGCGCTTCAGCGGTCAGGGCCGCTTGAACCTGTCTGACGGCAGCTTCTATATCGGCGGCTTCGACAACGACAGCTACGCCGGGCGTGGCACTCTGGTGCTCACCGATGGCAGCGTCATGAGCGGCAGCTGGATCAACGGCCAGCGCGTGCGCGACGCCGATGGCAAGTTGCTGCCCGATACGCTCGAGCTTGGTTTGCTCGCTCAGGGCCGTCTGCTTGATGAAGCCCTGACTGCCATTCCCGCTTCAACCCCAGCGGTCGAGTTATACACACTGACCCTCGGCGGTGACGGCAAGCAGAGTGTGTTCCTGCGCGAGTCCGACTACGTCGCCAACATGCTCAATACGCGCTTCGGCGCTTACGGCCAGATCCGTCTGGTCAACCACCGCGACCACCTCGGCGACCGGCCGATGGCCACGCGCGAAAACCTGCGCCGCGCCGCGCAAACCCTCGCCGAACGCAGCGGCCCGGAAGATTTGCTGTTCATCTACCTGACCAGCCACGGCACCGCCGAGCATGAGCTGGTGCTCGACCAGCCGCGCATGGAACTGGCCGACCTGCCCGCCGACGAACTCGCCGCCGTGCTCGCGCCGTTAAAGAATCGCGACAAGATCATCGTGATTTCGTCGTGCTACTCCGGCGGTTTCATCCCGGCGCTGAAGGACGAACGCACGCTGATCATGACTGCCTCGCGCGCCGATCGGGTGTCCTTCGGCTGCTCGGAAGAAGCCAACTTCACCTACTTCGGTGATGCGCTCTTCGCCCAGGCGCTGAACCAGACCGATGACCTGGAGCAAGCCTTCAAACTGGCCAAGGCCACCGTCGCCGAGCGTGAACTGGCGGACAATTTCGAAGCCTCGGAGCCGCAGATCTGGGCGCCGAAAACCGTGTTGGCGCACTGGCAACTGCTGCGCAAACAGCAAGCAAGAAAAGCTTTGCAAAGTGCTGCATTGAACGACGGAGCGATAAAGAGCAACTAAGCTGAACAGTATCAAGGGAGAGACACTATGTACTTGACGCCTCAGCACGTATTGCTTGCCGGAGCCACCGGTTTGACCGGTGAACATCTACTCGACCGTTTGCTCAACGAGCCAACGATTTCTCGCGTGCTCGCCCCTTCCCGTCGACCTTTGGCCGAACATCCGCACCTGGAAAACCCCGTCGGCGACCCGCAGGTGTTTCTGCCGCAACTCAGCGGCCGGGTCGATATCGCCTATTGCTGCCTCGGCACCACCATCAAGCAGGCCGGCTCCGAAGCGGCGTTTCGCGCGGTCGATCTGGACATGGTCGTGGCGTTTGCCAAACGCGCGCGGGAGATGGGCGCGCGGCATCTGATTGTGATCAGCGCGATTGGCGCCGATCCGAAATCGTCGGTTTTCTACAACCGGGTCAAAGGTGAAATGGAGCAGGCACTGCGTGCGCAGGACTGGCCGCAATTGACCATTTGCCGGCCGTCGCTGTTATTGGGTGAACGGACTGAACCGCGTCTGGCCGAGCAACTGGCCGGGCCGTTGTCGAAGCTGATTCCGGGGAAATACCGGGGCATCGAAGCGTGCCAATTGGCGCGGGCGATGTGGCGATTGGCGCTGGAAGAGCAGGATGGGGTGCGGGTGATCGAGTCGGATGAGCTGCGCAAGCTGGGCAAATAATCTATAGCGCCTGGAGGAAAGCTTTCGCGAGCAGGCTCGCTCCCACATTTGCACCGCGTCCACTTGTGGGAGCGAGCCTGCTCGCGATGGAGTGCGTAGCGGTCCCCTATAATCCGCCAGTCGCCTGAAAACCCACGCCAATCACCGTGAGCAATGACAACGGCAACAACAGCGTATCGAGCAACGCACTCGCCGGCAGATCCAGCCCCGGATAACTCGGCGCTTCAGCCCCGAAGCGATCCATCGCGCAACACCCACCATTCAATGCATACAAATCCAGCCGCGTTCCGGAGTACACCACTGGTGCCCCCGGTTTCGCCGCATCCAGCGTGCGTGCCGTGGCGCACCCGGTCAGCAACATCACCAGCCCAATCACCAGCAGCTTATTCATCGCTGCTCAAATGATGCTCACCCCAACGCGGCAGCATGTCCTGCGGAATGCCCAGCAGATTGAGAATCCGCGCCACGACAAAATCGATCAAATCATCGATGGTCTGCGGCTGATGATAGAAACCCGGCGACGCCGGCAAAATGGTCACGCCCATGTTCGACAGCTTGAGCATGTGCTCCAGATGAATGCTCGAATACGGCGCCTCACGCGGTACCAAAATCAACTGACGACGCTCTTTCAATGTCACATCGGCCGCGCGTTCGATCAGGTTGTTGCAGGCACCCGTGGCAATGGCCGATAGCGTGCCCGTTGAGCACGGCACCACGACCATTGCCGCCGGAGCGCCAGACCCGGAGGCCACCGGCGACATCCAGTCTTCCTTGCCGTACACGCGAATCTGCCCGGCGGCAGCCCCGGTGTATTCGGTGAGGAAGGCCTGCATCATCTGCGGTTTGGGTGGCAGCGTGACATCGGTCTCGGTCGCCATCACCAATTGCGCAGCCTTGGAGATCAGAAAGTGCACTTCGCGATCTTCACGTACCAGACAGTCGAGCAGGCGCAAACCATACTGCGCGCCGGAGGCGCCGGTCATCGCCAGGGTGATGCGTTCCGGGCCATTGCTCTCAAAACGAGTGTTCATTGCAGCGCCTCGGCGAGTTTGCCGTGCAGGCCGCCGAAGCCGCCGTTGCTCATGATCACTACGTGAGTGCCGGGTTGAGCCTGGCTCTTCACGCGTTCGATGATGCCTTCCAGCGAATCGCTGACAATCGACGGCACCGTGCACAGCGCCGCAGTGCCGGCCAGGTCCCAGCCGAGGTTGGCCGGGGCGTACCAGATCACCTGATCGGCATCGACCACGCTATCCGGCAAACCGTCACGGTGTGCGCCGAGCTTCATCGAGTTGGAGCGCGGTTCGATGATGGCGATCAGCGGTGCGTCACCGATGCGTTTGCGCAAACCGTCGAGGGTGGTGGCGATGGCGGTCGGGTGGTGGGCGAAGTCGTCGTAGATGGTGATGCCACGCACCTCGGCGACTTTCTCCATGCGGCGTTTGACGTTTTTGAACGCGCTCAGCCCGGCGATGCCCATCGACGGCACCACACCCACATGACGCGCAGCCGCCAGAGCGGCCAAGGCGTTGGCGACGTTGTGCTGACCGGTCAGCTCCCACTCGACGGTGCCTTGCGACACGCCTTCGAACATCACTTCGAACGCCGAACCATCTTCGCTCAACAGTTTGACCTGCCATTGGCCGCCAGCACCGGTGGTCTGCACCGGGGTCCAGCAGCCCATTTCGATCACACGCTGCAAAGCCGGTTCGGTGGTCGGATGGATGACCAGGCCTTCGCTCGGAATGGTGCGTACCAAGTGGTGGAATTGCCGCTCGATCGCCGGCAGATCCGGGAAGATGTCAGCATGATCGAACTCAAGGTTGTTGAGGATCGCGGTGCGCGGACGGTAGTGAACGAATTTCGAGCGTTTGTCGAAGAAAGCGCTGTCGTATTCGTCGGCCTCGATCACGAAGAACGGCGTACCGCCCAGTCGCGCCGACACCGAGAAATTCTGCGGCACGCCACCAATCAGGAAGCCCGGGCTCATGCCAGCATGTTCCAGCACCCAGGCGAGCATGCTGCTGGTGGTGGTTTTGCCGTGAGTGCCGGCAACCGCCAGCACCCAGCGCCCTTGCAGCACATGGTCAGCCAGCCACTGCGGGCCGGAGACGTACGGCAGGCCTTTGTTCAGGACATATTCCACCGCCGGATTGCCGCGGGACATGGCGTTGCCGATCACCACCAGATCCGGCGCCGGATCGAGTTGCGCCGGGTCATAGCCCTGCGTCAGCTGAATGCCCTGGGCTTCAAGCTGTGTGCTCATCGGCGGATAGACGTTGGCGTCGGAACCGGTCACGTGATGGCCCAGCTCTTTGGCCAACACCGCCATCGAGCCCATGAAAGTCCCGCAGATACCCAGAATATGAATGTGCATAGTCGACCTCGTAAAACATGGCCGCAGGTTAGCGTAGGGAGGGGGAAATCGCACTCTTTAGGTGAGGGGCGGGGTGGGTGGGCCTGGCATTTTGGCTCGACTGTAGATTGCGGCCCCTCACCCCAGCCCTCTCCCGAGGGAGAGGGAGCCGATCTGTGCTGCTCTTATATTCTGAGTTCGGCTCGATATTTCAGGTCGGCGTAAATCAGTGAGCGACCCGGTCAGTCCCCTCTCCCCCTGGGAGAGGGCTAGGGTGAGGGCCTTCTAACTGACTCGCCGCTCAATGCCATGCTTACGCAGTTTTCTATAGAGCGTATTACGGCTGACCCCAAGCTGTTCCGCCGTATGCGTCATGTGCCACCGCGTCTGCTCCAGCGTTTTAAGCAGCGCAATCCGCTCGGCGTCTTCCAGTGGATGTTCAGATGAATCAGGCTGAAAAATCGGCACCCGCCCCTGCCGAATCATCACCGGCAAATCCTCCACCCCGATCCGCCCCTCATCACACAACGCCGCCAACGTGCGCAGGACATTGCGCAACTGCCGCACATTCCCCGGCCAGTTGAACGCCAGCAAAGCCTGACGCGCCGCCTCGTCGATCACTATCGTTTCACCGCCCGCCTCCTCGGCCAGCAGGAAATCCAGCAACTGCGACTTGTCACTACGCTCACGCAACGCCGGCAACGCTACTTCCAGCCCATTGAGCCGGTAATACAAATCCTCGCGAAAGCTGCCATCCGCGACCCGCTCCAGCAGATTGCGGTGGGTGGCACTGATGATCCGCACGTTGACCGACTCCGGCTCGCCGCCGATCGGCACCACCTGACGATCCTCCAGAACTCGCAACAGCCGAGTCTGCAAGGCCAGCGGCATGTCGCCGATTTCATCGAGGAACAACGTCCCGCCATCGGCCTGCTGCAGCTTGCCGCGCATGCCGTCCTTGCGCGCGCCGGTGAAGCTGCCGCCGCGATAGCCGAACAGTTCGCTTTCAATCAGGCTCTCAGGAATGGCCGCGCAGTTGAGCGCGACGAAGGATTTGGCGGAGCGTTGACTGGCCTGGTGCACAGCCTTGGCGAAAGCTTCTTTACCGGAGCCGGTTTCGCCGTTGATCAGCAGCGGCACATCACGCTCGAACACGCGCAGGGCTTTGCGAAAATCTGCCTGCAACGTTTCATCACCGAGGCATATGCCCGAAAGGCGCGGGGCCTCAGCCACGACTGGCGTCGATACAAAAGGTAGAGGCTTGCGCGACTCACCGCGCAGCACGGCAAACAAATGTCTCCCGTCACGGGTGCGCAACGGCCAACTGGCGCTGGCATTGGCACTCGCGCGGCCAAGCAATTCATCCAGTGAACAATCGAAAAGCGCCTCCACCGGTTTACCCAGCAAACCACCGCGAATATGCCCGAGCAAATTCAGTGCACTCTGATTCACCGCACTGATCCGCCCTTCCCCGTCAAACGCCAGCAAGCCTTCGCTGAACAGCCCGACGGACTCGGCCTGCAAATGAAAGCGCAGCAACCATTGGTTATCGAAACAGCGCAGGAAGTAACAACTCTCGATCATCTTCGCCGACAGATTGACCAGCGCCATGGTGTGGAACTGGCTCTGCCGCGAAACGTCGTGGCGCGCCGAGGACACGTCGAGCACCGCCAGCAGTTCGCCATGCGGGTCGAACACCGGGCTCGCCGAACAGGTCAGGCCGGTGTGGCGACCGCGAAAGTGTTCGTCTTGATGGATGGTCAGCGCCTGACGTTCGACCAGGCAGGTGCCGATGCCGTTGGTACCTTCGCAGGCCTCGCTCCAGTCAGCACCCAGCCAGAGCCCGGCGCGTTCGAAGATCTTGCGTTCGGCCGGCGCGGTGACACAGTTGAGGATCACCCCGCGCGCGTCAGTCAACAGCACCGCATGGCCAGCGCCAGAGAGCTGTTGATGCAGGCTGCTCATTTCATTGCCGGCGATCTGCAATACCTGTTGCAGACGCTCGCGGCTTTCCAGTACCCGGCCGTGTTCGAGCACGGTTGGCGCCATGCTCAGCGCGGGGTCGAGGTGATAGTCCTCCAGACAGCGCAGCCACGAACGGGCAATCGACGGATCGGCACCGGGCCCGTGCAGGTGCGGTTTGCCCTGGGTAGCGGTGAGAACCTGTTGGGCATGGCGGCTCAAATGGTTGTCGTGCATTTCTTATTGTTCTCCCCGAGGCTCGACGGCCGAATGCTGAGGTGATGCCCAGCATCCTCCAGCCATCGACGCATTGCAATGCTGGCAAGACTGCCCGGTCATCAGCTGTGCCGAAAGCGGTACAAACTGTCACCCGACCTGTACCGAAACCGTCACAGGCACAATCCACTCGTCCGACATAAACCTGCCAAGCCCTTGATTTACCTGCCCTGAACGGCAGTGGCCCGACCTTTGCTCTACGCTTATGGCAAGCGCACTTGCGCGTTTCTCTAATAAGTACAAAGCCAAGGAGAACATCATCATGCGTTACGCTCACCCCGGTACTGAAGGCGCCAAAGTCTCGTTCAAAGCCAAGTACGGTAACTACATCGGCGGCGAGTTCGTCGCGCCTGTCAAAGGTCAGTACTTCACCAATACCTCGCCAGTGAATGGCCAACCGATTGCCGAATTTCCCCGCTCCAGTGCCGAAGACATCGACAAGGCACTGGACGCCGCCCATGCCGCTGCCGACGCATGGGGCGCGACCTCCGTGCAGGCGCGCTCGCTGATCCTGCTGAAAATCGCCGACCGCATCGAACAGAATCTCGAACTGCTAGCGATCACCGAAACCTGGGACAACGGCAAAGCCATCCGCGAAACCCTCAACGCCGACATCCCGCTGGCTGCCGACCATTTCCGCTACTTCGCTGGCTGCCTGCGTGCCCAGGAAGGCAGCGCTGCCGAAATCGACGGCAACACCGTGGCCTATCACATTCATGAACCGCTGGGCGTGGTCGGCCAGATCATCCCGTGGAACTTCCCGATCCTGATGGCCGCGTGGAAACTTGCGCCAGCGTTGGCTGCCGGCAACTGCGTGGTGCTCAAGCCTGCCGAACAAACGCCGCTGGGCATCACCGTGCTGCTGGAACTGATCGGCGACCTGCTGCCGCCGGGCGTACTGAACATTGTTCAGGGTTACGGCAAAGAGGCCGGCGAAGCGCTGGCGACCAGCAAACGCATCGCCAAGATCGCCTTCACCGGCTCGACTCCGGTTGGCTCGCACATCATGAAGTGCGCGGCCGAAAACATCATTCCATCGACCGTGGAACTGGGCGGCAAATCGCCGAACATCTTCTTCGAAGACATCATGCAGGCCGAGCCGACGTTCATTGAGAAAGCCGCTGAAGGTCTGGTGCTGGCGTTCTTCAACCAGGGCGAAGTCTGCACCTGCCCTTCCCGCGCGCTCGTGCAGGAATCGATCTACGACGAGTTCATGGCTGTCGTCATGAAGAAAGTCCTGCAAATCAAGCGCGGCGATCCGCTGGACACCGACACCATGGTCGGCGCGCAGGCGTCCGAGCAGCAATTCGACAAGATTCTTTCGTACCTGGAAATTGCCAAGGGCGAAGGCGCCGAGTTGCTGACTGGCGGCAAGGTGGAAAAACTCGAAGGCAATCTGTCGACCGGTTATTACATCCAGCCGACCCTGCTCAAGGGCACCAACAAGATGCGCGTGTTCCAGGAAGAAATCTTTGGCCCGGTGGTGAGCATCACCACGTTCAAGGACGAAGCTGAAGCCCTGGCCATTGCCAACGACACCGAGTTCGGCCTCGGCGCCGGTCTGTGGACCCGCGACATCAACCGCGCCTACCGCATGGGCCGGGCGATCAAGGCTGGTCGCGTGTGGACCAACTGCTACCACCTCTACCCGGCGCATGCCGCGTTTGGCGGGTACAAGAAGTCTGGCGTGGGCCGTGAAACCCACAAGATGATGCTCGATCACTATCAGCAGACGAAAAACCTGCTGGTGAGCTACGACATCAATCCGTTGGGCTTCTTCTAAAACCTTCGGGCGACTCAGATACTTCTGTGTCGCCCGCTCAACCGCTTTCGCGAGCAGGCTCGCTCCCACAAGGGGAGTTGTGTCGCCCCATATATACAGGCTCACCACAAATCCACTGTGGGAGCGAGCTTGCTCGCGAAGGCGTCCTCAATGACACAACACACAATGACCTGGCCGCTCTGGCACGGCCCTTGCGTACCCGTCATTCAGGTTTTGCGTGACAACTGCCGCTGCGTGAACAGCACTCATCCACCCAACCACTGCACCCGAAAGTCCAACAGATCAAACAATAAAAAACAGAGAGGACTTATGACTTCCACCACACAGCTCAAACCCACACTCGGCACCCTGCATCTGTGGGGCATTGCCGTCGGCCTGGTGATTTCCGGCGAATACTTCGGCTGGAGTTACGGCTGGGGCACCGCCGGCACGCTCGGGTTTCTGGTCACGGCATTGATGGTCGCGACCATGTACACCTGCTTCATCTTCAGCTTTACCGAATTAACCACCGCCATCCCACACGCGGGCGGGCCGTTTGCCTACAGCCGTCGGGCATTCGGCGAAAAAGGCGGATTGATCGCCGGCATCGCCACGCTGATCGAATTTGTCTTTGCGCCCCCGGCAATTGCCATGGCCATCGGCGCCTATCTGAATGTGCAATACCCGGAGCTTGATCCGAAGATCGCCGCCGTCGGCGCGTATTTCGTGTTCATGACCCTGAACATCCTTGGTGTCAGCATCGCCGCGACTTTCGAACTGGTGGTCACCGTGCTCGCCGTTGCCGAGTTGCTGGTGTTCATGGGCGTGGTCGCGCCGGGCTTCAGCTTCAGCAATTTCGTGCTCAACGGCTGGTCGGGCTCGAATGAATTCACCATGGGTTCGATCCCCGGGATCTTCGCAGCGATACCGTTTGCGATCTGGTTCTTCCTCGCCATCGAGGGTGCTGCCATGGCCGCCGAAGAAGCCAAAGACCCGAAACGGACAATTCCCAAAGCCTACGTCAGCGGCATTCTGACCTTGGTGTTCCTCGCCATCGGTGTGATGGTCATGGCTGGCGGCGTCGGCGACTGGCGCCAACTGTCGAACATCAACGACCCGCTGCCGCAGGCGATGAAAGCCGTGGTCGGCAATAACTCGACGTGGATGCACATGCTGGTGTGGATCGGCCTGTTCGGCCTGGTGGCGAGTTTCCACGGGATCATCCTCGGTTACTCGCGTCAGTTCTTCGCCCTCGCCCGCGCCGGTTATCTGCCGAAAGGCCTGGCCAAACTGTCGCGCTTCCAGACCCCGCATCGGGCGATTCTGGCCGGTGGCGTGATCGGCATCGCGGCGATTTACAGCGACGGGCTGGTCAATCTGCAAGGCATGACCCTGACCGCCGCGATGATCACCATGTCGGTGTTCGGCGCGATCGTGATGTACATCATCAGCATGCTCAGCCTGTTCAGGCTGCGTAAGACCGAACCGAACCTGGAACGGACCTTCCGCGCACCGGGCTACCCGATCGTGCCGGCCATCGCGCTGTTTCTGGCGGTGGTGTGCCTGATCGCGATGGCGTGGTTCAACACGCTGATCGGTTGTGTGTTCCTCGGATTCATGGCCGCCGGCTATCTGTACTTCCAGCTGACCGCCAAGCAACGCTCCGAAGCGCCGGCAGACGCTATGCTCGAAGGTATCTAGTTGCACCGGCACCGGGCCTTTCACCCGGTGCCCGCTATATAGAGGTGCACACAATACCCTGTAGGAGTGAGCCTGCTCGCGATGGCACCAGCGCGGTATGACTGTTGCACCGAGTTGCCTGCATCGCGAGCAGGCTCACTCCTACACAAAAGCAGATTGCAGCAATTACTGGAGGACACCGCCCCATGGCCGCATTCGCCCATTCCGTCGGCGCCCAGACCTATCGCTTCGACAGCCTCAAGGACGTCATGGCCAAGGCCAGCCCGGCGCGCTCCGGGGATTTCCTCGCCGGCGTCGCCGCGCTCAATGACGGCGAGCGCGTGGCCGCACAAATGGCCCTGGCCGACATCCCGCTCAGGCATTTCCTGCAAGAGGCGCTGATTCCTTATGAGTCCGATGAAGTCACCCGACTGATCATCGACACCCACGACAAGCAGGCCTTCGCGGTCGTCAGCCACCTTACCGTCGGTGGTTTCCGCGACTGGCTGCTCAGCGACGCCGCCGATGAAACCAGCCTGCGCAACCTCGCCCCCGGCCTGACCCCGGAAATGGTCGCCGCCGTATCGAAGATCATGCGCGTGCAGGATCTGGTGCTGGTGGCGCAAAAGATTCGCGTGGTAACCAAGTTTCGCGGCACCCTCGGCCTGCGCGGGCGTCTCTCCACGCGCCTGCAACCCAATCACCCGACCGACGAGCCATCCGGCATCGCCGCGAGCATTCTCGACGGTCTGCTCTACGGCAATGGCGACGCGATGATCGGCATCAACCCGGCCACCGACAGCATCGCCTCGATCTGCGCGATGCTGGAGATGCTCGACGCGATCATCCAGCGCTACGACATCCCGACTCAGGCCTGCGTGCTGACTCACGTCACCACCTCTATCGAGGCGATCAATCGTGGCGTGCCGCTGGACCTCGTGTTCCAGTCGATTGCCGGCACCGAAGCGGCCAACGCCAGTTTCGGCATCAACCTGAACGTGTTGCAGGAAGGCTATGACGCCGGCCTGAGCCTGAATCGCGGCACTCTCGGGCAGAACCTGATGTATTTCGAGACGGGTCAGGGCAGCGCGCTGTCGGCCAACGCCCACCACGGCGTCGACCAACAGACCTGCGAGACCCGAGCCTACGCGGTAGCGCGACACTTCAAGCCGTTTCTGGTGAACACGGTTGTAGGATTTATCGGCCCGGAATATCTCTACAACGGCAAACAGATCATCCGCGCCGGCCTCGAAGACCACTTCTGCGGCAAATTGCTCGGCGTGCCGATGGGCTGCGATATCTGCTACACCAACCACGCCGAAGCCGATCAGGACGACATGGACACCCTGCTGACGTTGCTCGGGGTCGCCGGGATCAACTTCATCATGGGCATCCCCGGTTCCGACGACATCATGCTCAATTACCAGACCACGTCGTTCCACGACGCGCTCTACGCCCGGCAGACCCTGGGCCTGAAACCGGCGCCGGAGTTCGAGCAATGGCTGGCCCACATGGGCATCTTCACGCAAGCGGACGGCAAGGTTCGCTTTGGCAACAACTTGCCGCCGGCCTTCCGCCAGGCACTGGCGCAACTGGGATGAGTCACATGGAAAAACCGCCCGTGGACCTGCAAAACCCTTGGCTGCAACTGCGCCGCCTGACCCCGGCGCGGATCGCCCTAGGCCGCACCGGCACCAGTTTGCCGACCAGCGCACAACTGGATTTCCAGTTTGCCCACGCGCAGGCACGGGATGCCGTGCACTTGCCGTTCGATCACGCTGGGCTCAGCGCGCAACTGAGCGAGCGCGGGTGCAAATCCTTGTTGCTGCACAGCGCGGCAGTGGATCGCAACAGCTATCTGCAACGCCCGGATCTGGGCCGCAAACTCAGCGATGAATCAGCACAGGCCTTGCGTGACTACGCTGCGGCGCACCCCGGTGGTGTCGATCTGGCGATTGTCGTGGCCGACGGCCTGTCGGCGCTGGCGGTGCATCGGCATACCTTGCCGTTTCTGACCCGACTGGAGGAGCAGATGACTGCCGACGGTTGGTCGCTTGCCCCTGTGGTGCTGGTGGAACAGGGTCGGGTCGCCGTCGGTGATGAAATCGGCCAGTTGCTCGGCGCAAAAATGCTGGTAATGCTGATCGGCGAGCGCCCGGGCCTCAGCTCGCCAGACAGCCTCGGTTTATATTTCACCTACAATCCAAAGATCGGCCTGACCGACGCCTACCGCAACTGCATTTCCAATGTAAGGCTAGAAGGCTTGAGCTACGGCATGGCGGCGCACCGCTTGCTGTACTTGATGCGGGAAGCTTGCCGCAGACAGCTGTCGGGCGTGAATCTGAAGGACGAAGCACAGGTTCAGACGCTGGAGTCGGACGCCGGTGCGGACATGAAAGGAAACTTCCTACTCAGCCCGCCCCCTACCTGAACCGTTTCCGCATTGCGTTTCTGCGCAGGTTTCAGGCAGGATCGATGCACGGCCGCACGGGTTTCCCATCGCCGTCAGAGCAGTTGAAGACAGCCACTTGAAGACGAGACCTATCATGCGGATTATTCAAGCGACCCTCGAACATCTGGATTTACTGACTCCGTTGTTCGTCAAATATCGCGAGTTCTACGGTTCCCTGCCTTACCCCGACTCCTCCCGCGCGTTCCTCGAAAAACGCCTGCGCCGCAAGGAATCGGTGATCTATCTGGCCCTGGCCGATGATGACGACAAGAAGCTGATGGGTTTTTGTCAGCTCTATCCGAGCTTCTCCTCGCTGTCACTCAAACGCGTGTGGATCCTCAACGACATCTATGTCGCCGAAGACGCCCGCCGCCAACTGGTCGCCGACAACCTGATCCGCACTGCAAAAAAAATGGCCAAGGAAACCCAGGCCGTGCGCATGCGCGTCTCCACCAGCAGCAACAATGAAGTCGCGCAGAAAACCTATGAATCCATCGGGTTCAAGGAGGACACCGAGTTCAAGAACTACGTGCTGCCGATCAGCGAAGAGCTTTGATTGCAAACGCAACGTGTGATGGGGGAGCCTGCTCCCTCAGACATGCCGGGTGCATGCTGACAATTATTCACAGCCCGACATCCCTCGCTACAAAAGCAACGCGCTTTTCATCTTTCAGACCGTATAATCCCGAGCTTTCCGGCTTGTAAGAAAAACTACACCCCGCTGTAGGCTTACACGAAGTCATCCGCACAGGCCTGCCGAGTCGGGCCGCCATACAGGTGCCTCCATGGATTTCAACCCGCTCGACCTTATCCTGCATCTCGACGTTTACCTCGATTTGCTGGTGAACAACTATGGGCCATGGATCTACGCCATCCTGTTTCTGGTGATTTTCTGTGAAACCGGTCTGGTGGTAATGCCATTCCTGCCGGGTGATTCGCTGCTGTTCATTGCCGGTGCCGTTGCCGCTGGCGGTGGAATGGATCCGGTGCTGTTGGGTGGTCTGCTGATGCTCGCGGCCATACTCGGCGACAGCACCAACTACGTGATCGGACGAACGGCCGGGGAGAAGCTGTTCAGCAACCCGAACTCGAAAATCTTCCGTCGCGATTACCTGCAACAGACTCACGACTTCTACGACAAGCACGGTGGCAAAACCGTGACTCTGGCGCGCTTTCTGCCGATCATCCGCACCTTTGCACCCTTCGTCGCTGGTGTAGCAAAGATGCCCTACCCGCGCTTTTTCGGTTTCAGCGTGTTCGGTACGGTGTTGTGGGTTGGCGGTCTGGTGACGCTGGGTTACTTCTTCGGCAACGTGCCGTTCATCAAGAAAAACCTGTCGTTGCTGGTCGTCGGCATCATTCTGCTGTCGCTGGTACCGATGATTATCGGTGTGGTTCGCAGCCGCTTCGGCGGCACCAAAGCCCAATCGCACTAAGCCGATGTGGTCGTTGAGCGCCTGGCGTCGCCGGCGCATTCTGGCGAAGCACCCGATCGCCGACGACATGTGGCAACGGGTGCGCCATCACCTTAGTTTTCTCGACGGCATCAGCGCTGCCGAAGACCAGTGGCTACGCGAAGCCTGCGTTCTTTTCCTCGAAGACAAACACCTGAGCGCCCTGCCCGGCGTCGACCTGCACCAGGAACAACGCCTGTTGCTCGCGGCCCAGGCGCAACTGCCGCTGATGCAACTCGGCGATCTGAATTGGTATCAGGGTTTCCACGAGATCGTGCTCTACCCCGACGACTTTCTCAGCCCGCAACGTCATCGTGACGCCAGCGGTGTCGAGCACGAGTGGGACGGCGAGCACAGCGGCGAAGCCTGGCAGCAGGGGCCGATCATCCTCGCCTGGCCCGGCGTGATGGCCAGTGGTGGCTGGGAAGGCTATAACCTCGTGATCCACGAACTGGCGCACAAACTCGACATGCTCAACGGCGACGCCAACGGCCTGCCGCCGCTGCACACCGACATGCGCGTCAGCGACTGGGCCGAGGTGATGCAACACGCCTACGACGACCTCAACCGCCAGCTCGACCATGACCCGGACGCCGAAACCGCCATCGATCCCTACGCCGCCGAGAACCCGGCGGAATTCTTTGCGGTCACCAGCGAATACTTCTTCAGCGCCCCGGATCTGCTGCATGAGGCTTATCCACAGGTGTATGCGCAGTTGCAGCTTTTCTACCGTCAGGATCCGTTGAGCCGGTTGCGGCAACTTCAGGCCACAGACCCGGTCTATCAGGCGCACGACTAAGCTCTGCACGACTTTCGGTACATGGCGTCGACGGCAGAATATGCCTATAATCGCCGCCACTTTTTGGTCAATCCGGCCAAGTGTTTTTGGTCAACTACGGGGGCAACGCCCAATGAGCTACAGCAAGATTCCGGCTGGCAAAGACCTGCCGA
Organism: Pseudomonas crudilactis; assembly: GCF_013433315.1. GTDB lineage: Bacteria > Pseudomonadota > Gammaproteobacteria > Pseudomonadales > Pseudomonadaceae > Aquipseudomonas > Aquipseudomonas crudilactis. The sequence goes on along the minus strand of NZ_WXVV01000005.1, from coordinate 41,001 downwards.
ACGACATCTACGTCGCGATCGAGATCCCGGCCAACCACGCGCCGATCAAATACGAAATCGACAAAGACAGCGATTGCCTGTTCGTTGACCGTTTCATGGCCACCCCAATGTTCTACCCGGCCAACTACGGTTACATCCCGAACACCCTGGCAGACGACGGTGATCCCCTCGACGTGCTGGTTGTGACCCCTTACCCGGTTGCTCCAGGCTCGGTGATCCGCGCGCGTCCAGTCGGCATCCTGAACATGACCGACGACGGCGGTGGCGATGCCAAAGTCATCGCAGTCCCACACGACAAGCTGTCCCAGCTGTACGTCGACGTGAAGGAATACACCGACCTGCCGCCACTGCTGATCCAGCAGATCGAGCACTTCTTCGCGAACTACAAAGATCTCGAAAAAGGCAAATGGGTCAAGATCGAAGGCTGGGCCGGTGCAGACGCCGCCCGCGAAGCGATCACCAAGTCGGTTGCCGCCTACAAAGGCTAAGCACCTGCGCTACGCGTGATGCTTGAAGAAAACCCCGGTTGATCCGGGGTTTTTTGTGCTCGGGAAAAGCCGCCTTAAACAGAGTGTTTATGACGGACTACAGAAAAGTTTTATCTTGTGTAATTTCCCACAAGAACGTCTTACATCCCGTCGCAAAATTCAGTCCGTTTTTGAACGCCCGGTTTATTCAAACCGCTCTGGCACGGCCGTAGACTCCGTGTTTATGAGAAAGAACACTAGCGGTCCAAGATTCAAGGCACTCCTGGAAGCAGCGAACATCTCCACGACGGGTTTCGCAAAGTTCTGGGGCACGGAAGCCCAAAATGTCCACAACTGGTACACCCGGGGCGTCCCGGCGTATCGCATGGAAGAAGTCTCACGCCTGCTGTCCGTCAACAGCGAATGGCTGAAAACCGGCGAAGGCACAAAAGAAGCGCCAAGCCTGAATCAGCCTGCCAGCAATGGCGACAGCTTTGATGCCCACGACCCCCAAGGCGCCTATCGATTCATCCATCCCAACGACATCGAACTTGCCTTCTTCAAAGAAACACCACTGAGCAACGGCTCCGACAAAACCCACGTCATTCAGGATACGGATCTCTCCATCCGGCTGCTGCGCGCGCCCCTTGATCAACTGGAAATCCGCCCCGCCGACGCTATCTGTGCGCACATGATCGGCAACAGCATGGCCGAACGCATCGAAGACGGCTCCATCGTCGCCATCGACCGCGGCCTGACTCAAGTGGTGGACGGCGAGATCTATGCCATCGAACACGACGGCATGCTGCGCATCAAATACCTGCACCGTATGCCTGGCAACGGCCTGCGCCTGCGCAGCCACAACAGCGCCGAATACCCGGACGAAGTGTTCCGCCCGGCGCAGATCGAGGAGCAAAGAATTCATATATTGGGCTGGGTATTCTGGTGGTCGACCGTGAGCAAGCGGCGGCCGGTGGTGCCGTTTCTCTGACTTGATGCAGTTTTTCGAGTTTGCACTGAACCCTGTGGGAGCGAGCCAGCTCACGAAGCGGCCCGGACATTCGGTACAAATCCCGGATTTCTGACGCAGAAGTCGCTCTAAACCGCACTTCAGACTGGGAATCCACAGCAAAACTCAGTATCCTGCGCCCCACATTTGCGCATCGACCCGCCCCGCGGCTCAGACAGCGCCCGACGCGGCAGACCAACGTCTGACCAAGTCCCACAGCCGGACGCAGATCCGGATGTACGTTTTGAAGGCTGGCAAGGCTTACCAAAAATAGGCCAAGCCAGTCCCCGAGAAGCCGGCCACAAGCCGGCTTTTTAATTGTCCGAAATAATCCTATCCCATCCAAGAATCTTCCTGATAGCTTAGCTATTCCGGGGGTTTCAGGCATTCCCCTGTCCGATGGCGTTCAACGCCATTTGACCTCATCCGACGATGAAGTGGGGGGACAGGTGGGGGGACAAAGGGACGACAGGGGAATCCAATGGGTAAGCTGAATCCGAAACAAGTCGAAAACCTGACCGAACCCGGCACCTATGAAGATGGTGATGGGCTTCGCTTGGTCGTCAAACCTACCGGGCGTAAATCCTGGCTACTTCGCTTTCAACTGGCGGGGCGCCGTAGGGAGATGGGCTTGGGCTCATTCCCTGAAGTAGGTCTAAAGAAAGCAAGACAGGACGCCAGCGCCAAACGCAGCCAATTGAGCGACGGTATAGATCCTCTAGCCGCTCGCGACATCGAACGCGCGGCCCAACGTGAAGCACAACGTACTAGCGAAGCGAAACAGCTGAAGTTCGAGACACTCGCGAAGGAATACTGCGAGGCACACGGAGGCACCTGGTCAGATAAGTGGCGTAAAGGCTGGCTACGGAAGCTGGAGCTGTATGCGTTTAACCATATCGGCAAGCTGTCAGCCGAGGAGATCGGTACTCCTCAGGTGCTCAAGGTGCTGCAACCTATCTGGGCCACCAAAACCAGAACTGCCGACGAGGTACGCGGGCAAATTGAACAGGTTCTGGACGCAGCCAAGGCACGCAATTTACGAGAGGGCGAAAACCCTGCTCGCTGGCGCGGACATCTGGACAACCTTCTGAGTCGTGCTGAAAAGAAGAAGGCTCGAAAACGCGAGCACTTTGAAGCGTTGCGCTGGCAGGACGTGCCAGCCCTAATGGGCAAACTCAGCGCGAACGCCACACCCGCCTCCTTGGCCGCTCAACTGCTGATCATGACCAGCGCACGTGCCCACATGGTGAGGTTTGCTCGTTGGGATGAGTTTGATTTGGAAGCTGGCAATTGGTCTCTGCCGGATGAACGCATGAAAATGCGCGTGGCCTTTGTCGTCCCGCTTGCCAATGAGGTCATAAGGCTGGTGCGAGGTATCCCGCGAGCTGAAGGAAGCCCCTATCTGTTCCCAGGCCAAGGGAAGTCAGGAGTGATGCACACAAATGCCATACGCACGCTTCTGCACAGCATGAAGTATGAACACATTACTCGACATGGCTTTCGCTCTTCATTTCGTGACTGGGCGGGTGAATGCACACACTACCCACGAGAGGTTTGTGAAATGGCACTCGCACATGACGAACGCGACCAAACTGAAGGGGCGTACTCTCGCTCCGATTTCCTCGACAAGCGACGGGCACTCATGACAGATTGGGCTAAATTCATATGCAAGCCGCTGACTGAGAACACCCAAGCAACTAATTCAGTTTAAAAACATAAGCAGTTCCTTCGAAGGAGCTGCCTCAACGACCGATTCAAGGACGATGAAATTTTGCAGATTCAACGCAACAAATTAAGAGTTACCACACGCACAAGTAATGACCCCAAAATAAAAAGTCACTTCTCCATAGAGATCTCTGTAGACTTCGATAATTGGACTGCAACCCAAAAAACCAAACTAGAGCTCATAATCGAGCAATCTCCCCCCAAAGAAAAACCCTTCCTACCAAACCTAGCAGACTACCCCGAATACAAACACCTAGTCCTCCTTAACATAGAGAGCGCAGCAAATGAAGTGTTTGAAATAGTAATAAAGCGATACATGATGCTTCGTAGAACCATTTCGAACGAAAACAAAATCAATCTTGATAAAATATTAGTAGAACGCACGAATACACACTCACACAACAACAAGGAACTAAAAAATAAATTAAAACCAATTCTAACAAAGGAAAAAAGCGCTGCCTTCCAACATATAAAAAACGCTTACTCAAGCATATTCATTGCGATAGATTACTACCAAACACGCGGAGCAGATATAGGAATAAAGATGTTATCTTGCGGCCTGCATATGCTTTATTCAGGCGACCAACGATACTTTAAAGAGACAATCAAAACACGATCAGAGGTTGCGACAGAAGGAGGCCTTGCTCGCAAGGAGCACTACTTGGCCACCAAACAAAAAATTTGCGACCTTATTAACACACTAGCTCCGCACGAAGGCTGGACTCAAGAGTTAGATGCTTACAAAGCAATATTACCAGAAATAAAAAAATACATGGTAGAAAACAACGTAAGGCGTCCCGCTCTGAGCAGCATCGAAAAGACATTGAGACGCTGGATAAAAAATGATCCTATCGTCTCCGCTGCCGTTAGGATCGCCAAACCTCCAACTCATTACATCTCTGATTGATATTAATGCTCTCTCGGCCGACCAACTGATCGCTCGCCAACCTTTGGAGAGTTGCCCTTACCAAATGTTCTTTTGTTCCCAGGCATGCAAGCACTTACATATCGATCCGCTTTGGTAAGGTAGATTGCTGCCATCTCTTTAAGACTGCTCAGCTTTTCCGCCTCACTGTAGTGAATCATCCCCACACCACAGTGCCTGTACCTCGATTTATTTCCATTGCAGTTATAATAAACGCCCTTCCCCTGAGTGATCACATTATTCCAGTACTCACCTATCAGCTTCGCAATGACAATATCCTGCCGCACCTTCGCCCCATCTAAAAAGAACATCATGTGGTAATGATGGCCTTTCTCCCTACCGTACTCAAGCTTCCATACGTATCCCACCATCCCCAGATCAGGGCACTTGTTTTTCAGATAGTCGATAAGCTCTATTCGATGCTGAACAATTTGCTTCGTAACAATACCTAGAGCGTCCAACCTATCACTCGACCGGCTATAATCTTCAACTTCAAGCTTCCCCTTTCCGTATGAGAAATCAACTCTTAAAACCAAAATTCTAGAATAACGCGCAAACAAAGAATCTATGTAACTCAAGAGACCTGAATAGTTCTTATTAGCTGCCCGCATATGCGCGGACATCTCCCGCTTGAATGCTCCACCAGAAACACACTCTCTCACCGCATTAACAAACCGATTTAGCCCATGAAAACATTCAGGCAACTCCGACTTCTCCAGCCTGTATGGACTTGTAGGATTTATTTTTCTATAACACTCATAAAAGACACTAACATAAGGATTCACCTTAAAGAGGACCATTCCTCTTTCAAGCTCAACATAGCTAATTGTAACCGCCATTACAATACTTGTCTCTTCTTTACTTAACACCAGCTCACCTCGATGCTTGAGCGACGACAAACTAAATATATCTCCTGTCGCCTTCTCCATCACACTTACAGCCCTCATGATCCTGCTAACAGAATCAAATAGCATACCGTCCCCACTAAAACACGAGTACCCCTCCTCCTTTATTGGATCATAAAACTCCTCAACAACCTTTTCCTTATAAGCATCAATAAATTCCAACTCATTAAAACTCATAACCACACCACATCCACAATCAATATAAAATTTTAATCACATTTACGACCTGTCATTCAGACAGGTCACTCAACGCCCTACACACCATCAAACAACTCAACACCCTCTAGTTATTATCTAATAACATATAAACCAATATCCACACACCCTCTTCAGACCAGAGATACCACAAATAAAACTCAACACACCGCCTAGATTGAGCCATAACAAACCCAACCATTTTCTTAAGTTAGTACGCGAAGAACTCACATCTAGATGGGCTTATCCTGAACCTTTATTCCAAGCTCACTTTCCTCTCAAAGTATTATCAACCAGTGATTCAATCCACTTGTTAATGCTCGATTCCAACCAGCCTACCGCTGAACTACCAATTTTCATCGGTTTGGGGAACGAGTCGTCGTAGCGCGGTGACGCAGGGTTCATCCGGTCATAAATCGTTGAACGCGACAAACCCACACGATCGAGCACCTGCTTAAGGCGTAAAACTCTGGGATGGGTAGTGCTGATTTCTGCCATTTCGTAAGCTCCAGACTGCGTTGGTACGCGACGGGACTACTCTAAAGGGATTCCCACGCCCGGAAAATTACCTGTGCTTTCGTAGAAGTTTTACAGAAACGCGTCAACACGCCAGGCGGGGGCCCACTGCTGTTTACCTCGCGCGCGTGCGCGTATGCGTGCACGCATTGGCTCGTCCTAGAGTTAGTTCTCAGACAAGCGACTTAGTTCTCATGTCAATTACCAGCAGAAAATGTCTTTCCCTCATCTTGTCCAACTCGATCTGAGCCAGTCCTGCAAGATCCGAACAGATTCCAGAGCGCCACTCACTTGCATAACCCAAGCCATAATCGAGATTGAAAATCCATCAAAATTCGCAGTCAACGAAATTTCAGTCATACATCACAACCCTGTACCTCTGCGCATCAAGCATCCCTCCACATTCGACAGCTCAACATTCAAGCGGATCACCTAGGCGATCCGCTTGATGAGCTCTATGCCCGTGTAATGACTTCATTGCGACTCTCTACAGGAACCCTGCACATGACCACTCAATGCCCACGCTGTCACTCCAGCGCTGTCATCACCAAGGATTTCGCCAGGAAAGTCGGCGCCCTTATCGGCACCGTCGGTGGCACCGCCCAAGGTGTCACCGCCGCTATGGGCGGCGCCGAAGTAGGCGCTGTCGTCGGCGTCGTAGCCGGTCCCGCTGGTGTCGTTGCTGCCAGTATGGTCGGGGCCATTCTCGGCGGATTAGCCGGAGCGGCGACCGGCTGCATCGCGGGCGCCAAACTCGGCGAAGTCATCGATGAGCGGGTTTTGGACAATTACGGTTGTCTCAACTGCGGACTGTCATTTAGCAGCCGTCATTCCGCTTGAACTGTTCATCTCCCGCTTGACGCAACTGCTGGTCCCCATCTGATCCATCACTACCCCTCTCCAATATCCTCCCGCACGCCGACTGATCCCTGCTGAACACTCAGCGGCCTCGTCGTGCGCCTATGAAAAGGAATCATTCCCATGGCTCATCTAGTCGAACAAATGGCTTACGTTGGCGCTACCCCTTGGCATGGCCTCGGCAACCGCCTGACGCAAAAACAACCGCTGGAAGTCTGGCAGCGCGAAGCCGGCATGAACTGGCAAATCCAGGACAGTCCAGTGCATTTCAAATCAGACACTATCGGCACTCTGGGCTCGATCCACTCCTTTCCGGAACAAAATGTGCTGTACCGCTCCGACACCAAAGCGCCGTTATCGGTGGTATCTAATCGCTATCAAGTGGTGCAGCCGCGTGAAGTCCTGGAGTTCTACCGAGACCTCACCGAGGTCTCAGGTTATGAGCTGGAAACCGCCGGAGTGCTTAAAGGTGGGCGCAAGTTCTGGGCGCTCGCCAGGACGGGCCAAGAGACTGCGCTGAAGGGGAATGATCAAGTGAACGGCTATCTGCTGCTGGCCACCTCCTGTGACGGCACACTAGCCACCACTGCGACTCCCACCACTGTTCGCGTGGTCTGCAATAACACGCTGACTATCTCTCTGAACGGAGCCACCCGCGCCATCAAGGTTCCGCACAACACGCGCTTTGATTCGCAGGCAGTAAAAAAACAACTAGGCATCGCCGTCTCGCAATGGGACGAATTCATGTATCGGATGCACGCACTCGCGGAACGTAAGGTTCAGTGGACTGAGGCCATGAGTTTCTTCATGGACGTGCTGTGCGACACCAGCGCGCATGACCCCATTCCCAATGTACTACCCAACAAACGAGCTATGGAGAAGATACAAAGCCTGTACGAAGGTAAAGGCCGAGGATCTGATATGGCGTCCGCTCGCGGAACAGCATGGGGCTTGCTGAACGCTGTGACTGAATACGTGGATCATGAAAGGCGCGCCAGGAGCCCTGAGTATCGAATGGATTCGGCATGGTTTGGGCAGGGCGCAGTAATTAAACAGAAGGCTCTCAATGCGGCCTTACAACTCGTTGCGTGAACCATCGAACCACAGCACTGCCGAGCGCTCTCGCCTAAAAGGGCGTTCGGAATCATTTAATCCCAAAGCCCACCTTCCAGTAACCGCGCCACCCACCCTCCAGTGCTTTCACGCGTTCGTGATAGGAATACCAGCATGAAATATCCCAAGCTCAAAGCCGGTGAAACGCCCGGCACCTATGTCATGGAATCACCGCTCACCGAGGCCGACGTCTTGCAGATGGCTCAACAACTCGCGATGTTTCGTCTGTCTAAAGGACGCGCGCTGACTGAGCGTAAACTCGTCTTCACTCACCTACAAACGCTGCTGCAGTTCCATGAATACGAAATCTTTGCTTTGTTACTGCTAGATATCGAGCACCGGGTTGTTGGTTTCAGAGAGCTATTCAGAGGCCCCCTAGAAGGCGCCTGCTTGCATCCACGGGAAGTGGTGAAGATCGTACTGGAATACAACGCTGCGGCTGTGATCCTGGTCCATAACCATCCCTCCGGGGACCCGGCGCCCAGCCATGCGGATCACGCATTGGCCACAACCCTTAAAAACGCCCTCAATATGGTCGGCACCCGTATTTTGGATCATGTAGTGGTGAGCTATGAGGGCTGCGTATCGCTGGCACATTGAAAAAGGCTGGAAAGGACATATGCCTTTGGCACGCACAAGGCAAGCCAATCTAGCAAAGTACCGATGGCACCGACAGAAGCCAAAATCACCTTAATCAAAGAAACTCCCTTGGCGCTGATACGCTTTCTGGTGAGAGCTTCAACAGCACTGCTGACTGTAAACCTGATCCTGAGATTTCCGCCGATCTTGACGTTCGTAAGCATCGACCTACTGCTCTTCGAACTGATGTGCAAGCGCCAAATGAAATAATGCCGGCGGAGGCTGAAATGCCTCCTGCCACCTAATTCATTTTTTTGACTTGGACATTACTGTCCTGCACGGCCATCGAGAGCACCGCCCCTATTTATGGACGATGGCACTTAATGGAATTATGCCGAGGGAAGATACCCATCAAATGGCCATTTTGCATTTCAAACGCATCCCGTGCTTCATCGATAAGGACACGGCAAAGCGGTGTTGCAGCGTCAAGGTAAGTAAATTGGCACAAGCAACCAATCTGTAGATTCCAAAAATCGAGTGCAATGGACTGGCCCCTTATGGTCCACTCAGAGTACGCTGCGGCTCTTCATCTGGGATTCCGAATACGACTTCACCAAAGTCGTCAATTTACCTACTTTACTGATGAATCCCCGGAGACCAGGCGCGCCACTCACCTCGGGCTCGATGAAGCCAATAAGGGCCACCCCTTAAACTGACTTTTAGGAGAAAGTGCCAAATGGAGTTTGTTATTCTACCAGTAGGTACTCGCAAGCCTAGTCAAGGCAAAAGCACTGTTTACTTGGAAAAAGACAACTGGAATGATTTTTCGTTTGTCACAATGTTCTACATGAGTCTTTATGATCCAGATGGCAAGCTTTGGGAGATCGGCCGTGTAAAAATTGGCTTTAAAGGGCAAACAACCAGCACCGCCACTTACTCAAAAATATCCGAGAAATTCAAGAGCTTGCCCGAAGATTTCTTCTCACTGGGGCAAGGTGTAGATTTTTATAAAGCGATGCATAACCTTGATAAAAATTTACGCAAGGAAATTTTATACGCTTTGAGAGATATCGTTTCACGCCCTGAGCTTATTGATGACATAAGCAACGAAGAGGTATTAGGCACATCACTTTTGCGAGAATACAGTTTATCTGTGGTAAAGGGACAGTTTGCACGCGTACTCGACGGCAAGGCAGAATTAACCGGATTTAGTTTCCGTTACATTACGCCAGAGACGGATGATTTCGGCAGTATCGACATGAATTTCAATGTCGCAATCGACGCCAAACCAAACACTAATATTCATGCCGTAATCGGTCGGAACGGCGTTGGCAAAACCACATTATTGAACGGAATGATCGGCGCAATAACACGCGAGACGAATGAGGTAAATGTCGGTGTTTTTTACGGAAAATGGGGACAAAAAATCGAATCCGACTACTTCAGTAGTCTCGTATCAGTTTCTTTTAGTGCATTCGACCCATTTACACCACCCAAGGAACAGTCCGATCCTGCGAAAGGAACATGCTACTTCTATATCGGCCTTAAGAGCAGAGGCGAAGAAGAACGACTCAGAACAATCCCCGAGTTAAGAAGCGACTGCATAAAAGCTCTTAGCTGGTGCTTTAACAATAAAGCTAAAACCCAGCGATGGTTAAGCGCTATCGAAAAACTAGGATCTGATGAAAACTTTTCGTTAATGCGACTTGAGCAATTAGAGTCGGTTTATAGAGGCGTTCGAGCCAGCCTAGCACTCACAGAGCAATCAGATTCAGATATATTTAAGGAGACTTATCTCTCTAAAGCTTCCCCATATCTTTCAAAAATGAGTTCAGGCCATGCAATAGTCCTGCTAACTATTACTCGCCTCGTTGCAACAGTAGAAGAAAAAACCCTGGTTCTTTTAGATGAACCGGAAAGTCATTTACACCCCCCGCTATTATCAGCATTTATACGCGCTTTAGCTGATTTACTTCACGATCAAAATGGAGTCGCGATCATTGCGACACATTCTCCAGTTGTACTACAGGAAATCCCTAAATCCTGCGCGTGGATAATCCATAGAGTTGGCAAGAATATCCTCACTGACCGCCCTAAGGTTGAAACCTTCGCAGAAAACGTTGGGGTATTGACTACAGAGGTTTTCAACCTAGAGGTAGAGCGCTCAGGATTTCATGATTTATTAGCAATATCGGTTAGATCTGGAAAAACTTATGACGAGATAATCCAAGAATATAATGGCCAACTCGGCTTCGAGGGGAAGGCTATTCTAAGAGCGCTTGTCTCTAGCCGAGATAAAGGACGTGCATCATGATGCGCCTAACAGAGCCACTTTCATTTGAACGGGCTATTGAAATCTGCATCACCGGAATCACAGGCAATGCTAATTTTAAACGTAAAGTTGAAGGTGTGAAAATAAATTTGCTCGCGGAGGGTGAGCGTTATCTGGAAGGCTCTCGCAATGGGGCGCTTTATTTGCTAGCACCCGTGGATCTTAGCCATAACCCGAACCCTATTGTACTAAACGACCTGACTAAATCTGACTTCGTGAAGCTATACGAGACATATTTTGTCCCGGAAGAAAAACCCACGAGAGAGATATATGAAAAATTACTAAACTCGGCCAAAGAAAGCTGCCCGTTTTGCGGTGGAATCGGAACTCCTAGAAACCTAGATCACTTCCTGCCTAAGTCACATTTTCCACAGTTTTCGATTCTGCCGAGCAACCTAGTTCCATCCTGTAGAGATTGCAACATGGATGGTAAAGCGGCCGTATTTGCGACACAAGCAGATCACCAAGTTATACAGCCATACCTGGATCAAGAAAGATTCTTTCTTGATCAATGGATTTTTGCGCAATACAAAGATGGAGAAATGGGTGAGCCTGGAGAGTTCGAATATTTTGTAAGTGCTCCTGCCGACTGGCCTGAAACAGATAAGCGCAGGGCCAAAAAGCACTTTGATGATTTCAACTTAGCGCGACGGTACGCAGTTAAAGCAGCACAAAACTTAGGGACGATTATGTCGCAAGTTAAATCACTTAAGCTACACGGACTTACCGACCAAGTTATTTGCGATACGATCTTGGTTTCTGGGGTATCTGAGGCGCAGTTTCCAAATCACTGGCAGCGCGGTCTCTATCAGGCATTGATATTGCATTTTTCAGAATGAAGCTGTGGGCTTACCAAATGGGGGGAGTAAGAGGTTCGTTGGCGTATGGTGATTGGTCGCGGGGGGCAAGAGTGGTGTCCACTTAAGCAGGTGGAGACGCTGACGCCGAATTGACCCACGTGCCGAAGCAAGACTGCCCTACCCCAAGTTTGAGCAAATCCAGCGCAGGCAATGGTTCGCGAAAAATCAAACTGGGTCAGTGCCGCCTCGACAACTGGCTCACTTCTGCGTCGGCGGCAACAGACGGCATCAGGCGCTGAAGTTGTCCCCCATCTGTCTATCAAATGATTGGCGTATCAGACCGATGACGTAGGGCAGCTCGTCCTTGCTAGCGAGGCCAATCTCAACGTCTCCATTTCCCCAGCGCCCAAGGTTAGTCACATCTAGGCACAAGCCTTTGGGATCATCGATCTCTTGGAAGGGCATGTTGAGCGACAGGCGCAGACGTTTGGCCTGCGGCACCACATCGACAAAGTTGGTTTCCGCTTTGAAGGCAATATAGAGCTTGAGTACTTCTTCGTTGACGCAAGGATCAAGCTCCAGAACGGCGGTACGCAAGCATTCAAAGAGTTCGCGCATAGGGCCAGGACCCAGGAAGGGATGTTCATCAATGCTGTACTGCTGGCCAGACTGAATCGTTGTCGGGCGGTAGGCGTCGAGAATATCAGCGCCTACAAACGGCGCGCTCCAGACCTTTGTCGCCTCAATTGCTAAGCGATCAGCGCGAGACTTGATCGCCTCTTCGTTCCATATCTGGACCTGTCCCAAGCCTTTGTTAAGCTTTAACGGACTCTGCGCAAAGCCGACAGGGTTGCCATCTTTGTCAGTCACTTGGTCACGTTTGTAGTTAAACGTATGATCTCGATACTCGCTGTTATAGCCTGTGAGCGTGAGGTTACCCAAGGTATGCAGCCACGTCTGCTGAACCGTCTGCCAGTCTGGCCCCAACTCCTCTTGCCACTGCGTGGACAGTTCAGGATTCTGCGGCAAGATGTGCTCGATGGTGTAATCCTCCACCATCACGCGCTCCTTGCGGCCGTGGTTCTCCAGACGTCGTAACCAGTAGCTACGGCTACGGAAGTTATAGAGATCACGCTGTTTGAGTTCTCGCTGAAGTTCTTCATCGGCCGGAAAGCGCCGATAAGACGGCAGAAGCAAGAAAGCGGCTTGAACGCTCTCCAAATACCGATCCTTCTTCAGCGTGCGCGATAGTCCAGCGAAAGTCTTGTTTAACGAATTGGTTGGGATGGAGCACACCGCACGACGGAAAACGTAGCTCTCGACCAACCGAACCACCTGATGTAGCTCTTCGACACTGAGCCGCCCCTGCTTGTAGTCATGATAGACATCGAGCAGGAAAGGATATGCCACGTCGACCTTGAGCTCCCGTAGGTCATGGAAGACCTGCTTCAGCAGAGGTTGCGACTCTGCGCCAAGCGCAATGCCACAATAGTAGGTCGCATAGCCATGGATATCGGCAACCAAGTCGGAAATGTTACCGGCGAGGGTACCCGCATAGAGTTTAAAAGCGACATACACCTCTCGGACATTAGGGATTTCCCCAGTTTTTGCTGTCAGATAGTGACGCATGAACGCATCAAAATGCACCGTATAAGCTGCCTGCCCAAAGCCCTTCTCCATCGGACGCCAGTAGCTCTTGTAGAGCTCTGTCTGAAGGTTGGGCTCCAACCCCATGAGTATGTAGTTACGGATCAAATCAGCCTGACTGAGTTCCAGTCCGGTGGAATTCATGCTCTCGAAGATTAGCTGGGGATTATCCTGGGCGCGATCCAACGAGACATCGACAATCACAAGTTTTGCCAAACCCTCACACACTGCATCTAGCTCGTGGTGATGTTGCGTCAAGAGCTCCCGGAAAAGCTGGTAATTCTCATAGACACGCGTACTGCTTTCGGCAGGCATGGGGGTGTCTTTAAGGATTGCGCGGAGCGTTTCGTTGTCGGTTTCAGAAAGGATCAGCTTGAAGTGGCGCTCACCATCCTCATCAGGATTGAGTAGGTAGTAGTTGCGCAGCTTCCGGGGAGAAAAGGCCTCCAATAAATCCTCGAACGGATCTAATTTTTCAGGGGCGAGAACTTCAAGATAGCTGGCAAGAGCGGCAACCAGCAGCGTACTCGTGGTCAATCGCTGCTGCCCATCGATCACTAACAGGGCTTCCTGACTGGTGACTGAAGACAATGCACGCTCAATGTAGACAATGGAGCCGATGAAGTGCGCGTTAACCTTTTCATTACGTCCGGCCCGCAGTAGATCCGCCCATAGCTGACGGCACTGCGCTTCAGTCCAAGAGTAATTACGCTGGTAAATCGGAATAACAAACTGCGGCGACTTACGCAGAAACTTGAGTAAGTTGGCTTCGGTAGCTTTCATTATTTCACCAACTCCATCAACTTCCCAAACCCATCCACCACGTCGTACCTCACCTGCGCTGAGGTAATCTTGGCGAAGAACTTGCGGGCGCAGGCGATTTTGGAGGCTTCGATGGCACGCAGATCCATGCTGGACATTGAACCCTTGGTTTCGGCGACGAAGTAAACGTGCTTCACCTTGCCCTCTTGGAAGGCGATAGCCCAGTCAGGATTGTAGTTTCCAACCGGTGTGGGAATGAAGAAACTCTTCGGCAGCTTTGCGTACACCACCACTTCGGTGCTGGCATCCAGCTCTTCGACGAATTTACGCTCGACGCTGGAGTCGGTGAACACGTAGTCGTAGACGTGGTGTTTAGCTTCGAAGGCCTTGCTGAAATCGTCCTTGGGTTTCTCTGCAGTGAAGATGTCAGAACTATGGGTTTCGTCCACAGGATCGTAAGCGATGTGCTCGACAATGGCTGTGGCCTTTTGCTCGTTGATCAGTGTAGCGGCCTTGCTGATGAAGTCTTCCGGGTTGGTTTTGTACTGACTGAACACCGCGACATTGATACCTTTGAGGATACTGGCAATGGTACTGCGTGTTAGCTGGGTGTCCTCGGCCAGATTGCCGATCAGATCGTACTTCACCGCAGAATGAACGGAGTGGTTGTATTTTTCGGTTGTGCTCTCACCGCGTGCAAACGCTTCACCCGCTTTCATATCGTCGAAGCTAGCACTATCCCGCTGGGTGCCTTGCTCGATGATGTAGAGCATCGGTTTAACTTTCAGCTCAGTATCCAGAGCCGCCACGCACTTGCCCACCAGCTCATCGGTTTCAAAATGAACAGTGTAAGCGGCCTTGCGGTTGATCTTGCTCCACAGCGCCTGAAACTCTTTCTTCTCGAAGTTCGAGTTGAGGGGATTGATCTTGGCCTTGCGGTCATCGCCAATCTCCGGCATTTGCGCCGCACTGAAGACGCTATCGATCAACTGAAACACCTGGTTTGCATAGGGCTGCAGTTCGACGGGCAGCTCTGCCAGCTGTTCTTGTTTTTTGGCCTCATGGTAGGTCAAGGTAATCTGATCGTTGTCGTCGGTGTAGTCGTTTTTCAGCAGGTATTTGTAAATCTGCTTGGCCAGTTGTGCAGAGACCTCAACGTCGCCAGTCGGGGTTTGTAAAATCTTACCTTTGAAGTAACTCTCGTTGGCCTCACGCGGCCTGGCCGACAACGAGTCGCTGATGTCCCTCTGCAGTGCGCCGACGAAGTCCTTGTAGCTTTCGCTGGCTACCACCGTCAATTCGTTTATTTGGTGCACAGTGGCCGGGTCATCCATACGGTCACCCAATTGATTGACCGCCAGGCGCATGCCACGACCAACCTCTTGGCGCTTGGAGATACTGTTATCACTGTGTTTTAAGGTGCAAATAACGAAGACGTTGGGGTTATCCCAGCCTTCACGCAAAGCCGAGTGGGAGAAGATAAAGCGCACCGGCTCATCGAACGACAGCAAACGTTCTTTATCCTTGAGGATCAGGTCGTAGGCATCTACGTCGTCGGTCTCAGTGGCTTTTTTGCCCACGGTGGGATCAACTAGGCGCTTGCTCTTCTTGTCGATAGAGAAGTAGCCATTATGGGTCTGGCGAGCCTGAATACCCTTGAGATAGTGGTTGTAGGGCGTGTCTTCCAGCGTCATCACATCGGTAAGGTAGGTGTTGTACTCCTCCTCGAAGATCTGCGCGTACTCGCCGGGCAATTCGCCGGTTGCGTCGTACTGGCGGTATTTAGCCACCTCATCTACGAAGAACAGCGACAGCACCTTGATCCCCTTGCTGAACAGCATCATCTCTTTCTGAAAGTGTGCCTTTACCGCCTCGCGGATTTGGATGCGGCGCATGGCAGCCTCATCCAAGTTGCCCACGGCCTCCCCGGCAACTAGCTCCACACCATTGGTAAAGCTCAGGCTATCGATACGAGCGTCGATATCGGCAACCACGTAGTCTTTGTACTGATCCAGCCCACCAGAGAGGTCGTACAGATTGTCGTTGCGGCCGAGTTTGCGCATTACTCGCTTGATACCAGTGCTCTGTTTGATCTCCATCTCGACCCGCGCCACAGGTGATTTGGTCGAGACTTCAATGTCCTGTAAAAACAGATAAGCATTGGTGCCGGTCAGGCCTTTGACAGTGATGCCGCGTACGCTGATCTTCTTCACCAGCTTTTGGTTGTAGGCATCCAGCGCATCAAGGCGGTGGACTTTGTTGTACTCCGTTTTGTGGGTGGCCGAGTAGCGCACGATCATCAACGGATTGAACTCACTGAAGGAAGCCAGCGTCTTGGTTCCCTCCATCTTCTGCGGCTCATCGAGAAACAGGATGGGCCGGTTGGCTTTGATCACGTCGATCGGGCGGCGCGATTGAAAGTCATCCAGTTCTTCATAGATCCGCCGCTGGTCTGCACCACGGGCTGCGAACGCCTGGACGTTGATAACCATGACGTTGATGCCGGCATCCGAGGAAAAGCTTTCCAAGTTGTGTAGCTGCTTGGAGTTGTAAATGAAGAAGCGCGCCTTCTTGCCGTAGCTCTCCAAGAAGTGCGCAGCCGTGATCTGCAGCGACTTATAGACACCTTCACGAATGGCAATACTCGGCACCACGACGATGAACTTGCTCCAACCATAGCGTTTGTTCAGCTCGAACATGCTCTTGATGTAGCAGTAGGTCTTACCAGTGCCCGTCTCCATCTCAACATCGAGGTTGATGGTGCAACCCGTATGCTTGTCGCTAGCCAGCGCCGCCGATAACGGCAGGTTCTGCCGGCGCTGTACGCCTTGAATGTTTCCCAGCAACTGCGCCGCGTTCAACGCTAGCTCCGCATTCTTGAAGCCCGCCTCCGTAGGCTCAATCGTCTTCGCACCGAGCAGGTCGATCTGTTGCGGTGCCACCGGTGCGAATGGCTTAGCTCCAGGGTCAACGCGATAACTCACGCCCGAGGATTTTGGCTGACCAGCAAAGCAGTCGGCAAAGGCGTCTACCGCATGAGTCTGGTAGGGCTGGACTTTAAACTTCAGTTTCATGCGTAATTCCTGGCTGACCCAAGGGGATTGCAGGCGTCGGTCGAATAATCGTTCCCGGCGCGCTTGAACTCCACTACCTCGTTTTCCCAACACTCAATCAGAGAGTCCAGTAGTGTCTGCATGGCTTGAGCATCCATATCAGCCCCTTAAAGCGTCTTAATTTCGGTAGCTGGCGAAAGCAGCTTGAATACCTGCTCGACGTTGATTTTCACGCTATCACTGGCGAAGCCGGCGTCGCGGAACACCACACGTAGCGGCTTATGTCCGGCGAGCTGTTTGACAAAGTCTTCGTCGATACCGATATCGAAGCAGGCGACCAGTGCATTGCCGTCAACGAAAAACACGGTCTTGCCGTCGATAACTCGCTGGCTGATAGGAAGGGCCAGATCCACCCCCCAGTCCAGAAGCACCTGAAACAGCAGATCTTCGGGAGTGCGGTCTTCACGGATATTGTCGACTTGATCGAAAAGAAGATCCTGGCTCACTGCGTCCGGGGTGTAATACACCTCTTTCATGTTGGACGTATCTGTTTTCAGAACTCGAAAGCCCAAATCGCACTTCACCGCCCCGTCCAGCATTCGGACTTCAGTACTGAAGTTCCGAACACGATTGAGCCCCATCTCAAAGATTGAAGAGAGCCCCGGTTCCGGCTTTGGCAATGGTTCTGGAATCTGAACGCCGATAAAACGCCGATTCCCACCATCTTCAACGTTCTGTTTCAGCACAGCGTGTGCTGTTGTTCCACTGCCGCTAAAAAAATCGAGAATGATGCTGCTATCGTCAGGCTTGCTTGCCAGTTGGAGAATGCGTTGCAGCAGCTCCACCGGTTTCACCGAATTAAGGACGTTCTCTGTATGCTCAAACTGCACATACTTCAGAAGCGCTTTCTTTGCGTCCTGCGTATGACCGACCTCTTTATAAGTCCATAAGGTTTGAGGCGTGCGACCTTGCTGAACCTCAGACAGGAACCTCTTCAAGCGCGGCATATTGCTGCCGTCCTCCCCCCACCAAATTCGATTATCCTGATCTAGCTTTTTAAAGTTGGCTTCACTTATCCCCCAGTATCGGCCTTTGGGGGGACCATCAATTATCCGACCAGAAGGGCACTCCACTTGGTAAAGCCCAGCATCGTAGCGATTTCTGGCGGCGAGATCACTTGACGTCCATGGGCCACGGGAATCGCCATCAGGATTCTTGTATCGCGCTATCATTTCTTCCGTTTGAGGGAGAAGGTTTGGGGTCCACTGGTCTTTCGATTTGGCGTACACCAGCACGTAGTCGTGGTCTTCAGAAAACCATCTCGCAGAATTCTTCGGCGAAAAGACTTTCTGCCAGATAACCTGCGCCACGAAATTTTCCTCTCCGAAAACCTCACTGCAAACCTTACGCAAGTTGTCGACTTCGTTGTCATCAATAGAAATAAACACTACACCATCGTCCCGCAGGAGATTGCGAGCAAGCCGAAGACGTGAATAAATCATCGTCAACCAGTCGGAATGGAAGCGACCATTGGCCTCTGTATTCGCCACAATACGCAAGCCTGAGTCGTCAGCCTGATTTGAGCGCAGGAGGTAGCTCTCGGTGTCATCCTTGAAGTCATCGTCATAAATGAAGTCCCTACCAGTGTTGTAGGGAGGGTCGATGTAAATTACTTTCACTTTGCCGAGATAGCTCTCTTGCAACAGCTTGATCACGTCCAGGTTGTCGCCTTCGATGAACAGATTCTGAGTGCTGTCGAAATCGACGCTCTCGTCTCTGAAAGGACGTAGCGTCTTGGCTATCGGCGCATTAGCCGCGAGCAACGCCTCACGCTTCCCCGGCCAATTCAGCTGATAGCGCTCTTGTGCCCCCTCTACGATGGACGAAGACAGCTCCTGACGAAGCAGATCGAAGTCGATGGCCTTCTTCAGCTCGCCCGCTGCATCCCGAGCTTCGGTGATGCAGTTCGGGAATAACTCTGCCAGCTTGTTTATATTGGCTTCGGCCATGTTTGGAGAGTGCATCTTCAGCTTGTCCATGGGACGTCCTGTAATTCTTGAATTCTTGGGTACGAACTGGCGCTCACGTGCTCAGCTGATCAATTTGGGTCTGCAGTTCCCGCAATTGAGCGTTGAGCTCTACTTTGCGATTGAACTGTATTTCTTTGTGCAAACGCGCCTCCAGCTTGCGCTGCTCGCCTTGCAGGCTGCGCAGCTGAGCCAGTCGCAGCAGTTGCTCGGGCAGGCTTTCTCCGGGCCACGCCCGCTGCGGTAGCAAGCTGCGCAGCAGTTGTTCGTAGAGACCATACAGATCCAGCGCCACCGGCAAGGGCTGACGTTCGTCATCAGCAGCCAGCCAAGCTCCGGCGAAGTAACCATCGATTACCCACTTGCTAGCATCGGCTTCGCTGGGGCGCTTAAAGGTCGCAACCATGCGGGTGCGCTGCTCATGGTGCAACTGAAAGATGATCGGCAGTGGAATAGCGCGATCGATGGCGCGCATTACATCTTCATCGAGTTCGGCGGTTTTTAGTGCAATGTCGAAAATCTGAATTTCTACGACACCGCCCCGCGCCGGCAGATTAATGGTTTCCGGGGCCAGTTTGTACTGCCAGGTGATTTGCTCGACCTGGGCAATAAATTTATCGCGCAGTATCGAGCCAACAGAACCGCGCTCATAGATTTTGTTCTTCGCCACCACACGACCAACCTTGGCCTGCGGCGGAAAACTAAATAGCGCTGACGTAACTGCCGGAGTGACTGCGGCCTGGCTCATGCCACGGCCTGAATGACAATGAAAGTAATCAACTCGAAATCATCCAGCCCAGAGATGGTGTCGACCAGCGCGGTGGTCTTACCGCCGCTGAACAGACTGTCGATGTCTTTCTCTTCCTTCACATCGATCATCGAGCGAATCGCTTGGTCGAGTAGGTTGGAGTAGGCACGCATGTTACGCCCGTCCTGGGTGGACTGATTGAACCGCTGGTAGGCATCACTGATCGGCTGTCTGTGGCCCTTACAGGCGCTGCGAGCCAGGTCCAACAAACGCTTGGCTTCTGTCTGATCACTGATGATCTGCCCTTCCAGACTGATATAGATCAGGTAGAAGGGATGCAGGCGGTTCTGTTGATTGAGGCTGGCGCCGTGCTTGCGATTGCGTAAGGTGAAGATCACGCCGGGCACCAAGCCAAGTTCCTGCCGTGCCGGCACAACGGCGTGTAAGCCATTGGGGATGCTGCCGAGGTCACCATTGGCCTTGATGTAGCTGAGCAAATCCATGCGGAAATCATTAAGGCCGAGGTCGGTGATGGAGACGCCGGTCTTGATGTCTTCCATCTCGATAACTTCATCCTGCAAACGTCGCAGTTGCTCTTTGCGGTATGCCACGTCGTTGGCCTGGGCGCTGAGCACGTTGTCGTCGCCAGTGGCGGTAACGTCAGCGATCATCATGCGGTTTTCAACCCGCTCTTTGAGGTTGATGTACTCGTCGAGGCTAATGTCTGGCCAGTAGTTGACCAACTGGATGCTGGCGTTCTGCGAGCCAATACGATCCACCCGGCCAAAGCGCTGGATGATGCGCACCGGGTTCCAGTGAATGTCGTAGTTGATCAGGTAGTCGCAGTCCTGCAGGTTCTGGCCTTCGGAGATGCAGTCGGTACCGATGAGGATGTCGATTTCACGCGGCTCGTCCGGGTAAATCAGCGCTTTTTCTTTCGAGCGCGGTGAAAACAGCGTCAGTAAACCTTGGAAGTCGTAAGTCTGGCGACTTCCCGGCATAGTGCCGAGGGTGGACTTGGGCGCATCGCTGCCGGTGACCTTGCCGGAATGCACCTTGTGAGCGCTCAGCAGGTACTCAGCAAGGTTGTCATAGAGGTAATTGGCGGTATCGGCGAAGGCGGTAAAAATCAGCACCTTGCGATTGCCAGGATTGATCGGCGATGCCAGCTTGCTGGTGATTTGGGTTTTCAGGTGCTGCAGTTTGGCGTCATCGGCTGGTGTGACCTTGGCCATTTCAGCCAGCAACTCTTCAATGAAGATTAGGTCGCCTTCCAGGTCTTGCTCCCACGACGGCACGTCCATGTCTTCCAAGCTGATCTGAATCTTCTTACCAATCGTAATGTCGCCAGGCAACGGTAAGTTGTCGTCGTCAAAATCGGCATCTTCAAAGGCAGCGGTAACGTCGGCGAAGTCACTGGCAAGGCCGGTTTTCTTGAAAGTGGCGATTTTGTCCAGCGCGTTCCGATGCGTGCTCTGCAGATTTTTCAGGGTCAGGCGGAAAGACTCGACCGAGCTCTCCAGCCGCTTCAACAGGTTGGTGGTCATGAGCGCTTGCAGGCTTCTCTCGCGGTCGACCTGTTTGAGCTTGCCTTTACCTCCTTCCACTTCGGTGTCGTACATTTCTTCGTACTTTTTCAACCGACTCGGCAGGATGTAGCTAACCGGCGCGTACACGGCGAGCTTAAGCAGCGACAGCCGATTGAAGATTTCGTTGAAGCCTATGACGTCACCACGCGGAGTCAACGGGCAATGAAACGACAGTGGCTTGCGGCGTTCAGGGAAGCTGCCGATGTCGGCGGTGTTGTAGAAGGTCTCGATATGCCGTCGCGAACGAGCAATGGTGACGCTGTCGAGCAGCTCGAAGAAATCGAAATCAAGGGTATTGAGAATCGCCGCTGCAGTGCGTTTTTCCGGCGGCAAACCGGTCCAAACGTTGAAGGCTGCCTGGGCGCGACGGAAGATACCGTCGATGTCCTTTTCAGTGCGCAACTTCTTACTGAGGTTGTCGCTGTCGCCCTCGTAGGCCAAGGCCAATTGGTTGCGCAAATCGCTGAAGCGATTGTTGACCGGGGTGGCGGAGAGCATCAGTACCTTGGTCTTCACGCCTTGACGAATGACTTGATTCATCAGCCGCTGGTAACGGGTCTCTTTGTCTTTATAGACGTCGTTGTTACGGAAGTTGTGCGACTCATCGATCACTACTAGGTCGTAGTTACCCCAGTTGACGCGATCCAGCGGAATGCCCAGCGACTCGCCACGGATACGAGTCAGATCGGTGTGACAGAGCACGTCGTAGCTAAAGCGATCCTTGGCAAAGATGTTGGTCTTGAGATTCTGGTTGTAGTTCCGCCAGTTATCGGAGAGCTTCTTCGGGCATAGCACCAAAACGGACTTGTTACGCAGTTCGTAATACTTGATAACCGCCAATGCGGTGAAGGTTTTACCCAGGCCTACGCTGTCAGCCAGGATGCAGCCGCTGTAGGTTTCCAGTTTGTTGATCAATCCGGTGGCCGCGTCCCGCTGGAAGTTGAACAGCTTTTGCCAGATCAGGCTGTCTTGATATCCAGTGCGGTCATTGGGTAACACATCCTCATTTATGTCTTCTAGGAACTCGCGAAAGATGTTGTAGAGCATTAGAAAATAGATTCGCTCTGGGGCGTTCTCCTGATAGACCGACGCGATGTGATCGCAGAGCCGAGCAGTCACATCTTCAAGCTTTTCCGGATCGCTCCAAATCTGCTCGAACAAGTTGAGGAACATACCCGTGTGGGCCGGTTCATCGAAACGGGAAACGATGTTCGAGAGCGCGCCACCTTTCTGGTAGCCCAGATCGACAGCTGTAAATCCCTGAACGGGCATAAATACAGCGTCACCTGACTCAGCCTGTGAACCGATAAAGGGCTGCATCGGAGCCTGAGCCCGGTTGGAACGGAAAGTAGCCTTACGGCGTATCCAGTCAGCACACTCCTTGGCGATGGCCTTTTGAGTAAGTTGATTCTTCAACTGGATCTCAAACTCACTACCCGTGAGGCTGCGCTCGCGCTCTGCCTTGGGGATATAGAACTCGCGCTGCTCCTTCTTGATCTTGTCGCTGACCTCATTGGGTACGAAGGTCGGCGAGGTGAAGATGAACTCCAAGGAGTCTATGCTTTCCAGCTCCTTCTTCAGCGCCACATAGGCATAGATCGAAAAGCACGAAGCGGCGATCTTCAGCTTTGAACCCGGCTTGATCGTACCTTTGAGGCTTTCACCAAGCAGGGTATTGATGTTGTCGATCAGTTCCATATGAAGGATTCCCTTTTATGCGAGCTGAGGGGATTATCATGGAGCTTGCGACGAATATCACGGGTTACTAGCCAGCAGATTGCCACGTACGCAAAATTTCAGCCCAATGAACACCATGACGATCCCAACCTTGCGGTTGAATGGGTGAGCGCACGAACGACCGTAGTGGGGGGACAAATGGGGGGATAGAAATATAGAAAGCCATCAAGCCCAGCAAAACAAGACAAAAACTCAAAAATAACGCCGCCCACAAGCCGGCTTTTTAATGCCTGAAATAAACCCGGCCTACCGTCTGAAACATAAATTCGCGCTTGTCGAACAGAAGAGCCTCTTGGTACCGTAACGACAAACGTCATTACAGGTATTTCATCATGGCCTCCATCAACATTCGCATCGACGATGATCTGAAGCAGCGCTCCTTCGCCGAACTGGAAAAGCTGGGAGTAACCCCCTCAGAGCTTTTGCGCCAGACACTCCAATACGTCGCCGAGCGAGGCAAGCTACCCTTCAAAGCAGCATTGCTCAGCGAGGAAGATGAAGTACTCATAGCCGTAGTCACCGAACGCCTCGCGGCACCTCAACGAGTCAAGGTAAGTCTGGATGACCTATAACCTTGAATTTGATCGTCGTGCTTTAAAGGAGTGGAACAAACTCGGCGATACGGTTCGCCACCAGTTCAAGAAGAAACTCACAGAGGTATTGGAGAATCCTCGAATAGAAGCCAATCGACTTCGCGAGCTCCCGGATTGCTACAAAGTGAAGCTGAAAAGCGCTGGCTATCGCCTGATCTATCAGGTCCTTGATCAAGAGATTGTGGTGTTCGTAATCGCAATCGGGAAGCGAGAGAGAGAAGCTGCTTACGAGGTTGCGCAGGACCGTCTTTCGCTCCTGCCCTGAGTCGGTCCAATGTCTGCGACCTGAAATTGGGCAGCAACCCGCAGCCCAATTCCCTCACGGATAACTAAACGCCTTAACCAACGTCAACTCCCCCGCCGTCCGCATCGGGATCAGAAAAGTCTCCATCTTCTCGCTCGGCGTCCCTTCTTCAGTAATCACCGTCACCTGCGCCGTGGTCAGCGCCTGCGCCGCTTCATCGCCGCCCTCATCATCCCCGCGATACCCACCGCCGTAGTAATTCACATACACCAGATACTGGCCCTTGATCGGCGCCGGCATGGCGAAGATTTCCGGGCCGTAGCCGGTGGTAACGTCGACATCGAGCGCGGCGCCGTTAGGTGCGGTGCGGTTGCCGTACCAGATGTGCGCGCCGTCGGGGGTGACGAGGTGCAGGTCGAGGTCGGTGCCATCGCTGTCCCACGCCAGCAGTACGCGCAGTTTTGCCGGGGTGGCGCCGCCGCTGGTGTTGAGGAATTGCGTACGGTGGCGTTGTTGGCCGTCGGGGCTGCGCACTTCGACGCTGTTGCTGCCGTTGGGGAAGGAGAACGGGCGGTCGAAGCGGCCGCTGTCGTCGATTTTCAGCGGCATGCTGACGCCGTTGACGATCAGGCGGCCGGGCTCGTTGTTCTTTGACGTAGCTTTGATCTCGCCGCTGATGCGGGCGGTGTTGGCCTGGCCGACCGGGGTGTTGACCGACGAGGCCGGGTAGTTGACGGTCTGGCGGAAGCTTTCGCCCTCGCCTTCGGGGGCGCCGCTGCGCCAGCCGCCGACCGGGGTGTCGAGTTTGACGCTGTCGGCGGCGATGGCCGGCGCTAACGCGGTCAACGTGCAGAGCAGCAGCAAGACCTGTGGATAACGGAGTGTCATGGTCTATTCCAGCAAAAGGTGACGGGCGAGCCCTTCGATGTAGGTTTCATCCTGGCCGTTGGGGTGTGCTTCGAAGGCCAGGTGCAGATATTCGTGGGTCAGGTCGAGGCGATCCTGCAGGGTCAGTACGCCACGCACGTAAATACGTTGGCGTTCGCGATCGACGAAGGGCCTGCCGAAGGCCAGTTTGCACACGGCGAAGGTGCTGACTTCGTTGTAGCCGGTTTCGCTTTCCAGCGTCGGGCGCCAGCCGCGACGTTGTTTTTGCAGCCAGTCTTGCGCGGCGGGCAGCGCTTCGCAGGATGCAACCGGGTTGTCCCAACGACTGAGGCTGGCGCGCGGATAGGCGTGCAGCAGAATCGCGTCGTAACGTTGGCCGGCATTGGCTTGCTCGACGGCTTGCTGCCAGGCGAGTTTGTCCGGGCCGGGTTGATCGGAGTGATAGGTGACGGTGCTGCCAGCCAGCACAAGGTCGGCCGTCCATGCAGCGATGCTGCGTGATTCGGCGGAGGCCGGGCGCGGCGCCACGCGTTGGCGGTTGCTGCTGTCATCGATGCTCAGGCAGTCGCCGTTGCGTGTGGCGTTTTGCAGCAGATACGTGCGGATCGCTACGGCCAACGCCTTGGCAGCTTCGGCGGGTTCAGGTTTGGCTTCACGTTCCAGCACGCGAGCGACGTACTCTTCGCGATCAAGCCTTGCGACGAGTTTGTCGTTGAGCAGAAACAGTTCGCCGTCGCTGTGGATATCCAGCGCGTTGCCATTGGCGAATTCGACGCGGTAATCGCCTTGCAACGGGCCGGAAGTCACCACCCGCTCGCCAGTCAGAACCCGCGTAACCGGATAACGCGAGAACAACCCGACTTCAACACAACGCCCCGCCTCTGCCGGCCACACCGCTGGCAATACGGTCGCCAACGCCTGGCCGTAATGGCGCAAGACCATCTGGCTGGTGCCACGTCCGCCCGCCCAGATCGGCGAACCATCCGCCGTCCAACCGGCAAATCCACCCTGCCGCGACTGCGGGTCCTGATCGCCGAGCCAGCTCCAGGTTTTCACCCGCAAACGCCCGCCCAGTTCGCCAACGACATTGCCATCCGCCGCATTCAGCACCACATCGAGCAGCACTCGACGCGCCTGATCCTGCGCCGGTAGTGAGGCCAAGACCTTCAGCAAATCAACCACGGACACCCGTTGAGCCGGTTGCACCGATGGCAAGTCCAGCAACCACGACGGTGCCTGTCGCGCTTGCCAATACGTCCGCCAATCGGCAGAAGAAATGCCCAACCGTGCAGGCTCAAAATACAACCCGCAGGATTTCACCAGCGCCTGATCGCGCTCGATTCTGCCGCCCGCCGCGCAGCAATAAACCTCGTCCTTCGACTGCCCGCGACATTCATACGCCGGCTCCCGAGCACCTGTATCGAACAGCCACGCGTAGACAAACAACTTCCACAGACTGCCCAGCGGCGTATCCAGCGATGACGGTAACGGTTCACGGGCGATCAGTTGCGTCTGACTCAACGACAACAACTCGCCCTTATAGGCCACGCGCAGCGGCTCATCCTGCGCCGTCGCCAGCGCAGGGAACATACATATCAGCAGCCACAGCAGCGGCCGGCTCATGTCAGTTGACCGTGACCTGACCGAGGGCAGCTTTCGCTTCCTGAGCCTGATGCTGTGGCGCGTAGACTTGCTTGAAGCGCACCGGCGGCAAGCTGAACTGGCCCTTCTGCGAGAAGCGCACCAGATGGCGCAGGCGTAATTCGCCGCTCAGCGCATCGACCGGCACCGCGTACGCCAGTTGACCCGGTTCGAAGCGCGCCTTCTCCAGCGCGGTCGGCTCGGTACCGTCCTTGCCCTGCAACTTGATGCCCCACGTCGTGCGCTCGACATCGGCGCCCGGCGGCAACGGCACTTCGAGCATGCCGTAGCGCAGCGGTTTCGGCGCTTTGCTGGTGAGGATCACTTCGTCCAGATACAGGCTGTCACTGGACAGCGGCTTGGTGCCGACCGGCTCCAGCTTGAAGGTGAACGCTTCGTCGCCCGGCACCAGTCGCGACAGGCGACGGGTGATGGTCACGGCCATCGGATCGACCGCCGGTTGCTGGGTCTGGAAGCTCAACGCCGCACGCAGCGGACGCTCCTGAGTACCGGACACCGTCAACACACTTGGCACCGGTGTCGCACCTTGCCAAGTCCAGTACATCTCACCGGTTGTACCGTAGTTTTTCTTCCAGCCTTCACCCGGCGTCAGCGCAATGGTCGGCGAAGCCTGGGCGATGCTGCGTTGCAGCCAGGTCAACGCCAGCGCACGTTCGAGGGTCGATTGTTGCGGCAGCAGACGCTGCAACAGCGCTTGCGAGCGCGTCTGATCGAACGGTTGCAGCGACAGGTTCAAGGCTTCGGCAAACGGCTGCGAACTGACCGCCAGACGCTGTTGCGCAGCAGCCATCTGACGATTGAACGCGTCCGGCAAGGCCACTTTCGACTGTGTGGCCAACGAAGCGGTCAGCACCCGGGCCGCCGCCAGACCAAGCGCCGAATCCGGATCACTCATCACCAGACTGTCTTCACCATCGTCGAGCATGGTTTCAGCATTGCCTTCGCCGGCCTTGGCCAGATCGTCCATCAAGCCGCTGAGCAGTGTGTTCACCGGCAAATGCATCTGCTTGGCAAACGACAGAATCAGCGCCCGTTGCAGCAACGGCGTGTTCGGCGCCTGCTTGGCGTACACCTCCAGCACACGCTGCCAGTGTTCCGGCGGCAGGGTCAGCTCCAGCACTTGGCTGGCGTTCCAGTCGGCGTAATAGGCGTAGGCAGTGAGGAAAGCATCCGGCTCACCGTCATAACCCCACCAGGTGAAGCTCGCCGACGGCCCGGCCATTTGCACCAGACGCAGACGGCTGTTCTGCATGATCAGGCGCAAGCGATCGCGGATCTGCGGATTCGATGCCAGTGATGGATAGGCGATGCTCAGCGGCAGCAAACGGCTGGCCGTCTGCTCGACGCCGCCGTACGGATAGCTGAGCAGATCATCGAGTGCCGAACGGAACAACGCTTGCGGACTGTCATCCAGACGCAGGCGAATATCGCTGGCGTCGGCCGGCAGGCTCAACGGCGTGTCACCACTGGCGACATCGAGACTTTGCGTCTGCGTCACCTGCCAGCCATCACCGGTCGCACTGAGGCGCACAGCGAGGGAATCGGCGGTCTTGCCGTCCTGCACCAGCTCCGCCGTCCACTCGCCGGAAGCCAATGTGAACGCCGGCAGCGGCAGATAATTGATGCCATTGTTCAAGGTCACCGGCAGGCGTTGTTCAGCGCCCGCGTAGTGAGTCACCAGTTCAGCCTTGACCGGTTTCTCGGCCTGACTGAAGGCGAACACGCCGAGTTGCGGCTGATCACCCTTGCGGAATTTGCTCGGGCCGCTCCACTTCAGGTACAGCGGTTTTTCCGAGCGAACGAACTGCTTCTTCTGCCCGACCTGACCGTCATCGGCGATGGCGCGAGCAGTGATGCGCCAGCGGGTCAAAGAGTCCGGCATCTTGAAGGTGAAGCGGGTTTTGCCATCGGCACCGGTCAACAACTCCGGTTGCCACGCAGCGGTGTCGACGTCTTCACGACGCGGCCGCTCCAGCACTTTCACCCCGCGCTCACTGCGATTGGCTTTGCCCGGCGCACCGGGGCTACCCGGCAACGCGACGTCGTAACTGATGAATGACAGGCTCGCACTGGTGCGCACGTTGTTACGGCGCGGGTGGTAGAAGAACTGGTCGATGGTCGGCGCGACTTCCGGTTGCAGCGCGTAGACCATTTCGTCGACGACGCTGACGGTCAGATGCGCCGGCACCGCTTTGCCGGCGAACTGCGTAGTCAGGTCAACCGTGACGGTATCGCCCGGCAGATACACTGCTTTGTCGGTGCTGATCGCCACGTCGATTTGCGGCGCGACCACTTTGATCCCGGCATTCTGGAAGCTGTACTGACCGCCCTTGGTGTAGAGCACGGAGAAGGTCAGGTTCGGTGCAAAGTTGTCCTTCACCGGGATACGTGCGCGGTATTGGTTATCGCTGAGTTTTTCCAGTTTCAGCCAGTCGCCGCCCTTGGCCAGCAGCGCAGTGGCTTCGACCTTGTCACGTTCCAGCGAGAGCAATGCATCACTGACCGGTTCCGGGAACGTGATCAGCGCCAGCGCTTCATCGCCGGCCTTGTACTCAGGCTTGTCGAGGACGATTTCCACGGTTCCTGGCACCGCTTTGACGCCATCGCCAGTGACCGCATGCCCGGTAGCACCGAGGACGCGACCGTGTTGATCTTTCAAGGTCAGGTTGTAGGTGCCCGGACGCTCGAACGCGAGGCTGAAGCCTTTATCCTTCGCGGCAAGTTTGCCTTCACCGGTGCTCTGGTCTTCCAGACGCACCCAGCCATACGTGCTCGGCGTCACTGCTTTGCTTTGCTCAGTGCCGCCTTCGTTGGCGTAGCTGAACGCAACCTTGTCACCGACCGCACTGAAGCGTTGCGGCGCGCTCAAGCGGAAGCTCGCGGCACCACGGTCGATGAGGATTTCCTTGGTGGTCTTGACCCGATACGCCGCGCCGTCGCTGGCAAACACAGTGAGCATGTAGCGGCTCGGTTTGTCGGCGGCTGGCAGGTCGAGGGTCGCGTTGCCCTTGCTGTCGG
Organism: Pseudomonas crudilactis; assembly: GCF_013433315.1. GTDB lineage: Bacteria > Pseudomonadota > Gammaproteobacteria > Pseudomonadales > Pseudomonadaceae > Aquipseudomonas > Aquipseudomonas crudilactis. Next base: position 11,609 of record NZ_WXVV01000005.1, on the reverse strand, counting down.
TGGTCAGTTCGGTGCTGGTCAGCTCCACCGGGAACTGCCCGAGGTATTGCAGCTCGTTGTCGACCATCGACAGTTGCTGGGCGCGCAGGCTCAGGGTCAGCTTGGCGTTGGCCACCGGTTTGCCGTCCGGGTAGAGCAACACCAGACTGCCTTTGACCGGCTCGCCGGTGCGGTAATCCTGTTTGGCCAGGTTCAGCGATATTTCGAAGTGCGGCTTGATGTACTCCGCCACACGGAAAGCGCTGCTGTAGGCCTGATCCTTGTAGTTGAAACGAATCTCGTAACCACCGGCCACGGCGTTATCCGGCAACTGGAAGCGGCCTTGAGTACCGGCCTTCGAATCGAGTTTCAAATCGAGGTGCTGCAACTCGGTGCCAGTGGCATCGAGCACGCTGACCGTGACATCCGCCGCCCCCGGCAACACCGAATCCCGCGCATTCTTGAACTCGCGACCAACGATTTTCAGCGACACCCAATCACCCGGGCGATACAGCGGCCGGTCGGTGAAGGCATACAGTTTGGTGTCGTAGATTTCGCTGTCGTAATAGAAGTTCTCCGAGACGAACACACCGCCTTCTTCGTCTTCACCAATCACGAACGAGCGCTCAGGACTGACGTGTTTCAGGCGCAGCAAACCATCGGCATCGGTGGCGCCACTGCTCATCACGCCGAGGCCGTCAGTCCAGAGCACATTGACCTTCGGTACCGAACTGCCTTCGTGTTTGCGCGCAGCCCAGACCAGCAATTCATCGCCGGCAATCTTGCTCACCGCAACCGTGTTGGAGACGAACACCATGGTGGTCGCGCGGTACTTGCCGATCAGCGCTTCGACCAGATACAGACCCGGCTTCAGATTGCCCAACGGGATATAAACGTTGCCGGGCGCGACGCTAACGAAATCGCTGGAAGAACCCGCCAGATTCACCCCTTCCGGCGGCTGAATCGGCTTGGCCTGCCACAGCGGATAACGGAACTGGCTGACCACCGGCAGACCCGGAATCAGCGCAAATTGCGGCTGCGCGTCGTACGGCGTCGGCGCTGCGATGGCGTTGCCCATCTTCAGTTCCGGCACTTCTTCGGTGACCTGTTTGCGCGATTCATAAGAGAACGCGCGCTGCATCACCCGCCGGGATTTGCGGTACCAGTTGTCCCACAGATACGCGAGGGTGTTGGACAGGCCTTCGCCCTTGAACTGGCCGTCGCTGACCACGCGGTGCAGGTTCTTCTGGCGCTTGAGGAAATCCAGCGGTTTGTCGATCCGGTACACGCGAATGTCGGCGCCGCCGTACGGTTCCATGCGGAAGCGACGGTAATCACGGCCCGGCGCTTCGAGGCGCACCATCGCCTGCTCGTCCGCCGCGAAACTACTGTCGGCGAGCAGGAAAAAGCTTTCACCGGACACCGGCGTATAGCCGCTCGGCTCAACCGAATCTTCGGCGTTAACGGTCGCCAATGGCAGCAACAGCGCCAGCAGCAAAGGAATTCGCGAGCAGATACGCAACATGCGGGCACCGGTCATTGGGAGAGAAAGTTCAGTCGATAGACGCCGATGAAGTTGGGGTTGGCTGCGTCGGGTATCCATCGGGTGTCCTTCCATGTCATGAGTTGCTGCAGGCTTGCCGAACGCATGCCGTTGTCAGTCGGGGTGGTAGTGCCGGTGTGATAGGCGATGTAGCGGCCCATCCAGATCATCAGGTGCTGGTCGTCGCCCTGATCGAAAAACATCAAATCACCGGGCCGTGCCTGCGAGACATCGCGGCTGACCAGATGGCTGTTGAACTGAATCAGTTTGATCGCGTTGACGTACGGCCCGACCTTGCCGCCGCCCTGCTGCCATTGCTGGGCGAACTTGCGTTGCTCATCGCTGAGCGACAGCTCCGGCGGCAAATAGCGATTGGACAGGCCATTGCTGCGCAGCCATTTGTCGTCGTGGACTTTCAGCGCTTCGTTGGCAGCGAAACGTACCAGCCCTGCACAGTCCTGCTGATACCAGCGCGGGCTCGGGCCCTGGCTCAGTTGCTCTTGGGCGATGCGCACGAACCAGGCGCGAAACACCTGGGACTGCGCCGGATCCAGCGCTGGAGCTTCAACGGCGCGGGCGCCCGCGCTGAGTAACAGCGCGAGCAGGCCGAGGCTGCGGATCAGTGTCGTCACAGCGCTTTCCATTCCAGCGGCAACCACTGCCAGTGGCCGTCAGGCTCGCTGCCTTCGGGCAAGGTCAGGGCATATTTGCCATAGCCGCCGAGGGTGCGCAGTTTCGGAATCAGGTAGGTTTGCGCGGCGTTATAGAACACCGGCTCCATGTCCTGCGGCAGGCTATCGAGGGTTTCCTGCTGCATCAGTTGCGCCATCGAATCCGGGCCGAAATAGATCGGCATCAGCACATCTTTGGGCAGCACGTCGGCCATCGGCGGGAAGCGTTTGTCGAGGGTACCGAGGGCCTTGTCGACCAGTTTGTCGTCTAGGGAAAACAGCAGCGTCGAGCCGTGACGGGCGAGGCTGACTTTCATGAAGGCCTTGCCGGAAATTGCATCCGGGTTTTCCGCAGTCTTCGCCGCATACGGGCCGAAGTTGGAACTGACTTGACGCTGCCAGACGTGGCTCTGGCCTTCTTGTTTCTCGACCACCGGGAACACGTTTTCTTCGACGTTGGCCTCGAACGCGCCGACCATCGAGCCAAACAGTTTGCCGAGATCGCCGTCGAGTTTGCTGCTGTCCTCGTCCTTCAGACTGGCCACCAGTAACGGTGTGTACAAACGCGAATCGGCGTACCAGCACAGGCCCGCCGCGCCGGCCACATGTTCGGTGAGGGTCTGCGCCACGGCTTCTTCGGCGCCGAGTTTTACCAGCAGTGGTTTTTGCGGTTCGGCAGCGACCGGCAAGGTTACGCAGGCACTGGCGCCGAGCGGCATGGCTTGCCAGACCGGTTTGAAATCGAAGTCGGGCTGGTTTTCCAGCTCGTCCATGGCGAGGTAGCTGTGCCAACCCTTGTCGTCCATGTCGAACCGCAGCCCGGCGAAGTTCGGGATGAAGCGCTGATAACCCATGGCGAGAACGCTGGAATTGACCGACAGACGCTGCTTGGTTTCTGGGGTTTTCGCTGGCAGACCGAAGGCTTCAGGGAATAGTTTTTCGCCGTTGAGCAGCGCCGCCAGTGCTTGTGGCGAGACGTGGCCCGACTCTTCAGACGCGCCGCTTTCCGGGTCGTAATACTTGGCCGGATTGGACAGCACCACCAGCTTGTCACCATGGGAAGCGAACAACAGCGCTTTGCTGGCGTTATAGGTCAGTTGGTACAGCGGCACGCTATCGCCGCCGACCTTGAGTTCGCCCATCTGACTGAGCTGAGTGTCATCCAGCGCGACTTTCGCCAGCGGCTCCAGCAGTTTCGCCAGACCACCACGATCCATCACCAGCAGAAAATCCTTCAAGCGACCATCCGCGCCACGCCACAGTGCGACATCGGCTGGCTGATCGAAAAGCTGTTCGATCAGGCTGTCCTGCAACTTCAGATCATGCTCGTAGATGATCCGGCGCAGACTTCCGATCAAGCCAAGGCGATCAGCATGGGTCTCGTAATAGAAGACGAAATCTTCGGTGAGCGTTGCTTTGAGGAACGGCACGGTCAGCAAGTCCTTGGGCAACTGGCTCAGCGAGCGGGTTTCGAGCAACGCATCCGGGCGGCTCAAGCCGAGCTTGTCACTCGCCAATTCCGCCGGCGGCGCCTTGGGCTTGAGCAGCAGCCAGCCAAAACCACCCGCCACGCCGGCCACCAGGCACAACCCGGCCAGCAACAAGGGCCAGCGCCGCGAAGGTTTGGCCACGGGCGTGTCGGCGGCCGGAGTAACAGTGTTATCGCTCATCTTCTCGCTCATTTCCCAAAGCTCAGGATTTCATCCGTGGCGGAATGCTTACTTAATAGTTGAAAGTCTTGACCAACAGCAGATCACCGATCGCCCGCAGGGGCACGATGAACGTTTCGCGTTTTTCGTCGACGGTGTTTTCGTTGAGCACCAGCGTGATTTGCGAGGTGATCACCTCGTTCTGGTTGCTGGTCTCCTCGAAGTTATAGCCGCCGTTGCCGAAGTTGCCCCAATAGTTGACGTAAACCAGATAAGTGCCATGCAGCGGCGCGGTCATGGTGAACATTTCCGGGCCGGGGCCATCGACGCCATCCGGGTCGAGACCGCCGCCATTGCTCAGCGCCGGCCGCGCCCAGAAGGCATGCTGGCCATCGGGCGTGACAATGTGCAGATCGAGTTCGGCTTTCGGATCATCCCATCCCAAGACAAGACGAATTCGTGCCGGCGTGCGCAAATTGTTTGCTTCATAAAATTGCACGCGCTTGAGCGACTGGCCTTCGGCGCTGATCACCTCGACGCTGTTGGAGCCGGCGCCGAACGCGTACGGCCGGGCAAAACGACCCTGGTCGTCGGTGTACAGATTCAGTGGATTGCCATTCACCGCGAGACTATGCGGCGGACGCATGTGTCCGATGGACTTGAGCTGGCCCTGGATCATCGTGCGATTGCGCTGGATGCCGCGATCAATCGGCGGCGTGGGATAGGCGACTTGCGGGTTTTCCGTGCGATCGAGCAAGCCGTGATAGCGCCAGCCACCGACCGGTTCGGACAGTTCAGCACTCGGCGCGGCCCACAGCGTGGGCGCGCAGGCCAGGCCGATCAGTAGCCAAAGAAATGAACGCATGTAATGCCTCCTGCCATGCCTGAACGAAACCTTGCACCCGATCCTCGGTACTTCACAGCGGTGAAAACTGCGTTTCGTCTGAAAGACCCGTGACTATGGGGTCGTAGAAGGCGCGAAGATTAGCGATTCGGCGGTTTTTTAACAATCAGATACATGTGCTGTTGCTGTAGGAATCAAGCCAATCCGGTGGACGGTGAGCCGAATAGGCCTCATATTCGGCTCACAAAATGAGCCGAATAGCATTTCTATTCGGCTCACGGACCCAAGGCAGGCAACGAATGGCAACTTACTGGATCTGGCAGCAGCCCGATTGGCCCGACTTCAACTGGCAGGCGGAACGCCTGGCACCGTTGTTGCGCGAGTGTGTACAGGCCCAAGGTCAGTTGATGGGTATGGCCGGTTCGGTAGGTGACTCTTTGGGGGCTCAGACCGAACTGGACGCCCTTTTGCAGAATATCGTGACGTCTTCGGCCATCGAAGGTGAGCAACTGAATGTCGGCTCCGTGCGGTCATCCTTGGCGCGACGTTTGGGCCTGGAGTTGATCGACGGCGATAAAGTCAGCCAACGCAGTGAAGGTCTGGCGCAACTCATGCTTGATGCCACCCGTCGATTTGCCGAACCGTTGATACTGGAGCGCTTGCTGGAATGGCACCAATGGCTGTTTCCCGATCAAGAGGCTGACCTTACTGCGCGCTCAATGCATGTGGGTGCGCTACGCGGTGACGAGCCAATGCAGGTGGTTTCGGGTCGTATTGATCGTCCAACAGTTCATTTCGAGGCGCCACCTCGCCAAGGTCTTGAGCAGCAGCTCGACCAATTTCTCCAATGGTTCGAGGCCAGCCAGCATCAGACAGCACTGGACCCGATGCTTCGTGCGGGCATCGCCCATTTCTGGTTCGTCACCTTGCATCCGTTCGACGATGGCAACGGCCGTCTGACCCGCACCATCACTGATCTGGCGCTGGCACAGGGCGAAGCGCAAGCCATCCGTTTCTACGCCATGTCGGCGAGCATTCTGGATGATCGGTCCGGCTACTATCGGATTCTGGAATCGAGTCAAAAAGCCACACTAGACATCACTGAATGGCTCACATGGTTCCTGCAAACCTTGCTACGCAGTCTGCAACAAGCCATCACCCGCATTGAAAGCGTGCTGGGCAAGACGCGTTTCTGGCAGGCACACCGCGAGTCCGAACTTTCGGCGGAGCAGGTCAAAGTGCTCAATCGTCTGCTCGACGGCGGCGAGCGGAGCTTTGAGCACGGCATCAGTGCCGGGCAATATCAAGCGGTGGCGAAAGTGTCGAAGGCCACAGCAACCCGACACCTTGCGGAGTTGCTGGAGAAAGGTTGCCTTCAACGCTTGCCGGGAGGGGGTCGTAGCACCCGCTATCAGATCAACTATCCCGACAGAGCTACACATTAATCTCACCCAGCACAGAGCCATTTCTGTCCTTGGGAGCCGGCCCGCCCATTTGCCCATAAACCCCCTATCTGCTAGTGTCGCGCCGGTTTAACGTCAACCGGAAATCGCCGCCATGGCCCGCAAAAAAGCTGCACTGGATTTCGAACAGTCTCTCGCCGACCTGCAAACACTGGTCGAGCGTCTGGAGAACGGTGAGTTGTCGCTGGAAGACTCGCTGACCGCTTTCGAGCAAGGCATCGGTCTGACTCGTGACTGCCAGGCAGCGCTGGCGCAGGCTGAGCAGAAGGTGCAAGTGCTGCTGGAGCGCGATGGCGAACTCGCCGAGGAACCCTTCGACGCGGAACAGCCAGAATGATTGCAGCGTATACGGCGACGAGTCAGACCCGGGTTAACGCAGCGCTGGAAACTCAGTTCAACGCGCCATTGCCGGAGCTGGCGCGGCTTTACGAAGCCATGCGCTACAGCGTGATGAACGGCGGCAAACGCGTGCGACCGCTGCTGGCCTACGCGGCGTGCGAAGCGCTCGGCGGCAAGGCTGAGCAAGCCAACGGCGCGGCCTGCGCGGTTGAGCTGATCCACGCTTATTCGCTGGTTCACGATGATTTGCCGGCGATGGACGACGACGATTTGCGTCGCGGCCAGCCGACCACCCACAAGAAATTCGATGAAGCCTGCGCGATTCTTGCCGGTGACGGTTTGCAGAGCCTGGCCTTCAGCGCCCTGCTCGACCCGCGTCTGAGCGATTGCAGCAGCGACATCCGCCTGCAAATGGTCACTGCGCTGGCACAGGCTGCGGGCCCGGCCGGCATGGTCGGCGGTCAAGCCATCGACCTCGGCTCGGTTGGCCTGAAACTCGATCAGAAAGCCCTCGAGCAGATGCACCGGCACAAGACCGGCGCACTGATCGAGGTCAGCGTCAAACTCGGTGCTCTGGCCAGCGGCCGCGCCGAGAAGGACGAACTCAAGGCCCTGCAGACTTATGCACAGGCCATTGGTCTGGCCTTTCAGGTACAGGACGACATCCTCGACGTCGAAAGCGATACCGCCACCCTCGGCAAACGCCAGGGTGCCGACATTGCTCGGGACAAGCCGACCTACCCGGCGCTGCTCGGTCTCGACGCTGCCAAGGCCTACGCGCTGGAACTGCGCGATCAGGCCCTGCACGCCCTGCGACCGTTTGACGCGGCCGCCGAGCCCTTGCGCGAGCTGGCACGGTATATCGTCGAGCGGCGCAACTGACGGCGTATCCGCCAAAAAAGACCAACGCGTGGGCAGGGGGCGATGCATCAGGTAAACTGCCGCATCTTTTATACCTATAACGATTCGCCTGATGCCCACGACGTTTCATGAGATTCCCCGCAAGCGCCCGACCACGCCCCTGCTCGACCGCGCGAATACGCCGGACGGCCTGCGCCGGTTAGGCGAAGCCGAGCTGGAAACCCTGGCCGATGAGTTGCGCCTGGAATTGCTCTACACGGTCGGTCAGACCGGTGGGCATTTCGGTGCCGGCCTGGGCGTGATCGAGCTGACCATCGCGTTGCATTACGTCTTCGACACGCCGGACGACCGTCTGCTGTGGGACGTCGGGCATCAGGCGTATCCGCACAAGATCCTCACCGGTCGCCGCGAGCGCATGGGCACCCTGCGTCAGAAGGACGGCATTGCCGCGTTCCCGCGTCGCGCCGAGAGCGAGTACGACACTTTTGGCGTCGGCCACTCCAGCACCTCGATCAGCGCTGCGCTGGGCATGGCCATTGCCGCCCGCCTGCAGAACAGCGATCGCAAGGCGATTGCCGTGATCGGCGATGGCGCGTTGACCGCCGGCATGGCCTTCGAGGCGCTGAACCATGCGCCGGAAGTGAACGCCAACATGCTGGTGATCCTCAACGACAACGACATGTCGATTTCGCGCAACGTCGGCGGTCTGTCGAATTATCTGGCAAAGATCCTTTCCAGCCGCACTTACGCGAGCATGCGCGAGGGCAGCAAAAAAGTCCTGTCGCGCCTGCCCGGCGCCTGGGAAATCGCTCGTCGCACCGAAGAATACGCCAAGGGCATGCTGGTTCCTGGCACGCTGTTCGAAGAGCTGGGCTGGAACTACATCGGCCCGATCGACGGCCACGACCTGCCAACGCTGATCGCCACGCTGCGCAATATGCGCGATCTGAAAGGCCCGCAGTTCCTGCACATCGTCACCAAGAAAGGTAAAGGCTTCGCCCCGGCGGAAGTTGACCCGATCGGTTACCACGCGATCACCAAACTCGAACCACTGGACGCTCCGGCCGCTGCGCCGAAAAAGGCCAGCGGGCCGAAATACTCGGCGGTGTTCGGCGAGTGGCTGTGCGACATGGCCGCGTCCGATCCACGTCTGGTCGGGATTACCCCGGCGATGAAGGAAGGCTCGGATCTGGTGGCGTTCAGCGAACGCTTCCCGCTGCGCTACTTCGACGTGGCGATTGCCGAGCAACACGCAGTGACGTTCGCTGCCGGCATGGCCTGCGAAGGTGCGAAACCGGTGGTGGCGATCTATTCGACGTTCCTCCAGCGTGGTTACGACCAGTTGGTGCATGACGTCGCGGTGCAAAACCTCGATGTGCTGTTCGCCATCGACCGTGCAGGTTTAGTCGGCGAAGACGGCCCGACCCACGCCGGCAGCTTCGATCTGTCGTACCTGCGTTGCATCCCGGGCATGGTCATCATGACGCCGAGCGATGAAAACGAACTGCGCAAAATGCTCACCACCGGCCATCTGTACAACGGCCCGGCGGCGGTGCGTTATCCACGCGGCAATGGCCCGAACGCCACTATCGAGAAAGACCTCGAGCCGATCGAAATCGGCAAGGGCATCGTCCGTCGTCAGGGCAGCAAAGTCGCCTTGCTGGTGTTCGGGGTGCAACTGGCCGAGGCGCTGAAAGTCGCTGAGAAGCTTGATGCCACCGTGGTCGACATGCGTTTCGTCAAACCGCTGGATGAAGCGCTGGTGCGCGAGATTGCCGGCAGCCATGAGCTGCTGGTGACGATCGAAGAGAACGCGATCATGGGCGGCGCCGGTGGTGCGGTTAGCGAATTCCTCGCGCGGGAGAACATCCTCAAGTCGATGCTGCATCTGGGCTTGCCGGATGTTTACGTCGAACACGCCAAGCCTGCGCAGATGCTGGCTGAGTGCGGGCTGGATGAGGCCGGGATCGAAGCGTCGATTCGTGAGCGTCTGGAATTGCTCAACAAGTAATCGCGATACCGGTGCAAAACCCTGTGGGAGCGAGCTTGCTCGCGAAAGCGGACTGTCAGTCGAGTCATTTTTGACTGACACACCGTATTCGCGAGCAAGCTCGCTCCCACAGTGGTTTGTGTGACTGACAAAATTGAATCCGCTCTACGCGTCAACGGACCACTGATGAAACTCTCGCGCCTTGCCCTGCCCTTCTTCCTGCTGCCATCCGCCAACGCCCTCGCCGACAACTTCGAGCGTGATCAGGCGCTGAAGCTGCCGGATACGCTGATCTCCGCCAACCGCCAGGTCGAAGCCCGCAACGACAGCAGCGCCGCCAACACGGTGTTCACCCGCGAAGACTTCGACCGCCTGCAACCGAGCGACGTGCCTGATCTGCTGCGGCGCGTGCCCGGCGTGCAAGTGGCGCAGACCGGTGGGCGCGGCAGTCTGCCGGGCATTTACATTCGCGGCACGCAGTCGGCGCAGAGTCTGGTGTTGGTCGACGGCCAGCGCATCGGCAGTTCGACCTCTGGTGACAGCAACCTGCAGCACCTGAACATCGAGCAGATCGAACGGGTGGAAGTGCTGCGCGGTTCGCGCTCGGTGATTTACGGCAGCGATGCGATTGGTGGGGTGATTCAGATTTTCACTCGACGCGGTACTGAGCAAGGCTTGCAGCCACGGATGCACGTCGGTTTCGGTAGTCATCAAACGTGGCAGCGCAGCCTCGGCTTGTCCGGCGGCGATGAGAAAACCCGCTTCAATCTCGGCGCCAGCCTTGATGAAACCGCTGGAATCGACCGTACCCATGAGTCGTATCCAAGTGATGGCGATCATGATGCCTATCGCAATAAATCCGTCAGCCTGAGCCTGAGCCATGCGCTGACCGATGACATCGAAATCGGCGCCAATCTGCTGGATAGCCGTGGCAAGAGCGAGTTCGACAACCCGTTCGGTCGCTTCGACATGACCACGTTCGAGTCGGTACAGCAGCAGCCGTACAGCGATTTCAACGTCAGCAGTGTCAGCAGTTACGTCGATGCTCGGGTCAATGAAACCTGGAAAACCCGCGTCGAGTTCGGCCATACCGAAAACCGCGAGAAGACCCTCGACAAACTCAGTGACGAACGCACGGTGTTCAACACCTACCGCGACTCGGTGAACTGGCAGAATGACCTGACGCTGGACGCCCGTAACAGCCTGATCCTCGGCGGCGACTGGTACGAAGACCGGGTCAACAGCAGCACCGCATTCGACGAAGACAGCCGCTGGAACCGTGCCGCATTCATCCAGCATCGTTATCAGGCCGACAGGTTCTCCACGGAACTGGGTTTGCGCCATGACGACAACCAGCAATTCGGTAGCCAGAACACCTGGAGCGGCACGTTCACCCTGCCGCTGAACCCGGATAACGACTTGCTGCTGAGCTACAGCGAAGGCTTCCGCGCGCCGACCTTCAACGACCTGTACTACCCGGACTTCAGCAACCCGGACCTGAAACCGGAAACCTCGAAAAGCTACGAGCTGCAATGGCGCAGTCAGTTGAGCGACAGCAGCCGCCTGGAAGCATCGATTTACCGTACCGACCTGGAAGACGCGATCATCTTCGGCAGCAACTCACGCCCGGAGAACGTCGCTTCGGCACGGATCAACGGTTTTGAAGCGGCGCTGAAGCAGGAACTGTTCGGCTGGCAGAGCAATCTTGGCGTTTCGATCATTGATCCGCGCGATCGCGATACCGGGCACACGCTGGCCCGGCGTGCGCGGCGGACGTTGAGCTGGGATCTCGATCGACAATTTGATCAAGCCAGCCTCGGCGCCAGTTGGCAGGCGGTCAGTAGCAGTTATGACGATAAGGACAATACGCAGGCGCTGGGCGGCTATGCGCTGTTCGGCTTGCGCAGCAGTTGGGCGCTGAATCGAGAGATCAAGCTGGATCTGAAGGTCGATAACCTTTTCGACAAGGGTTACAGCCGCGCGAACTACAGCTATGACGGCAGCCAGTATGGCTATCGCGAAGAAGGTCGAGTGTGGATGTTTGGTGTCACCTGGACCCCTGAGCTTTGACCTGAGATTTGCAGTGTTTTGGCTGGACTCTTCGCGAGCAAGCTCGCTCCCACATTTGGAATGCAATCCCCCTGTGGGAGCGAGCTTGCTCGCGAAGAAGTCACCACGGTTTCAGCGGTCAGGCGCGATCAATTGGCAGAGTTTGGCGGTAGCGCTGATCATTTGGCCACTTGGGCGCTCAAGGCCTTTGTCGGTGACCA
>NZ_WXVV01000004.1 GCF_013433315.1 Pseudomonas crudilactis | reverse complement strand
TTGAGCTAACCAATACTAATTGCCCGTGAGGCTTGACCATATAACACCCAAGCAATTTGCGCTTAAAAGCCAGATTGCGGTGTGTGAAGACGAAACGAACCGAAAGTTCGATGTTCACAAACACCTAGCTGTCACATACCCAATTTGCTGAAGCGAGGCCAACTGGCCACGATTCGGTACCCGAATTTCTTGACGACCATAGAGCGTTGGAACCACCTGATCCCATCCCGAACTCAGCAGTGAAACGATGCATCGCCGATGGTAGTGTGGGGTTTCCCCATGTGAGAGTAGGTCATCGTCAAGATTAAATTCCGAAACCCCAATTGCGAAAGCAGTTGGGGTTTTGTTTTGTCCGCAGGAAAGTTCTTACAACATTCGCAGGCGCCGTCCGGCTGTCACAACCTGCCGACAATGCTAAGGTTCTGCCCTGGCTTTCGTACTTTCCAAGGAATCCTTTATGCAGGACGCTCAGTCCCTCAACGCTGCATTCATGGTGGTCCAGAGCAACAGCCTGGACGAACTGCGCAGCCTTGTGATCAGCATCATGCGGCGTTATCCGCTTGCTCCCCTGGAAAACGAAATAGCGCTGGTGCAGAGCAACGGCATTGCCCAATGGCTCAAATTGGCCTTGGCCGAAGACCCTGAGGAAGACGACCTTGGCGGTTGCGGTATTGCCGCAGCGATTGATGTGCAACTGCCGGGCAGTTTCATGTGGCAGTTGTATCGCATGGTATTGGGGCGAGATGAAATTCCTCCCAAGTCCCTGCTCGATAAAGCCCCGTTGACCTGGCGCCTTATGCGTCTGCTCCCTCAGGTTATTGATCGACCTCATTTCGAACCGCTACAACGCTTTCTCATCAATGACGCCGACCTGCGCAAGCGCTACCAATTATCCGAGCGCTTGGCGGATCTGTTCGACCAGTATCAGGTGTACCGGGCCGACTGGCTTGAAGACTGGGCCGAAGGCCGACATCAATTGCGCAACGTCAGGGGCGAAGTCAAACCACTGCCCCCGACCAGTTGCTGGCAGGCAGAGTTGTGGCGTGCGCTGCTGGATGACGTAGGCGAACAAGGTATGGCGCAGAGCCGCGCCGGCGTTCACCAACGGTTTATCGAGCGCATCAATAACCTTATCGAAGCTCCTGGGGGACTACCTTCGCGGGTGATCGTTTTCGGGATTTCTTCGCTGCCAGCCCAAGTGCTTGAAGCACTGGCCGGGCTTGCGCGTTTCAGCCAGGTCCTGCTGTGTGTACACAACCCGTGCCGTCACCACTGGGCCGATATTGTTGCCGACAAGGATCTGTTGCGGCATCAATATAAGCGGCAATCGCGCAAGACTGGAATGCCCACAGTGCTGGACCCTGATGCACTGCATCAACACGCTCATCCACTATTGGCTGCATGGGGTAAACAAGGCCGGGACTACATCAACCTGCTCGACAGTTATGACGATCCTAATAGCTATCGGGCGGCTTTCCGCGACGGCCGCATAGACCTGTTCAGCGAAACTCAACCACACAATCTGCTCAATCAACTTCAGGACGACATCCTTGAGTTGCGCCCACTCAATGAGACTCGCGAACACTGGCCTGTTGTCGATCTGACACAAGACGAGTCGATCCGTTTTCACATTGCCCACAGCGCTCAGCGTGAAGTTGAAATACTGCATGACCAGCTTCTGGCGCGTTTTAGTGCCAACCCGGATCTGCGTCCTCGCGATGTGATCGTGATGGTGCCTGACATTGATAGCTATGCACCGCATATCCGCGCGGTGTTTGGTCAGCTTGATCGCCACGATGCGCGGTTCATCCCGTTCACATTGGCGGATCAGGGGCAGCGTGGTCGTGATCCACTGCTGATCGCAGTCGAACACCTGCTCAAGCTTCCCGATAGCCGCTTTCCGGTCAGTGAAATCCTCGACCTGCTTGACGTTCCTGCACTTCGCGCGCGCTTTGGTGTTGAGGAGCGTGACTTGCCAACACTGCACCGCTGGATAGAAGGCGCAGGCGTGCGTTGGGGCATGAATGCCGAGCAACGCGCGGGTCTGGGTTTACCCGACGAACTCGAGCAAAACAGCTGGCATTTCGGTCTGCGACGCATGCTTCTGGGCTACGCCGTAGGCAGCGCCAACGCGTGTGAAGGGATCGAACCCTATGATGAAATTGGTGGACTAGACGCCGCCCTGATCGGGCCGTTGGTGGCTTTGCTCGATGCTCTGGAACTCGCCCATCAGCAGCTCACCCAATCCGCTCAGCCCAAGGAGTGGGGATATCGATTGCAAGCGCTGATGCAACTGTTCTTCAAAGCCAGCAACGAGCACGACGACTACCTGTTGACCCAACTCGAAGAGCTACGTGAGACCTGGCTGGAAACGTGCGAGGCAGTAGGCCTGGCGGATGAGCTACCACTGACTGTGGTTCGTGAAGCCTGGCTCGCGGGGCTGGATCAGGGGCGCTTGTCTCAGCGTTTTCTGGCCGGCGCCGTGAATTTTTGTACGTTGATGCCCATGCGCGCCATTCCATTCAAACTGGTCTGCCTGCTGGGTATGAACGACGGCGATTATCCCCGTGCGCAGCCGCCACTGGATTTCGACCTCATGGGTAGCGACTACCGTCCGGGAGATCGTTCCCGGCGTGAAGACGACCGCTACCTTTTGCTTGAAGCGCTTTTGTCTGCGCGCAACCAGCTTTACATCAGTTGGGTTGGTCGCAGCATCCGTGATAACAGTGAGCGACCGGCTTCAGTGTTGATCGGGCAATTGCGGGATCACCTCGCAAGTGGCTGGCGATTGCTCGACGAAAACCGCGATCTGTTGAGTGACATGACGCAAGAGCATCCGCTGCAACCATTCAGTGCGCGCTATTTTCATGAAGGCGATCACCTGTTTAGCTATGCCAGTGAATGGCAGGTTCTGCATCAACAGCATGAGCCTCAAAACGAAACTCAGTTACTCAGCCCTTATGTACAAGAAGAGCCGCTGAGCCTGGCTCTGTTGCAGGACTTTTTACGCAACCCGGTTCGGCACTTTTTCACCCAGCGCCTCAAGGTTTATTTCGAGGCCGCCGAAGCACCGCTGGCCGACGAAGAACCCTTCGTGCTGGATGCATTACAGCGTTACACGCTCAGCGACAGCTTGCTCGAAGCCGCTCTCAGGCAACCCGACAATATCGATCAAGCACTGACAGCCCAGGCCCGACGTCTGCAAAACAGTGGTCTGTTGCCTATGGCCGGGTTTGGCGAGTGCCTGCAACGTGAGCTGATCGAACCTTTGCCTGACTTGCTACAGCGTTATCAACAATTGCTGGCACTCTGGCCTACCCCTTTGAACAGTGCGATGCCGGTCAACCTTGAATTGCAGGGCTTGCGTCTTGAAGGCTGGCTCGCGGGTTTGCACCAGCGCGCTGACGCAGGCCTGTTGTCGGTCACGACCATTCCCAACAGCATCGGCTCAATCAAAAGCCGCAAATGGCATCGGCTGACCAAACCTTGGGTTAATCATTTGGTGGCCTGCGCCAGCGGACTTTCGCTGACGACAGCCTTGGTAGCCAGCGACGATACATTGCTGCTTGAACCCATGGAGCCAGCACGAGCGATACGTTTCCTTGGTGACTTGCTCCTCGCTTGGCAGGCAGGCATGCGACAGCCACTGCCGGTCGCGGTAAAAACCGCTTTTGCGTGGCTTTCCCAAACTGATCCGCTGAAGGCCGAAGCGGCAGCGCGTAAAGCCTATGAAGGTGACGGGCAGACTAGCGAAGGCGAGCGTCGCGAGAGCCCCGCGTTGTCACGGCAATATGCCGACTTCGATGCATTGCTTGAGGACGAAACATTCGCCGGTTGGTGCGACGCGTTGTATCGCCCACTGCTTGAAGCATCATGGCGTTCACTGTCCACTGAAGGGACTCGCGCATGAGCACAAAGACACCCCTCGCACTGGCCTTTCCGCTACAGGGCAGTCAGTTGATCGAAGCCAGTGCCGGTACCGGCAAAACATTCACCATCTCAGCTTTGTATCTGCGACTTATTCTTGGGCACGGTGGCAAGTCGAGCGGCTTTGGTCGTGAATTGCTGCCACCACAGATTCTCGTCGTGACCTTCACCGATGCCGCGACCAAGGAGCTGCGTGAGCGCATACGCACGCGTCTGGCTGAGGCCGCTCGATTCTTTCGTGACGAAACACCTGCTCCTGACGGACTGATTGCTGAACTGCGCGACCAATTCGAACCACAGCAGTGGCCTGGTTGTGCCAACCGCCTCGATGTCGCCGCGCAATGGATGGACGAGGCCGCTGTTTCGACCATCCACAGTTGGTGTCAGCGCATGCTGCGGGAGCACGCGTTCGACAGTGGCAGCTTGTTCACTCAATCTCTGGAAACTGATCACAGCGACTTGCTCGGCGAAGTGCTGCGCGATTACTGGCGACTGTTCTGTTACCCGATGCAGGGCGATGCCTTGAACTGGGTTCGCAGCAATTGGGGGGGGCCGGCGGCTTTGTTGCCTCGCGTGCGCGGCCTGTTCGCCAGTGAGCGTGACAGCGATGAGGGAAAGGCTCCCGCAGAGCTGATCGATGAATGCCTGCAAGAACGCCGTGCAGCGCTGATCGAACTGAAAATGCCGTGGCGCCAGTGGGCAGACGAGTTGCTCGCCATCTGCCAGCAAGGCGTTGCGAGCAAAACCGTCGACGGGCGCAAGATGCAGGCGCGTTACTTCGAACCGTGGTTCGAAAAGCTCAAGGCATGGGCTGAAGACGAGACCCTGGAGCAACTGGATATCGGCACCGGTTTCACCCGACTGACGCCCGACGGCATGGCCGAAGCGTGGAAAGGCCAGGCTCCAGTTCACCCGGGCCTGGACGCGATGCCGAAGCTCAAATCGAGCCTCGATGCATTGCCGACTCCCGATGCCGCTGTGCTGCAACATGCCGCCAAATGGGTAGGCGCACGCTTTGAAGAAGAGAAGCGGCGTCGCGCCGAAATGGGCTTCGACGACATGTTGTTGCGGCTGGATGCCGCTTTGCAATCCGACGGAGGCGAACGTCTTGCGACGTTGATTCGCGAGCAGTTCCCGGTCGCGCTGATCGATGAGTTTCAGGACACCGACCCGGTGCAGTATCGAATCTTCGAGAGCATCTATCGCATTGAAGACAACAGCCCTGACACCGGCCTGTTTCTGATCGGTGATCCGAAGCAGGCGATCTACGCCTTCCGCGGTGCAGACATCTACACCTACCTGCGCGCACGTCAGGCCACCACTGGCCGGCTGCATACGCTGGGCACCAACTTCCGCTCCAGCCACGGCATGGTCAACGCGGTCAATCATGTATTCGCACGCGCCGAGTCCCGTGAGCTGGGGCGCGGCGCATTTTTGTTCCGCGAGAAAAACGGCGACAATCCGGTGCCATTTCTTCCCGTCGAATCTCAAGGTCGCAAGGAACATCTGCAAGTTGCCGGGCAGGCTGTCGCGGCGTTGAATGTCTGGCACTTGTCCACCGACCAGCCACTGTCGGGCGTGGTCTATCGTCAGCAGTTAGCAGCGGCGTGCGCCAGCGAAATTACTGCGCTGCTCAATGGCGGGCAAAACGCTAGCGCGGGGTTTGTTCAGGACGACAAAGACTTCAGAGGTCTGAGGCCGTCCGACATCGCGATTCTCGTGCGCGACGGCAAAGAAGCCCAGGCTGTACGCGGTGAACTCGCCGCCCGTGGCGTGCGCAGCGTTTACCTGTCGGACAAGGATTCTGTGTTCGCGGCGCAAGAAGCCCACGACCTGTTGTCCTGGCTCAAGGCCTGTGCCGAGCCGGATGTCGAACGTTCACTGAAAGCTGCTCTGGCCTGTATCACCCTGAACCTGCCACTGGCAGAGCTGGAACGTCTGAACCAGGACGAGCTGGTATGGGAAACCCGGGTCATGCAGTTCCGTGGCTATCGCGAGCTATGGCGCAAACAAGGTGTACTGCCGATGTTGCGCCGCCTGCTGCACGACTTCCATCTGCCGCAAACCTTGATGACGCGCACGGATGGCGAGCGGGTACTGACCAACCTTTTGCACCTGTCGGAATTGATGCAGCAAGCGGCTGCGGAGCTGGACGGGGAACAAGCGCTGATTCGTCATCTGGCCGAACTGCTGGCAGTGTCCGGTCAGGCCGGCGAAGAGCAGATTCTGCGTCTGGAAAGCGACGAGCAACTGGTCAAAGTCGTGACCATCCACAAGTCCAAAGGCCTGGAATATCCCTTGGTGTTCCTGCCGTTCATCTGTTCGGCAAAACCCGTGGATGGCAGTCGCTTGCCACTGCATTACCACGATGCCGAGGGCAAGGCCCAGGTGAGTCTGAAACCAACCGCTGAGCTGATCGCGCAAGCGGACGATGAGCGTCTGGCCGAAGACCTGCGTTTGCTCTACGTTGCTCTGACTCGCGCGCAGCACGCCTGTTGGTTGGGCGTAACGGACCTCAAGCGAGGCAATAACAACAGTTCGGTGCTGCACCTTTCGGCACTGGGTTATCTGCTCGGCGGTGGCGTATCGCTGGGTGAGTCCAGCGAACTGAAACGCTGGCTGCAAGACCTGCAACAAGACTGCCCGGCCATCCACATCGATGAAATGCCACAACCCACCGACGAGCATTACCAGCCGCCACAAAATGACGCCGTGCTGAGTGCCACGCTGTTGCCCAAGCGCAAGGCCAGCGAAAACTGGTGGATCGCCTCCTATAGCGCCTTGCGCATCAGCGACGTGTTGAGTGTCGGCAGCGATGAGGCTCCGGACAGTCCGCAAGCGCAAAAACTATTCGATGATGAGCGCCTCGATCCCGACGCCCCGCGAGAAATCATTGCCGGTGGCGCCGATATCCACCGCTTTCCTCGTGGCCCCAATCCGGGAACGTTTCTCCATGGTTTGCTGGAATGGGCAGGTGATGACGGTTTTGCCGTTGCCCGCGAAGCGCTGGAAGATGCGATTGCCCGACGCTGTAACCTGCGTGGCTGGGAAGGCTGGATCACCACCCTGAGCGACTGGCTGCAGCACCTGCTCAAATCGCCACTGCCGATTGCTGGCGGGCAACCACCGGTTGTTCTTGAGCAACTGAAACAATATCGGGTCGAGATGGAGTTCTGGTTCGCCAGCCATAAAGTCGATGTCCTCAAACTCGACGAACTGGTGCGTCAGCACACTCACAGAGGCGTGGCCCGCGTGGCGGCAGAACCGGTGCAACTCAATGGCATGTTCAAAGGCTTTATCGACCTGACCTTTGAACACAATGGCCGTTACTACGTGGCCGACTACAAGTCCAACTGGCTCGGCGTGGATGATCTGGCCTACACCGAGCAGGCCATGGAACTGTCGATCCTCGACAACCGCTATGACCTGCAATACGTGTTGTACCTGCTGGCGTTGCACCGCCAACTCAAGGCCCGGCTGCCTGATTACGATTACGACCGGCATGTCGGCGGGGCCTTGTATCTATTTCTGCGCGGCACCCGTGCTGACAGTCGCGGTGTCTATTTTGTACGTCCGCCCCGTGAGCTGATCGAGCGTCTCGACCGGATGTTCCAAGGCAAACCCGAACCCAAGACCGAGCCCGCCTGGGAACAGGGAGTCCTGCTATGAGCCGCACCTTTGCCGACCTGCTACCCACGCCGCTGGCAGCGGACAGTCTGTCGAGGCTGTCGCCGCTGACCAGCGCCGACGATCTTCTGATATTGCTGACGCGTTGGGTCGAGCGCGGCTGGTTGCGAGCGCTGGACAAAGCATTCGTCGCGTTCCTTCACGAGCTCGAGCGCGACACGGATCCGCTGGTGTTGCTCGCAGCCGCCCTGACCAGCCATCAACTTGGCCACGGTCATGTCTGTCTCGATCTTTATGAAACCCTGAAAGCGCCCGACTTCGCGCTGTCGTTGCCCCCTGAAGGTGACGTGCAAGGTGGTGTGCTGTTGCTGCCTTCGCAATTGCTTGAGGCACTTGAGGGCGCGCACTGGTGCAAGGTTCTGGCGGGCAGTTCTCTGGTCGCACTGGCGGCGGATACCAGTGATTCAGCAGAACAACGCCCGTTGGTGTTGTCAGGCAAACGCCTGTATTTGCGACGCTACTGGGCCTACGAGCGGCGGATTGATACGGCGTTGCGCCAGCGTTTGCAGCAGGTTGAGCCAACGCCGGATGATCTGCCACAACGCTTGAACGAACTGTTCGGATCAGCCAAGGTCGGTGAAGTGATCGACTGGCAGAAGCTGGCCTGCGCCCTTGCTACTCGTGGTGCCTTCAGCATCGTCACCGGGGGGCCGGGGACCGGTAAAACCACCACGGTGGTGCGTTTGCTGGCGTTGCTTCAAGCCCCAGCAGTCGCCTCCGGTCATCCGCTGCGGATTCGTCTGGCGGCGCCGACAGGCAAGGCTGCGGCGCGATTGACCGAGTCCATCAGCCAACAAGTGCAGTCGCTGGAAGTCAGCGAAGAGGTGCGGGCGAAAATCCCTTGTGACGTCACCACGGTGCATCGTCTGCTCGGCAGCCGTCCCGGCACCCGGCACTTCCGCCACAATGCCGGCAACCGCCTGCCACTGGATGTACTGGTAGTCGACGAAGCCTCGATGATCGACCTGGAGATGATGGCCAACCTGCTCGATGCCTTGCCGCCGCATGCTCGACTGGTATTACTGGGTGACAAGGATCAATTGGCCTCTGTGGAGGCCGGGGCGGTGCTGGGGGATTTGTGCCGTGACGCCGAAAGTGGCTGGTACAGCCCGCAGACCCGACAGTGGCTGGAGTCGGTCAGCGGTGAGTCGTTACAGGACAGCGACTTGCATGAGGATGTCGGCGGCGCCCACCCATTGGCCCAGCAAGTGGTGATGCTGCGTCACTCCCGGCGTTTCGGCGAGGGTAGCGGGATCGGTCAGCTCGCGCGTCGGGTCAACCAACAGTTGCCGGATGAGGCGCGGCAGTTGCTCACGACCGGGCACTATGACGATGTGTATTCGTTGCCGCTCAAGGGCGAACATGATCACAAGCTCGAGCGCCTGTTGCTTGAGGGACATGGCGACGGCCCACAAGGCTACCGCCATTACCTGACTGTGCTGCGTAATCAGCGTCCGCCGCCGGGTAGGCCACTCGAACATCCTGACTGGATCGTCTGGGCTCGTGACGTCCTGCAAGCGTTCGACACCTTCCAGTTGCTGTGTGCCGTACGCAAAGGGCCTTGGGGCGTCGAAGGCCTGAATCAACGGGTCACCGCCGCGCTGCTCAAAGCACGTTTGATCGAAAACGATCAGCAATGGTACGAGGGTCGTCCGGTCTTGATGACCCGTAACGACTACGGTCTGGGTTTGATGAACGGCGATATCGGCATCGCCCTCAAGCTGCCCGAGCGCGAAGGACCTGATGCGGGCAAACCGGTGTTGCGCGTGGCGTTCCCGCGCAACGACGGTCAGGGCGGCGTGCGCTTCGTATTGCCAAGCCGCCTCAACGACGTCGAAACCGTCTACGCCATGACGGTGCACAAATCCCAGGGTTCGGAGTTTGCCCACACGGCCCTGATTCTGCCGGATGCCTTGAATCCGGTGCTGACCAAAGAATTGATCTACACCGGCATTACCCGGGCCAAGCACTGGTTCACCTTGATCGAGCCCCGGGCCGGCGTGTTTGAGGAGGCGGTGCAGCGCAAGGTCAAACGCCTGAGCGGGCTGATGCTGGAACTGGAGGAGGGCAACGTGCCTCGGGGGTGAAAATCCAGACAATTGACGGCGATTACTGACCAACCGGTCAGAGGTCAGTGTCTCGCTGGTGTTTCACTGCTGTGCTATCGTTGCGGCATCATTTCGCTACGATCCAAGAGAATCCCTGCATGAAGGTGTCTGTCTGGGCGACAGGGCGCGTAGTTGTCTGCAAGCACGCGTTGCTTGTCGGTCTGCTCTGGTTGTTGACGGGCGCGGCTGTCGCGCAGCCGCAAGCGCCGACGGGTATGGCCGAACAACGGGCCAAATCTGTCACGCAGGTTGTTCTTGGTATTCTCAGCTACGCGCGCTGGCCGGTTGAGCCTGCGCAGTTGCGTCTGTGCATCGTTGGCCCCACCGAATACACCGACGATCTGGTCAAAGGCACCACTCAAGCCACTGGCCGTCCGGTCACCGTACGTCGCCTGCTGGCCGATAATCCGGCCATCGTCAGCGAATGCGATGCGGTGTACATCGGCAAACTCACGGCCGATGAACGCGCTCGGCTGTTCGCTTCGCTGATCGGTCATCCGGTGCTGAGCATCAGTGAAGGTGGCGATCAATGCACGGTCGGCAGCCTGTTCTGTCTGCGTGTTGGCGATGAGCAGGTTTCATTCGAGGTCAATCTCGACTCCGTTGCCCGCAGCGGCGTACGCATTCACCCCAGCGTGCTGCAATTGTCGCGTCGCAAACCGGCGGCACCATGAACCTGTTCAGATCGAATAGCCGCCCAACGCTGGGTTCGGTCATTGGCCGAGGGCATCTGACGGTCGCGCTGGTGGGTGTGGCGATGGCCAGTGTTTCGCTGACGTTGCTCGGCGTACTGGCATTACGGGTGTACGCCGATCACAACCTGCACTTGATCGCCCGTTCGATCAGCTACACCGTGGAAGCCGCAGTGGTGTTCAACGACAAGACCGCCGCCAACGAATCGCTGGCACTGATTGCTTCTGCCGAAGAGGTTGCTGACGCCCAGGTTCTGGACAGCCAGGGACAACTGCTCGCGCATTGGCAACGCCCGGAAAACGGCTTGTTCTCTGAGCTGGAAATGCAGATCACCCGCGCAGTCCTGGAAAAACCCATCAGCCTGCCTATCGAGCATCAGGACCGTGAAATCGGTCGCGTATTGCTCACCGGTCATGGCGGTAGCCTGATGCGCTTTCTGCTCAGCGGTCTGGCGGGGATCATTCTCTGTACCGCGATCAGCGCCTGGGTTGCGCTCTACCTGGCGCGTCGCCAGTTACGCGCGATCACCGGTCCTCTGCGCAGTCTGGCCAATGTGGCTCACGCCGCCCGCAGCGAACGAGCGCTGGACCGCCGCGTGCCGCCGGCACAGATCGCCGAACTCGATAACCTCGGCAATGACTTCAACGCCTTGCTCGATGAGCTGGAGTCGTGGCAAAGCCATCTACAGAACGAAAACGAAACCCTCGCTCACCAGGCCAGCCATGACAGCCTCACCGGTCTGCCGAACCGCGCTTTTTTCGAAGGGCGGTTGATCCGCGCCTTGCGCAACGCCGGCAAACACAATGAACGAGTTGCCGTGTTGTTTCTCGACAGCGACCGCTTCAAGGGGATCAACGACAACTTCGGCCACGCTGCCGGTGATGCTGTGCTGGTCGCCGTGGCCAATCGCATTCGCGCACAGTTGCGCGAAGAGGATCTGGTGGCGCGCCTGGGCGGTGACGAGTTCGCCGTCCTGCTCACGCCGCTGCACAGGATCGAAGACGCCGAACGCATCGCCGACAAGATCCTCGCCAGCATGGACATGCCCATCGCGCTGCCGGGCGACACCAGTGTCGTGACCTCGCTCAGTATCGGTATCGCGGTTTATCCCGATCATGGGGTCACGCCGGGCGCCTTGCTCGATGCTGCCGATGCGGCGATGTATCAAGCCAAGCGTCTTTCGCGTGGCGCCCAATTCACGGCCGGGGCGGAGCTTCCGGTCGATTCCGTTCAAACCAGGAGCTGACCCTCGTGTTCACACTGTCCATTCGATCTTTTTACGCTGTGCTGTTGATCGCCGTACTGGCCCTGACCGGTTGCCAGACAGCGCCGCAAAAAGGCCTGACGCCAGCGCAGGTCGCCGTTCTCAAACAACAGGGTTTTGAACTGACCGACGAGGGCTGGGAATTTGGCCTGTCCGGCAAAGTGCTGTTTGGCAGCGACGTCGAAAGCCTGAACAAGGAAAGTACCGAAATCGTCGAACGCATCGGCAAGGCCCTGCTGGGTGTCGGCATCGAGCGCGTGCGCGTCGATGGCCACACCGACGCATCGGGCAAGGAAACCTACAATCAGCAACTATCGCTGCGTCGTGCGAAAAGTGTCGCCAACGTGCTGGGCACTGTCGGCATGAAGCAAGAGAACATCCAGTTGCAGGGCCTGGGCAGCAAAGAGCCGGTGGCGTCCAACGATACGGCAGCGGGCCGCACGGAAAACCGTCGCGTGGCGATTGTGGTCAGCGCCGACTAGTCGGTGAACTGTATCGCCCTAGGAAGATATATTGTCTGTTTGACTGCTGGATTGTTGTTTTATGTAATTGCTTTGCTTTGAATTAAGTAAAATAAAAAATCAAGAAGGAGGGGTGTTAAATGCTAGTCGGATGTCTTGTTCGAGGTTACAAAACTTATTCTAATGTGAACTTTATACCATTGATAAAAGAAGGGCAGCATAAGCTTTCGATTTTTATTGGTGATAATGGTGCTGGAAAGTCATCTGTTCTCGAAGCTATAGACGTCTGTTTTAATAATAGGGAGTGGAATTATAATATTGGGTCGAAAAGGTCTGAGTCTTTTATTTGTCCTGTTTTTTTAATTAAGAAAAGTGAATGTAAGATTTCAAATAAAGCACTTGCGTTGGTAAGTGATTATTTTTGGCAATACCAAATTCCTTCCGCACCGAGTGTCGTGGCGTACGAAGGGATGGAAAAACTTATTGAGTTTCGAGAGCATATTAAAAGCTGGGCTCATCCGTCTGATTACTATTTTATAAGTGTCGGTGTTGACTCGGATCGTGGTACGTATTTTACATCTACACTTGATACTACCATTAGAACAAGATTTAAAACAAAGGGTGTGTCTTATTCGGATCTTGATGATCTTAAGGAACAAATTTTTGATGCTTACAGATACATCTATATTCCAGTAGAGATTACAACTAAAGAGGTTTTGGATATTCAGTCGCTGGAGTTTCAGGGGCTGATGGATAAAAACTTGATTAGTGAGATAGAGGCTATTCTAAAGTCTCCGCGGAATGGAGCAAGCATAGTAGATGAGATAAATTCAAAGCTTGATGTTTTTCTTAAAGAGATAAATGAGGTGCTTTCGGAGGATAGTTATACCTACTCAACTCCCGTAATAGGTCAAAAGAAGGTTTATGCAGCGGATATTGTATTTTCAATCATAGAAAGTTATTTCTCGAATCGAACGCTGCAGAAAGATAAGAAGCCAATATCGGCATTAAGCTCTGGGGAGCAGCGGCGAGCTTTAATAGATGTAGCTCATGCATTCATAACGAGCAGTTCTGCCCGTCAGAAAAAGCTAATCATCGCTATAGATGAGCCGGAAGCATCTCTCGTAAATAAATCTAGCTACGAGCAGTTTAGGAGGATTTTCGAGATTTCGGAGCAAGCTGACTGTCAGGCGATTATTGCAACTCATTGGTATGGATTGCTCATCACATCACAAAAAGCAGCCCTTCATCATATAAGTAACGACTCCACGAAGATTGAGATAAAAAGTTTTGATCTTATGAATGTGCATGAGTCAAGAAGAGATTTTCCCGATTCTGTCACGATGAAAAGCTTTTTTGATTTGGTTTCATCAATGCTCTCAATTATAAAAAGTACAGGTGGGAATTGGATCATCTGCGAAGGCTCTGATGATAAAAACTATCTTGATAAACTTATTGATGATTCCATACCGGATTTGACAATTTTGCCAGTTGGAGGGGTGGCAAATGTAATTAAACTACATAATTACCTGAAGATTGCCGTCGAGGATTCTTCGGAGCGTAAACTTATAAAAGGCAAGATATTCTGTTTGATCGATACGGATGCCTCTCGTATCGAAATTACAGGGTGCCATAAGACAGAAGAAAAAAAGATACTGCAGATAAAGCGCTTTCAGATTGAGGGGGGGGAAGCAAGATTGGTGGAGCCAATAAATAATGGCTACTATTTGCCTACTGTCTTGGAAGACTGCCTCCCTTCTGTGGATTATTTCGATGCGTGTAAAAGAACTATCCAGGGCATTGACAGTTCGGTAAGCATGATAAGAAATAAGCTTAGTAAATACGCAATGGTTAACCATGACATGGATTTTTTGAAAACAGATAGGATAAGGGTTAGAAATAAAGTGAAGGAGCTGATTACTAATCCTCAGAATAAATACATAATTTCTGAGAGTTATGAAGCGACAATTACTCCTTTTTGGATTAGTACCGTTAGGGATTTTTTTTCTTGATGAGTTGGCTTGGTAAGTAGGGGGGCGGGGCAATCTGCCTTTTGTCTTGCTCTAGTGCTAATAGTGAGTTGATCGGTTAGTTTTGGATTTGGCGTGCGTTGCTAGTGGTGGATAATAGGTTTATTGGAACTGCTCTTCAATTTTATATGATTTGGATGTGGGAATTCAATTCATGATTGTGTCCGAATAATTATTAAATTGGTAACCAAGTCACCTTTCGGTATCGCTTGAATGTATCGATTCGTTTGGCCTGTTAAGATGCGGGCGGTATCGTAGGTCTGGTGATAAATGCAGGCGTGTCTAAACTGTTTTTTATAAGGGTTAATGTGCTTGATAATCAAATGACTTCTAAGCATGCACCCTATTTCATCCTCAGCCATTGCAGCCTTCATCAGGCTTTTCACGCCCATATGTCACTATGGCTGCATGAGCGCGTGAAGGGAGACTAATGAAGATTCGGCAGAAAAAGCTCAGAGATCATCTCATTGCACTTACATGTTTAAGTTTTTCCGTGCGGTCTCATTTTGAATTAAGTACATGCCCTAACAAGATCTTATAGCGCGCATGCGCATCACTGTAAGCAGCGTTTAAATTGTCACAAGTGGCGTCACAACCCGTTTCTAAGTCCTCTCCGACATCGTTAGGATTAGACTCCCTCACGACTCGCAGGCGCTCAGTCTGTAAATCGAAGATCTCGCGTTTCGCCCAGCAATAACGGGCGGTTTAGCTCAGTCACCTCCCTGATGTAATCCCACAACAGGGTGATCCGCTTCAACTTCCTCAGATCCTCCCGGCAGTACATCCAGAACTGCCGGGTGATGTCGATTTCCTCCGGCAACACCGGCAGCAGGCGCGGATCCTGCGCGGCGAGGAAGCACGGCAGAATCGCCAGCGAGCGCCCCTGCTGCGCCGCGACGAACTGCGCGATCACGCTGGTGCTGCGCAAGTTGGCGCTGGCGCCCGGCAACACGTTCGCCAGGTAGAGCAGCTCGGAGCTGAACGCCAGGTCATCCACATAACTGATGAATTGATGCCTGCCCAAGTCTGCCGGGCGGCGGATCGGTGGGTGTTTGTCGAGATATTCCTGAGTTGCGTAGAGCTGCAAGCGGTAGTCGCAGAGTTTGCAGCACACATACGGCCCATGCTCCGGACGTTCCAGGGCGATAACGATGTCGGCTTCGCGCTTGGACAGGCTGATGAAGTGCGGCAGCGGCAGGATGTCCACCGAGATCGCCGGGTAAGCATCGACGAAATGGCTTAGCTGCGGGGTGATGAAAAAGCTGCCGAAACCTTCGGTGCAGCCCATGCGCACATGCCCGGAGAGTGCCACGCCGGAACCTGACACTTGCTCGCAGGCCATGTGCAAGGTGCTTTCGATCGACTCGGCATAACCGAGCAAACGCTGACCTTCGGTGGTCAGGACGAAGCCGCTGGTGCGCGACTTCTCGAACAGCAAAGTGCCCAATGCCGCTTCCAGCGAACTGATGCGCCGCGACACGGTTGTGTAGTCGACAGCCAGCCGTTTGGCGGCGGTGCTGGCCTTGCGGGTGCGGGCGACTTCAAGGAAAAACTTCAGGTCGTCCCAGTTCAGCGAGCCTAGAGAGGTGATGTTTTTTTGCATGATGGACGGGCTTATATGTGCGTTCTTATTAGAAGTTTGCACATCTATACTCCAAAAACAGTCCGACAACCAACTCGTGACACACGCCTCATCTCAAGGCGAACCTTTCGCCTTGGCTCCTACGATAAAAACAAGTTTCGGAGACCAGCATGAACGCATCGCTTACGCCCAACGAAACCACGGTCCAGAAGGTCAAGCTGCTGATCGACGGCGAGTGGGTCGAGTCGCAGTCCACCGAGTGGCACGACATCGTCAACCCGGCGACCCAGCAAGTGCTGGCCAAAGTGCCGTTTGCCACTGCCGCAGAAGTGGATGCCGCCGTCAGCGCTGCACAGCGCGCCTTCCAGACCTGGAAACTGACCCCGATCGGCGCGCGCATGCGCATCATGCTCAAGCTGCAAGCGCTGATCCGCGAGCATTCCAAACGCATCGCCGTCGTCCTGAGCTCCGAGCAAGGCAAAACCATTGCCGACGCCGAGGGCGATATTTTCCGTGGCCTGGAAGTGGTCGAGCACGCCTGCTCCATCGGCACTCTGCAAATGGGTGAGTTCGCCGAGAACGTCGCCGGCGGCGTTGATACTTACACCCTGCGCCAGCCGATCGGCGTGTGCGCCGGCATCACACCGTTTAACTTCCCGGCGATGATTCCACTGTGGATGTTCCCGATGGCCATCGCTTGCGGCAACACCTTCGTTTTGAAACCGTCCGAACAGGATCCGCTGTCGACCATGTTGCTGGTCGAGTTGGCAATCGAGGCTGGCGTTCCGGCGGGCGTGTTGAACGTGGTCCACGGCGGTAAAGACGTGGTCGATGGTCTGTGCACGCACAAAGACATCAAAGCGGTGTCCTTCGTCGGCTCGACCGCTGTCGGCACTCACGTTTACGACCTGGCCGGCAAGCACGGCAAACGCGTGCAATCGATGATGGGCGCGAAGAACCATGCCGTGGTGCTCGCCGATGCCAATCGCGAGCAAGCGCTGAATGCCTTGGTCGGCGCCGGTTTCGGTGCCGCCGGGCAACGTTGCATGGCCACCTCCGTGGTGGTGCTGGTCGGCGCGGCGAAGCAATGGCTGCCGGATCTGAAAGCGCTGGCGCAGAAACTCACCGTCAACGCTGGCAGCGAGCCGGGCACCGATGTCGGCCCGGTGATCTCGAAGAAAGCCAAAGCACGCATTCTCGATCTGATCGAAAGCGGCATCAAGGAAGGCGCCAAGCTGGAACTGGACGGTCGCGACATCAAGGTGCCGGGCTACGAGCAAGGCAACTTTGTCGGCCCGACCCTGTTCTCGGGCGTGACCACCGACATGCAGATCTACACCCAGGAAATCTTCGGCCCGGTGCTGGTGGTGCTGGAAGTCGACACCCTTGATCAAGCCATCGCCCTGGTCAACGCCAACCCGTTCGGCAACGGCACCGGCCTGTTCACCCAGAGCGGCGCGGCTGCGCGTAAATTCCAGACGGAAATCGACGTCGGTCAGGTCGGTATCAACATCCCGATTCCAGTGCCGGTGCCGTTCTTCAGCTTCACCGGTTCGCGCGGTTCGAAACTCGGCGACCTCGGCCCGTACGGCAAGCAAGTGGTGCAGTTCTACACGCAGACCAAAACGGTCACGGCGCGCTGGTTCGATGACGACAGCGTCAACGACGGCGTGAACACCACTATCAACCTGCGCTGAGGAACTGCCATGAAAATCGCATTTATCGGTCTGGGCAACATGGGCGCGCCGATGGCGCGCAACTTGATCAAGGCTGGCCACTCGCTGAATCTGGTCGACCTGAACAAAACCGTGCTGGCGGAACTGGAACAACTGGGCGGCACTATTCGCGCTTCGGCGCGTGAGGCGGCCGAGGATGCTGAACTGGTGATCACCATGCTGCCGGCCGCCGTGCATGTGCGCAGCGTCTGGCTCGGCGAGGACGGTGTGCTGGCTGGCATTCGCCAAGGTGTGCCAGCGGTGGATTGCAGCACCATTGACCCGCAGACAGCTCGCGATGTGGCAGCGGCTGCGGCGAAACAAGGCGTGGCCATGGCCGATGCGCCAGTGTCCGGTGGCACCGGTGGTGCCACTGCCGGCACGCTGACCTTCATGGTCGGCGCCACCCCGCAACTGTTCGCCACCCTGCAACCGGTGCTGGCGCAGATGGGCCGTAACATCGTGCATTGCGGCGAAGTCGGCACCGGGCAGATCGCCAAGATCTGCAACAACCTGCTGCTGGCGATCTCGATGGTCGGCGTCAGCGAGGCGATGGCGCTGGGTGATGCGCTGGGGATCGACACCTCGGTACTGGCCGGGATCATCAACAGCTCGACCGGGCGTTGCTGGAGTTCGGAGATGTACAACCCGTGGCCGGGGATTGTTGAAACGGCGCCGGCTTCGCGCGGGTATACCGGCGGGTTTGGCGCGGAACTGATGCTCAAGGATCTGGGGCTGGCGACGGAAGCAGCGCGTCAGGCGCACCAACCGGTGGTGCTCGGGGCAGTGGCGCAGCAGTTGTATCAGGCGATGAGTCAGCGTGGGGATGGCGGGAAGGATTTCTCGGCGATCATCAACAGCTATCGCAAGCCTGCAATAGAAGGACAGCGCTGAACAAGCTGTGGG
This sequence comes from Pseudomonas crudilactis, assembly GCF_013433315.1. Taxonomy (GTDB): domain Bacteria; phylum Pseudomonadota; class Gammaproteobacteria; order Pseudomonadales; family Pseudomonadaceae; genus Aquipseudomonas; species Aquipseudomonas crudilactis. The sequence goes on along the minus strand of NZ_WXVV01000004.1, from coordinate 260,243 downwards.
AGTTAGCCCCCACAGGGGGCTTGTGTGTATCAGACATTGTTTGCCGGGACATCACGTCGGGTGATCTCCCGGCTTTTTTGCATCAGGCGAACACGAAATATTTGCGCACGGTTTCGACCACTTCCCACGTGCCCTTCATGCCCGGCTCAATCACGAAGATATCGCCAGCACGCAGGTGGATCGGCGCCATGCCGTCCGGGGTGATCACGCAGTAGCCTTCCTGGAAATGGCAGTATTCCCACTTCACGTATTCAACGCGCCACTTGCCCGGCGTGCAGATCCACGTGCCCATGATCTTGCTGCCGTCTTCGCTGGTGTAGGCGTTGAGGTTGACGGTGTGCGGGTCGCCTTCGAGTTTTTCCCATTTGCAGGCATCGAGTACCGGCAGCGGATGAGTGTCGCGTAGAACGGTGATAGGGGCGGTCATGTGTCGGCTCCAGACAAGGCGATCAAACGGAAGCTGCACCCTATAGCGCCGAGCCTTGGCCCAGATGTCTGTGCTCGACATGCAGATATCCATAAACGCTGCCAGCGATTTACGGATGAAGGCCTGAACCTTCCAGCAAAATCAATTAACGGCAGTACTGATCTACAACAAAGGTTATGAAGTTATAACTATTTTACTTGTCTGGTTTTTGCTTTTAGTACGTCTGTTCCGTTGCGTGCTTAGTTACTTTCGATAGTCAGCCTGCCTGATACCGCGGGCGCCCCACCTTACCCCGTCTTTGTTAAGTAAATAAGTCGTTCACCGCACCAAGGGGTGCGGTATCCGTGGGGTTTTTCAGACTTTTTTCGAATTGTAAAAAAACCTTGAATAGTTCGTTGACTCTCCCCTTAAGGGCAGAGTTTAGATTCCCGCCGCGTGAGAAGTTGCTGTGGGAAAAGTTACTTTTCATAAGTCGAATTCATGAAGTAGTCACGACATATAGGGAGATAGAAATGAACAATCCATTGGACTTGGAACATGTTGTTGCCAGCACTCGCGAAATCCTCGCACAGCTGTTGGTGATGGATGCGAATGACATCGAAGAAAACAGCAGCATCGTCGAAGACCTCGGTGCCGACTCGCTGGACATCGTCGACTTGAGCTTCCAGCTGGGCCGCCAATATGGCTGCACACTGCCGAAAACCAGCGTGCTTGATCATGCGTTGACGGTTTGCGGTGATGCCAGCGAGTTTCTCGCCAACGGTCGTATTACCGAAAGCGGCAAGCGCCTGCTTGAGCAAAGCCTGAGCGCCTACACCCCGGATCAACTTAAGGCGGGCATGCAACCGGCTCAGGTGTTCGCCGCGACCACCGTGCGTAACTGGGCCAACCAGTGCCGCAATCTCTTCAACTACCTGCCGGCGACCTGCCCGGATTGCAATGCTCACCAGGCGGTGCTGAACGAGCGCCAACAAGTGGTCTGTGGCGCGTGCAGTGCGCGCCTGGTGCCGGCGGATGGCGATGAAGTGTCCCGTCAATTGGTTGAGCAGTTTGTTACCACTCACGCCAAAGAAGCGGTGTAGGAGTTCTCATGCGGGCACGAGAAGTCTATGTGAGCGGGTTCGGTCTGGTGGCGCCCATGGCGCTGGACGCTGCCACGTTGTTCGAGCGGATTTGCCGGAAGCAATCCTGTGTCCGCGAACATCCTCGATTCAAGGCGCTGGGATTCAACAACAGCGCAGCCGGATTTATCGACGATACGCAGTGGCAGCGGATCGAGGCCGGTTTCGGCGGCAACGCGGCGCTGCACCCACGGCAAAGTGTGCTGGCCGAGTACGTTGCCCGGCAGGCGCTGGAGCACGCCGGCTTGACGCCGGCAGACTTTGCTCACAGTCGCAGCGGTCTGTTTCTGGGCGCCAACAAGTACTGTGCCGACAGCCACGATCTGCAGCGGCTCAGCCGTTGCATGGATGAGGCCGGACGCGTCGACCTCGATCGTCTGCTGGACAGTCCGGCACCGTCCAGCGCGACTTTCACCCGGCGGGTCGATCAACAGACACAACACCTGGCCGATTGGCTCGGCATCCGCGATCACATCTCGACCCATTCCGATGCCTGTGCCGCCGGCACCATGGCCATCGGCAGCGCTTACCGGGCGATCGAGCGCGGAGAGATCGATCTGGCTATCTGCGGCGCCGTCGAACTGATGGCCAACGAACTGCCTTATTACATGTTCAACAGCCTTGGCGCGCTCTGTCAGGCCGACTTGCCGGCGAGCGAACAAAGCCGCCCGTTCATGCCGGACCGTAGCGGTTTTGTCCTCAGCGAAGGCTCGGCGATGGTCATTCTCGAATCCGCTGAACACGCACAACGGCGCAAGGCTGCGCCACTGGGCCGGGTGTTGGGTTACGCGAATGTCTGCGAGGCGCAGAAAATGACCTCCAGCAGCCGCGATGGCAGTAAATACGAGGAATGCATGGAAGCAGCAATCGAAGATGCCGGGCTGTTGCGCAGCGCCGTGCAACACGTCAACACCCACGGTACCTCCACGCAGGCCAATGACAGTTGTGAAGCGTTGGCGCTGCAGCGTCTGTTCGACGGCTGCCAGGATTTCATGACCTTCACCGCCAACAAGTCCGCCATCGGCCATTCGCTGGCGGGCAGTGGCGCGATCGAAGCAGTGCTGTCGCTGATGAGCCTGCGTGACGGTGTGCTGTTGCCGACCCTGAATTACGACCCCGAGCGTGCCGAATACCCTTCGCTGAAGTTCCTGAGCGAGCCGGTGCGACAGCCGATCAGCGTGGTGATGTCCAACTCGTTCGGCTTTGGCGGCATCAACAGCTCGCTGGTTTTGGGGAGGGCATGACATGAACCGAGCCATCTATCTCAATGCCGCGACGGTGCTGAATGTGGCGGGCAGTGATTGCGCTGACTTGCTCGGCACGCCCTGCGCGGCGCAACCGCTGGCCTTTGACGCACAGCGTCAGGCATTTGCATTGCCGACGCCGCGACTGGCCAGTGACCTGTTTGATCGCAAGATCCAGCGCAGCGTCGAACCGCAGGGCTTGCGCCTGTTGCATTGCGCCGCACGGCTGGCGCCAGCACTGGCGGCGCTGCAATTGCCCGCGTCGCGCATTGCCCTGACAGCGGCCATTCCTGAAGTCGATGCGCCGAGTCCTTGCTGGGATGCGGTGCAGGCGATCATCGAACAGCCGCAAAAACAACTGGCGCAGTTATTGGCCAACACGCCGCCCCTGCATGCGTTGACCCTGCTCAACAGCAGCGTGATGGCCTATGTGGCTGAAGCGCTCAATTGTCACGGGCCGATGGGCGGGTTCTGTTCCCAGGACAACGCCGGGCTGGATGCGCTGATCGAAGCCTGCCAGCAGATCGGCGAGCGGCATGCCGACGCCGCGTTGGTGGTCAGCAGCAGTCCGAATCTGACCCCGGCCCTGTACCTGCGCGAGCCCGATCAGGCGAGCGAACCGATTTTCGGTGAGGGCGCCGCCGCGCTGTTGCTGGCGTCGACACCACCGCCGGGTGCGGCACACGCCGTGCGCATCGCCGGGTTTGCCCGTGGTTACAGCACCGATCCGCAACGGTCTGTGGCGGTGGGTCGGCGCGTCATCGATCAGGTCCTGAGCGTCGAAAAACTGCGGGTCGGCGACGTCGAGCATATCGTCGGCAATTGCGCTGACGGGCAAGTGATGAAGCTGCTCGAAGCTTTCCCGCGCGAGATTCGCAGCACCCGCGCCATGACCGGTGAACTGGGCGCCAGCGCCTTGCTGACAGAGGTCGCACTGACCTTGCACCTCAGCCGTGAAGTCGCGGCGACGCCGGGCTACACGTTGCTTGTCAGCCACACTCGCGCCGGTCACTGGGGCGCATTGCTGTTGGCCAGTGAAACCATGGAGAAGCACGCATGAGTGCGACACGGATTGTGATCACCGGCATGGGCGCCGTCACCGGTTTCGGTTTCGAATGGCAGACCCTCTGGGAAAAAATGCTCGGCGCCGAACATTGCGTACGGCCATGGCAGCCGGACGACCTGCAAGAGGCCTCGTTCGCGGTGCGTTATGCAGCGCCTGTCGACATGCGCCTGTTGCCGGAAAAACTGCAAAGCCATCCGGCCTGGACGATGCCGCTGGAAAAGCGCAGTCGCTTTGGCTGGGTGGCTGCCACGCAGGCCGTCGGTGACAGCGGCTTGCAGCCAGAACAGTTGCGGGGCGCGGCGGTGCTGTGTGCCTCGGGAGCACCGCAGCACATGCTCGCCGACATGCTGCTGAGCGAAGCCCCGAATGGCGGCACCCCGAGCTGGTCGTACCTGATGTCGCGGGCCGGGCAAGTGAATGCCGATGGCTCGCTGCGTCAGAGCAACGACCGTCTGGCGCGGGTAATCGCCGACGACCTGGGTTGTGAAGGGCCGGTGATCAACATCAGCAGTGCCTGTGCCGGCGCTTCACAAGCCATCGGCAATGCCTTTCAGATGATTCGTCGCGGAGAAGTCAGCGTTGCGCTGGCGGGTGGCGCCGACTCGGTGCTCAACCTCGACACCATGGCCGCGTTGTATTTACTCGGTGCCGCGTCGAGCGAGCAGCGCTGGGGCGCGGATCTGTGCCGTCCGTTCGATCGTGACCGCAGCGGTCTGATTGCCGGCGAGGGTGGTGGTTTCGTCGTGCTGGAAAGCCTCGAACATGCCTTGGCCCGTGGCGCCACGCCGTATGCCGAAGTGTTGGGTTTCGGCAGCAGTCTGGACGCTTACAAAGTCACCGCACCGCAACCGGAAGGACGCGGTGCGGCACTGGCGATGCAGGCCGCGCTGGATGACGCCGGTTTGCGCGCGCAGCAGATTGATCTGATCAACGCCCACGGCACCTCGACCCCACTCAATGACGTCGCCGAAACCCTGGCGATCAAAAGTGTGTTCGCCGAACACAAGCATTATCAAGCCTTGGCCGTCAGCGCCAACAAATCACAGTTCGGTCACCTGATCGCGGCCGCTGGCGCCCCTGAATGCATCGTCACCGCGTTGGCCTGCCTCAACGATCTGGTGACCCCAACGGTGAACCTGCATGACGCCGACGAACAGTGCGATCTGGATTACTGCGCCGGTCAAGCCGTCAGCCGCCGAGTGGATTACGCGTTGAGCAATTCCTTCGGTTTCGGTGGCCTCAATACCTCGCTGGCCCTTGGCAAATATCGGGAGCACGGACAATGACTGACGCCACTGTACGTGTAGCGATCGCCGGCAGCGGCTGTGTGTTGCCCACCGGCTGGGGCGTTGAGGGCTTCTGGTCGGCGGCCCGCGAAGGACGTAGCGCGATCTCGCCTCTGAACTCGTCGTTGTTCCACAGCGAGCGGGTCACTGCATTCGGACACATCGCTGATCGAGACCATCAACGTAGCCGTCAGGACGTTGCGCAAAACCTCCAGCGCTACTGTCCGCCGGCAGTGATCTGGGGCGTCAGTGCCGTGCGCCAGGCGTTGGCCGAGGCCGGGCTTGAACCGGGCCGCGACAACGTGCGTTTTGGTCTCTATTGCTGCCAGGGCGGTCACACCCATCCCTCGCTCGCGTCCTACGGCGAACTGTTGCACGAGTGTCAGACCGAGACCGGTGCCGACATGCAGCGTCTGGCCAAACGCGTGTTGCAGGAGCGCGCGCTCGATCCGTTTCTTGTCCTCAAAAGCCTGAGCAACGGTTTGCTCGGCGTCGTCAGTCTGGCCTTGAAGCTTGAGTGCGAATGCAACGCCTACATGCAAGGCGTGGCCGGCAACCTGGCGGCGCTGCGCGAAGCCTGCGCGGCGTTGCAGAGCGGTCGGATCGATGCGGCCATTGTGGTGGGCGCGGGCAGTGAACTGGATCCGTTGGCGCTCGCCGCGCTGGCCGAGGCGGGGGTGATCAGCACCGAAGGAACGCCAAGCCTGCGTGCCTTTGATCGCCAGGGCCGTGGTGGTATTGCCGGCGAAGGCGCGGCAGCGTTGGTACTGCGCCGCGCCGATGATCTGCCGGCAGGCCCGCAAACCTGCCTGACGGCGCTCTTCGCCCATCCGCGTCTGGACTCGCTGAATCTGCCAGACAAACAGGTGGATCTGCTGGTCAGCAGCGCCACTGGCGATCCGCACAAGGATGCCGATCTGGCCCGCACGCTGGCGCGAACCGGCGCTGCGCACATCACCAGCAGCACGCCGCTGACCGGCATTCTAAGTGGTGCACCGAGCCTGGTTGATCTGATCTTTGCCCGGCAGGTCTTGCAGGCGCAAAGCATCCCGCCGGTCAGTGGTCTGCAGCAACCGCTGGATGCGCACCTGCCGTTTGTGCTCGGCGGTCCGCGCGATGCCGTGCTCCACGATTGCCTGGTGATCAACCGCGACGACAACGGTTTCAGCGCCGGTTACCAACTCGAATTTCACGCGGCCGACTGACCGTCGGCACGCAACGAAACGCATCTGATTTTTTACTTAAGGGATAGAACTGTCATGGATTACCGCGATTACGTACGGCCGAAATTCGTAGAATTGATGCAGGCCCTGGGCCTCGAATGCCAGTTCCACAGAGCGCTGGGCAGCAAACTGTTTTACCGCGACCGCCAGGGCGACGAAGTGACCGTCACCGACTTCCTTGGGGGTTACGGCGCCGCGCTGTATGGCCACAACGATCCGCAATTTGTCGATCAACTCGTCGACCTGCTGCGTGCCGATGTGCCGTTCAACGCGCAGATGTCGGTGCGCGGTGCGGCGGGGCAGTTGGGGCGTGAACTCAGTGAAGCGTTCAACCGTGAACTGAACAACAGCGAACGCTACATCTCGACCTTCTCCAACAGTGGCGCCGAGTCGGTGGAAATCGCCGTCAAGCACGCCGAATACCGTCGTCAGAAAAACCTGCAGAAGCAATTCGACGAGCTCGATTTCGCCCTCGCCAATCTGGTCGCCAGCGACAAGGCATACGTCGAACTGGACATCGACGATCTCGATTTGCCCGCCGGCCTGCTGCCGCAGAATCTGTCCTGCGTCACCGTGCGCCAAGTGGCTGAAGCGGTGCGCCAGCACAACCTGGCGCAACTGCATGTCGAACCGGTATTCCTCGCTGTGCGCGGCAGCTTCCACGGCAAACTGGTGAACACCGTTCAACTGACGTACGGCAAGCAGTACCGCAAACCGTTCGCCCGTTTCGGCCTCAACGTCGAGTTCATCGACCCGCAGCAGCCACAGCAATTGCAGGATCTGCCGGCCCGTCACGTGCGTCACTGGCTGAGCCTGGAATGGAGCGGCGAAACCCTGCAGGTCCGCCGCGAAGCATTCAGCGCGATCACCGCGGTATTGCTCGAGCCGATTCAGGGCGAGGGCGGCATCAACGAGTTCGCCAATGAGTTCTATCTGGGCCTGCGGCGTCTGTGCAACGAGCAGCAATGCCCGCTGATCATCGATGAAGTGCAATCCGGTTTCGGCCGCACCGGCACCTTGCTCGGCGCCAGCCATTTCAACTTGCAGGGTGATTACTACTGCCTGTCGAAAGCCTTGGGCGGTGGTTTGATGAAGATTGCCGCGACGGTGATTCGCGCCAGCCACTACGAAAACGATTTCAGCTACATCCACAGTTCGACCTTTGCCGAAGATGATGCGTCCTGCCATATCGCCCTGTCGGCCCTGCGCCGTCTGTTCGAGAACGACAGCGCGATGCTCAAGGACGTGAACAAGAAGGGCGAATACCTCAAGTCTTCGCTGCTGGAACTCAAAGCGGCCTATCCGGACGTGATCGCCGACGTGCGCGGGCGTGGCTTGTTGCTGGGCTTCGAACTGCACGATCTGACCGGCACCAGCTCACTGGTTCAGGCATCGGCGCAGTACAACGATGCGCTGGGCTACATCATTGCCGGCTACCTGCTGCAATTCGAATCGCTGCGCGTGGCGCCGTCGGGCAGCAACGCCAATGTGATCCGTCTGGAACCGCCGGTGTGCATCACCTTCGAAGAAATCGACGGTTTGATCGGTTCTTTGCAGAAAGTCTGCGACATGCTGCGCCGCCGCGATGCTTTCCCGCTGGCCGCCGGTGTGTGTGCCGACAGCATCGCGCAGGTGCCGGCTCGTGAGGTCAGTTTCAAGGAGAACGAAAGCCTCCCAAAGTCTGACGAGAACGTACGCGTGGTGGCGCGCGTGGCGTTCATCAACCATCTGATTGATTCGGACATGCTCAGTGACGTCGATCCTTCACTGTCGACTCTGAGCGCTGAGCAGAAACGCGAATTCATCAAGCGCATGGCCCCCGAGCGCCGTGCCGCGCCAATCGGCCCGGTGCAGATTCGCTCGAAACTCGGCACTGCCGTGGAATTCACCCTGTACCCGCTGTGCATGGATTCCGATGCCATGGCGGCGTATATCGCCAGCGGTGATCTGCAGACCATCCGCGAAGAAGTCAGCAATCGCATCAAGGATGCCCGCGCCGATGGCTACACCGTCGCCGGGCTGGGCATGTACACCTCGATCGTTACCAACAACTGCCAGGCGCTGCAGATTCCTGACATGGCGCTGACCTCCGGTAACGCCCTGACCATCGGCATGGGCCTGGAAGCCATCGAACAGGGCTGCAAGCAGCAAGGCCTGGAACTGAGCGAGCAGACCGCTGCGGTGGTCGGTGCCGCCGGCAACATCGCCTCGACCTACGCTTCGCTGCTGTCGACCAGTGTCGAGCACCTGATCCTCATCGGCAGCGGCCGCGACGGTTCCCTGCGTCGTCTGGAAAAAACCGCGCAACAGATTTACGCCGAAGCCGCCCGCGCGATTCTCAAGGGCGTGGCCGAGCACGATCGCCTCGCCCGTCGCTTGCAGCAAATCGACGGCATCGATGCGCTGTTGCAGGCCCATGGCAGCAGTGCCGATCTGGGGCAGCGCGTGGCGAAACTGGTCGAGGAACGCTTGGGCGCGAACGCCTTCATCACCGTCAGTAACGATCTTGATGTGCTGAAACAGGCGCGCATCGTGCTCTGCGCCGCTAACGCACCGCAGCCGTTTCTCTTTGCCGAGCACTTCGCCGAAAACAGCGTGATCTGCGACATCGCCGTTCCGTTGAACGTCGACCAGAACCTCGCCAGTCAGCGCTCCGACGTGCTCTACATGCACGGCGGCATCGTGCAGACGCCGCTGGGCGATGGCCTGGTGAAAAACGTACGGGCCTATCTCAAGCAAGGTCAGTTGTACGCGTGCATGGCCGAGTCGGTGCTGATGGGCCTGTCCGGGATGAAACAGCACTACTCCTACGGCGACATCAGCCGTGAGCAGGTTCAGCAAATTCGTGCACTGGCGGCGACTCACGGCTTCAGCCTCGCGCAGTTCAAAACCGACAACTCGCTCTAAGGAACGGTCATGCCGAATAAAGTAGCAGTGGTGACCGGTGGCAGTCGTGGCATCGGTCGGGCGATTGTCCTGGCCCTGGCCGGGGCGGGTTATCAGATCGCGTTCAGTTACGTGCGCGATGAAGTCGCGGCAATGACCTTGCGCGATGAAGTTCAGGCGTCGGGGATCGATTGCCTGGCATTGCAGTGCGATGTCAGCAGCGGCGACAGCATCAAGGCGTTTTTCGAGCGGGTCGATCAGCATTTTCAGCGTATCGATCTGTTGGTCAACAACGCCGGCATCACCCGCGACGGTCTGCTGGCGACGATGTCGTCGCGTGACCTGATCGACGTGATCCAGACCAACCTGATCGGCACGATGCTCTGCTGTCAGCAGGTGGTGCCGGGCATGTTGCGCCAGCGCAAAGGTTGCATCGTTAACATCAGTTCGGTGGCGGCGCAGAAGCCTGGCAAAGGGCAGAGCAACTATGCCGCCGCCAAGGGCGGGGTCGAATCGTTGACCCGTGCCTTGGCGGTGGAGCTGGCGCCACGCAATATTCGCGTCAACGCGGTCGCCCCGGGCATCGTCAAGACCGAGATGAGTACGGCGCTGATCGGCAGTCAGGAAGAAGAAATCCAGTCGCGTCTGTTGATCAAACGCTACGCCGAACCGGAAGAAATCGCCGAAGCGGTGCTGTACCTCGCCGATCGCGGTTTGTACCTGACCGGGGAGGTCCTGTCGGTCAACGGCGGGTTGAAAATGCCATGAGCCGGACCATTCTGATCACCGGTGCGGCCAAAGGCATCGGCCGCGCGGTTGCCGAGAACTTTGCCGCCGACGCCGACAATCGCTTGATCCTGCTGGATCTCGATCTGGCCGAACTGCAGAGCTGGGTCGATGAGCAACAGGAGCAAATCAAGGCGCGGGTCGAAACCCACGCGGCGAACATTGCCGACCTGCCGGCCATGCAAGCGTTCTTTAAAACCCTCGGTTCGCAAGTCGAATACGTCGATGTGCTGGTCAACAGCGCCGGCATCTGCAACGAGAACGAACCGGAAGATCTGCACAACTGGCACAAGGTGATTTCGGTCAACCTCAATGGCACGTTCTACGTGACCTCGTTGTGTCTGGCGCTGATGCCCGACCGTGGGCGGATCATCAACATGTCGTCGATCCTCGGTCGTGCCGGCAAGGTGCGCAACACCGCGTACTGCGCGTCCAAACACGGCATCGTCGGCATGACCAAGGCGCTGGCGCTGGATCTCGCTTCGCGGCAGATCACCGTCAACGCGATTCTGCCAGCGTGGATCGATACGCCGATGTTGCAGGGTGAACTGGCGACGCAAGCGGCAATTGCCGGTTTGACCCAGGAACAGATCGTGCGCAACGCGAAGAAGAAACTGCCGATGCGCCGTTTCATCCAGAGCGAAGAAGTGGCGGCGATGGTGCGTTACCTGGCCAGCCCCGAGGCTGGCGGGGTGACCGCGCAGAGTCTGGTGATCGATGGCGGTGTCGGGTTGGGAATGTAGCGATGCTTCGATTTCACAACAGTCACATTGTGGGTGCGGTGTGGGCGTGCATGGCTGCGCCCGCCGCGATGGCCGAATTTACCGTCGCTGATCTGAAGCCCGATTACGCCGACGGTGAAGTCGGTGTGGCCACGGCCATGCGTCTGCACGGCGACGATCAGGTCACGCAAAAAGCCGTGTATTTCAAAGCCAACCTGGAAGACAACTGGGAGGGTGGGTACTACAAAGCCAAGGGTCGTGTGCGTTACGACGCGCGCTATGACGGCAACAATCCGTACAGCGAACGGGCGCGAGACAAGTACCGTTTCGACGCCGATTGGCGGCACCTCTACGTTGGTCATTCGCTGGGTGACGGCGAAGTGACGGTGGGCTGGCAGCAAGTGGTCTGGGGCCGCGCGGATGAATTGCGCGTGCTCGATCAGATCAACCCGCTGGACTATCGCGACGGTCTGACGCCGCTGCTCGAAGACAGCCGCATCGCCGTGCCCATGGTGCGTTTTGCGCAACCGGTGGGCGAGTGGGAACTGGAGGCGCTGTGGATCACTGACTTCGTGAAAAACCAGGCGCCGGTTGAGGGCAGTGAATTTGCCGCGCCACTGTTTGCTACGCCGGACCCGCAGTATTTCCTGCTCGACTCCAAGCCCGGCTATGACGGCGACAAGGGCTATTCCTATGGCCTGAGCGCCAACGGCCGGATCGGCGCGGTGGACACCAGTTTTGTCGCCTTGAGCGCGCGTCAGCAGGACCCGGTGTACGCGGTCGAAGGCCTCGCCGACGACGGCCGTACGCGGCTGGAACGGCAGTTTCCCCGTTACACCATGGGCGGTGCCGGGCTGGCGATCGACGCCGGGCACAGCATCGTGGTGCGCAGCGAGGTGGCGTATTTCGACAACTGGCGCGTGACCAATCCGACGCGTGCCTACGGTGCGGACAGCACGCCTATGGTCAAGTCACTGCTGGGTGTCGACTACCTGTTGCGCGACTGGCTGATCTCCGCGCAATGGCAGGAGCAGGTGTTGCTCGACTGGCAGGACGGCATGTTGCAGGACAAACGCGAACCGCTGTTCACCCTGTCGGCCGAAGGCACCCATTGGCAGGACCGCCTCAAGAGTCGTCTGGTCGCTGCTGCCTCACCACCGTTTCAGGACAACGCCTTGCTGCAAGGCATCTTCACCTACAAGCCGGTGGACTACATCAAGCTCGGCCTGGAAGTGGATGTGTTCTTCGGCAAACCCGACAGGTCTTTTGGCGAGTACAGCAAGCGCGATCAAGTGCGGCTGTCGGCCGGTTATCTGTTCTGACCCATCACGCCTGCCGCGCTCGCGCAGGTGCACTCATCCAACGAAAAGGAAGTTGTTATGTTGCCGTTTTTGAAAAGTCTGACCACCGCCGCATTGATCCTCGGTAGCGCCTGCGCCAGTGCCGCCGAGGCTGGCAATGCCGATGAGATCATCCGTCAGGTACGCGATCGCAATGACGGGAACAGCTTCATGTCCCAGGTTTCGCTGATCCTGCATGACAAGAAAGGCAATACCCGCGTTCGCGAGTTCACCTACCTGCAAAAGGATTACCCGGACAGCGACAAGTTCAGCATGTACTTTTCCGCGCCGACTGACGTCCGTGACGTGGCCTTTCACATCGAAAACCCCCACGAAACCCTCGGCCTGGAAGACAGCCAGTGGATGTACCTGCCAGTCAGCCGCCAGACCCGCCGCATCTCCACCACCGACAAGCGCGGCTCGTTCATGGGCAGTGAGTATTCGTACGCCGACCTGGACAAGATCCGCGTCAAAGACTATTCGCAGAAACTCGTCGGCGAAGAACAGATCAAGGGCCGCGACTGCTACGTGATCGAGCGCGAACCGGCGTCCCCCGAAGTGCTGGCCAAGACTGGTTACAACAAGCTGAAGGTGTGGATCGACAAGCAGAATTTCCTGGTCATGCGTCAGGATTTCTTCGACGTCAAAGGTGTGCTGATCAAGCAGATGCGCACGCAGAAAGTCGCGACCATCGACTCGATCGACAGCATCGTGCTCAGTGAAACCGAGCACTTCATCGACGGCACGCGTTCGGAAATGCGCTTCAACCAGTTGCAGTACAACGTCTCTCTGGAAGACCGCCTCTTCACCCAGACCGCCATCAAACGCGGGCTGAAAACCGGTGACCTGCCGGACTTTGCCGTGTCTGCCCGCTAAGCGCCGACCCCGACGACCTGGAACCGCATGATCATGGAAAGATATCTGAATTTCGTCGAGCGCTATGCGCGGGCGATTGTTTTCCTGCTGGTGGCGATTACGGCGTATTTCACTTATACGCTGGGCGCGCTGGTGTCCGACACCAACCCTTATCTGCTCAAGGAAAGCCACCCGGCGCGCAAGACCATCATCGATTTGCAGGGTGAATTCACCGGCACGTTCGACTCGGTCATGGTGGCGCTGAACAACCCGCAAACGGTGTTCAACAAATCGACGCTCAACGCACTGTTTTCGATGTCGCAATCAGTGCGCAAGATGATTCTGGCCAACGATGCCGACAAGGAGCAGTTGGCACAGATCGTCGCCCGGCATGCAGACGACAGCCGTGCGCAGTTGTTGACCCGGGACATTCTCGACGGCGGTTTTTCGCAGAACGATTACGCTAACGCCAAGGCCTTGCGTGATCATGCCCAGAGTCAAAACTGGGATTCCCATGATCAGCTGTTCCTGACCTTTCTCGCCGAGCGGATCAACCCGATCCGCGAAATGGCCTCGATGGGCGACCTGGAAAACATCGTCCTGACCGACGACGGCGAGCTGTTGATCCACAAAACCCTGAATGCCTATGACATGGACCCGGCGCTGGTCGAGTCGCAGATCATGGGCAACGAATTGATGGTCGACGGGGTGGTGTCCAAGGACAAGAAAGTCGCGATGCTGGTGGCCGAACTTGGCACCAAGCAGGACGACGCTCAGGCGCAATTGCGCGCCTATCAGATCGTGCGCGGCATCGTCGCGCAATATCAGGCCGAGCACCCCGAGTACAAGGACGAAATCTTCATTGCCGGCATGCCGATCTTCATCGCCGCGCAGCAGGAGATCATCGATCACGACCTGGCCGTGCTGTTCCCGATCGTGTTTTTGCTGATTACCTTGCTGCTGATTTTCTTCTTCCGCAAACCACTGGGCGTGCTGCTGCCGCTGTTCAACATTCTGTTCTGCACCATCTGGACCTTGGGCCTGATGGCGCTGTTGCGGGTGCCGTTCGACCTGTTGACCAGTGTGCTGCCGGTGTTCCTCTTCACCATTTGCTGCTCCGATGCGATCCACGTGATGGCTGAATATTACGAGCAGAAAAACGCGGGCAAGAGCAATCGTGAGGCCAACCGTGAAACCCAGCGTCTGATGGTGGTGCCGGTGGTGTTGACGACCGTGACGACCATCGCCACGTTCATGATTTCCACCACCAACAACATTGTCAGCATCCGCAATTTCGGCGTGTTCATGTCGATCGGTCTGACGGCAGCGTTAATCATTTCGCTGCTGCTGATTCCGGCGTGGATCGCGATCTGGGGCAAGGATCAGCCGCAGCAGGCCAAGGCTGAAGTACACAAGGAATCGATCATCTCGCGGTATCTGGTGGCGTTCTGTGCCTGGATGATCCGCTTTCGCAAACCGATCCTGATGGTCATTCTGCCGCTGCTGGCACTGGCCACCGTGTTCACCTTCCGCGTCGATATCGAAGACTCCGGCATTGCTTACTTCAAGCCGGAAAGCCACATTCGCGTGTCGGATCAGTTCATCAACCACGCCAAAGTAGCGGGCACGGCGCCGGGCTGGATCGCGATCGACAGCAAAGAGCCGCGCGGCGTGCTGACCACCGAAGTGGTGCAGTTCATCGACAAGCTCGACCACTTCATCAAGCAGCAACCGAACGTCAGTTACGGCTACTCGCTGGCCACGTACGTCAAGCGCATGAACCTGGTGCTCAACGACATGAACCCGGAGTATCTGCGGGTGCCGAATGCCGTGGAGAAGGTCACCTCGGTCAATGACGACGGGCAGGTCGAGCAGTTTGAAGTGCCGGGCAATTCGCTGATCGAGCAGCACGTGATGCTGTTCGAGAACGGTGGCGGTTCGGACCTGAACAACGTGCTCAACGCCGATTTTTCCAAGGCCTTGACCCTGTACACCATGACCTCGTCGGTCGCCAGCGACTATCAGGGCATGCTCGACCGCCTCGATGCCTGGTTGCTGGTCAACAAACCGGCCAACCTGGAAGTGACCCACGCCGGCACGCCGTTGATCTGGACCGGGGTGTTGCAGGAAATCACTCAGGGCCAGGTGCTGAGTTTTTCCCTGGCCTTGCTGGTCGTCACGCTGATGATGATGTACTGGCTCAAATCGGTGCGCCTCGGGGTGCTCGGCATGCTGACCTTGCTGACCACGTCAGTGACGGTCTATGGCTTCATGTTCCTGTTCGGCATTGAGCTGAACATCGGCACGACGCTGGTGACGTTCCTGGTGGTCGGCGTGGTGGATTACGCGGTGCACCTGCTGTCGCGCATCAAGTTGCTGGTGCAGCAGGGCATTGAGATCGACGCGGCTATCTTGCAGGCGATGCACAGCGTCGGCCGTTCGACGGTGATCAACGTGGTGATCTTCTCCGTGGGCTTCATGGCGCTGCTGTTTTCCGACTTCAAGCCGATTGTCGATCTCGGCGCATTGGTGGCGATGGCGCTGTTTTCCAGCGGGGTCATGACCATTGTCCTGGTGACGCTGGTATCGCCGTGGTTCTTTGCGGCGATTACGCCGGTGCATGCGCCGGTTCAAGCGCTGCGCACAGAAGGGGAGGCGGTACCGGGCTGACTCGCCAACGACCGGGCGCGCCTGCCCTGAGACGACAGGCGAACCCGGTCATGCGGCGCAGCAGGGTTTTCAGTTCAGGGTAGTGCCCGGGTTTTTTTCGCCATAACGGGCAATGCGCTCGAACTGACATTCCTGTCGCGCATCGTTGAGGTTGTTTTCGAACGCTTCGAGGCCGTCGTGCAACTGCTGCAAATCGCCGATCTGGGTCACCAGTTCGGCTTTTTTTTCGGCAATGGCTCGTTGCGCCATGTCCCATGGGAATTCGTCGCCGCGGTAGTTGTTGAGGATCACCTGCAGCTCTTTGAGCTTGAAACCCAGTTGCTGGGCGCACTTGATGAACGTCAACACCTCGACACTTTGCTGGCTGTAGATGCGGTATTTGCCTTCACGCTTGGGCTCTGGCAATAGGCCGATTTCTTCGTAATGGCGAATGCTTTTGACTGTGGTGCCCGACAGCTGGGCGGCTTTGCCGATATACATAAGGTCCGTCTCGATGGTCAAACATAGCGTAGCGCGATCAGGCGTCATGCCGGATCGACGGCGATTATATGTCCAATACCATCGGAAAATTGCAACTGCGCGTAAATGACGTGCACAGGCGACGGACGGGCTCGTGAAGGGAACCCGAAGAGGCACTGACGGCGGCGGGTGCGCCGTCAGTTGAGGCGGCTGGAAAACCCTAGACGGCGGCGGTCACGCGCGCCTTTTCCAGCCAGGCATCGCGCTGGTTTGGCTTGGAGCCAAGGATCGGCCCGAAGGTCAGCGTCTTCAGTGGCTTGATGCCGCAGAATTCCAGCGTGGTCTTGCGCATCTGATTCAGCCCCGGCATCCCATAGATCCATTTGTAGTACCAGTACGGCGTGTCCATGGTCACCAGCAAATGCGCGGTGCGGCCCTTGAGCAGCTTGTCGGGGAAGGCTTTGCCTTCGCGATATTTGAAGGCGAAACCCGGCAGGAAAATCCGGTCGACGAAGCCTTTCAACAGCGCCGGAATCCCGCCCCACCAGATCGGATAGACGAATGTCAGGTGCTCGGCCCAGGTGATATCGGCCTGCGCTTGCAGCAGGTCCGGCTCCAGTGGCTGCACCTTGTTGTAGCCTTCGTGCAGGACCGGGTCGAACTCCAGCGCATCCAGACGCAGCAGCCGCACGTCATGCCCGGCGTCCTTGGCGGCCTGAACGTAAGTCTCACTCAATGCCCCGCAAAAGCTGTCGGTGGAGGGGTGACCCAGTATCACGAGCATTCGTTTGCTCATTGTGTGTACTCCTGAAATGAAGCGCACAGGATAGAGTCTGCCCCTAGCGGTAGAGTCAAGGCACCAGCGCATCAAACAAGGCCCGGGCGTAACCGGGCAGGTGGTCGAAGTCCCGCGCGCACAATTGCAGAGTGCGATGGGCCCAGACTTCGTCCAGCGGCCGGCACGTTATCGAGTGCACCGCCGCCCAGCGCTCGATGGCCACCTTGGGCACGATGGCCAGCCCCGCACCTCGCGCCACCATGCGCATGACGGCCTCGAAGCCATCGGCACGGATCCGGATCGACATGCGCTGGCCGATGTGCAGCGCTTGTTCCTCCAAGTGAATCGCCAGCGCGCTGTGGCTGCCAAGCGCCACGTAGTCGTGCGCCAGGGTTTCACCAAACGTCAGCGACGCCTGACTCGCCAAAACATGCTCGGGGGGCAGGATCAGCACCAATGGATCATCGCGAAAGGGTCGGGTTTGCAGGCCGTGGGTGTCGACCGCATCGGAGACGATCCCCAGGTCCGCCGCGCCCTGGCGCAAGGCGTGAGTGATGCGCGCGCTGGGCAGTTCCTGCAAGTCGATGTCGAGATTGGGATGATCGCGCAGGAAGTCCGCGAGTACTTCCGGCAGGTATTCGGTGATCGCCGTGGTGTTGCATAGCAAACGCACCTGACCTTTGACGCCTTGGGCATAGTCGGCCAGATCCTGCTGCAGGCGTTCGGCCTGTTGCAGGAGGATGCGCGCGTGCTGGGCCAGCGCCTTTCCGGCGGCCGTCGGTGTGACGCCACGGCGGCCGCGCTCAAGAAAATCGACGCCAAGCGAGGCTTCCATGGCGCGGATTCTGGCGCTGGCGGCGGCCAGGGATAAATGGCTGCGGGCTGCGCCGGCGGTGATGTTGCCGGTGTCGAGGATGTGCAGGTAGAGGCGCAGGTCGGTGAGGTCGAAGTGCATGAGGGTGGCCTCTGGTTTTAGGGTGTTCGGGCTGGCCCCTTCGCGAGCAAGCTCGCTCCCACAGGGAGTTGTGTACGACACACATCCAATGTGGGAGCGAGCTTGCTCGCGAAGGGGCCAGAGGCTTCAAAGAAAATATCAGCCTCTTGTATGGGCAGAGGCACCCTCAGTATATGGCAGATTTTCAGCCAACCCCGACCAGCGCACAGTAGCGCCATGAACACACTCACAGATTTCTACCAGCACCTCGGTCTGGCCCTGTCCCTGCTGGTCATCATGACCTTCATCCTCGCCGGCCTGATCAAAGGCGTGATCGGCCTCGGCCTGCCCACCGTCGCCATGGGTTTGCTCGGTCTGGCTATGGCACCGTCGCAGGCAGCCGCTTTGCTGATCATCCCGGCAACCCTGACCAACGTCTGGCAACTCGCCTTTGGTGGTCACCTCAAAGGACTGATCAAGCGCCTCTGGCCAATGCTGCTGATGATCTTCCTCGGCACCGCTATCGGCACGTTGTCGATCGGCATGGCAGGCGGGCATTGGGTGGTGCGCGGGCTCGGCGCGGCGCTGTTGCTTTATGCGTTGAGCGGTTTGTTTCTGCCAACGCTGAGCGTCAATCCCCGACATGAAGGCTGGCTGGGTCCGGCGTGCGGTTTGATCACCGGTGTCATCACCTCGGCCACCGGCGTCTTCGTGATTCCAGCGGTGCCGTACCTGCAAGCGCTGGGCTTGAATCGCGATCAACTGGTGCAGGCGCTGGGCCTGTCCTTCACCGTTTCGACGCTGGCGTTGGCCGGTGGATTGCTTTGGCGTGGCGCCCTCGGTGGCGACGAACTGAGTGCTTCGCTGCTGGCGCTGATCCCGGCCATTCTCGGCATGTTGCTTGGCCAATGGCTACGCGAACGGATCAGCGCCGTGCTGTTCAAGCGGGTGTTCTTTATTGGTATGGGCGCGCTTGGCGTTCATTTGTTGATCAGCGGTTAGCCGAGGCTTCGCTGAGCATTTCAATCTGGCGGATATCAAAATCACGCTCCAGATAATCCATGCGTCGCTCGAAGAATGCCTTCATGTGCGGCAGGTTCGAGTGCTCATCCAGGTGCGCTTGCGATGCCCAGATCTCGTAGAAGATAAACAGCGTCGGATCTTCCTTGTCGCGCAGCATGTGGTATTCGATGCAGCCGGGCTCGGCGCGGCTCGGCTCAACGTAGGCGCGAAACAGCGCCTCAAAGGCCTCGGCTTTTTCCGGGCGGGTCTTGGCGTGCAGGATAAAACCCTGGCGTTCACTCATCGCAGCAACTCCTCAAATTCTGATGGCCGCAAATGCTATGGCAACAATCGGCATTCGATTCGTGCTTTTTGATCAAATGTATTTTGCGCAAAACCGGCTTATTCCGCGCGAGGCGGATCGTTAATCTGCCGCCATTCCAGTTTCCCTTCTCCATCCAGCCCAATGGCTGCGCCGAGGCTTTCTCATGAAAAAAGTGCTGTTGCTCAATGGCGGTAAAAAATTCGCTCACTCCGACGGTCGCTACAACACCACCCTGCATGAGGCCGCGCTGAGCGTGCTGGATCGTGGCGGTGTCGACGTCAAAACCACTTTCATCGACGAGGGCTATGACGTCGCCGCAGAAGTGGCGAAATTTCTCTGGGCCGACGTGATCATTTATCAGATGCCGGGCTGGTGGATGGGCGCGCCGTGGACGGTGAAAAAGTACCTCGACGAAGTCTTCACCGAAGGCCACGGCAGCCTCTACGCCAGCGATGGCCGCACCCGTTCCGATGCGTCGCAGAAGTACGGCAGCGGCGGTCTGATTCAGGGCAAGCAATACATGCTGTCGCTGACCTGGAACGCACCGCAGCAGGCCTTTGATGACCCGACTGATTTCTTTGAAGCCAAAGGCGTCGACGCGGTGTACTTCCCGTTTCACAAGGCCAACGAATTTCTGGGCATGACCGGGTTGCCGACGTTCCTTTGTGTGGACGTGATGAAGCGGCCGAACATCGAGGCTGATGTGGCGCGCTATGAGCAGCATTTGACCGAGGTGTTTGGCCTCAAGGGCTGATGCTCGGCTACTATCGAAGGCCTGAGCCTGCGGGGCAGGCCAATCGATTTGAGGACACCCGTGAAAGCCAGATCCGATGAGTTGCAGATTTTCGTCTGCGTGATCGAATGCGGTTCGATTTCCGCCGCCGCCGAACAGGTCGGACAAACGCCGTCGGCGGTCAGCCGCACGTTGTCGAAGCTGGAAGCCAAGCTCGACACCACGCTGATCAACCGCACCACGCGGCGCATGGACCTGACCGAGGAGGGCAAGTATTTCTTCGAGCAGGCCAAGCTGATTCTCGATCAGATGGAGCAACTCGAAGAGCGCCTGTCTTCACGCCAGCAAACCCCGTCCGGGCGCTTGCGGATAAACGCCGCATCACCGTTCATGCTCCACGCGGTGGTCCCGTACATCGACGAATTCCGCCGTCTCTATCCGGACATCCAGCTCGAACTCAACAGCAATGACCTGATCATTGACCTGCTGGAACAAAGCACCGACGTCGCCATCCGTATCGGCACCCTTGCCGACTCGACGCTGCACGCACGCTCGCTCGGCTGCAGCCCGCTGCTGATCGTCGCCAGCCCCGCCTACCTGGAAAAACATGGCGCGCCGCAGCAAGTCGCCGATCTGAGCGAACATACCTTGCTCGGCTTCACCCAGAATGAAGGTCTCAACCAATGGCCGCTGCGCTACGTGCACGGCGACCGCTGGCCAATCACCCCGGCCATCAGCGCCTCCAGCGGCGAGACCGTGCGCCATCTGGCGCTGGAAGGGCAGGGCATCGCTTGCCTGTCGCACTTCATGACCATCGACGACATTCGGGCCGGGCGCCTGAAGGTCCTGCTCGGCGAATTCAACAGCGGCTATCGCCAGCCGATCAACGCCGTGTACTACCGTAACTCGCAACTGGCGCTGCGCATTCAATGCTTCCTCGACTTCATCCAGAGCAAACTCGCCGCTTACGCCAGCGCCGACTTCAAGGGCTGATTCGTGACCTCTGCGCAAGAGTGAATTGGCCGGGGGCGGGTTTTTCCCTCCGACCCACAGGTCGATACTCGTCCCATCACTTACTCACGCAGGGAATTACTCCATGAACGTATTCGTCACCGGCGCTGCCGGATTTATCGGCGGCTCGATCGCTACCGGTCTGGTCAAGGCCGGGCACAAAGTCACAGGCCTGGTTCGCAGCGCCGAACAGGCTGAAGAGCTGAAAGCCATCGGGATCAACGCGGTCATCGGCACCCTCGATGACAAAGCACTGCTCGCCGAACAGGCCCGCGCCGCTGACGCCGTGATCAACGCCGCCAGCAGCGACCATCGCGGCGCCGTCGAAGCCTTGCTTGATGCCTTGCGCGGTACCAACAAAGTATTCCTGCACACCAGCGGTTCGAGCATTGTTGGCGATGCATCCGGCGGCAAGTCCAGCGACGTCATCTATTTCGAAGACAACCTGCCGGAGCCGACCGTCGACAAGGCCGCCCGCGTGGCCATCGACAACTTGATCCTCGCAGCGGCGAAGGACGGCGTGAATTCCGCCGTCATCTGCAACACGCTGATCTACGGCCACAGCCTGGGCGTCAATCGCGACAGCGTGCAACTGCCGCGTCTGCTTAAACAGGCACGCAAAAGCGGCGTGGTGCGCCATGTCGGCACTGGCCAGAACATCTGGTCCAACGTGCACATCGAAGACGTCGTTGCTCTGTATCTGCTGGCGCTGACCAAGAACGTACCGGGTACTTTCTACTTCGTTGAAAGTGGCGAAGCGTCGTTCATCGACATGACCAGCGCCATGGCCGAAGCGCTGAATCTCGGCCAACCACAAGACTGGCCACTGCAAGACGCCGAAGCCGAATGGGGCTACGAAATGGCCAACTACGGCCTCGGCTCCAACAGCCGCGTACGCGGCAAACACGCCCGCGAACTGCTCGGCTGGGCACCGAAACGCACTTCAGTCGTTGAATGGATTCGTAACGAAATGGTGTGATCGCAGTTTGAGCCCCGCCGGGCTTTGTGATCACCCTTTAGAACGGCTGCCATCGTGCAGCCGTTTTCGTTTCGGGCTTTGCGCTTGTGTCACGTCAGACCTATGGTGCTCTGAACATTGCCAGTTCAGCAGGTACAAGGATGATTAACCGTTATGACGCAGAAGGGGCGCAAAGCAGCTTTCAGCCCGGCTCGAATGAGCAAGTGCTGAGCAATAAACTGGGAGTTATCGAACCCGAAGACATGGATGATGCAGAGCTGGTTTTGTTGGAAAAGCTCTACCAATCTGTGCTCATCGAGCATTTGCCTGATCGGTCAATCACTGTTCAGGATCTGAAGGATTGGCATCGACACTGGCTCGGGAACATCTATCCATGGGCGGGCGATGTCCGTGCGGTAAATTTGGGCAAGGATGGATTTTTCTTCGCCGCTGCGCCGCAAATTCCTCGGTTGCTCGACGTATTTGAAAGGGACTGTCTTGCCAAATACACGCCATGTCGGCCCGATCTGGACGAGAACCTGATTCGCGCCATTGCTGTCACGCACGTCGAGTTCATCCTGATTCATCCCTTTCGTGAAGGTAACGGACGCTTGTCGCGATTACTGGCGGATGTCATGGCCGTGCAGGCGGGCTACGTGCCGCTGGACTACAGCAGTTGGGAGCGGAATAAAGAGGCTTATTTTGCAGCCATCAACCAAGGGCTGAAATGCAACTACGAACCCATGGAGTATTGGGTACGACAGGCGTTGTGGACTTGAGGCGGGGCTACTTGGCCAGGGACAAATGCAGAAATTTACTGGATCTGAGTTTGAGTTTGCGCTCAATGGTCTCCACGCTTTGACCCGTCTCGATGGCTGTCGAACTGGCAACTGCGCGGATCAACGTTTCGGTTGTCAGTTTTTTTTTGGTGCGAGGTGTGGGGCTCATGGCAGGGACTCCGCGGAGGTTGTCAGGCGAGTATAGCGCTTGGCTGGATTTGAAAAATATAACGTATGGCTGGACACCGAACCGGTGGGAGCTGGCTTGCCAGCGATAGCGGTCGGCCAGTCAGCATTTAAGTTGAATGTGCAGCCATCATCGCTGGCAAGCCAGCTCCCGCAGGTTTTGCGCATCCTGTCTGGAGGAATGCGATCAAAACTGTGGGAGCGAGCTTGCTCGCGAAAGCGGTGGATCAGTCGGCAAAGATGTTGAATGTGAAGTCACCTTCGCGAGCAGGCTCGCTCCCACATTGGTTTCTCGTTCACCGAAAAGCCATGTAAATCCCGGCCTACGATTTTCATTAATCACGACAAGACATATCCATCAGCGACACGCCTTGCCTCTCCACGAAAATTACTTTCATGCGGTTTGAAATCTCGATCTCGAAATGATTTATGAGTTTCACAACCCATTCGAACGTGACCCTTTCGAGGAGTACCGCATGACGCCTTCCTTCGGCTATTGGCTGCTGGTCTATGCCGCCGTCGCCATCATCGCGCTGATCGTGTTGATCGCCCGTTACCGGCTCAATCCGTTCATCGTCATCACCCTGATTTCCATTGGTCTTGCGCTGGTCGCGGGGATGCCGCCGTCAGGCGTGGTGGGGGCGTATGAGGCCGGGGTGGGCAAGACGCTGGGGCATATTGCGCTGGTGGTCGCGCTGGGGACGATGCTCGGCAAGATGATGGCCGAGTCCGGCGGCGCCGAGCAGATGGCGCGCACGCTGATCGATAAATTCGGCGAGAAGAACGCGCACTGGGCGATGGTCTGCATCGCCTTTCTGGTCGGGCTGCCGTTGTTCTTCGAAGTCGGATTTGTGTTGCTGGTGCCGATTGCATTTACCGTGGCACGGCGCGTCGGCGTGTCGATTCTGATGGTCGGCCTGCCGATGGTCGCCGGCTTGTCGGTGGTGCATGCGCTGGTGCCGCCGCACCCGGCGGCGATGCTCGCGGTGCAGGCTTATCAGGCGTCGGTCGGGCAGACTTTGCTGTATGCGATTGCCATCGGTATTCCCACCGCGATCATTGCCGGGCCGCTGTACGCCAAATTCATCGTGCCGCGCATTCAACTGCCGGCAGATAACCCGCTGGAAAAACAATTTCTCGACCGCGAACCGCGCGACAAATTACCGGGTTTCGGCATTACCATGGCGACCATTCTGTTGCCGGTGGTGCTGATGCTGATCGGTGGTTGGGCCAACCTGATTTCCACGCCTGGAAGCGGCTTCAACCAGTTCCTGTTGTTCATCGGCAACTCGGTGATTGCGCTGCTGCTGGCGACCTTGCTGAGTTTCTGGACGCTGGGCATCGCCCAGGGTTTCAACCGCGAATCGATTCTAAAATTCACCAACGAATGTCTGGCGCCGACCGCCAGTATCACCTTGCTGGTCGGTGCTGGCGGTGGTTTGAACCGCATTCTGGTGGATGCCGGTGTCACCGATCAGATCGTCGGCCTCGCTCACGAATTCCAGCTGTCGCCGCTGATCATGGGCTGGTTGTTCGCGGCGTTAATGCGCGTCGCCACCGGTTCCGCGACCGTGGCCATGACTACCGCGTCCGGCGTGGTCGCGCCGGTGGCCATTGGTCTGGGTTATCCACACCCTGAACTGTTGGTGCTGGCGACCGGCGCTGGCTCGGTTATCTTTTCCCACGTCAACGACGGCGGCTTCTGGTTGATCAAGGAATACTTCAACATGACGGTCGCGCAGACGTTCAAGACCTGGACCGTGCTCGAGACGCTGATCTCGGTAGTCGCGTTCGGCCTGACTGTCGGCCTTTCTTATCTGCTGTAACCGGAGCCCGCCGCCCATGGACATCCTCTACCAGATCCGCGCCCGTCAGGATTCCTTCAGCGCCGGCGAAGGTCGCATCGCCCGGCTGATGCTTGACGACGTCGGTTTTGCCGCCAGCGCCAGCCTCGAAGATCTCGCCCAACGCGCCGAAGTCAGCACCGCCACGCTGTCGCGTTTCGCCCGTACTGTCGGCTGTCGCGACCTGCGTGATCTGCGCCTGCAACTGGCTCAGGCCAGCGGCGTTGGCAGCCGTTTTCTCGACCCGGCGGGCACGCCTGAGCAGTCGGCGTTTTATGGGCAGATTGTCGGCGACATTGAAACCACGCTGCGTCAGCATCTGGCCGGATTCGATGAATCACTTTTCGCCGATGCGGTGAAACTGCTCGGCCAGGCGCGGATGATTCACGCCTTCGGTATGGGCGGTTGCTCGACCCTGTGCAGCGATGAATTGCAGGTCCGCCTGGTGCGCCTCGGCTACCCGATCGCGGTGTGCCATGACGCGGTGATGATGCGCGTCACTGCCGCCAGCCTCAACGCCGAGCAAGTGCTTATCGTCTGTTCGCTGACCGGCATCACCCCGGAGCTGCTGGAGACCGTGGAACTGGCGCGCAACTACGGCGCACGCATACTGGCGATCACCCGCGCCGACTCGTCGCTGGCAGAACTGGCCGACATCGTCCTGCCGCTGCAAGGCGCGGAAACCTCGTTCATCTACAAACCGACGGCGGCGCGCTACGGCATGCTGCTCGCCATCGACGTGCTGGCGACCGAGCTGGCGCTGGCCAATCCTGAAGACAATCAAGAACGTCTGCGGCGAATCAAACTCGCCCTCGACGAATACCGTGGCGGCGACGATCACCTGCCGCTGGGAGACTGACATGCTGTACGACACCCTGATTCGCAATGCCCTGATCATCGATGGCAGCAACACCCCCGGTTACCGCGCTGACGTGGCGATTCGCGAGGGCCGCATCGAGCGTATCGGCGACTTGCACGAGGCCACGGCGACCGAAGAAATCGACGCGGCCGGTCGTGTGCTGGCGCCCGGTTTTATCGACGTGCACACCCACGACGACACCGTGGTGATTCGTCAGCCAGAGATGCTGCCCAAGCTCAGCCAAGGCGTGACCACTGTGATTGTCGGCAACTGCGGGATCAGCGCTTCGCCCGTGACGTTGAAGAGCAATCCGCCAGACCCGATGAACCTGCTCGGCACGGCGGCGGCGTTCGTTTATCCAAGGTTCAGCGATTACCGCGCGGCGGTCGAAGCGGCCAATGCCACGTTGAACGTTGCCGCGTTGGTCGGCCACACGGCCCTGCGCAGCAATCATCTGGATGACTTGTTCCGCACCGCGACGCCGGAAGAAATCGCCGCGATGCGTGAGCAACTGCGAGAAAGCCTTGAGCACGGTGCGTTGGGTTTATCCACAGGCCTGGCGTATGCGAGCGCCTACAACGCCTCCACCGATGAAGTGAAGCAACTGACTGAAGAACTGACGGCGTTCGGCGCGGTGTACACCACGCACCTGCGCAGTGAATTCGAACCGGTTCTGGAAGCGATGGACGAGGCGTTTCAGATTGGCCGTCACGCCAAATCGCCAGTGATCATTTCCCACCTCAAATGTGCCGGCGTCGGTAACTGGGGGCGCAGTCCGCAACTGCTCGCGTCGTTGGAAGAGGCCGCCAAAACTCACCCGGTCGGCTGCGATTGCTACCCGTATGCGGCGAGTTCATCGACGCTGGACTTGAAGCAAGTCACCGACGCCCACCGCATCACCATCACCTGGTCGACGCCGCACCCCGAGGTCAGCGGCCGCGACCTGATCGACATCGCCGCCGAATGGAGTCTGCCGCTGCTCGATGCCGCGAAACGTCTGCAACCGGCAGGGGCGGTGTACTACGGCATGGACGAGGCGGATGTACGAAGAATCCTCGCGCATCCGTTATCGATGGTCGGGTCTGACGGACTGCCCGAAGATCCGTTCCCGCACCCGCGCCTGTGGGGTGCTTTCCCACGGGTGCTCGGACATTTCAGTCGTGACGTCGGCCTGTTTCCGCTGCACACCGCTGTGCACAAGATGACTGGTTTGTCGGCGGCACGGTTTGGTTTGAAGGAGCGCGGTGAGATTCGTGAAGGCTATTGGGCGGATCTGGTGTTGTTCGATCCGGCGACGGTGCGTGATGTCGCGGATTTCAATGATCCACAACGCGCCGCACAGGGTATCGAAGGGGTTTGGATCAACGGTGTCTTGAGCTATCGCGACGGGCAGGCAAACGGTCGCAGGGAAGGGCGGTTTCTCGCTCGACAGGGTGATCTGCGCGACAACTTTCACTGAGGTTTCGCGGACTGCGTCACAGTGATGGCACATTGCGATTAAAGAAAGCCATCAACGGGCCGAATTGCTGACATCCACCCCGTCTACACTGTGGGGCCAATCAGTCAGGGAGCACCCCATGAGCTTCGGCAAAACCACCCCGATCCTGCGGATCTTCGATGAAGCCAAGGCTGTTGAGTTCTACGTCGATTTTCTGGGTTTCAAGATCGACTGGCAGCATCGCTTCGAGGCGAATTTTCCGTTGTATCTGCAGGTGTCGCGGGGCGAGTGTGTGCTGCATTTGTCCGAGCATCATGGCGATGCGTGCCCGGGTTCGGCGCTGCGGATCGAGACGGATGAGCTGGAGGCTTTCCAACAGCAACTGATCGCCAAGGACTACCAGTTTTCACACCCGCAGATTCAGGCGATGCCGTGGGGCAGTCAGGACATGACGATTGCCGATCCGTTTGGTAATCGGCTGGTGTTCACCAATGCGATCTGCCTCTGAAGCGAAAAGCCCCTCACCCTAGCCCTCTCCCGGAGGGAGAGGGGACTGACCGAGGTGTCTGGCGCTGTACATCGACCTGAAAGATCTGCAGCGATTATGGATTCACGGCAGCACTTTCAGGTCGCTGTATTTAGCGAGCATCCCACAGTCGGCTCTCCCAGAGGGAGAGGGGACTGATCCGGGGATGTTTGAGAGAGACACCGACCTGAACCTGCTCGGTCGAATCCATAATCGACTCGGTCATTCAGGTCGATGTATAGCGCCAGACACCTCGGTCAGCCCCCTCTCCCTCCGGGAGAGGGCTGGGGTGAGGGGAAAATGGCCCGCCGCAAAAAGAAGCCCGCCACCTGACCATCACAGTCGGGCAGCGGGCTTTTTCGTTACTCGGTCGGCACGAACTTATCGAGCACCTGATTGACGGCCATTTCCGCCACCATCACCACTTGCGCAATACCCTGCAAAGTCTTGCGGTGCGAGCCTTCGAGCACGGCGGCGAAGTCGTTGAGCATCACCGAGGCCGAGCCCAGCGTTTCACAGGCGTCGACCAGCAAGGGCTCAGTCGCGGATGCCGGGTTGGCCATGTAGAGGCGGTTGGGTTGGTAGGGCGTGGCCATGATCTGCGCGGTGGGTGGGGCGAGATAGTGGTCGAGCGCGCGCTCGGCGGCTTCGTGGAATTTCTTCGAATCGGCGGATTCGTAGGGGGAGGCCGGGTCGGTGACCGGCGGGTTTGGTGTTATTTTGAACATGGGAGCGTACCTTTTAAAGCCGCATCCATTTCGCCGCTAAGCAAAAGGGAGGCAGCTGTGCGCAAGTTAGCGGACCGGTCGCATCCCACCCCGGCGCACCCGAAGGTGCCATGCGCACAGCCACCATAAAGCGCAGGCAAATACCTGACTGGATGATACTCGTGCAGCGGGGAGCGAATGTAGCCGAGCCGCTAAGCTCGATCACTGGGAATCAGTGACGCAATCAAGTTACGCAGCATGCTCAGGGCGCACAAGCCGGCGGATTCTGGCTTAGGCGTAGGTTACGGCGCAAGGATTTGTGGGCTGTTTCGCGTAACGCTGAGTGTCATTAAACACCAGTGGTGTGGGATGTTTATTGCGCTCAAGTATCGAAGATTTGCCTGTAGGAATCGGTTGCTGCAACTGGCGCATTCGCGAGCAAGCTCGCTCCCACAATGGATCTGCAGTGAACATCGAATTGGTGAGCAGCCGAGATCAACTGTGGGAGCGAGCTTGCTCGCGAAGGGGCCAGAACAATCATCCCCGATGCATCTGCCGAAACTCCCCCGGCGGCATCCCCCGCCGACTCTTGAACGTGCGATGAAACGACCTCGGTTCGGTAAACCCCAGATACTGCGCAATGTCCTGAATCGGCAAGGTGCTGTTGAGCAAATAATGCTCAGCCAGTTCCTGGCGCAAATCATCGAGAATCTGCTGATACGACGTCCCCGCCTGATGCAACTGCCGCTGCAACGTGCGCACTGAAACGGCGAGCTGCTCGGCGACCTGCTCCTTGCGCGGCAAGCCCTCCTTGAGCAACTGCCGCAGAATGTTCTTCACCTGCTGTTCCAGCGACGCATCCTCCAGCGTCGCCATCAATCCCAACGCATGTTCTTCCAGCGTGCGCAGCAATTGCGCATCGGCCTGACGCAACGGCAACTGCAAATACGCCAGCGGCACAACCAGCGCCGAATACGGCTGATCGAACAACACCGGGCAATCGAAAAACGCCTCGTATTGCGCAGGCGTCGCTTCGGCCGGGCACGAATGTTCCAGCCAGACACCGGCCGGCGACATCTGTGTATCGGCGATCCAGCGCGCATAGTGCAGCCATGAACCGAGCACGTTCTCCACCAGATGCCGGCGAATCCGTGGGCGCTGATAACGGCACGTCCAGATCAAATGCACGTGGCCATCCAGCACCTCGGCGCGGCTGACGCCCATGTCGCCGACCAGTTTCTCGAACGGCATGATCCGGCTCATCGCATCGCCCAGGGTCGCGCAGTTCATGGTGATGTAGCCGAGCACGCTCCACGAATTGGGCAGGACGAAATTCGCCGCGTTAAGCCCGAACAACGGATCGCCCGAGTGCTCGCAAAAATAATCGAGCAAGCGTTCGTGTGCCTCACCGGGCAAACGCAGGGTGTTGTCGCTCAACTGCTGCGCCTGCAAACCCGCCGCCGCCAACGCAGGCTCGATATCCATACCCAGTTGTTCGGCATGGCGCAGGTACTTGAGCAGCGGCGGAACCGAGGTGAAGCCAAGCGATTGCATGATCCCATTCCTTTGATCAATGGCGGCGGAGGCGGACGAATAGCCTGAAAGGTAATTTGAAACCCCGACTAAAGTAAATGGCTGACGCTTGCGCGACGTTTGACTCAATTGGCTACACGAACTGGCCGGATGCGACCGTGACACTTTACGGCCGCTGGCTAGTATGGGGGCCTGAAATATCACTGATCTGACGGCAAAAAAGGACACACGCATGCGACGCTGGAACGGCTGGGGAGATGCAACCACGGTGGTCGAACTGCCGGCCCAGGGCGCGGAGTTTCTTCATGAGCGATTGGGCGAGGGGCGAGCGCTGCCCGACGCGACACTGGAGACCGCATTGGCCCGCGTGCCAGCCTCGCGATTGCCGGCGCACAGTTTGTACAGCGTCGATGCCCATGATCGTTTGCTGCATGCGCGGGGTCAGAGCCTGCCGGACTGGCTTGCGTTGCGCGAAGGTGCGCTGGGCAATTATCCGGATGCGGTGGCGTTCCCGGAGACGGCCGAACACATTCGCCAATTGCTGGCGCTCGCTCACGAACAGGACTTGTGCCTGATCCCGTACGGCGGCGGCACGTCGGTGGCCGGGCACATCAATCCGCCGGATTCGGCGCGGCCAGTGGTGACGGTGTCGCTGGCGCGGATGAATCGCCTGATCGACCTCGACGAACAGAGCCTGCTGGCGACGTTCGGCCCCGGTGCGAGTGGCCCGCAGGTGGAAAGTCAGCTGCGGGCGCGGGGCTACACCCTGGGGCATTTCCCGCAGTCGTGGGAGTTGTCGACGCTGGGCGGTTGGGTGGCCAGTCGTTCCAGCGGTCAGCAGTCGTTGCGCTATGGCCGGATCGAGCAATTGTTTGCGGGCGGAACCTTGGAAACCTTTGCCGGGCCTTTGGAAATACCAACTTTCCCGGCTTCGGCTGCCGGACCCGATTTGCGCGAAGTGGTGCTCGGTTGCGAGGGCCGTTTCGGGATCATTTCCGAGGTCAAGGTGCGGGTCAGCGCGTTGCCGACGGATGAGCGTTTCTACGGCGTGTTTCTGCCTTCTTGGACCAAGGCCCTGCAAGCCATCCGCCAATTGGCCCAGGCGCGCGTACCACTGTCGATGCTGCGCCTGTCCAACGCCGTGGAAACCGAAACGCAACTGGCACTGGCCGGTCATCCACAACAAATCGCCTGGCTGGAAAAGTACCTGAAGTTATGGGGGGCGGCAGAGGGCAAATGCCTGCTGACCTTCGGCGTAACCGGCAATCGTCGACAAAACGCACTGTCGCTGACCCAGGCACGACAGCATCTGAAGGCCTTCGGCGGCGTATTCACCGGCACCTTGCTCGGCAAGAAATGGGCGCAGAACCGCTTCCGTTTCCCCTACCTGCGCGAGAACCTGTGGAACGCCGGTTACGTGGTCGACACCCTCGAGACCGCCACCGACTGGAGCAATGTCGACCACCTGCTCAACCTCGTTGAAAACAGCCTGCGCGAGGCCTTGGCCGCCGAAGGCGAGCGAGTGCACGTGTTCACCCACCTGTCCCACGTCTACGGCGAAGGTTCGAGCATCTACACCACTTACGTGTTTCGCCCGGCGGCTGACTATCCGGCGACGCTGGCGCGCTGGAAAGCACTCAAACACGTGGCCAGCCAGACCATCGTCGACAACCACGGCACCATCAGCCATCAGCACGGCGTCGGCAAGGATCACGCGCCGTATCTGCTGCGCGAGAAGGGCGCACTGGCAATGGATACCTTGCAGGCGCTGAGCAAACATTTCGATCCGGCCGGGCGCCTCAACCCCGGCACGCTGCTGCCGGAGTGATGACCATGAGTCAGCACTGGAACGCCGCGTGGCGCCAGCAAGTTCTGCCAACGCTGGCGGAGGAAACCTGGGATCTGATCGTCATTGGTGGCGGCATCAGCGGCGCCGGAATCCTGCGTGAGGCGGCGCGTCGAGGCTGGCGCTGTCTGCTGCTGGAGCAACGCGACTTTGCCTGGGGCACCTCAAGTCGATCTTCGAAAATGGTCCACGGCGGTTTGCGCTACATCGCCAAAGGCCAGTGGCGCCTGACCCGTGATTCGGTGCGCGAGCGTCAGCGCTTGCTCGACGAAGCGCCGGGGCTGGTCGAGCCGATGAGTTTCATGATGCCGCACTATCGCGGCGGCTTTCCCGGGCCTCGGGTGTTGGGTGGCTTGCTGAGCGTTTACGACGCCTTGGCCGGGCGTCGCAGCCATCGTTTTCATGATGCGCAGCAACTGCGTTATCTGGCGCCGGGGGTGAAGGAAAATGACTTGCTCGGCGGCACTAGTTTTGTCGATGCACTGACCGATGACGCGCGGCTGGTAATGCGCGTTCTGAGCGAGGCGCGGGCCGACGGTGCTGTCGTGGTGAACGGCGTTCGCGTCGAACATTTGCTGCGAGAAAACGGGCGCGTGTGTGGCGTTCAGGTCGAGGATTGCGAGGCTGGCACGTCACTGCAATTGCGCTGCGGCGTGCTCGCTGTGGCGACTGGCGCGTGGGCCGAACGCTTGCGGCCGACTGAGGCGCCAAGGCAATTGCGGCCGTTGCGCGGCAGTCATTTGTTGCTGCCGGGTTGGCGTCTATCGGTGGCGCAGGCGTTCACTTTCATGCATGAGCTTGATCGGCGTCCGGTGTTTGTTTTTCCGTGGGAGGGCGCGACGGTGGTCGGCACCACGGACCTCGATCATCGTGAGGATCTCGATCAGAGCGCGAGCATCAGCGGCGAAGAACTCGACTATCTGCTGGCGGCCTGCACGCAACAATTTCCCGGCGCAGAAGTGACGGCGAATGATGTGCTGTCGACCTGGTCCGGCGTGCGTCCGGTGGTGGGCAGCGCAGGTGAGCATCAAGACAAACCGTCGAACGAAACCCGCGAGCATGTGCTGTGGCAGGAGCCCGGTTGCGTGACCCTGGCCGGCGGCAAACTCACCACGTTTCGTCCGCAAGCCATCGAATTACTCAAGGCCTGCGCGGCGATGCTTGAGCGTCCTTTCGTTGACGACGCCGCGCCAGTGTTTGCGGCTGTGCCTGCGCTGGCGATTCCTGAGTTGAGCAGCCATCAGTGGCGACGTCTGGCCGGAAGGCATGGCCGAGAGCTGCCAAGGCTGGCGCAACTGATCAAAGATGTCGGCCACGCCACGATCGGCGCCACGGATACGTTGTGGGCGGAATTGGCCTTCGCCTGCGAGAGTGAAATGGTTCTGCACCTGGATGATCTGCTGCTGCGCCGCACGCGTCTCGGTCTGCTGTTGCCGCGCGGTGGCGAAGAGTATTTCGCCGCCATCCGCCCACTCTGCCAGCCACGACTGGGTTGGAGCGACGAACACTGGCAGCAGGAAATTCAGCGTTATCGGGCGTTGTGGCAACGCCATCATGGTTTGCCGGATGCCACGCCTTGATGCCCCTTGAAGAGAGCTCCATGGATAACCACCCGAACAAGCGTTACCTGCTGGCCATCGACAACGGCACCCAGAGCGTGCGTGCGCTGCTCTTCGATTTGCAGGGCAATCTGCTCGGCAAAGGCAAGGTCGAGTTGCAGGCGTATTACTCGACGCAACCGGGCTGGGCCGAGCAGAATCCGGAATATTACTGGGCGAAACTCGGTGAGGCGTGTCAGCAGGTCTGGCAGCAAACGGGGATTGATCGCTCGCAGATTGCCGGCGTTTCCCTGACCACGCAGCGCGGTACAGTGATCAACGTTGATGCCGAAGGCAAGCCGCTGCGTCCGGCGATTCTGTGGCTCGACCAACGGCAGAGCGAAGTCGAGGGCAGGATCAAAGGGCCGTGGGGCTGGCTGTTCAAACTGGTCGGTGCGCAGGGCACTGTGGATTACTTTCGTGCCCAGGCTGAGGCTAACTGGATAGCAAAACATCAGCCTGACGTGTGGGCGGCGACCGACAAGTTTTTACTGCTCTCGGGGTTTCTCACCCATCGACTGTGCGGGCGTTTTGTCGACTCGGTAGGTTGCTGCGTCGGCTATCTGCCGTTCGACTTCAAACGCCTGAAATGGGCCGCGCCGAGTGACTGGAAATGGCAGGCGCTGGCGGTGCGGCCCGAGCAATTGCCGAGCCTGCAAAAACCCGGTGAAACCCTCGGCTACATTACCGCCGAGGCCGCTCGCCATACGGGTATTCCCGAAGGCTTGCCGTTGATTGCGGCGGGCGCTGACAAGGCTTGTGAAGTGGTCGGTGCCGGCGTGGTCGATGCGGGTACGGTGTGTCTGTCCTACGGCACCACGGCGACGATCACCAGCACCCGCTCGCGCTATCTGGAAATTGTCCCGTTGATTCCGCCGTACCCGTCAGCTGTGCCCGATCAGTTCAACTGCGAGGTGATGATTTATCGCGGTTACTGGATGGTCAGCTGGTTCAAAAACGAGTTCGGTCTGCGCGAGATGCAGCAGGCCAAAGAGCAGGGCATCGAGCCGGAGCAGTTGTTCGATGCGCTGGTTGAGGCGGTGCCGCCGGGGTCGATGGGCCTGATGTTGCAACCGTACTGGTCGCCGGGGATTCGCGAGCCGGGTGTCGAGGCGAAGGGCGCAATGATCGGCTTCGGTGATGTGCACACCCGGGCGCATATTTACCGGGCGATTCTTGAGGGACTGGCGTATGCGTTGCGTCAGGGCATGGAGAACATCGAGCGGCGTTCGAAGGTGTCGGTCAAGCGTCTGCGCGTGGCCGGTGGCGGCTCGCAGAGTGATGCGGCGATGCAGCTGACGGCGAATATTTTCGGCCTGCCGGCGGAGCGTCCGCATGTGTACGAAGCGTCGGGTCTGGGCGCGGCGATTTGTTGTGCGGTGGGGTTGGGGTTGCATGCGGATTTCCCTACGGCGATCGCGGCGATGACGCGGGTGGGCACGGTGTTCACCCCACAGCCGGAGGCACAAAAAATCTACGAGCAGCTGTACAAAGAGGTCTACCTGCGCATGTATCGCCAGCTCAAGCCGCTGTATCAGAGCATTCGCAAAATCACCGGCTATCCCGCCTGAAAGAACACCACCAATCCCTGTGGGAGCGAGCTTGCTCGCGAATGCGGAGTGTCAGTCACTAATGTCTTGTCTGACCCACCGCTTTCGCGAGCAAGCTCGCTCCCACAAGGTTATGCGGTGGAATCAGATCCGCTTATGTGGCGCCATCGGAGACTTTTTCTGGTGAGATCGGACAGTGTCAGCGGCGGGGTCGGTTGTTAGGCTCACCCCCCACGGCACCGCCAATAAGAACGAAAAGCAATGAAGCTGACCTTCCTCCTGTTGCTGCTTTGTGCAACGGCCCCGAGCGCCTGGGGCTGGTCGAACCATACGGTGGGCAGCTATCTGGCGTTGCAGGAACTGCCGGCGTTGCGTGATGCACCAGCGGTTGCAGTCGAGCCACTGGAGCAGTTTCTCAGCGAGCAATATCCGGCCGTGCTGGCGCTGTTGGAGCAACAGGAAACCTTCGCCCGTGAGCACTTTGCTCAATACCCGCCACGCCCCGATAACCTGAAGTTGCCGGTCGTGCCAAGTGACAATCTGCGTCACGACTTCCTCACGGCGCTGCGCATCAATCCCGAGATTCATCTGGCGATGGTCATCCAGCCCTTGCCGGGTAAAGACCTGCCTGAGCGTGAGCACTTGCAGGCCAATCAGGTCATGGTCGAGCAAACCCTTTCTCCGTGGAATCGCCAACGTTTCATCGTGGTCACCGATCACGAAAAAGTCGCACCGCTGGCCGTGCTCGCCAGCGCCGCCGACGAGCCGGATTACGGCCACGACATCAACCTGTTCAGCGACAACCCTGGCAACGTCGGCGCGCTCTACGGTTTCGGCCCGCAACCGTTCGGTGATGCGCGGTTCCAGTACAGCTCGCAGGCGCCGTTCCACATGGGCTTCTTCCACGAAAGCCCCGTGGTGTACGCCGCTGCCGGTTTCCTTGAACGCAGTTGGCCGGACTGGCGTGCGTATCAATACATGGGCCTGGCGCGACTGGCGTTTGCCAGCGGTCATCCGTATTGGGGTTATCGCTTTCTCGGCTGGGGCCTGCACCACATTCAGGACCTGACCCAGCCGTATCACGCCAAGCCATTACCCGGCGTCGACCTCGCCAGCCTTCTGTTACTGGAAGGCAAGGCCATCGCCGGTTTTGCTGAGGACAAACAGGCCTCCATTGAGCGCGTCGCGACCCGACACATGGAAGTCGAGAAGTATCAGTCAACCTGGCTGCGGCGCGTGCTACGCACCGGTCAGCCGCATCCGATGCTCGCGGCATACGCCGATGTGGCTCAGGACAAAACCTACCCGCCGTACGCGGTCGACTACCTGCGCGAAGTGGTCAGCGCCGAGTCGGTCAACGATTCCGCAGCCTTCGACGAGGCCATCGGCCAGTGGCTGGAAGCCGCGCCCGTCAACAGTGATTTCAGCAGCGGCAACCAACTGCAACAGGAAGACTTCGACCACCCGGCACTTAACCAGCAGCTATTCAAATTGCTCGGGCATTTCGGTTCACACAGCCGGATTTACGTCAGCGCGGGATTGGCCCCGTAGCGCGGCAATGCACACCAAAACAATAAAAAAACAGGGAAGGAGGAACACATGATCAACTCTCGATTGCGCCTGACGGGCGCCGCACTCCCCGGTGTCGGCCTGGCCGGGTTGCTGCAACTGTGCGCAGTCGATGCGGCGCACGCGGTGGAGTTCAGCTTCATGGACAAACAGGTCACTGGCTCCCTCGACACGACCTTGTCCTACGGCCGTTTGTGGCGGGTGCAGGGCCGCGACAAGACTAACGATGACGTCAACACCAACGACGGCAATCGCAACTTCGACACCGGGCTGGTTTCCGAGGTGTACAAGATCACCTCCGAGCTTGAAGCCAACTATCAGAACTATGGCGTGTTCGTGCGCGGCACTGCGTTCTACGACACGCAACTGATGGACAAACGCAACGACTACTACGACAACAACAGCCCCTCGCAACCGAGCCAGAGCTACCCGCAGGACGACCATTTCACCAGTCAGACCCGCGACATTGCCGGCAGCCGCATCGAGATGCTCGACGCCTATGTGCACGGCAGTTGGGACGTCGCGCAGATGCCGGTGACCGCACGTGTCGGCCGTCAGGTGTTCAACTGGGGCGAGGGGATTTTCTATCGCGGCGGAATCAACACCACCAACCCGGTGGACGCCGCCAAGTACCGCTTGCCCGGCGCCGAAGTGAAGGAAGTGCTGGTGCCGGTCGAGGCGCTGAGCTTCAACGTTGGCCTGACCGATTCACTGACCATGGAGAGTTTCTACCAGACCAACTGGAAGGAAACCCGCATCGACCCGGTCGGCACCTTCTACTCGCAGACCGACCTGTTCGCCGACGGTGGCAACACCGGTTACAACAACTTCAGCGGCACGGCGCTCGATACGCCGGTGCCGGGGTTTGGCAACGTCATCGGTTTGTACAGCGCACTCGGCAACAACCCGCTGCTGAGTTCCGCCCTGCAAAGCACCGGGCTGTACGCCAATGGCGTGACGCCGGCCTACGGCAACACACTGAAAGTGGCGAGCGTCGGCAAGGACTACAACGCACGCAACGATGGCCAGTTCGGCTTTGCTTTTCGCTACATCGCCGAACAGCTCAACAGCACCGAGTTCGGTTTGTACATGGTCAATTACCACGCCAAGGAACCGACCATCGCTGCCGATCTGGGCGGCTACAAAGGCATCGACATGGATGCGCTGACCAACCTGCTGGCGGGTGTCGCTGGCAGTCAGGCCGGGGCGCTGGCCAATGGTCTGGCCACGGCTGATGTGATGGGCAATATCCAGGCGCATCGGCGCTACGCCGAAGACATCCGCATGTACGGCTTCAGCTTCAACACCACGCTGGGCGAGGCGTCGGTGTTTGGTGAAATCGCTTATCGGCCGAACTTGCCGATCGGCGTTGCAGCGACCAACGATTTGATTGGCGACCTGGCCAACGGTGCAGCTGTGGCGGTGACGGGTCGGTCGATCAACGTCGGCGGGCAGATGGTCAATCTCAACAGCGAGATCAACAACGCCGAACGTGTCGAAGCGTTCAACACCTCGCTGGGGACCATCTACAACTTCGGCCCGACTGCCTCGTTCGACTCGCTGTTCGGCATCTTCGAACTGGCCTCCGAGCACCTGCGCGGCAGCAGTCTGCAATACACCGCCTACGACGGCAGCCGACGTTATTACGCCGGTACCGGTAACTATTCCTATGTCTCCGGCGGTGATCGCGACGATCAGGTCAACCGCAATTCCTACAGCTACACGGCGATGCTCAACGGCACCTGGAACGATGTGTATGCCGGGGTTAACGTCTCGCCGTACATCGTCTACAAGGACGATTTCGAGGGCAACAGCTATCAGGCCGGCAACACCATCGAAGGTCGCAAGGCTTACACGCTGGGGATAAAGGCCAATTACCAGAACAAGCTTGAAGCCGAACTTCAGTACACCGAGTTCTACGGCGGCGGGCAGAACAACGGCATTCGCGACCGCGACAACGTCGGGTTCAACCTCAAGTATTTCCTGTGAGTTTCATACGAGATGTCTGCGACACCTCATCCCCCTGCGGGAGCGAGCTTGCTCGCGAAGAGGCCAGCACATTCAACCTTGATGTCGACTGACCCATCGCTTTCGCGAGCAAGCTCGCTCCCACAGGTTTCTGCATTCTGGAGAAGATCATGTTTCACACTTCACGATTTACCAAGACCACGCTGGCGCTCGTCATGGGGCTGGCGGCCAGTAGCGCTTTCGCCGCCATCACCCCGCAACAAGCCGAACAACTGAAAACCACCCTGACCCCCATGGGCGCCGAGCGCGCGGGCAACGCTGCCGGCACGATTCCCGCGTGGACCGGCGGCATCACTCAAGCCCCGGCCGCTTACAAACCCGGTCAGCATCACCCCGATCCATACGCCGCCGACAAACCGCTGTTCACCATCACCAAAGCCAATCTCGACCAATACAAAGCCCACCTCAGCCCCGGTCAGATCGCCCTGTTCAACAGCTACCCCGACACCTTCCAGATGCCGATCTACCCGTCCCGTCGCTCTGGCTCGGCGCCGCAGTGGCTGTACGACAACACCCTGAAAAACGCCACCTCGGCCAAGCTGCTCGAAGGCGGCAGCGGTTTCTCCGATGCCTACGGCGGCGTGCCATTCCCGGTGCCCAAGGACGGCGTTGAAGTGCTGTGGAACCACATCACCCGCTATCGCGGCATCTACGTCGTGCGCCGCGCTTCCGAAGCGCCGGTACAACGCAACGGCAGCTTCGCGCTGGTGACCTCGCAGCAGGAAGCGCTGTTCAACTATTACCGCCCGAACGGCCAGTTCGCCGACCTGAAAAACATCCTGTTCTACTACCTCGCCTTCGTGAAAAGCCCGGCGCGCCTGGCCGGCGGTGCCGCCCTCGTGCACGAAACCCTCGACCAGCTCAAAGACGCACGTCAAGCCTGGATCTACGACGCCGGCCAACGCCGCGTGCGCCGTGCACCGAACCTCGCCTACGACACGCCGATCGCATCCTCCGATGGCCTGCGCACCGCCGACGACACCGACCTGTTCAACGGCTCGCCGGACCGCTACGAGTGGAAGCTCAAGGGCAAACAGGAAATCTACATTCCCTACAACAACTACAAAGTCGCCAGCCCCGAGGTGAAGTACGCGCAATTGCTCACCCCGGGTCACCTCAACCCGCAATACACCCGATATGAGCTGCACCGGGTCTGGGTGGTGGAAGGCAACCTGAAACCGGGCTCGCGGCATATCTATTCCAAGCGTGTGCTGTTTCTCGATGAAGACAGCTGGGGCGCGGCACTGGTCGATCAGTACGATGGGCGAGGGGAGTTGTGGCGCGTGTCGATGGCCTACCTGAAAAACTTCTACGACCTGCCGACCACGTGGAGTGCGCTGGATGTTTTCCACGATTTGCAGGCGCGCCGTTACTACGTACAGAACCTTGATAACGAAGAGGCGGAGACGGTGGATTTCGCGCAGCCGGTGCCGGAGGATGCGTACTTTATGCCGTCGGCGTTGCGGCAGCGGGGTACGCGCTGAGATAGCAGACCTGTCTATGTTTTCTGGCGTTACAACCTGAAACCGTCGCAGCAAAAGCTTCATGGTAGCCTCCGCTGCTGCGATTTCAGTTATGACGGAGTGCATTGTGGCAAGTTTGACCATCGACAATCTTGACCCTCAGCTCTATGAAGTGCTTAGGGTGGCGGCCGACCTCAATGCTCGATCGATTGAAGAGCAAGCGTGTGTGATTTTGAAGAACGCTCTTGAGCAGAATCAATCCACTGGCGGCTTGGGGACTGCGATCAAAGAGCGGTTCAGAAGCGTTGGCGGAGTTGAGCTGGATTTGCCTTCGCGTTGAAAGTGGGGCACGCAGTTTCACGGTATGACCACGCATCAGTAGCGCAAGCCATAACGCAATCGCGGGCAAGCCCGCTCCCACAGGTTATGAGTCGCACACAACATCTGTGAACGACTGAAAAACCTGTGGGAGCGGGCTTGCCCGCGATTGGTTTTTTGCTTCAGCGCTGTACGAAGATCAAACGCGGAAGTGGCTGACCATCTGCTGCAACTGACCACCCAGGCGCGCCAATTCAACACTCGATGCAGCCGTCTCATCACTCGCCGCGGCGGTCTGTTCGGACACATCGCGTACGTTGATGATGCTGCGGCTGATCTCTTCAGCCACGGCGCTCTGCTGTTCAGCCGCTGCGGCGATCTGCTGGTTCATCGACTGGATGTTCGACACCGTGCGGGTGATGTTTTCCAGCGACGCACCAGCCTTGCGCGTCAGGGCGACGCTGCTGTCGGTCAGGGCGCGGCTGTTGCTCATTACCGCCGAGACTTGCTGGGTACCGTTCTGCAGACCGGCGACGAGGCCTTCGATTTCTTCGGTGGATTTCTGTGTGCGCTGAGCCAGACCACGAACTTCATCAGCGACCACGGCAAAACCACGACCGGCTTCACCGGCACGTGCCGCTTCGATCGCAGCGTTGAGGGCCAGCAGGTTGGTCTGTTCGGCCA
This sequence comes from Pseudomonas crudilactis, assembly GCF_013433315.1. Taxonomy (GTDB): domain Bacteria; phylum Pseudomonadota; class Gammaproteobacteria; order Pseudomonadales; family Pseudomonadaceae; genus Aquipseudomonas; species Aquipseudomonas crudilactis. Next base: position 219,489 of record NZ_WXVV01000004.1, on the reverse strand, counting down.
CGGCCTTGATCACGTCCATGACGCTGCCGATCTTGTCGCTTTCCTGTTGCAGCACGCTCATTGCTTCGGTGGAACGCACCACTTCGCTGGCCAGACGTTCGATCTGCGCGATGGCTTCGTTGACCACTTTGTCGCCTTCGCGGGCTTCACCGTCAGCGGCGGCAGCGGCTTGCGAGGCTTCTTCGGCGTTGCGCGCGACTTCCTGCACGGTGGCAGTCATCTCGTGCATCGCTGTGGCGACCTGATCGGTCTCGACTTTCTGGCTGTTCACACCGGCGCTGGTCTGCTCGGTCACGGCCGACAACTCTTCGGCAGCGCTGGCAATCTGGGTGACGCCGTCGCGGATGCCGCTGATCAAGTCGCGCAAGGTTACGCCCATGCGCGCGATGCCTTGTTGCAGCACGCCGAGTTCGTCGCGGCGGGTGACGGTGACGTTCTGGGTCAGGTCGCCGCTGGCGATGCGCTCGACTACAGCCAGGGTTTCTTGCAGCGGACGGGTGATCTGACGGGTGATGATCACCGCAGCAATCACGCCGACCAACAGTGCCAGCAGGGTGCTGATCAACTGGAAGGTGCGTGCCTGGGCGCTTTCGACATCGCGGCGGTCGAGTTGAATCTGATACAGCTGCTCGCTGGTGTTGACGATCGCGGTGCCTTGATCGGTCATTTCCTTACGGGCCTGCACAGCGTCGGTGTTGGCGTTTTTATACGCCATCAATGCGCTGCGGTAGTTAACCAGTGCGGTTTCCAGCTGACGCAGGGCGTCTTGCTGAGAGTCGGCGAAATGCACGTTCAGTTGCTTGAGGCTGGCGATCGCGACATCCAGTTGGCCGACGGCTTTCTGCTCGGTTTCGGCGTTGGTGGTGGCGGTGTAGCCGCGCACTTCGTAGCGCGCGAGGATGAACGCTTCCTTAGCGGCGGTGATCGCCTGGAACTGTTCGAAACGCTGCTCGCTCATGTCCATCTGCTGCACGCGTTTGCTGATCGATTCGATCTGGTTGTACGCGGTCTCGGCACTCACGCTCATGCTGTCGCGGGCGCTGTTGCCGGTGCGATAGGCATTGCGCATTTTATTCAGCGACGTCTGGTATTCAGCGATGGTCGCTGCCTGCTCCTTGAGCAGTTTGACGTTTTCCGGGCTCTTGAAGCTATTGATCAGCTTCTGTTGCTGCGCGGCGAAGCTTTCGAGGGTGGTTTGCACATTCTGTGCGGCGGTTTCGTCGCCATTGGTCAGCATGTATTGCAGGCGCACCACGCGCAGTTTGGTCAAACCGGCATTGAGCTGGGTGATGTCGCTCATCCAGTTGCTGCGATCGATCAGGCCACCGAGGCTGGTCCAGCCCGTCAGGGCCAGCACGCAGGTCAGGGCCAGTACCAGGCCGAAGCCCAGGCCCAGTTTCATGTTTACGCTGATGTTGCCGAACCAGCTATTCATCAAAAATCCTCCAGAAACGTTGGGTTTCTTGTCGTCAGTTAGGCTGGAAGATTGTTGTTTTTTTGAGCCAGCAAGGGTGTTAGCAGGTTTGTATCGGCCGCATTTCCCAGAGCTGAAAGGATTTTGTCCTACGGAATTTGTAACATCGGATCCCAAGACTTTTTTCACATGGGTTTCACTGGCTGCCCACGCCCGCCTCTGTACCTTCGCCGCATCGAATGAACCCGTGATGCAGAGTGGCGAGGCGGTTTTTGTGGAATTGAGACTGAGTCTGTTCGGCGTCAAACGCTCGATCGATCTGAGCTTTTTGGCGCGTTTTCGCAACACCTGGGTGGTGTTGGCTGCATCGGTATTGGTGATCCCCGTAACCCTGTGGTTGCTGGCGCCGGCGGCGGTGCCGGACCTGGCCCACGGCAATGTTGCCGGTGCGCAAGCGTTGGCGGCGGGATGGGCCAAGGGTGAGATGATCGTGCTGGTGCGTCACGTCGAGCGTTGCGATCACTCCAAAGCGGCATGCCTGAGTGGCAATGACGGCATCACCGATCGCTCGCGCAGTGTCGCGGTGGCGGTCGGTGCAAGGTTCGAACAATTGGGCCTGAACAACGCCGACATCTATAACAGCCCGTCGATGCGCACGGTGCAGACCGCCGGTTACATGTTCAACCATGCCGCCAGCGGTGACGACTGGTTGATCAATTGCCGGGGGCGCATGTTGCAGGATGCGCTGGCCCACAAGGTTCCCGGTCGCAATCTGGTGCTGGTGACCCACAGCGAATGCATGGCGCAAATCGAGAAAGACCTCAAAGTGCCAGCCTCGGACATGGGTTATGGCTCGTCATTGTTTGTTTCCGCTGCCAGTCCGGCGGCTCCCAAGATGCTCGGCTTCATTGAAGCCTCCGACTGGCGCACGGTGAATACCCGATGAAATCCCGCTTCTACGCATACAACTTTGGTATTCCGCTCGCCTGTGCGGCGCTGGTGTTCCTGATGTTCGACATGACTAAAATCGACATCGCCTTCAGCAACCTGCTGTTCGATCCGCTGACCCAGACCTTCCCGCTCGACAAAATCCACTTCTTCGAAAAGCTCACGCATAAATGGGCGCGGATCATTCCGAACTGGACGGCGGAAGTCGCCCTGATCGGCGCGCTGCTGTCGGTGGTCTGGCCATTGGTCAATCCGCACAAGCGTCCGCGCCTCGGCGCAATGCTGGAGCGCAGTAAGGTCGCGCCAGTGCTGCGCTTTGCCGCTGATCATCGTAGGGATTTTCTGTTTGTGGTGGTCGCGTTTGCGGTCTGCACCGGGGTGATCCATTTCCTCAAATCCCACACCAGCGTTTACTGCCCGATCGAGACCACGCTGTACGGCGGAAAAATGGCCCACATTGAGTGGTACAGCAACTTTCAACTGTTCCACGAAGCCGGGAGTGGCCGGTGCTGGCCGGGTGGTCATGCGTCGGGTGGCTTCACCATGCTGGCGCTGTACTTCGTGGCGCGGCGCTATCAATGGCGTTTTTCCAGTGCAATCTTGTGGGGCTCACTGTTGCTGGGGTTCGTTTATGGCACTACTCGTGTCCTGCAAGGTTGGCACTACATGTCCCACACCTTCTGGGCCGGAATCTTTGTCTGGCTGGCGTGTTTGCTGACAGCGCTGGCGTTCTACGGCCGGGTGCGGCTGGATGTGCCGGTGCTGAGCAAGCGCACGCAGAAAGCTTTCATTGCGCAGTCTGAGGTCTCTCTCTGAACCCGTCCGGATGAAATGAAAAAAACCGCCAATTATCGGCGGTTTTTTTATGCGGCTGCGCAGGCCTCAATAGCCGACGAAGTAATACGCCTGTCGTCCGACCATCATGGTCTTGAGTACTTTCAGTGGGGCGGCGGGTTCGCTGTCGCCGGCCATCACCACGACATGGGATGGCGAGGCCGCGAGGAAACCTCGCAATTGCACTTCGGTATCCAGGCCTTTGAGTACCTGCTGGGTGTAGAAGACCGTAGCGCCACCGACCCGCTCGTTGGCCTGAAACAGCGCAACTTGATGGCCAGTGGTTTGCAGCGTCTGAATCTCTGCACTCAATGGCAGGAACGAAAGCTTTTTGTCGGCGTGGGGCAGGGCCCATTGCGCGGCTGCGAGGTAACTGCCGATCACCAGTGTGAGTACACCCATTGCCAGTGTCTGACGCTGTCGGGCGATTCGGCCTACGAATCCATTGCCTGATTCGTACTGCTTCAAGCGCTCGAACAGCACGCCCGCATACTCCGCGGCGATCACTGCGGCGGCGGGTGTCATCGACATCAGGTACACCGTACGCTTGCTCGACGCCAACGTCAGCATCACGAACTGCGCAACGATCCACAGGCTGAAAAACAGCAAGTAGCGGTTAGCCTTCAATTGTTTACGGAAATGCCAGAGCCCCAGGTACACCAGAATGTTCCACGGCAGGAAGGCTTCCGGCAGTTTGGCGAGGTAGTAGTAGAACGGTTCGTAGTGCCCGGCCTCGACGAACGAACCGCTGAAGCGTCCGACGCTGTTGGTCAGCAGCACCTCTTTGACGGCCTGTGCGCCGCCGTGCTGGAAGAGGATGACGAGCCAGATCAGCAGCGGAATCAAACCGACCAGGGTCAGTAAGCCCGGGCGCAGCCAATCGGTGATTTTCAGGCGCTTGTCCATCAGGTTGTCAGCCAGCAGATAAGCAAAAATCACCACCCCCGGCATTGCCAGCCCCAGCACACCTTTGCTCAATGTAGCGATGGCGATCCCGACGACAAACAACAGCGAGTTGCCGAGAGTCGATGCTCGTTGCGCCTGGAAAAAGGCGAGCAGTGCCGTGGTCACGCCGAGGGCGAGCAATGCATCTTCACCGACGCCGCGCACATTGCTCCAGTAACTGGCCATGGTCGCGAGCAGAATGCCCGCCGTCCAGGCAATCATCTTCGGCCGTTCAAAGCGGCGCAACATGCCGTACAGCAGCATCACACTGAGCAGCCCGGCCACCGCCGACGCCAGTCGCACGGCCCACGGTGACACGCCGAATACGCGCATGGCACCAGCATCCAGCCACAGGCTCAGCGGTGGTTTTTCCAGAAACGGTTCGCCGAACAGACGAGGTGTCACCCAGTCGTCGTCCAGATGCATCTCCATGGCGATGCCGGCGACGCGGGCCTCGGTGGAGCCTTGCAATTGGTGGTTACCCAGCGCGAAGAAAAACAGCAGGGCAGCAAGCAGAAACAGCGAAGTGACGGCACGCGACATAAGGATCAGGCAACCGGAAGGGGCGGGAGGCCTGAGCATACGACGGCAATCCTTAACGAATTGTGAAACTCACGCCAAAGGTTTCGACCAGCGCTTTTCCGGCGTTTCGAACCTGGAGTTGACCAGCGCCGTCATCACGTGGTCCTGCCAGCGTCCGGCAATGTTCAGATACGCCTTGGCGTAACCCTCACGTTCGAAGCCCAGGCGCTCAAGCAAGCGCGCACTGCGTTCGTTGCCCGGAATGTAATTGGCCATGATCCGGTGCAGGTTCTGGGTATCGAACATGTAAGCGATGCCAGCCTCCAGCGCCTCGTGCATCAAGCCCTGTCCCTGTTGGGCCTCATCGATGTGATAGCCCAGATAACACGCCTGAAAGGCCCCGCGAATAATGCCGCTGAAGTTGCATGCGCCGATCATCTGCTGGCCGTCCGGCGTCAGTAGTGCGAAATGCAGGGCCAGCCCGGCCTCGAAGGCGCTGGCCTGTATTTCAAGACGCCGGCGAATCTGCTCGGTGGAGAAATATTCGGTGGTGCGGATAGGCGACCATGGCGCGAGGTGACGCTGGTTGCGTTGATAGAACTCGCTTTCAAGTTCGGCCTGGTCCGGAGCCAGTATCGCGAGCGTCAGGCGTTGGCAGGGCAGGGTCAACAGCGGCATCGGGCGCTCCGGAATGGGGAATCTTCCGGCAGAGTCGCGCAATCCGCCGGGTTTCGGCAAGTCGTGGCGAAGCAGGGGCTTTGTTTCAGGCAAAAAAAAGCCCGCAGGAGCGCGGGCGAACCGTAGTTTCTTGAATGAGCGAACGGACTGTACAAGGGTTGGCCGCGCAGCTGCAGTGAAGAAAAATTCATCTCGATGGGCGGCTCCAACCGTGTCTGATGCGTCAATAAACGTGCACAGACTTTACCCGTCAATGGCAGGTTTCAGGCCTGGATGAGGGCGGCGTGCCCTGCGGATCAAGATTGTCCCGTGCCCGGCAGACCAGGATCTCGGCCAGTGCGCTTAATTGCTTCATTGCCACCGCCACATGGCGTTTCGAACCGTCGAACTCATCGGCAAAGTTGGCGCTGATGGCCGTCAGAGAGTCGAGAATCTCGCTGGCGTGGGTGAGCAGGGTCAGGGTGTCAACATCGTCGCGTACCCTGATGAGCTGATTGAGAGGAACTCTACGCCGCCGGTTCTGCGCCTCGTTGCGTGCGGTGGTATTCGATTGGGTTTGAGTGCTGGACGCTGGCGCGTCGGAAGGTGCCGGGCCAACCAGGGAAAGGCGGGTGATTTTCTTCATGACGTAGCTCCGTGGAGTGAACATTCACTGCAATTGCGTCTGCCAAGTCGTCCATTGGGATGGCAGTGGTCGTGGAGGGTAACGCCACGAGGAACTGTCCACCAGTTCATCAAAGTCGACGCGTGTTGCGGGAATTTTCCTAGGACGTTCTGTGTGGGAAGGAGGGCGTGGCGATAAAACCAGACAGCAGTCGTGGTGATCGCGGAAAGTCATCTCAAGGCATGTGGTCAGCGGGCGAAACCGTTCACATAATTCTCACCTGAGTTCTGCCATGATTGTTGCCGGTATTTCATCGGCCCGAGCGAGTGATCCCTTCATGAATGCGAGCGTGCTCTACGCGTTGGTTGCGGCAGCATTGTTTGGCGCCAGTACGCCACTCGCCAAGCTGTTGGGGGTACAGATTTCACCGATTCTATTGGCCGGGTTGCTCTATCTGGGCAGCGGGCTGGGTTTGACCGTCCTGCGTTTTGCCCGCGATCGAGGCTGGCAGCGTTCCGGACTCGGACCCGGCGAATGGCCGTGGCTGGTCGGCGCCATCGGCTTCGGCGGTGTGCTGGCGCCGGTGGCGTTGATGTTCGGTTTGACCAGAACGTCCGGCGCGAGCGCGTCACTGATGCTCAATCTGGAATCAGTGCTCACGGCACTGCTGGCGTGGGTAGTGTTCAAGGAAAATGCCGATCGGCGAATCGTGATCGGCATGCTCGCCATCGTGGCGGGTGGTGTCGTGTTGTCATGGCCGCAAGAGGCCGTCTCGGCGCAGGACTGGACAGGGCCGCTCGCCGTCGCCTTTGCCTGTTTTTGCTGGGCCATCGATAACAACCTGACGCGTAAGGTCTCTGCCTCGGATGCACTGTTTATCGCGGGCAGCAAGGGGCTTGTGGCGGGATTGGTCAACTGCGGCCTCGCCTTGTTCATCGGCAAACAGCTGCCCGCAGCCGCCTCGCTGGTGCCCATTCTGCTGGTCGGATTTCTCGGTTATGGCGTCAGCCTGGTGATGTTCGTCCTGGCCCTGCGCGGGCTGGGCAGTGCGCGCACCGGCGCGTACTTTTCCACCGCGCCGTTTCTGGGCGCAGGTATCTCGATTCTGCTGCTGGGCGAGTCGGTATCGCTGATGTTCCTGCTCGCTGTAGCGTTAATGGCCGTGGGGGTATGGATTCATCTGATGGAGAACCATGCTCATGAGCATCAGCACGAACGGCTCGAGCATGATCATCGCCACACACATGACGAGCATCACCAGCATGTGCACGGGTTTGACTGGGATGGAACGGAGCCGCACAGTCATCCGCATGTGCATACGCCGATGCGTCACCGTCATGCGCATTTCCCGGATGTGCATCATCGGCATGAGCATTGAGGTGTGTGGACGGGGTTGGTTTTCGAAAGGGGCTGGATGGGACGGCTAGATGCAACAAAGCCCGCACTTGGCGGGCTTTGTTGTTGAGAGTTGGTGGAGCCGGGGGGATTTGAACCCCCGTCCGCCAGTACTCCGCTGTCGGTACTACATGCGTAGCCGTGTCTATTAAGTTAACCCTCAGCGACCCGACGGGCAGGGTGCTTTGGGCGAGTTGTGTAAGTTTTAGCCGCTTCGTCCACAACGTACTGCACGGCGATTCTGTTCTATATGACAATCATTTTGGGTTTACAGACATCCCCTGATGATTGCTGGACCCGAAGGTACCAGGAGCATTGTCAGCTGCAATTAAGCAGCGAGAGCAACACCGTATTGGTCGTCATTGGCAACTATAAGTAGTTGCAACAGTGGATTTACGACTTCTGTTACCAAGTCGGCATGCACCTAAAGTTTCGCAACCGGCGTCGAATCCTAAACGGCCCCGAACTCATTGCTCAGTACATCTGTTTGAGCAACAAGCCTGCGCAGTGTACGTCAAACGGTGGTGGAAGGCCAACCCGAAGGTTGGCTTCCAGGCGTGTCAGTTACGTGTTGGGTTGCGGATCTGCATTTTCGTGATCATGCCGTTGCTGATCTCAACGCATTTCTTGTCATCCCCGGCAGCTTGAGCCTTCATGGCATCTTCCTGCGCAGTCTTGACGTTGTTCAGCGAGGTCTCCGGAATAGAAGGCTGGCTGGTGATGAAGTCTTTTATGGTTTGAAGATTCCCGGCACACAGGTCTTTGTCTGCCGCAAACACCGGCGACGCCAGAAGTGCACCAGCGATGAACAGTCCAGCAATTGCAGAATGCTTCATGGGTATCTCCTTGAGCGATGGGAGCTCGGTGCTGCCGGACGGTCTGGCGGCTATGCCGAGGTCATGGCAGGCCGCGTTGTGTCGGGCCTGTTCAATCGACCGCGACGGCACACAAGAATTCGGTTTTTTTTTACATCTGGTATGAAACTGCCAGCGCACCAAACCCCGAGCCGATGACGCCAATCTGAATGCTGGTCAGCTCATGGCTCATTTTTTTGTGTCGCCCGTACTTTTCTGGATCTCCAGAAGGGTTTGCTGGGTTTCCACGAGGCATTCGTCGGTCTTGCCTTGGGCCTTGAGGGCTTGGGCTTTACTCACACTGGCTGAGACGCGCGCATTCAATTCCGGTGACGTCTGATATTGCGACTTGGCACTTTCGATTTGATTCAAATTGGCTTCGCACAGGCTGCCTGGCTTATCAGCGGCAAACGAAGTCGACGCCATCACCGAGGCAGTAACGAACAGACCGAGCAGTACAGAACGTTTCATGTGTATCTCCTTACGCTGAGGGATCCAGACTTCGCTGACCCTGAGTGCCGGTCACCGAAAGAAGGAACGGCCTCGAGTGTTCGAGGCCTGTTCTGTGGACTGCGGTCTCGCGCAGGGGTTCTGATTTTCTTCAGCAGGCCTTCGCCTGAGTGACTCGATCGACCAGATAAACCAGGCCGTGATAATCGATTCCACCGTGTTGCGTCAGGCCGATTTCACACGTGCGACTGGTGGAAATCCCCTCGCTGCAATGCTGCACCGCATCCTTGAGCGTGCGCAGCGAATGGCTGTTCAACTCCGGTGTGGTGAAGCCCTTGTCGCCGGCAAATCCGCAGCAATGAATCCCTTCCGGAATCACTACGGTTTTGCTGCACTTGCGCGCCAGATCAATCAGCGCCTGGCTTTCGCCCAGATGCTGAGTGCTGCAGGTCACGTGCACGGCAATCGGTGCATCTTGCGGGGTGAAGTCGAGTCGTTCGAGAAGATGCGTACGGATGAAGCGCACCGGATCGTACAGATCCAGACGGGTTTCTCCTACGTCCTGAACCAGGCGCAACGTGCACGGACTGGTATCGCAGTAGATCGGATCGAGACCGCCACGACTGGCATGGAGCAATGCGCTGATCAGTTCCTGACGCTTGTGCTCTGCTTGCTCGGTGTAGCCTTTGGAGGCGAACGGCTGGCCGCAGCAGAGGTTGTCGTGATTGTCCGGGAAGACCACTTGGTAACCGGCCTTTTCCAGTAACCCACGGGTTTTGTCGTACAGCGACATCTGCTCTTTATCACCCGCCGCTGGTCCCATGACCCGCGATACACAAGCCGCCAGATACACCACGCGCGGGCGCCCGTCCGACACGCTCGGGCTGAAGCGAATCGCCTTCTCCGGTTGCGGCATCGCATTCGTCCACAACGGCACTTGGCCCTTGGACAGCCGCGTAATGGTTGCCGAAAGTTTCGCCAGACGCGGCGCGCCGAGCATCATCCGCGCACCGTTGGCCACGTGCAGAGTGAAGCGTGCGCCCTGCAAAGTCTTGGCGAAATTTCCTTCAATCCAGTCAGCCGTTTTCTGATGCGTTGCGTGTCGGCCTCGGAGCTTTTTCACCAGCTCGCCGGTGTTGATGCCTACGGGACAACGTTGCGCGCACAGACCAGTGGCGGCGCAGGTTTCTATGCCTTGGTACTCGTAGGCTTTTTCCAGTTCGGTGGTGTCGACGCCGGCGCGTTTTTTCGCCTGAATATCGCGCCAGATCACAATGCGCTGGCGCGGGCTCAGGGTCAGGCCTTTCGACGGGCAGACCGGTTCGCAAAAGCCGCACTCAATGCACTTATCGACAATCTCGTCGGCTGCCGGCAGTGGCTTCAGATGCTTGAGGTGAATCTGTGGATCTTCGCTGAGCACCACGTCGGGATTGAGAATTCCGTTCGGGTCGAGCAGACGTTTGAGCTGCCACATCAACTGATAGGCGTCGCTGCCCCATTCCAGTTCCACGAACGGCGCCATGTTGCGGCCGGTGCCGTGTTCGGCTTTCAACGATCCACCGAATTCCACCGCAACCAGTTGCGCGACGTCGTCCATGAACGCTTGATAGCGTGCGACTTCTTCCGGGTTGTTGAAGCCTTGGGTGAAGACGAAGTGCAGATTGCCTTCCAGCGCGTGTCCGAAAAGGATCGCCTCGTCGTAGGCATGTTTGTCGAACAGCTCGATCAAGCGATTGACGCCGATGGCCAGTTGTTCGACCGGGAAGGTCACGTCTTCGATGATCACCGTGGTGCCGGTTTTACGCACGGCGCCGACGGCGGGGAAGGTGTCCTTGCGGATGGCCCAGAGCTTGGCGTTTTCCAGAGGATCTTCGGTGAAGTCGACTTGCTTCTCCACCGGGAAACCACTGAGCGACGCCATGATTTGCGCCAGGTGTTCCTGCAGTAAAGTGGAAGACGCGGCGCGGGATTCGATCAGCAGCGCGCAGGCATTGTTCGACAGCTGCTGTACGAACGCGGGCATACCCGGTTTGTCTTGCACCGAGCGCAGGCTGCGCCGATCCAGCAGTTCTACGGCGGATACCGGTTGGCTTTTCAACACGGTGACCGCGTTGCAGCAGGTTTCCACATCCGGGAACACGATCAGCGCCGAAGCCTTGTTCGGGTGATCGATCACCGTGTTGTAGGTCACCGCGCTGATGAAGCCAAGCGTGCCTTCGGAACCGACCAGCAGGTGGCTCAAGATATCCACAGGCTCATCGAAATCCACCAAGGCATTCAGCGACAGGCCAGTGGTATTTTTCAGACGGTATTTGTGGCGGATTCGTGCGGCGAGTTCGGCGTTGGCGCGGGTTTCGCGGCCCAAGGTCGTCAAGCGCTCCAGCAACTCGCCATGACTGTTGCGAAAAGCGTCGACGCTGGCAGCGTCCTCGGTATCCAGGCGTGTGCCATCGGCGAGTACCAGGCGAATGCCGGCCAGCGTGTGGTAGGTGTTTTGCGCGGTGCCGCAGCACATGCCGCTGGCGTTGTTGGCGACGATGCCGCCGATCTTGCAGGCGTTGATCGACGCTGGATCCGGGCCGATCTTGCGCCCGAACGGTGCCAGCCATGCGTTGGCCTGCGCGCCGATCACACCTGGTTGCAGGCGAATCTGCGTGCCTTGGCCACGAATCTCGCGGGCGTTCCAGTTATCCCCAAGCACTATCAACACGGAGTCGCTAATCGCTTGGCCTGACAGGCTGGTGCCCGCAGCGCGGAAGGTCACCGGGACATGGTCACGCTGGGCCAGTTTCAGCAGCGCGACCACTTCATCTTCGGACTCGACGCGGATTACCAGTTGCGGAATCAGCCGATAAAAACTGGCATCCGTACCAAAGGCCAGGGTCGATAACGGGTCATCAAAACGGCGCTCGGCGGGAATCAGTTGCTGCGCATCACGCAGGAAGTTAACGGGAAGCGTCATTGGTCCTCCAGAATCAGAACCACCAGGTCTTTCGGGCCGTGGGCGCCGTATGCCAGTACTTGCTCAATGTCGGCAGTTTTCGATGGGCCGGAGACCAGTAGAGCATTGGTCGGCATGCCTTGCGCCCATTCGAATTCCTGTTGCACCTGATAGAAGTTGTCGCGGATTTCACTGGCCTTGAGCAGGGCGAAATGCACCGGCGGCACCAGGCTCATCAGTCGTGGTTCTTCTCGGGTTGGCCACATGATCAAACTGCCGGTGGCGGCGATTGCGCCGAGGGTGCCGGTGAGGCTGGCCGGGGTATCGTTGAACAGTTCGGCTTTCCATTCTTCCATTGGACGGTCGTAGGATTTCAGCGTCGGCAGCTCGGGATTGTTCGCCCAGTGCTGAACGATTTTCTGCCCGTGCGCTGTCGTCGGTGCGATCAACAGGCTCGGCAACTGACGATCACGCAGCAATTGTGCGAGCAAGGCTGGCCATTCTTCGCCCGAGGTCAGGTGGATTTCGGTGTGCACCGCTTCCATCAATTTGCGCAGTTGCGGGATGCGTTGTTCGGCGCTGTAGGTGTAGGGCTGCGTCACCAGATCGACATCGAAGTCGTCGGCAATCGGCGTGGTGCCAGTCAGACTTTTCCGCAGCTTGCCGAGGATATTTTGCTTGGCGCTCATCAGCGGTCTCCCTGTTTGGCCAGATGCTCGCGGGCCATGTCGTGCAGTGAGCGAGCGGCGGGTTTCGGCGCGCTGTGGTTTTGCGTCCACGGGCCAACGTTGCTCGGGGTCAGCGCACGCAGGCGCGTGGCAAAGAAACCGAACAATCGATACAGCGTCGGCGAGCTATTGAGCTTGGCCCAGGCGTTCCAGATAAAGCGTTCCTTGCGCGAATACTTGCTGCCCTGACCGCGCATCACTTGATGTGGGCTGTCCGGGGCTTTGACGTTCTCTTCGCGCAGGCGCCGCAGGATTGCCGGGATCGGAATTTTTACCGGACACACTTCACCGCAGGCTCCGCACAGCGATGACGCGCTCGGGTGATCCGGTACCTTCGCCAGACCGACCATGTGCGGGGTGATGATTTTGCCGATCGGCCCCGGATACACCTCGCCGTAAGTGTGGCCGCCGACGCGGGTATAGACCGGGCAATGATTCATGCAGGCGCCGCAGCGGATGCAATTCAAGGTCTGGCGCAGTTCGCTGTCGGCGAAAGCCTGGCTGCGACCGTTGTCGAGCAGGACCAGATGCACTTCCTGTGGGCCGTCGAGTTCGTGTTCCTTGCGCGGGCCGGAGATCATGTTGACGTAAGTGGTGATCGGAATGCCCAGCGCCGAGCGCGTCAGCAGTGACAGCAACGGCACCACGTCGCGTAGGTTTTCCACGACTTTTTCGATACCGGTGACGGCGATGTGCACCGGCGGCACGGTGGTGGTCATGCGCCCGTTGCCTTCGTTTTCCACCAGCAACAGGGTGCCGGTCTCGGCGACGGCGAAGTTGACACCGGAGACGCCGATGTCCGCTTCGAAGAATTTCTGCCGCAGGACTCTGCGACCGATCTGAATGAGTTGGTCAACGTCCTTGGTGTATTCCACGCCAAGTTTGTCGTGGAACAAGGACGCGACCTGACCGGCATTCTTGTGGATCGCCGGCATAATGATGTGTGAAGGCTTCTCGTGGTCGAGCTGGACGATGTATTCCCCCATATCGGACTCCAGACATTCAATGTCCCGAGCCTCGAGGAAATGGTTCATCTCCATCTCTTCGCTGACCATCGATTTGCCCTTGATCACTTGCCGCGCCTCGTGAGCGCGGATGATCGATAAGACGATGCCATTGGCCTCGTCCACCGTTTCCGCCCAGTGCACTGTCACACCGTTGCGGGTCAGGTTCTGTTCCAGTTGCTCGAGTAGGTCGGGCAACTTGGACAGCGCGCGGGCTTTGATCGAATTGCCCAGTGCGCGCAAATGTTCTCTTTCGTGGGCATCGCTGAAAGCGGCTGCCCGCTTGAGCATCAGTGAGTCCATGGCAGTGCGGAAGTTGTTCCGCAGTTGCTGATCACCCAAGGCGTTGTGCGCCCGGGTGCGGAAATCCTCTTCTACGGCGACCGTAGGAATAATCGCGGAAGTGCTCATTGCGCACCCCCGGTTCGTTGCCACAGAAAGCTGGCGAGATGTTGCCCGCGCAGCGCTTCTTTTTGTTTCTCCAATGCGCCGTTGATGTTCATCAAACAGCCACAATCGGCGCTCAATACCTTGTGCGCGCCGGAATCCTTCAACGCTTGGGTCTTGTCAGCCACCATCGCGCCGGAAATGTCTGGCATACGGACGCTGAATGTTCCGCCGAAGCCACAGCATTCGCTTTCGTGGTCATGGTTGACCCGTTCCACGTTGCTCAACTGCGCCAACAACTCGCGGCCGTGCAGGTGTGTGTTCATTTCGCGGCGTGCCGAACACGAAGTGTGCAGCGCGACTTTGACCGGTTCGCCGCTGTCCTTGAGCTGCACCTTGCAGACGAACAGCAGAAATTCGGCCAGCTCATAGGTGCGGGCCGCGAGGGCCTGAACCTGTTTCAACGTCTCCGGCTCGTCCTTGAACAAGTCGGCGTAATGCTCGCGCAGCATGCCGGCGCAGGATCCCGACGGCACCACCACCGGATAGTCCCGGGCAAACAGCGCCAGCTGCGAGCGCGCTACCGTCCGCGCCTGCTCGGTGTAACCCGAGGTGTAGGCCGGTTGCCCGCAGCAACTTTGCCCTTGTGGATACTCGACCCGGATCCCTTCGCGCTCCAGCAAGTGGATCGCGTCCATCCCGGCTTCGGGGTAGAACAGATCAACCACACACGTGCCGAACAGATAAACCCGCGACGGTTTCTCGCTGGGGTATTGCCGAGGTTCGGGCAGTGGCGGTGCCACGCGGGTCGCGTTCGGCACAGCGTTATAAAAAAGCTCGCTCATCAGGCGTGTCTCCGGGTGGTCCCGGTTATCCGTCCGCTGAGGCTGCTGAATATAGAGAGTGTTGCTTTCAGCAGCCTTACAGACCGGGTGGTGAATTGCTGACGCCGGCATCACGAACCGGCGTCGGTTTTTTCTGTGTTTTATTAGGTTCAGTGCACCAGCATGCCAGTGAACCAGTAGGCCTGAGCCAGGGTGATCAGGCCGACAATCGTTGCAAAGAATAGGCTGTGCTTGAGCGTGAAGCGGAACAGATCCGATTCCTTGCCCACCAGTCCGGTCGCGGCGCAGGCCACGGCGATCGATTGTGGCGAGATCATTTTGCCGGTCACTCCGCCGCTGGTATTGGCTGCCACTAGCAGAGTGTCATTGACGCCGATCTGGTGTGCTGTGGTCGCTTGCAGCGAACTGAACAGAGCATTCGACGATGTATCGGAACCAGTGAGGAACACACCGAGCCAGCCGAGGAACGGCGAGAAGAACGGGAATGCCGCGCCCGTTCCAGCCAATACCAGCGCCATCGTCGAAGACATGCCGGAGTAGTTGGTGACGAAGGCAAACGCCAGCACCATGCCGATCGACAGGATGGGCCAGCGCAGTTCGTAGAAGGTCTCTTTTAAAGTGGTCAGACCAGTTTTGAAATTTATCTTCAGGACCAGCATCGAGATCAGCGCGGAGAAGAAAATCGCCGTACCGGTCGCGGAAATCGGGTCAAGTTTGAACACTGCGGGGATGGCAGTCGGGACGGCTACGATCGGTGCGGTTTTGATCACTAATTGATCAAGGTGCGGAATCGCGAAGTTGAACACCCAGCTGTACATCGAGCCGCCCGCGGCGAACATCGCTTTGAAAGGCTTCAGCGTCCAGATGGTCACCAGCACGGTGAGGATCAGAAACGGCGACCAGGCTTTGAAAATTTCCCCAAGGCTGTAAGGCGACGCCACGGTGGTGCGCTTTTGGCCGAAACCACCGACGCTGGCGGTGATTGCTGCGCTGGAGGTGGCGCCAGCGATTTGCGCGCCGGCGGTGCGTTTTGGCTGCCAGACTTTCAGGAACAGAGTCAGCGAGATCAGGCTGGCCAGCGCCGAAGTGATGTCCGGCAATTCTGGCCCGATGAAGTTCGAGGTGAAGTATTGGGTGATGGCGAAGCTCAGGCCCGCGACCAATGCAGCCGGCCAGGTTTCACGCACGCCGCGCAGACCGTCCATCATGAACACTAGCCAGAACGGTACGAACAGCGACAGCAGTGGCAGTTGGCGACCGGTCATGGCGCCGATCTTGAACGCGTCGATGCCGGTGACTTGGCCGGCAACAATGATCGGAATCCCCAAGGCACCAAACGCCACCGGTGCGGTGTTGGCGATCAGGCACAGGCCGGCGGCGTACAGCGGGTTGAAGCCCAGTCCGACAAGAAGTGCGGCAGTAATCGCCACCGGCGCGCCGAAACCGGCGGCACCTTCCAGAAATGCACCAAAGCAGAAACCGATCAGCAGCACTTGCAGGCGCTGGTCGTCAGTAATCGATAACACCGAGCTTCGAATGACCTCGAACTGACCACTTTTCACCGTCAGTTTGTAGAGGAACACCGCCGCGACAATGATCCAGGCAATCGGCCACAGACCGTAGGCGAAACCATAACCGGCAGCGGCGAAGGCCATGTCGACGGGCATCTGGAACGCGAAGATCGCCACGGCAATCGACAGGGCGAGGGTGATGCTCCCGGCCACGTGGCCTTTGAGGCGGAACACCGCCAATGCGAGGAAAAAGAACACGATGGGGATGACGGCCGCGAGTGCGGACACGCCGAGACTGCCGAGCGGGCTGTAGAGCTGTTGCCAGGTTTGCATATGGGGTGGCCCCTAATTGTTGTTGGTCAGGCACTGTCAGCGTTCTTGGATAATTGGTAATACCAATTTACAATCGCTGTTGGCTAGGGTAAAAGCCTTGATGTCGGTGTGTCAATTTGTCGCCCTGAAACTTTTGTCGAACAAGCGGCGTAGATCGCATCTGATCCGGTTTCGGCAAGTGGCGTCTGGTAGGTGTCGGCAAGGCGCCGATAGGCCAGAATAGAGAGCCCGGCGAGCGGTCGGGATCGTGGAGAAATGAGTTATGGGGTTTGATCAGATACGTCAGCGCCGTTTGTCTGACGATATTGTCGAGCGACTTGAGGGGATGATCCTCGAGGGCACGCTGAAGTCCGGTGAGCGGCTGCCGGCGGAGCGCACGCTGGCCGAACAATTTGGCGTATCACGGCCGTCATTGCGCGAAGCGATTCA
This sequence comes from Pseudomonas crudilactis, assembly GCF_013433315.1. Taxonomy (GTDB): domain Bacteria; phylum Pseudomonadota; class Gammaproteobacteria; order Pseudomonadales; family Pseudomonadaceae; genus Aquipseudomonas; species Aquipseudomonas crudilactis. The sequence continues at coordinate 202,667 of NZ_WXVV01000004.1, read as the reverse complement.
GAAACTGGCGGCCAAGGGGTTGCTGGTCAGTCGTCAGGGTGGCGGCAACTATGTGGTCGAAAGCCTGGGGTCGACGTTCAGTGATCCACTGCTGCAGTTGCTCGAAAGCAATCCCGAAGCGCAACGTGATCTTCTGGAGTTTCGACACACTCTGGAGGCATCGTGTGCGTATTACGCTGCCTTGCGCGCGACAGATGTCGATCGTGAGCGGCTGACCGCAGCGTTCGAAGAGCTGCAAGACTGCTATTCGCGCCACGACGAAGTCAGTCGGGCGGAAGAGGGCGCGGCGGATGCGAAATTCCATCTGGCAATTGCCGAAGCCAGCCATAACGCGGTGTTGCTGCACACCATTCGCGGGCTGTTCGATCTGCTCAAGCGCAACGTGGTGACGAACATCGGCGGCATGTACAAGCAGCGCACGGAAACCCGCGACATGCTGATTACCCAGCATCGGGAATTGTATATGGCGATTATTGAAGGTCGTGCGGAGCAGGCGCGGGAAGTTTCCAGCAGACATATTTTGTATGTGCAGGAAGTGCTGGAAGAGGTGCGGCAGGAGGTTCAGCGCATGGCTCGGGCGGAGCGGCGCAAGGGGATGTGATCAGTTGTTTCTGTGGTGATGTTGCAATAGCGTTCGCGAGCAAGCTCGCTCCCACATTTGAAATGCATTCCAAGGTGGGAGCGAGCTTGCTCGCGAATACGCTCTAAAGGCAGAGGAAATTAATCTTCCTTGCCCTTGTTGCGCACCGCACGCTGCAGTTCACGACCGGCATCGCGCTCGCGCTCGGTGTCACGCTTGTCGTATTCCTTCTTGCCCTTGCCCAGAGCGATCTCGCACTTGACCATGTGCTTGCTCCAATACCAGGACAGGCAGACGCAGGCGTAACCCTTTTGCTGCACCATCGCTGCAAGCTTTTCCAGCTCGCGGCGGTTGAGCAGCAATTTACGTGTGCGCACCGGGTCGGCGATGACGTGGGTGCTTGCGGTCATCAGAGGCGTGATGTGGCTGCCGAGCAACCACGCTTCGCCATCCTTGAGCAGGACATAGCTGTCGACCAGCTGTAGCTTGCTTGCCCGCAGACTTTTTACTTCCCAGCCGGCCAGGACCAGACCAGCCTCGAACTTGTGTTCGATGAAGTAATCGTGTCGCGCCTTTTTGTTCTGCGCGATGGTCCCTGTTGGGTGTTTCTTCTGTTTAGCCATAGGGGCGGCATTATATGGAGATAAACGGCTGTCGGCTACGGTGATGCTGCGTGCTTGAGCAGGTTGAGTGAATCCCGGACAATGCGGCCTCTTTTTCTAACGCTTGGGCGTGATAAACGATGTCGACAGACAAGGTTTCTGTCCACGGCAGTTGGGCTAGCCGCTGGGTATTCATACTCGCCGCGACCGGTTCGGCCGTGGGACTGGGTAGTATCTGGAAGTTCCCCTACATGGTCGGGGTCTACGGCGGCGGTGCCTTTGTGCTGATGTTTCTGGCGTGTATCGCGCTGATCGGCATCCCGGTCATGCTGGCTGAAACCCTGATCGGCCGGCGCGCTCGGCAGAGTCCGGCGAACGCCTTGAAGGTGCTGGCGCTGGAAGCCGGGCACTCGGGCAAGTGGTCGTGGGGGGCATTTGCCGGGATGATCACGGCGTTGCTGATCCTGTCTTTCTATAGTGTGGTCGGCGGCTGGTCGCTGGACTACATCGTCGACATGGGGCGCGGTGACTTCCAGGGTGCCACGGCCGATCAGGTCGGTGCTTATTTCGGCAATGTCATTTCCAATCCGTGGCGTCTGACACTTTGGCATACGATTTTCATGCTGCTGTCGGCCTTCGTCATCGCCAAAGGCGTGGTCGCCGGGCTTGAACGCAGCCTGCGCATCATGATGCCGCTGCTGTTCGTGATGATCCTGGTATTGCTGGGTTACAGCATGACCACCGGGCATTTCATGGAGGGCGTGCATTTCATGTTCGACTTCCACCCGGAAAAAGTCCTCGACGGCTTGTTGCCGGCGATGGGGCATGCGTTCTTCTCGCTGAGTGTCGGTGTCGGCTCGATCATGATCTACGGCGCGTATATGCCGAAGAGTTCGTCGTTGTCGGGCACCGTTGTCGGCGTGGCACTGCTGGATACCTTTGTTTCGCTGATCGCCGGTCTGGCCCTGTTCCCGATTGTATTTGCCGGCGGCCTGAACCCGAGCGAAGGGCCTGGCCTGATGTTCGTCAGCCTGCCATTTGCGTTTGGTAACGTGGCTTTCGGCCAGCTGATGGGTGTGGTGTTCTTTGTGCTGGTGGCGATCGCTGCCTGGAGTTCGGCGATCTCCCTTCTGGAACCGATGGTTGCCTATCTGGTTGAACGCACGAAAGTCAGCCGCGCGTGGGTGACTTTCTGGCTGGCGTTCATCTGCTGGTTCGTTGGTCTGGGTACAGTGTTCTCCTTCAATATCTGGAAGGAAGCCAAATTTTTCGTGAACGAAGGCGGGATGTTCCACCTCTACCAATGGGGTGCGCAGAGCGGTCTGGACTTCTTTGGCGTGATCGATTTCTTCACCTCGCGGATCATGTTGCCGCTCGGTGGCCTGTGTTTCGTGCTGTTTGCCGGATGGGTGATGGGACGTGAAGCGGTGCGCGATGAATTGTCGATCCGCAACCCGGCACTGTTCGCCCTGTCTTTGTTTTTGATGCGCTACGTGGCGCCTATTGGCATTGTTGTAGTGTTTGCCGCTCAGCTCTGGAAGTAACGCTTACATGACGACACATATTCAACGATCGGCGTTGCTGCCGTACCCGGCGCAATTTCTCTATGACCTGGTCAACGACGTGGCGCGCTACCCGGAATTTCTGCCGTGGTGTTCCTCCGCTGAAGTGCTGGAAAGTTCGCCGGAGCACATGCGCGCCAGTGTTGGCGTAGCCAAGGGCGGTCTCAGTCAGCATTTTGTGACGCGCAATACCCTGGTGCCGGGGCAGTCGATCGAGATGAACCTGGAAGAAGGGCCGTTCAATCAACTGCACGGCGTCTGGGTGTTCAAGGTGTTGAACGAGAAGGCCTGCAAGATCAGCCTGGATCTGTCGTTTGATTACGCCGGGCCGCTGGTGCGCGCGACGTTGGGGCCGCTGTTCAATCAGGCCGCCAATACGCTGGTGGACGCGTTCTGCCAGCGCGCCAAGCAGATGCATGGTTGATCCTGTGATCGAGATAGAGGTGGTATACGCGGCCGTGGATCGTCAGGTATTGCGCTCATTCAGCGTCAATGAAGGCGCGACGGTGCGGGGTGCGGTACTTGCGTCGGGTATCTGTAGCGAGTTTCCCGAGTTGAATCTGGCGGAGTGTCCGTTGGGTATCTTCGGCAAAGTGGTGGCTGACCCGGATACGCGGGTGATTCAGGAGGGGGAGCGCATCGAAATTTATCGCCCGTTGCTTGCCGACCCCAAAGAGGTTCGACGTTTGCGTGCTGCCAAGGCTGCCGCAGCCAAGGCTCGAAACGCGTAAAAAGACAAATTGCAGGCAATAAAAAACCCGGAATCTCCGGGTTTTTTATTGCCTCGCCAATTATTTATTGCGGCGAGGTATCCAGCGGCTCTGGTGTCGGAACCGGAACGGTTTCCACACCATCGACGTCCTTCTGGATCTGATCCAGCAAGGAACCTGGCTTGACCGGTTTTTCCGGTTTTGGCTTCTCGGCGTTTTCAGCAGGAGCGGTCACGGTCGTGCCACTGTCCTTGCCGAGAATGGCTTCGTCACGGCTTACGCCCGGCATAAAGTCACCGGACAGGCTGACAAGCTGGTCGTTTGAGTTGAAAATAACGCTGATGCGTTCCTGTTGGCGTTCACCGCCACCCGGTTGCAGGCTGTACAGATAATCCCAGCGATCGGCATGGAACGTGTCGGCAAGCAGAGGGTTGCCCATGATAAACCGTACTTGCGGCCGGGTCATTCCCGGGCGTAACTGGTCTATCATGTCCTGCGTGACGACATTGCCCTGCTGGATGTCGATTTTGTAAACCCCGGGGAATGAACAACCGGCGAGTGCGAGCAGTCCCACAAAGGTGAAACTGGTTAGCAAGAGCTTGGTGTTTTGCATCGGTGGGCGACTTCCACTATCTTGGCTGGGACAACGTAAACGCCGATCATACCCGCATTAAGAGAAGCTGCGAAGCAGCATCGCGAGAAAGCTGACCATGGTTGAAAATAGCGAACTACGCAAAGCCGGCCTTAAAGTGACCCTGCCACGGGTCAAGATCCTGCAAATGCTCGACTCCACCGAGCAGCGTCACATGAGCGCCGAGGACGTCTACAAGGCGTTGATGGAAGCTGGCGAGGACGTCGGTCTGGCCACGGTTTACCGTGTTCTGACCCAGTTCGAAGCAGCTGGCCTCGTGGTCCGTCACAATTTCGACGGTGGCCACGCGGTATTCGAATTGGCCGATGGTGGTCACCATGACCATATGGTCAACGTGGAGTCGGGTGAAGTCATCGAATTCTTCGACGAAGAAATCGAAAAACTTCAGAAATCTATCGTCGAGAAGCATGGCTTCGAGATGGTTGATCACAATCTGGTTCTATACGTGCGCAAGAAAAAGTAAGCATGTCGCGCGAATTTCGGTTCGCGAAACGAGCGAAGGCGACCCAAGGGTCGCCTTCGTGCTTTCTGCCATCATCAAACTTTTGCGGTGACGACCATTTTCTTGGCGTGGGCCAGGGACTCCTTGGTTAAGTCTATGCCGCCGAGCATTCGCGCCACCTCTTCTATACGTTCATTTTTGCTCAATTTGGAGACGGCTGTATGCGTTGCCTCTTCGCCCCGAACCTTGTGTACGAATAAATGTTGATGCCCTTGCGCCGCTACTTGGGGCAGGTGAGTCACTGTCAGTACCTGGCCGCGTTCGCCGAGGCGGCGCAATAACTGGCCGACGATTTCAGCGGTCGGGCCGCCGATGCCTACGTCGACTTCGTCGAATACCAGTGTTGGCACACGAGACGTCTGCGCGGTGATGACCTGAATCGCCAGGCTTATCCGTGACAACTCGCCACCGGATGCCACTTTCGCCAGTGCCTTCAGCGGTTGGCCGGGGTTAGCGCTGACCAGCAGTTCAACCTGTTCCAGTCCATTAGGTAGCAGTTCGTCGCTGCAGTTGGCGCGCAGCTCAATGGTGAAGCGCCCACCGGGCATGCCAAGTCGCTGAATCTCCTGCTCCACCGCGCTGGCCAGGCTGCCGGCAGCACGATGCCGCAAATCGCTCAGTTCCCGGGCCTTCTCCTGATAGTGGCGGGCATAGGAGGCCAATTCTTCCCCCAGGCGCTCAATGGATTCGTCATTGGCATTGAGGGTTTCGATTTCATCCAGCAGCTTCTGCTGCATTTCGCCGACTTCGGTTGGTTGAATCCGGTGCTTGCGCGCCAGGGTGTAAATCGCGTCGAGGCGTTCTTCGAGATACTGCAGGCGCGCCGGATCGGCATCGAAGTTGTCGAGGAAGCGATTGAGTTCGCCGACGGCCTCTTCAACCTGAATCTGTGCGCTGGTCAGCAGGCTGCTGGCTTCGCCCAGTGCGCCGACGGAGTTATTCACGCTCGACAGACGATTGAGGCTGGCGGTCAGCGCGTTCAGCACATTGCCGGAATCGCTCTCGCTGCATTGCTCTACCACTTGCCGGCAAATGCCCAGCAGCGTCTCGGCGTTGGTCAGGTTTTTGTGTTCCTGCTCCAGTTGCTCCAGTTCGTTGTCACCGAGGCCGAGGTTTTCCAGCTCTTCGAGCTGATAGCTGAGCAGTTGATGGCGGGCGCGTTGTTCGTCACCGGAATTAGACAGACGCTCCAGTTCCTGGCGAGTCTGGCGCCAGCGCTGGGCGGCGAGCTGAACCTGGCGGGCCAGATCCGTGGCGCCGGCATACTCGTCCAGCAAGCGGCGATGGGTATCGGTTTTCAACAGGGACTGGTGTTCATGCTGGCTGTGGATATCGATCAACAACTCGCCCAGCGACTTGAGGTCACCGAGTGGGCAAGGGGTGCCATTGATGTAGCCGCGCGAGCGACCTTCCGATGTGATTACCCGGCGCAGAATGCAGGGGCCATCAGTCTCCAGATCGCGTTCGGCCAGCCACGCGCTGGCTTCGGGAATATCGGCCAGATCGAAAGTCGCGAGGATGTCGGCTTTGTCGGCGCCGGGACGCACCACGCCACTGTCGGCACGATCACCGAGGGTCAGGCCGAGCGCGTCAAGCATGATCGACTTGCCGGCGCCGGTTTCCCCTGTGATCACGCTCATCCCGCGATCAAGTTCAAGATCGAGATGTTCAACGATGGCGTAGTTGTGTACGGACAGGTGCACCAGCATAAAGGCCGCTCCCAAGCTTTAGGTCTGGTTATTTATACAGTGTTTTGTTTCAGGCTGACAATGCCCTCCCTTAGGTCGATTTGCTTGAAACGCAGATCTGCTTAGCGCATCGAGGAATGACAATGCGGCACTTTTTTGTAGGGTTAATGATTGAAGGCCCTTGAAGCCTGATTTTGCGGCCCCATATATCGGGGCAGAAGCGCGAGTCAGGCTCGCGGACGAAATTGAAAGGAGAATTCTATGGCTGACGAACAGACAGTAGATACGCAAAACCCAGAAGCCAATCAGGCGCCCGAAGTTTCGGGTGATGACCTGGCGACCCGTGTACAAGTGCTCGAAGAGCAATTGGCCGCCGCGCAGGATCAATCTCTGCGTGTAGCTGCCGATCTGCAGAACGTCCGTCGCCGTGCCGAGCAGGACGTCGAGAAGGCGCACAAGTTTGCCCTTGAAAAATTCGCTGGCGACTTGCTGCCGATCGTCGACAGCCTGGAGCGCGGCCTCGAGCTGTCGAACCCGGACGACGAAAGCATCCGTCCGATGCGCGAAGGCATCGAGCTGACGCTGAAAATGTTCCACGACACCCTCAAGCGTTATCAGTTGGAAGCGATCGATCCGCATGGCGAACCGTTCAACGCCGTCCAGCATCAGGCAATGGCCATGCAGGAAAGCGCCGACGTAGAACCGAACAGCGTTCTGAAGGTGTTCCAGAAGGGCTACCAGCTCAACGGTCGCCTGCTGCGTCCGGCCATGGTTGTGGTCAGCAAGGCGCCTGCGCCAATTTCGCCTTCGATTGACGAGAAGGCTTGAAATTAGCCGCAAGGCCCCCATTTAGAAGTCAAGCGTTTAAGTATTACCGCAGTCAGCCACCACTGCTGCGGCAAAAAAATCCAAAGTTTCGGGAGAGTTAACATGGGCAAAATTATCGGTATCGACCTGGGGACTACCAACTCCTGCGTCTCCGTGCTGGAAAACGGCAAAGCAAAAGTTATCGAAAACGCTGAAGGCGCGCGTACCACGCCGTCGATCATCGCTTACGCCAACGATGGCGAAATCCTGGTAGGTCAGTCGGCCAAGCGTCAGGCTGTGACCAACCCGCACAACACTCTGTACGCGGTAAAGCGTCTGATCGGTCGTCGTTTCGACGAAGAAGTTGTGCAGAAAGACATCCAGATGGTCCCTTACAAGATCGTCAAGGCTGACAACAACGACGCTTGGGTTGAAGTGAACGGCCAGAAAATGGCACCGCCACAAATCTCGGCTGAAATCCTGAAAAAGATGAAGAAGACCGCCGAAGACTACCTCGGCGAGACCGTGACCGAAGCGGTAATCACCGTTCCGGCCTACTTCAACGACAGCCAGCGTCAGGCGACCAAAGACGCTGGCCGCATCGCGGGTCTGGACGTAAAACGTATCATCAACGAACCGACCGCAGCTGCTCTGGCTTACGGTATGGACAAGGCCAAGGGCGATCACACCGTGATCGTTTATGACCTGGGTGGCGGTACTTTCGACGTTTCCGTGATCGAGATCGCTGAAGTTGATGGCGAGCACCAGTTCGAAGTACTGGCCACCAACGGTGACACGTTCCTCGGCGGTGAAGACTTTGACATTCGTCTGATCGACTACCTCGTTGACGAATTCAAGAAAGAAAGCGGCATGAACCTCAAAGGTGACCCGCTGGCCATGCAGCGCCTGAAAGAAGCCGCTGAGAAAGCCAAGATCGAGCTGTCGTCCGCTCAGTCGACCGACGTCAACCTGCCGTACATCACTGCAGACGCGACCGGTCCTAAGCACCTGAACGTGAAGATCTCGCGTGCCAAGCTCGAAGCACTGGTTGAAGACCTGGTTCAGCGCACCATCGAACCTTGCCGCATCGCCATGAAAGACGCTGGTCTGGACGTTGGCGCGATCAACGACGTGATTCTGGTCGGTGGTCAGACCCGTATGCCGCTGGTGCAGAAGCTGGTTACTGATTTCTTCGGTAAAGAAGCACGTAAAGACGTTAACCCGGACGAAGCCGTTGCCATGGGTGCTGCGATTCAGGGCGCCGTTCTGGCCGGTGATGTGAAAGACGTTCTGCTGCTCGACGTCAGCCCGCTGACCCTGGGTATCGAAACCATGGGTGGCGTGATGACCGCGCTGATCGAGAAAAACACCACGATTCCTACCAAGAAATCGCAAGTGTTCTCGACTGCCGACGACAACCAGGGCGCTGTGACCATTCACGTTCTGCAGGGCGAGCGTAAGCAAGCCACTCAGAACAAGTCCCTGGGCAAGTTCGACCTGGCCGACATTCCACCTGCTCCACGTGGCGTGCCGCAGATCGAAGTGACCTTCGACATCGACGCTAACGGCATTCTGCACGTTGGTGCGAAAGACAAGGCGACCGGCAAGACTCAGTCGATCGTGATCAAGGCCAACTCCGGTCTGTCCGACGAAGAAATCGAGCGCATGGTGCGTGACGCCGAAGCCAACGCTGAGGAAGACCGCAAGTTCGAAGAGCTGGCCGCTGCCCGTAACCAGGGTGATGCACTGGTTCACTCGACGCGCAAAATGATTGCTGATGCGGGCGACAAAGTCACCGCCGAAGAGAAGACTGCGATCGAAGCTGCTGTGGTTGCTCTGGAAGCCGCTGTCAAAGGCGACGACAAGGCTGCTATCGAAGCGAAGGTTGAAGAGCTGTCGAAAGTCTCCGCTCCGGTTGCTCAGAAGATGTACGCCGAACAGGCTCAGCCAGCTGATGGCGCAGCCCCGCAAGGCGAATCGGCTGAGAAGGCTGACGACGTTGTCGATGCAGAGTTCGAAGAAGTCAAAGACCACAAGTAAGTTGTTGGTCGGCCGGTTGACTGCCTTTAGGCAGTGACTGGTAGGATGTCGCCGCGCGGGAGCTAGCTCCCGCGTTGGCGTATCTGGAATACGCGAATTTTTACAGCATGCGACAAGGTTCGGATGTTGGCGGTATGGCCGGGAATGCTCCTGCTTTTCGCGCCGCAAGTACCGCAAGAAACAAAGACCAGGATCGTTGAATTGACGTGAGTTGGGTCCGGGCCTGTATTGGGGCTCAACGAGTTTGGCCATCCTCAGGAGGGGTTTGCCGAACGTCCTCAAGAGTGCAGAAGACTTATGGCAAAGCGTGACTATTACGAAGTGTTGGGTGTTGAGCGCGGCTCAAGCGATGCGGACCTGAAGAAGGCTTACCGTCGTCTGGCGATGAAGCACCACCCGGACCGTAATCCCGATGACAAAACATCGGAAGAAATGTTCAAAGAGGCCAACGAGGCCTATGAAGTGCTGTCCGACTCGAGCAAGCGTGCGGCGTACGATCAGTACGGCCATGCCGGCGTCGACCCTAGCATGGGTGGCGGTGGCGCCGGTTTCGGCGGCCAGAATTTCTCTGACATCTTTGGCGATGTCTTCAGTGATTTCTTCGGCGGTGGTCGCGGTGGTTCCCGTGGCGGTGCTCAGCGTGGCAGTGACTTGCGCTACACCCTGGAGCTGAATCTGGAAGAAGCGGTGCGCGGCACGTCGGTGAATATCCGCGTTCCGACGCTGGTCAACTGCAAACCGTGCGATGGCTCGGGTGCGAAGAAAGGCTCGTCGCCATCGACGTGCCCGACCTGCGGTGGCATCGGTCAGGTACGCATGCAGCAAGGCTTCTTCTCGGTGCAGCAAACCTGCCCGCGTTGCCATGGCCAGGGCAAGATCATTTCCGATCCGTGCGACTCCTGCCACGGTGACGGCCGCGTTGAAGAATACAAAACCCTGTCGGTCAAAGTGCCGGCTGGCGTCGATACCGGCGACCGCATTCGTCTGTCTGGTGAAGGCGAGGCGGGCACGCAGGGCGGCCCGACGGGCGACCTGTATGTGGTCATCAATGTCCGCGAGCACGACATTTTCCAGCGCGATGGCAAGCACCTGTTTTGCGAAGTGCCGATCAGCTTCGTCGATGCGGCGCTGGGCGGCGAGCTGGAAATTCCGACCCTCGACGGTCGCGTCAAACTGAAAATCCCTGAAGGGACCCAGACCGGCAAGCAGTTCCGTGTACGCGGCAAGGGCGTCGCGCCGGTGCGTGGCGGTGGTGCGGGCGACTTGATGTGCCGCGTGGCAGTCGAGACCCCGGTCAACCTGAACCGTCGTCAGCGCGAACTGCTGGAAGAATTCCGCAGCTCGCTGGCGGACGACAACAGTCACTCGCCGAAAACCACCGGTTGGTTCGACGGTGTGAAGCGTTTCTTCGGCGATCTGTAAGGAGTCGGCATGCGACGTATAGCTGTGATGGGCGCTGCTGGGCGCATGGGCAAGATTCTGGTCGAGGCCGTGCAGCAGCGCGCGCCGCTGACCGGGTTGACCGCTGCCGTGGTTCGTCCGGGCAGCACACTGATCGGCGTCGATGCCGGTGAGCTGGCCTCGCTGGGTCGCATCGGCGTGCCTTTGTCCGGTCATATCGAGGCAGTCGCTGAAGAGTTTGATGTATTGATCGACTTCACGCTGCCGGAAGTGATGCTGAAAAACCTCGCGTTCTGCCGTAAGGCCGGCAAGGCCATGGTTATCGGTACCACTGGCCTCGACGCTGGGCAGAAGCAGTTGCTGGTCGAGGCGGGCAAGGACATTCCGATCGTGTTCGCGGCCAATTTCAGTGTCGGCGTCAATCTGTCGCTGAAACTGCTGGATATGGCAGCGCGCGTGCTGGGTGATGAAGCGGACATCGAAATCATCGAAGCGCATCACCGGCACAAGATCGATGCGCCGTCGGGTACGGCGTTGCGCATGGGTGAAGTGATTGCCAGTGCGCTGGATCGTGATCTGCAGAAGGTTGCGGTCTACGGTCGTGAGGGCCACACCGGCGCTCGTGAGCGTGAAACCATCGGCTTCGCCACTGTTCGTGGTGGTGATGTGGTGGGTGATCACACCGTGCTGTTCGCCTGCGAAGGTGAGCGTCTGGAAATCACGCACAAGGCGTCGAGCCGCATGACGTTCGCCAAGGGCGCGGTGCGTGCGGCTTTGTGGCTGGATGGTCGCGAGCCGGGTCTGTATGACATGCAAGACGTGCTCGACCTGCGTTGATACACTGCTGAACCCGGCGCAAACGCCCTGTTTGCGCCGGTTTTTCCCCGCTTGGCGACGACCTGTCGCATTCTCCGGCCTTTTAGGCTCTTTAGCGGTGGACCAAAAAAGCCTTTTTCTGTAAGCTACAGCTTTAGTGTGTCCACTAAAAGCGCGCAGAATAATTCAGTGAAGAAGCGGGGTGACGTGTCCATACGTCACTCCGCTTTTTTACAACCTGCGATCGCCCTTTCATGCGTTATTTACGGGAGGTCTTCTTGACTAAGCCAGCCATACTTGCCCTTGCTGATGGCAGCATTTTTCGCGGCGAAGCCATTGGTGCCGACGGTCAAACCGTTGGTGAGGTGGTGTTCAACACCGCAATGACCGGCTATCAGGAAATCCTTACCGATCCTTCCTACGCCCAACAGATCGTTACCTTGACTTACCCGCACATCGGCAACACCGGCACCACGCCGGAAGACGCCGAGTCCGACCGCGTCTGGTCCGCTGGCCTGGTCATCCGTGACCTGCCGCTGGTAGCGAGCAACTGGCGTAACACGATGTCCCTGTCTGACTACCTGAAAGCCAACAACGTTGTGGCAATCGCCGGTATCGACACGCGTCGCCTGACCCGCATCCTGCGTGAAAAAGGCGCTCAGAACGGCTGCATCATGGCCGGCGACAACATCTCCGAAGAGGCGGCCATCGCCGCGGCGCAAGGCTTCCCGGGCCTGAAGGGCATGGATCTGGCGAAAGTCGTCAGTACCAAGACCCAATACGAATGGCGCTCGACTGTCTGGGATCTGAAGACCGATAGCCACGCGACCATCGACGCTTCCGAGCTGCCTTACCACGTGGTTGCCTACGACTACGGCGTCAAGGTCAACATCCTGCGCATGCTGGTCGAGCGCGGCTGCCGCGTCACCGTGGTGCCGGCTCAGACTCCAGCGGCCGACGTACTGGCACTGAAGCCTGACGGCGTGTTCCTGTCCAACGGCCCTGGTGACCCGGAGCCATGCGACTACGCGATCAAGGCGATCAAGGAAGTCCTGGAAACCGAGATTCCGGTATTCGGCATCTGCCTCGGTCACCAACTGCTGGCTCTGGCCTCCGGCGCCAAGACTCTGAAAATGGGTCACGGCCACCACGGTGCCAACCACCCGGTGCAGGATCTGGACACTGGCGTCGTAATGATCACCAGCCAGAACCACGGTTTTGCGGTAGACGAAGAAACCCTGCCAGCCAACGTGCGTGCGATCCACAAATCGCTGTTCGACGGCACCCTGCAAGGCATCGAGCGCACCGACAAGAGCGCGTTCAGCTTCCAGGGTCACCCTGAAGCGAGCCCGGGGCCGAACGATGTCGCGCCACTGTTCGACCGCTTCATCAACGAGATGGCCAAGCGACGCTAAGCGTTCGCCTTGAGACTGTAGAGAGAAGCCCCTCGAGGGCGGCCCCGACACCGGCGGCCCCCTCGAGACTTCAGAAATCGATCAAGACGGCTTGCCGACTGACCTGCGGATTTGAGTGACAAACCCATGCCAAAACGTACAGACATTAAAAGCATCCTGATTCTCGGCGCTGGCCCGATCGTTATCGGCCAGGCCTGCGAATTCGACTACTCCGGCGCCCAGGCCTGCAAAGCCCTGCGCGAAGAGGGTTACCGCGTCATCCTGGTGAACTCCAACCCGGCCACCATCATGACCGATCCGGACATGGCCGACGCGACCTACATCGAGCCGATCAAGTGGCAAACCGTTGCCAAGATCATCGAAAAAGAGCGTCCGGACGCGGTACTGCCAACCATGGGCGGCCAGACGGCTCTGAACTGCGCCCTGGACCTGGAGCGCGAAGGCGTTCTGGAGAAGTTCGGCGTAGAAATGATCGGCGCCAACGCCGACACCATCGACAAGGCTGAAGATCGCTCGCGTTTCGACAAAGCGATGAAATCCATCGGCCTGGCGTGCCCGCGTTCCGGTATCGCCCACAGCATGGAAGAAGCCAACGCGGTTCTCGAAACCCTGGGCTTCCCGTGCATCATCCGTCCGTCGTTCACCATGGGCGGCACCGGTGGTGGTATCGCGTACAACCGTGAAGAGTTCGAAGAAATCTGCGCCCGTGGTCTGGACCTGTCGCCGACCAAAGAGCTGCTGATCGACGAATCGCTGATCGGCTGGAAAGAATATGAAATGGAAGTTGTCCGCGACAAAAAGGACAACTGCATCATCGTCTGCTCGATCGAAAACTTCGACCCGATGGGCGTGCACACCGGTGACTCGATCACCGTGGCTCCGGCACAAACCCTGACCGACAAGGAATACCAGATCCTGCGTAACGCCTCGCTGGCAGTACTGCGCGAGATCGGCGTCGAGACTGGCGGCTCCAACGTTCAATTCGGTATCTGCCCGAACACTGGCCGCATGGTCGTGATCGAAATGAACCCGCGTGTATCGCGATCCTCGGCGCTGGCTTCGAAAGCCACCGGTTTCCCGATCGCCAAAGTCGCGGCCAAACTGGCTGTGGGCTACACCCTCGACGAACTGTCGAACGACATCACCGGTGGCAAGACCCCGGCGTCCTTCGAGCCGTCGATCGACTACGTCGTCACCAAGCTGCCACGGTTTGCCTTCGAGAAATTCGCCAAGGCTGACGCACGCCTGACCACGCAAATGAAGTCGGTCGGTGAAGTCATGGCCATCGGCCGTACTTTCCAGGAATCCCTGCAGAAAGCTCTGCGCGGTCTGGAAGTGGGCGTTTGCGGTCTGGACGAGAAGCTCGACCTGAGCAACCCGGAAAGCATGAGCGTGCTCAAGCGCGAACTGACCGTGCCGGGCGCCGAGCGTATCTGGTACGTCGCTGACGCTTTCCGCGCTGGCATGACTGTCGAAGAAATCTTCGCCATGAACATGATCGACCCGTGGTTCCTGGTACAGATCGAAGATCTGATCAAGGACGAAGAGAAGGTCAAGACCCTTGGTCTGTCGGCGATCGACCGTGACGTGATGTACAAGCTCAAGCGCAAAGGTTTCTCCGATCAGCGTCTGGCCAAGCTGCTGGGTGTGACCGAGAAGAACCTGCGCACGCACCGTCACAAGCTGGAAGTGTTCCCGGTCTACAAGCGCGTTGACACCTGCGCCGCCGAGTTCGCCACCGACACCGCTTACCTCTATTCGACTTACGAAGAAGAGTGCGAAGCCGCGCCGTCGGGTCGCGACAAGATCATGATTCTGGGCGGTGGCCCGAACCGTATCGGTCAAGGTATCGAGTTCGACTACTGCTGCGTTCACGCTGCCCTCGCACTGCGCGAAGACGGCTACGAAACCATCATGGTCAACTGCAACCCGGAAACTGTTTCCACTGACTACGACACCTCCGATCGTCTGTACTTCGAATCGGTAACGCTAGAAGACGTGCTGGAAATCTGCCGCGTCGAGAAGCCGAAAGGCGTGATCGTCCAGTACGGCGGCCAGACTCCGCTGAAACTTGCTCGTGCCCTGGAAGCTGCTGGTGTGCCGATCATCGGCACCAGCCCTGATGCCATCGACCGTGCCGAAGACCGTGAGCGCTTCCAGCAAATGGTTGAGCGCCTGAACCTGCGTCAGCCACCAAACGCCACCGTGCGCAGTGAAGACGAAGCGATTCGTGCTGCCAGCAAGATCGGTTACCCACTGGTGGTGCGCCCATCCTATGTCCTGGGTGGTCGTGCGATGGAAATCGTCTACGAAGAAGAAGAGCTCAAGCGCTACCTGCGTGACGCGGTGAAAGTGTCCAACGACAGCCCGGTGCTGCTCGACCACTTCCTCAACTGCGCCATCGAAATGGACGTGGATGCGGTCTGCGACGGCAAAGACGTGGTGATCGGCGCGATCATGCAGCACATCGAGCAGGCCGGCGTTCACTCCGGTGACTCCGCGTGCTCGCTGCCGCCGTACTCGCTGCCGGCGCACATCCAGGACGAGATGCGCGAACAGGTCAAGAAAATGGCTTTGGAACTGGGCGTTGTCGGTCTGATGAACGTGCAGTTGGCGCTGCAAGGCGAAGACATCTATGTCATCGAAGTCAACCCGCGCGCTTCCCGTACCGTGCCGTTCGTATCGAAGTGCATCGGTGTCTCTCTGGCGATGATCGCTGCCCGTGTGATGGCCGGTAAGACTCTGAAAGAAATCGGCTTCACCAAAGAAATCATCCCGAACTTCTACAGCGTGAAAGAGGCGGTGTTCCCGTTCGCCAAATTCCCTGGCGTTGACCCGATCCTCGGCCCAGAGATGAAGTCGACCGGTGAAGTGATGGGCGTCGGCGACACCTTCGGTGAAGCATTCGCCAAAGCCCAGATGGGCGCCAGCGAAGTGCTGCCGACCGGCGGTACTGCGTTCATCAGCGTGCGCGACGACGACAAGCCACTGGTTGCAGGCGTTGCCCGTGATCTGATCAACTTGGGCTTCGAAGTGGTTGCTACTGCCGGTACTGCCAAGCTGATCGAAGCCGCAGGCCTGAAAGTGCGCCGTGTGAACAAGGTGACCGAGGGTCGTCCGCACGTGGTCGACATGATCAAGAATGACGAAGTCACCCTGATCATCAACACCACCGAAGGTCGTCAGTCGATCGCTGATTCGTACTCCATTCGTCGTAATGCCTTGCAGCACAAGATCTATTGCACCACCACCATTGCTGCTGGCGAAGCTATCTGTGAAGCGCTGAAGTTCGGTCCTGAAAAGACCGTGCGCCGCTTGCAGGATCTACACGCAGGATTGAAGGCATGATCAAATACCCAATGACCGTCCAGGGCGCTAAAGCCCTGGAAGAAGAACACGCTCACCTGACCAAGGTCGTTCGTCCGAAGCTCAGCCAGGACATCGGTACGGCCCGCGAGTTGGGTGACTTGAAGGAAAACGCTGAATACCATGCCGCCCGCGAACAGCAAGGCATGGTCGAGGCGCGGATTCGTGACATCGAAGGCCGTATTCAGAATCAGGTCATCATCGATGTCACAACTATTCCGCACACCGGCAAAGTGATTTTCGGCACCACCGTCGAAATCGCCAACGTCGAGACCGATGAAAGCGTCACTTACCACATCGTGGGTGAGGATGAGGCTGACTTCAAACTCGGCAAGATTTCGGTTGGCTCGCCTTTGGCCCGTGCCTTGATCGGCAAGGAAGAGGGCGATGTGGTCGCCGTGAAAACGCCAAGTGGCGTGATCGAGTACGAGATTGTCGAAGTCCGTCACATCTGAAAAAGGGCGCCCGCTACATGCGGGCGCCATGCTTTGGCAGCTGACCCAGATGCTTTGGGTCGGCGGTCTTTGGCTGATTCATCTCGGTTTGCAGCCGGCGCTGGGCAAGATTGGCCTGGCACCGTTGCTGATCGATGAAGTGGCCAGTGCATTTGAAGTGCTGGTGGTGGGGTTTTCCGCCGCATGCGTTATTTTTCAGGCTTTGGTGCTGGTACAGGCTGAGGGTCTTGCCAGTCTATGGCGAGATTTTCGCGGTCAGGTGCTGCTGATGGCGTTGTATGCGTGTGCGATGTTTGTCGCAGTGCGTGTTGGCTGGCCGGATGCGCAGCGCTGGCAGGTATTCAGTTATCTGGTTCTGGGGTTTTCCGGGCTGGTGCTGGTGATGCAGCCGGTGCCGGGATGGAGTGGCAGGGTGCGCCAGGCACACCCGTGACCCTTTTCATCACTTGAAGCGATGAACGTTCGACAGCTGCTTGTTGGCGCTGAAATTCTTGCGGTAAACCAGTGCCATCTTGCCGATGACCTGTACCAGGTCCGCTTTGCCGACCTTGCACAGTTCTGCGATGTGCGCCAGGCGCGACTCGCGATCAAGGATATTGAGCTTGATCTTGATCAGCTCGTGATCCGCCAAAGCGCGTTCAAGTTCGGCTAACACGCCTTCAGTCAAACCGTTATCAGCCACCGTCAAAACTGGTTTCAGGTGGTGGCCAATGGATTTGTACTGTTTCTTCTGCTCTGGAGTGAGCGGCATAATCTGACCCTTTCGTCTGGATTCTGTAAAATGGCGGCCATTTTACCCGAGGGCTCGTGGATCCGCCCAATTAATCACGACTCTTATTATCGAGGTGCCCAATGGCGCGTTCCAAGACAAGCCTTGGTTGGCTGAAACGACATGTCAACGATCCCTATGTGAAGCAGGCGCAGAAGGATGGCTACCGCTCGCGTGCGAGTTACAAGCTTCTGGAAGTCCAGGAGAAATACAAGCTGATCCGCCCTGGCATGAGCGTTGTCGACCTGGGTGCTGCGCCCGGTGGCTGGTCGCAGGTGACTAGCCGGCTGATCGGCGGTCAGGGGCGTTTGATCGCCTCGGACATTCTGGAAATGGACAGCATCCCTGACGTGACCTTTATTCAGGGTGACTTCACCGAGGACGCAGTGCTCGCGCAGATCCTGGAAGCCGTCGGTAATTCGCAGGTAGACCTTGTGATTTCCGATATGGCCCCCAATATGAGTGGTACGCCTGAAGTGGATATGCCGAAAGCCATGTTCCTTTGCGAGCTGGCACTTGATCTGGCAGAGCGGATCCTCAAACCGGGTGGTAATTTCGTGATCAAGATTTTTCAGGGCGAAGGGTTTGATGTTTACCTGAAGGATGCTCGCAAGAAGTTCGACAAGATCCAGATGATCAAGCCGGACTCCTCTCGTGGCAGCTCTCGCGAGCAATACATGCTGGCTTGGGGTTATCGCGGGCGTAGCGAGTAAAACGAGGTTTTTGTGTAGGGTGATAGGTTTTTAGTATTTCGCCCGGCGAGCATTAACGAATATTGTGTAGAAAGTGTTTCACAAAGGGTTACAGACGGCGCCTGCCAGAGTCGTAGGTAATGTAGTAAGTTAGGCCGGTGAATATCATGCGAAGCGCGCGCCAGTAGCGGAGCTTGCTTCAGAGGGTAGTTAATTGAACGATATGGCAAAGAATCTGATCCTGTGGTTGATCATCGCGGCTGTCCTGGTGACGGTGATGAACAACTTCTCCAGCCCTAACGAGCCGCAGACCCTCAACTATTCCGACTTCATCCAGCAGGTCAAGGATGGCAAGGTCGAGCGCGTAGCCGTTGATGGTTATGTGATTACCGGCAAGCGGAACGATGGCGACAGCTTCAAGACCATTCGTCCGGCAATCCAGGACAATGGCCTGATCGGCGATCTGGTCGACAACCACGTTGTGGTTGAAGGCAAGCAGCCTGAACAGCAAAGCATCTGGACCCAGCTTCTTGTGGCCAGCTTCCCGATCCTGGTGATCATCGCGGTGTTCATGTTCTTCATGCGCCAGATGCAGGGCGGTGCTGGCGGCAAGGGCGGACCGATGAGCTTCGGCAAGAGCAAGGCACGCCTTCTCTCCGAAGATCAGGTAAAAACCACATTGGCTGACGTTGCCGGTTGCGACGAAGCCAAGGAAGAAGTCGGCGAGCTGGTTGAGTTCCTCCGTGATCCGGGCAAGTTCCAGCGCCTGGGCGGTCGTATTCCGCGCGGCGTACTGATGGTCGGTCCTCCGGGTACCGGTAAAACCTTGCTGGCCAAGGCGATTGCCGGCGAAGCCAAGGTTCCGTTCTTTACCATTTCCGGTTCTGACTTCGTCGAAATGTTCGTCGGTGTTGGTGCCAGTCGTGTACGTGACATGTTCGAGCAGGCGAAGAAGCACGCGCCTTGCATCATCTTTATCGACGAAATCGACGCCGTCGGTCGCCATCGTGGCGCCGGCATGGGTGGCGGTCACGACGAGCGTGAGCAGACTCTCAACCAGTTGCTGGTTGAGATGGACGGCTTCGAGATGAATGACGGCATTATTGTTATCGCTGCAACCAACCGTCCTGACGTACTCGACCCTGCGCTGCTGCGTCCGGGCCGTTTCGACCGTCAGGTTGTGGTGGGGCTGCCGGATATCCGTGGTCGCGAGCAAATCCTCAAGGTTCACATGCGTAAAGTGCCAATGGGTGACGACGTTGCTCCGGCCGTTATCGCACGGGGTACTCCGGGTTTCTCTGGTGCTGACCTGGCTAACCTGGTCAACGAAGCGTCGCTGTTCGCTGCACGCAGCGGCAAACGCATCGTTGAAATGAAAGAGTTCGAACTGGCCAAAGACAAGATTATGATGGGCGCCGAGCGCAAATCGATGGTCATGTCCGAGAAAGAGAAGCAGAACACCGCTTATCACGAAGCAGGCCACGCCATCGTTGGTCGCGTCGTGCCTGAGCACGATCCGGTGTACAAGGTGTCGATCATTCCGCGCGGTCGTGCACTGGGTGTGACGATGTTCCTGCCGGAAGAGGATCGTTACAGCCTGTCCAAGCGTGCACTGATCAGTCAGATCTGCTCGCTGTACGGCGGCCGAATCGCTGAAGAAATGACTTTGGGCTTCGACGGAGTCACCACCGGTGCATCCAACGACATCATGCGTGCCAGTCAGATTGCGCGGAACATGGTGACCAAGTGGGGTCTGTCGGAAAAACTCGGCCCTTTGATGTATGCCGAAGAAGAGGGTGAAGTGTTCCTCGGTCGCGGCGGTGGCGGTCAGGCTGCCAGCTTCTCTGGCGAGACAGCCAAGCTGATCGACTCCGAAGTCCGCAGCATCATTGACCAGTGCTACGGTACGGCCAAGCAGATCCTCACGGATAACCGTGACAAGCTCGATGCAATGGCTGACGCTCTGATGAAGTACGAGACGATCGATGCTGAGCAAATCGACGACATCATGGCAGGTCGCACGCCTCGCGAACCTCGCGACTGGTCGGGCGGCACGGGTACGCCACCGCCTCCTGTCGTTCGGGATGAGCGTCCGGAAACACCGATCGGCGGTCCGGCTGCTGACGTTTAAGGTTTGAAATGACTTCTGTACAGTCCCTGACCCGGTTGCCTTGCGGCAACCGGGTTCTTGATTTGGCCCAGACGCATGTCATGGGTATTCTAAATGTCACTCCCGACTCTTTCTCTGATGGCGGCCGCTACAGTCAGCTCGACGCGGCCTTGCGCCACGCCGAATCTATGGTGGCAGCCGGTGCGACGCTGATCGATGTTGGCGGTGAGTCGACTCGACCCGGTGCGCGGGCGGTATCTCCGCTGGAAGAGCTGGAGCGTGTAGCGCCCATTGTGGAGCTGATCAATCGCGAGCTCGACGTCATTATTTCGGTCGATACCTCAACGCCTGCCGTGATGCGCGAAACTGCGCGGCTGGGGGCCGGCTTGATCAATGATGTGCGATCGTTGCAACGTGATGGCGCGCTGGATGCTGCTGCGGCGACGGGTTTGCCGGTTTGTTTGATGCATATGCTGGGTGAGCCAGGTGATATGCAGGATAATCCGCAGTATCAGGATGTCACTCTGGAGGTGGGCGAGTTTCTCACCGAGCGGATGTCGGTGTGTGCTTCGGCGGGTATTCCTGCCGAGCGAATCATTCTCGACCCTGGCTTCGGCTTCGCCAAAACCCTGCAGCACAATCTAAGCTTGTTCAAGCACATGGAAGCCCTGCATGCGTTGGGTCGACCGTTGTTGGTCGGTGTTTCGCGAAAAAGCATGATCGGACACGCCTTGAATCGTCCTGTAGGCGAGCGCCTTTTTGGTGGGTTGGCCCTGGCAGCGCTGGCGTCGGTAAAAGGTGCGCGTATATTGCGCGTCCATGATGTAGCGGAAACGGTAGATGTGGTGCGGATGATCGCAGCCGTGGAATCAGCCGAATAAGAATGATGGAGCGCTTATGAGCAAGAAATATTTTGGTACTGACGGCATTCGTGGTCGCGTCGGTGAATACCCGATTACTCCTGACTTCATGCTCAAGCTTGGCTGGGCCGCCGGTATGGCGTTCCGCAAGATGGGCGCCTGCAAGGTGCTGGTTGGCAAGGACACGCGAATTTCCGGTTATATGTTCGAATCGGCCCTTGAAGCCGGTCTGACATCGGCGGGTGCTGATGTGATGCTGCTTGGTCCTATGCCAACGCCGGCCATCGCATATCTGGCGCGCACGTTTCAGGCTGAGGCTGGCATTGTGATTAGTGCATCGCACAATCCGCATGATGATAACGGGATCAAATTTTTCTCCGGCAAAGGCACCAAGCTGCCCGATGAGCTGGAGTTGATGATCGAAGAGTTGCTCGATGCTCCAATGACCGTGGTCGAGTCGAGCAAGATCGGCAAAGTGTCGCGAATCAACGATGCATCCGGTCGCTACATTGAATTCTGCAAGAGCAGTGTGCCAACCGGCTCCAACTTCTCCGGTCTCAAGATCGTTATCGATTGTGCCCATGGCGCGACCTATAAAGTTGCTCCGAGTGTTTTCCGCGAACTCGGTGCCGAGGTTGTCGTGCTGTCGGCCCAGCCCAATGGTCTGAATATCAACGACAACTGCGGCTCGACCCATATGGATCAGTTGCAGGCAGCGGTGCTGGCTGAGCACGCCGATCTGGGGATCGCTTTTGACGGCGATGGTGATCGGGTCTTGATGGTCGATCACACGGGGGCTATCGTTGATGGTGATGAACTGCTGTTCATCATTGCCCGCGATCTGCATGAGCGTGGCAAATTACAGGGTGGGGTGGTGGGTACCCTGATGAGTAACCTGGGGTTGGAGTTAGCCCTTGCCGATCTTTCGATTCCATTCATTCGTGCCAATGTTGGCGACCGCTATGTGATCGCTGAACTGTTGGAGCGCAATTGGCTGGTCGGTGGCGAAAACTCGGGACATATCGTTTGCTTCAATCACACCACCACCGGCGATGCGATCATTGCTGCGCTGCAAGTGCTGATGGCGCTCAAGGCGCGTAACGAAGGTCTTGCGCAGACCCGGCAGGCCTTACGCAAGTGCCCTCAGGTGTTAATCAATGTGCGGTTCGGCGGTGGCGAAAGCCCGTTGGAGCATCCAGCTGTCAAGGAAGCCAGTGCTCGTGTAACTCAGGCGATGGCGGGGCGCGGGCGTGTGCTTTTGCGCAAGTCCGGCACAGAGCCTCTGGTGCGCGTAATGGTTGAAGGCGAAGACGAAACCCAGGTTCGCAACTACGCCGAAGAACTGGCAAAACTGGTAACTGAAGTTTCTGCCTGATACGGCTTGCAAGCCATGATTGTGTTGGGTAACATCTGCGCCCACTTTGACCGACGAGGTACAGCATGCGTCGCCCTATGGTAGCTGGTAACTGGAAGATGCACGGTACCCGCGCCAGCGTCGCTGAGCTGATCAACGGCCTTCGTCATCTGGCCTTGCCAAGCGGTGTTGATGTCGCGGTATTCCCGCCTTGCTTGTATATCAATCAAGTGATTGATGGCTTGAAAGGCAAGTCGATTTCGGTCGGCGCGCAGAATTCTGCGGTGGAATCCATGCAAGGTGCATTGACCGGTGAAATTGCACCGAGTCAGTTGGTGGATGCAGGTTGTTCCCTGGTTCTTGTCGGTCACTCCGAGCGTCGCCAGATAATGGGCGAGCGAGACGGAATGCTGAATCGCAAGTTCGCAGCGGCACAGGCATGTGGCTTGATTCCGGTGTTGTGTATAGGGGAAACCCTTGAGCAGCGCGAAGCCGGAAAAACTCTTGAGGTTGTCGGGCGTCAGCTGGGCAGCATCATCGAGGAGCTGGGTGTTGGTGCTTTTGCCAAGGCAGTCATTGCTTACGAGCCGGTCTGGGCCATTGGTACCGGACTGACTGCAACGCCACAGCAGGCTCAGGATGTGCATAAAGCCATTCGCGAGCAGCTGGCGGCAGAGAATTCTGAGGTCGCACGAGGTGTGCGGCTTCTATACGGCGGCAGCGTGAAGGCGGCCAATGCGGTCGAACTGTTCGGCATGCCGGATATCGATGGGGGGCTCATTGGTGGAGCTTCCCTGAATGCAGATGAGTTCGGTGCGATCTGTCGCGCCGCGGGAAACTGAGAAAATGCTGGAAACAGTCGTAGTCGTTTTTCATCTGCTGGGTGCATTGGGCGTAGTTGCTCTGGTTTTGCTGCAGCAGGGTAAGGGTGCGGACGCTGGCGCGTCTTTCGGAGCAGGTGCTTCAAATACTGTGTTCGGAAGCCAAGGTTCCTCTACCTTTCTTAGTAAGTTTACTGCTATACTTGCCGCCGGTTTCTTCATAACCAGCTTGGGGTTAGGTTACTTTGCTAAAGAGAAGGCTCATCAGCTGACTCAGGCAGGTCTTCCAAATCCAGCAGTGTTGGAAGTACCTAAGCAACAACAACCGGCTTCTGATGATGTCCCGGTGCTTCAAGAGCAAAAGTCGGCTACTCCAGCGACTGACGTACCTCCAGCTCAAGAGCAGAAGTAAGAAGGGTTTCAAACGTAGTTTTGCCGAGGTGGTGGAATTGGTAGACACGCAACCTTGAGGTGGTTGTGCCCATAGGGTGTAGGGGTTCGAGTCCCCTTCTCGGTACCAATTAGTCAGGAAAGCCCGCTGTTGCGGGCTTTCTTGCAGGTGGAAGGTTACATTGACCCAATAAGGGATCGGTCGTATACTTCCGCCCCAGCTTTGTCGCGGGGTGGAGCAGTCTGGTAGCTCGTCGGGCTCATAACCCGAAGGTCGTCGGTTCAAATCCGGCCCCCGCAACCAGTTTAAGGAGCCCCTTTTAAGGGGCTTTTTGTTAGCTGGACACTTTCAACGCCGCTGTTCGACGGCGTTTCAAGGATGGGCGTTAAGCCCATTTTTTTATTTTGCAAAGCATGCACATATCATGCACTAGGGGGTTCAGGTGTCGAGCAAGCTAGAAGAGTTGCAGGCCTTGCTGGCCCCGGTGGTCGTGGCCCTGGGCTATGAATGCTGGGGTATCGAGTTTTCGGCTCAGGGTCGTCACTCGATGTTGCGCGTTTATATCGATAAAGAGGGTGGCGTGCTGGTGGACGATTGCGCCATTGTCAGCCGTCAGATCAGCGGTGTGCTGGATGTTGAAGATCCGATCTCCGTTGAATACACCCTCGAAGTTTCCTCGCCTGGCATGGAGCGCCCACTGTTCACTATTGAGCAGTTCGCCCAGTTTGTCGGTGAACAAGTGAAGATCAAGCTGCGTTCGCCTTTCGAAGGGCGCCGCAACTTTCAGGGCCTTCTGCGCGGTGTAGAAGAGCAGGATGTCGTGGTGCAGGTAGATGACCATGAGTTCTTGTTGCCGATCGATATGATCGACAAGGCCAACATTATTCCCAGTTTTGACTGAGACGCGGATCCCGCGGATCCAATGGCTTGCGAAAGGCGAGGCGTACGATGAGCAAAGAAGTACTGCTGGTTGTTGAGTCGGTATCCAATGAAAAGGGCGTACCGGCAAGCGTAATTTTTGAAGCGCTGGAGCTGGCTTTAGCCACTGCTACCAAAAAGCGTTTTGAAGACGAAGTTGACCTGCGTGTGGAAATTAACCGCCACACCGGGGCATACGAAACTTTCCGTCGCTGGACGGTCGTTGAAGAGAATGATCTCGACGATCCGGCCATCGAAACCTGGCCGAGCAAGGTTGCGGAAACGCATCCGGGTGCCAACGTTGGCGACGTCGTCGAAGAAAAAATCGAATCCATCGAGTTCGGCCGTATTGCTGCACAGACTGCCAAGCAAGTCATCGTGCAAAAAGTACGTGAAGCCGAGCGCGCTCAAGTGGTCGACGCTTATCGCGAGCGCCTGGGGGAAATCATCTCCGGCACCGTGAAAAAAGTCACCCGCGACAACGTGATCGTCGATCTGGGTAACAACGCTGAAGCGTTGCTGGCCCGTGAAGACATCATTTCGCGTGAAACCTTCCGTGTTGGCGTGCGTCTGCGTGCGCTGCTCAAGGAAATCCGCACCGAGAACCGCGGCCCGCAGCTGATCCTGTCGCGTACCGCGCCGGAAATGCTGATCGAGCTGTTCCGTATCGAAGTGCCGGAAATTGCCGAAGGCCTGATCGAAGTAATGGCAGCGTCCCGTGATCCGGGTTCGCGCGCCAAGATCGCCGTCCGCTCGAAGGACAAACGCATCGACCCGCAAGGCGCTTGCATTGGTATGCGCGGTTCGCGCGTCCAGGCAGTGTCGGGTGAGTTGGGCGGTGAGCGTGTGGATATCGTCCTGTGGGACGACAACCCGGCTCAGTTCGTGATCAACGCCATGTCCCCGGCTGAGGTTGCGGCAATTATCGTTGACGAAGATGCCCACGCAATGGACATCGCCGTTGGCGCAGACAATCTGGCTCAGGCCATCGGTCGTGGTGGTCAGAACGTGCGTCTGGCGAGCCAGTTGACTGGCTGGACCCTGAACGTGATGACCGAATCGGACATCCAGGCTAAGCAGCAAGCAGAAACCGGCGACATCCTGCGCAACTTCATCGACGAGCTGGAAGTCGACGAAGACCTGGCACAGGTGCTGGTAGATGAAGGCTTCACCAGCCTGGAAGAGATTGCCTACGTACCGTTGGAAGAAATGCTCAACATCGACGGCTTTGACGAAGATACCGTCAACGAGCTTCGCGCTCGTGCCAAGGATCGTTTGTTGACCAAAGCCATCGCTACTGAGGAAAAGCTGGCAGACGCCCATCCGGCCGAAGACCTGCTCTCGCTTGAGGGTATGGACAAGGATTTGGCGATGGAACTGGCGGTGCGCGGCGTAATTACCCGCGAAGACCTGGCCGAGCAGTCTATTGACGACCTGCTCGACATCGACGGCATTGACGATGATCGTGCCGGCAAGTTGATCATGGCCGCCCGAGCCCACTGGTTCGAGTAATTAGGCGCGGCCTGAGGAGAGAAGTGCATGACGCAAGTCACGGTGAAACAACTGGCCGATGAGGTCAAAACACCGGTAGAGCGCCTGTTGCAGCAGATGCGTGAGGCAGGTCTGCCGCACACCGCCGCCGAAGAAAATGTGACTGACAGTGAGAAGCAGTCCCTGCTGACTCACTTGAAAAGCAGCCACAAGGCGAAAGTGGAAGAACCACGCAAGATCACGCTGCAGCGTAAAACCACCAGCACCCTGCGTGTTGCTGGCAGCAAAAGCATCAGCGTTGAAGTCCGCAAGAAGAAAGTTTTCGTACAGCGCAGCCCGGAAGAAATCGAAGCCGAGCGCAAGCGTGAACTGGATGAGCGTCGCGCAGTAGAAAATGCTGCCCGTCAGAAGGCTGAAGAAGAAGCCAAGCAACGCGCCGAAGTAGAAGCGCGTAATCAGCCTGCTGCTGCGCACAACGCTACCAGCGACGCCGTTGCGGCGCCGGCTGCAGTTGCCGAACCTGTTCGCGAAAGCGCGCCGGTGGTTGCCGCTGCTCCAGCTCCGTCTGCTGACGTTCGCAACAAGCAGAACGAACAGCGCCGTCCGGACAAGCCACGTGCTGACGATAACAATCGTCGCAGCGGTGGCGGTGATGGCGAGCGCAAAAACGCTCCGCATCGCGCCTCGGTCAAAGAAAAAGCGCCGGCTCCACGCGTGGCACCACGCACTACCGACGAAGAAAGCGATGGCTTCCGTCGTGGTGGTCGCGGCAAGGCCAAGCTGAAGAAGCGCAACGCTCACGGTTTCCAGAGCCCAACCGGCCCTGTCGTGCGTGATGTGCAGATCGGCGAGACCATCACTGTTGGCGATCTCGCCAATCAGATGTCGGTCAAGGCTGCTGAAATCATCAAGTTCATGTTCAAACTGGGTACCCCAGCGACCATCAACCAGGTGCTTGATCAGGAAACTGCTCAACTGGTAGCCGAAGAACTGGGCCACAAAGTGACCCTGGTCAGCGACACCGCCCTGGAAGATTCCCTGGCCGAGTCCCTGAAGTTTGAAGGTGAGTCGTTCTCCCGTGCGCCAGTCGTGACCGTAATGGGCCACGTTGACCACGGTAAAACGTCCCTGCTCGACTACATTCGTCGTGCCAAGGTAGCTGCTGGCGAAGCCGGCGGTATTACTCAGCACATCGGTGCATACCACGTTGAAACCGAACGCGGCATGGTCACCTTCCTCGACACCCCGGGTCACGCCGCGTTTACCGCAATGCGTGCTCGTGGTGCCAAGGCGACCGACATCGTGATCCTGGTGGTTGCAGCGGACGACGGCGTGATGCCGCAGACCATTGAAGCTGTTCAGCACGCTGTAGCGGCTGGCGTTCCATTGGTTGTAGCAGTGAACAAGATCGACAAGCCGGGCGCCGATCTCGATCGCATCCGTAGCGAACTGTCGGTTCACGGCGTGACTTCCGAAGAGTGGGGCGGTGATACGCCGTTCGTTCCGGTTTCGGCGAAAGTCGGTACTGGCGTGGACGAGTTGCTTGAAGCCGTTCTGCTGCAAGCTGAAGTTCTCGAACTGAAAGCAACTCCATCGGCTCCTGGCCGTGGCGTTGTGGTTGAATCGCGTCTCGACAAAGGTCGTGGCCCGGTGGCAACCGTTCTGGTTCAAGACGGTACCCTGCGCCAAGGCGACATGGTTCTGGTCGGTTCGAACTATGGCCGCGTGCGTGCCATGCTCGACGAGAACGGCAAGCCAATCAAAGAAGCCGGTCCATCCATCCCTGTCGAGATCCTCGGCCTGGACGGTACCCCGGACGCTGGCGACGAGATGAGCGTAGTTGCTGACGAGAAGAAAGCCCGTGAAGTGGCTCTGTTCCGTCAAGGCAAGTTCCGCGAAGTCAAACTGGCTCGCGCTCACGCCGGCAAGCTGGAAAACATCTTCGAAAACATGGGTCAGGCCGAGAAGAAGACGCTCAACATCGTCCTCAAATCCGACGTCCGTGGTTCGCTGGAAGCGTTGAACGGTGCCTTGAATGGCCTGGGCAACGACGAAGTTCAAGTGCGCGTAGTCGGCGGCGGCGTCGGTGGTATCACCGAGTCCGACGCTAACCTGGCACTGGCTTCCAACGCTGTACTGTTCGGCTTCAACGTGCGTGCCGATGCTGGCGCACGGAAGATCGTCGAGCAGGAAGGTCTGGACATGCGTTACTACAACGTGATCTACGACATCATCGAAGACGTCAAGAAAGCCCTGACCGGCATGCTCGGCAGCGATGTTCGCGAGAACATTCTGGGTGTGGCTGAAGTGCGTGACGTGTTCCGTTCGCCGAAGTTTGGCGCGATCGCAGGCTGCATGGTGATCGAAGGTGTTGTGCACCGTAACCGTCCGATCCGTGTACTGCGTGAAGACATCGTTATCTTCGAAGGCGAGCTGGAATCCCTGCGCCGCTTCAAGGATGACGCTTCCGAAGTACGTGCCGGCATGGAATGCGGTATCGGCGTGAAGAGCTACAACGACGTCAAAGTCGGCGACAAGATCGAAGTCTTCGAGAAGGTTCAGGTTGCTCGCAGCCTCTAACTCGCGCACTTCAGGAGCCGTGATGGTCGGCCGCACTCAACGGTGTGGCGCATCCCCCGGACTCTAAACGCAACGCCCGGTCTGGCTTTTGTCAGGCCGGGCGTTTGCCGCTTTCAGACCTGGCGGGTTTCACCGCCGGGCAGTAACAGGTAACAAAATCATGGCAAAAGAATACAGCCGTACCCAACGTATCGGCGATCAGATGCAGCGTGAGCTGGCTCAACTGATCCGTCGCGAAGTCAAAGATCCACGTGTGGGTCTGGTCACCATTACCGCAGTGGAAGTCAGCCGTGACGTCGGTCATGCGAAGATTTTCATCACCGTGATGGGGCAGGACAACGCTGAAGACATCGCGCAAAGTATCAAGGTGCTCAATTCCGCCGCAGGCTTCCTGCGCATGCAATTGGCCCGTGAAATGAAACTGCGCAGCGTGCCGCAATTGCACTTCCACTACGACGAATCCGTTGTCCGTGGTGCGCACCTGTCGGCGCTGATCGAGCGTGCCGTGGCTGAAGACAATCAGCATCCGGTCGTTGCTGAACCTGAAGACACCAAGGAGTAATTCGGTGGCTCAGGTCAAACGTATCCGTCGTAACGTCAGTGGCATCATCCTGCTCGACAAACCGTTGGGGTTCACCTCCAACGCCGCGTTGCAGAAGGTTCGCTGGCTGCTCAATGCCGAGAAGGCCGGTCACACCGGCAGCCTCGATCCATTGGCCACCGGCGTCTTGCCGTTGTGCTTTGGTGAAGCGACCAAGTTTTCGCAGTACCTGCTCGATTCCGACAAGGCTTATGAAACCCTGGCGCAACTGGGCAAGACCACCACCACGGCCGATGCCGAAGGTGAGGTTTTGCAGGAGCGCCCGGTGACCGTTGGTCGCGCCGATGTCGAAGCGGCATTGCCGAAATTTCGTGGGCAAATCAGTCAGATACCGCCGATGTACTCGGCGCTCAAGCGTGATGGCCAGCCGCTGTACAAGTTGGCGCGTGCAGGCGAAGTAGTGGAGCGCGAACCGCGTTCTGTTACTATTGCGCGCTTGGAATTACTGGCCTTCGAAGGCGATACTGCGCGACTTGCGGTGGACTGCAGCAAAGGCACCTATATTCGCACCCTGGTGGAGGATATCGGTGAGCAACTCGGTTGTGGTGCGTACGTCGCTGAATTGCGCCGTACCCAGGCCGGGCCTTTCACTTTGGCGCAGACCGTTACCCTCGAAGAGCTGGAAGCGGTACATGCCGAAGGCGGCAACGAAGCGGTGGATCGCTTCCTGATGCCATCGGACAGCGGCTTGCAGGATTGGCCGTTGCTGCACTTCTCCGAAGCGAGTGCGTTCTACTGGCTCAACGGCCAGCCGGTACGTGCCCCGGATGCTCCGAAGTTCGGCATGGTACGGGTACAGGATCACAATGGTCGCTTCATCGGCATCGGTGAAGTGAGCGAAGACGGGCGCATCGCGCCGCGTCGACTGATTCGGTCGGAATGACCGAAACCGGTCTGTGTCAAAGCAGGCTGGCGAGGGTGGCTGTTAACAGGCACGGTCACTACTCATTTATAGATACAGGGATTTGTCCCTGGCCTGTTGAAGCTGTTTCTTTGAAACAGTTTCCTGATAAAAGGATTGCCTCATGGCTCTCGACGTTCAAGAAAAAGCTCAAATCGTTGCTGACTACCAGCAAGCTGTTGGTGACACTGGTTCGCCAGAAGTGCAAGTTGCACTGCTGACCCACAACATCAACAAGCTGCAAGGTCACTTCAAGGCCAACGGTAAAGATCACCACTCCCGTCGTGGTCTGATCCGCATGGTAAACCAGCGTCGCAAGCTGCTGGACTACCTGAAAGGCAAGGATCTGGGTCGTTATCAGACTCTGATCGGTCGCCTGGGTCTGCGTCGCTAATCAGCGATTGCGCTATGAGGTTGGTTGTCTGTCGGACGTCTGCGGTTTACCGCAGACGCCTTGCAGGCTCCCAGCCTCAAGTTTTATCTGGATACACGTTTTACCCCGGACAACGGTTGGGCCGATTCCCGACATTGCCCAAGAATTCGCAAGAAACCAGTTCCCCCAAGAGCCACAAAGAAGGTAGGACACCGTGAACCCGGTAATCAAAAAATTCCAGTTCGGTCAATCGACCGTTACCCTCGAGACTGGCCGTATCGCCCGTCAGGCCTCCGGCGCAGTATTGGTCACCGTTGACGACGACGTCAGCGTATTGGTGACTGTAGTCGGTGCAAAACAAGCCGATCCAGGCAAGGGCTTCTTCCCTCTGTCCGTTCACTACCAGGAAAAGACTTACGCTGCCGGTAAGATCCCTGGCGGTTTCTTCAAGCGTGAAGGCCGTCCTTCCGAGAAAGAAACCCTGACTTCCCGACTGATCGACCGTCCGATCCGTCCGCTGTTCCCAGAAGGCTTCATGAACGAAGTGCAGGTTGTCTGCACCGTCGTTTCGACCAGCAAGAAGACCGATCCGGACATCGCTGCGATGATCGGTACCTCGGCTGCCCTGGCCATCTCGGGCATCCCGTTCGACGGCCCGATCGGCGCCGCTCGCGTTGCTTTCCACGAAAGCACCGGCTATCTGCTGAACCCGACCTACGAGCAGCAAGCTGCTTCGAGTCTGGACATGGTCGTTGCCGGTACTTCCGACGCCGTGCTGATGGTTGAATCGGAAGCCAAAGAGCTGACCGAAGACCAGATGCTGGGCGCGGTACTGTTTGCTCACGACGAGTTCCAGGTGGTGATCAACGCGGTTAAAGAACTGGCTGCCGAAGCTGCCAAGCCAACCTGGACCTGGGCTCCTGCGCCAGAAGCCACCGAACTGCTGGGCGCGATCCGTGCCGAGTTCGGCGATGCGATCTCCCAGGCTTACACCATCACCGTCAAGGCCGACCGTTATGCGCGTCTGGGCGAGCTGAAGGATCAGGTCGTTGCCAAGCTGTCCGGTGAAGAAGGCCAGCCTTCGTCCAGCGAAGTCAAAGCCGCTTTCGGCGAAATCGAATACCGCACCGTTCGCGAAAACATCGTAAACGGCAAGCCACGTATCGACGGCCGCGACACCAAGACCGTACGTCCGCTGAACATCGAAGTCGGCGTTCTGCCGAAGACTCACGGTTCGGCGCTGTTCACCCGTGGTGAAACCCAGGCTCTGGTAGTCGCGACTCTGGGTACTGCCCGTGACGCACAGCTGCTGGACACCCTGGAAGGCGAGAAAAAAGACCCGTTCATGCTGCACTACAACTTCCCTCCGTTCTCGGTGGGCGAGTGTGGTCGCATGGGTGGCGCTGGTCGTCGTGAAATCGGTCACGGCCGTCTGGCCCGTCGTTCGGTTTCGGCCATGCTGCCAGCCGCTGACGTGTTCCCGTACACCATCCGTGTGGTTTCGGAAATCACCGAATCCAACGGTTCGAGCTCGATGGCTTCCGTTTGCGGCGCTTCCCTGGCCCTGATGGACGCTGGTGTGCCGATGAAAGCACCGGTTGCCGGTATCGCCATGGGTCTGGTTAAAGAAGGCGAGAAATTTGCCGTCCTGACCGACATCCTCGGTGACGAAGACCACCTGGGCGACATGGACTTCAAAGTAGCCGGTACCGCCAAAGGCGTTACTGCGCTGCAGATGGACATCAAGATCAAGGGCATTACCGAAGAGATCATGGAAATCGCTCTGGGCCAAGCCCTGGAAGCGCGCCTGAACATCCTCGGTCAGATGAACCAGATCATCGGCCAGTCGCGTACCGAACTGTCGGCCAACGCTCCGACCATGATCGCGATGAAGATCGACACCGACAAGATCCGTGACGTTATCGGTAAAGGTGGCGCGACCATCCGTGCGATCTGTGAAGAAACCAAGGCTTCGATCGACATCGAAGACGACGGTTCGATCAAGATCTTCGGTGAAACCAAGGAAGCCGCTGAAGCAGCACGTCAGCGCGTTCTGGGCATCACCGCTGAAGCCGAGATCGGCAAGATCTACGTGGGCAAGGTTGAGCGCATCGTCGACTTCGGCGCATTCGTCAACATCCTGCCGGGCAAGGACGGTCTGGTGCACATCTCGATGCTGAGCGACGCTCGCGTAGAGAAAGTGACCGACATCCTGAAAGAAGGCCAGGAAGTGGAAGTGCTGGTACTGGACGTGGACAACCGCGGCCGTATCAAGCTGTCCATCAAAGACGTGGCAGCGGCCAAGGCTTCGGGCGTTTAATCACCCCCAGGCTTTAGCGCAATAAAAATGCCCCGCCGTGTAAACGGTGGGGCATTTTTTTGTCTGCGAAATATCGGAACATTCTGTGAAGTTGCCGGACTTCAAGACCGGTGCTAGGTTTAGCCCACCGCCCGTGTAGCTCAGCCGGTAGAGCAGCGCACTCGTAACGCGAAGGTCGCAGGTTCGATTCCTGTCTCGGGCACCACCTGCTTCAGCACTCTCACCCCCGCAAAAGCGGATTTATGTTCCGCAGGTCAGCTTTTTGTGGGAGAGATGTAAAGAGCCGTGTAATTCGTCATGCAAACGTCCTATATTCGGTGCCTGCATGAGCATCGCTTAGCAGTTTTCAGATGATCCCGAATGGTTCCGAAGGCCGGACAAATCCGCGTCAGAGAGATCCTTGATGATCCAGATCCATCCTCCATTCTTACGATCAGCGAGAACGCCATGACCGAATTAACTCAAGAGCAACGTCACGTACAGGCGCTGGAAAAGTACAAACTCGACGCCCCGCAGCTGTTGGAAGAGATCAAGGATCTCAGTCCCGATGATCAGAAAGATCAGATTCAGTGGGCCTTCGAAGACGAGGCTGAAGCGCAGGGCCTGCAGCCGTGGGAACTGACGCTCAAGTACACGAGCACGCCGGAGGAGTTCGAGGCGCAGCGCCTTGTGCTGCACAAAGAGGCGGCCGAAGTGCTGGGTGTCGATTGGGAAGAGTACTGCGAGATGAATAATCTGGTGGTCTGAAACAAAAACGCCAGCCTCAACCGGGCTGGCGTTTTTTATTGCGCGAGGTCTTCAGAGGCTGAGGCGCATCGACAGATCCACCGCTTTCACATCCTTGGTCATCGCGCCAATCGAGATGTAGTCCACCCCGGTTTCGGCGATCGGCAGCAGCGTGCTTTCATTGATGCCGCCGCTGGCTTCCAGTTTCGCCTTGCCGCCGTTCAGGCGCACGGCTTCACGCATGTCGTCCAGACTCAGTTCGTCGAGCATGATGATGTCGGCGCCGGCGGCCAGTGCTTCCTTCAATTCATCCAGACTTTCCACTTCGACTTCCACCGGTTTGCCCGGCGCAATCTTGTGCGCGGCGGCAATGGCTTGTGGAATGCCACCGCTGGCGGCGATGTGGTTTTCCTTGATCAGGAACGCGTCGTACAGGCCGATGCGATGGTTGTGGCAGCCACCGCAGGTCACCGCGTATTTCTGCGCCAGACGCAGGCCCGGCAGGGTCTTGCGGGTGTCGAGCAGTTTGACCTGAGTGGTGCCCACGAAATCGGCCAGGTACTGCGCGCGGGTGGCTACACCGGAAAGCAACTGCAGGAAGTTCAGCGCACTGCGTTCACCGGTCAACAGCGAACGGGCGGGGCCTTCCAGATGAAACAGCGGTTGATTGGGCTTCACTCGTTCGCCATCGACCACTTGCCAATGTACTGCCACTCGCGGATCGAGCTGACGAAACACGGCATCGACCCACGCCGTGCCACAGATGACGGCTGCGTCGCGGGTGATGATGGTGGCTTTGGCCAGACGTTCGGCCGGGATCAGTTGCGCGGTGATGTCGCCGCTGCCGATGTCTTCGAGCAACGCACGGCGCACGTTGGCTTCGATTTCGGCGGTCAAATCGGCGAGACGTAGATTCGGCATAACGGGCTCCACAAACAAAGTGGTTCGATTATAGGGGCATGGCACGAGCCAACCCAAGGCGAGAACTTGCATGCTTGCCTGCATCCGGTCGATTTTCTTTGAGCAAACCCGGCCAGGCGTGGTCACTGAAAGGGCGGTATAGGGGAAACCCTGACGGCTATGGCGCCGGGTGCAAGTTATGAAAGATAATTCGCCTTGCATTTGACGTCATAGCTTTGACGTGCGGTGCGGCCAAAGTTGTTGAGACCTGTGGGAGCGAGCTTGCTCGCGAAAGCGCAGTGTCAGTCACCAACCATGTCACTGACAGATCGCCTGCGCGAGCAAGCCCGCTCCCACAGGAGGCTTGTGTTGAAAGTGACCGAACGAATCACCGTTTCAGGAGGCTTGGATGCACAACGACGGGAAAGTAGTGCCTTTGCACAAGGCTGCTACCGATCAGGCGAATCACTCGCCGCTCGCCCGCCTGCCTGTGATTCTGCTTCAGGTTCGCGACAAGGCTGCCCAGCAACTGCGTCACGGTCTGCAGGAACTGTTCGATAACGCCGACGACACGCTGTTTGAAATGGCTGATCGGGCGCGCAACGATGTCGAGCAGAACATCTTTTTCGAAGCCATGCGCGACCTGCGTCTGAAGCGCAAAAACATCGAGCGCGGTTTTCTCGAGCAATTCTTCGAAGCCTTCGTCGGTCTGACTCAGTACGATCCCACGCACAACGCACTGCCGCACGCCCTCAAGTACGACGAGTTCGCTCCGCGTAGCGACGACATGGAACGCAGTGTGGCGGTCGAGACCATGGTCGGTCGCGTACTCAAGCGTGACGGCTTCGCCCTGGATCAACTGACCGCGCGGCTTAATGCGCTGCTCAGCAACCCGCTCGACGATCAGCACAACCCGCTCGGGCCGGCCATGCTCTGTGAGTTTTTCCTGCAGGCCGGCCGTAACCTGGGTGTGGAAATCAAGGTCAAGCTGATCCTGCTCAAACTGTTCGAGCGCTATGTATTGGCCGACACCGAACAACTTTACGCTGAAGCCAATCAACTGCTGCTCGCCACCGGTGTGCTGCCGGAGTTGAAACCAGCCCCGGCCCGCCGGGCGATTGATCGTGCGATCGTCAACGTGAACAGTGAGGAGAGCGACGACACGCCGCCAGTCGACGAAAGCGTGCAGGAAGTTTTCGCCGCGTTGCAGCAATTGCTAACGCACGTACGCGGCAGTGTCGCACCGACGCTGGAGTCCAGCATTGCGGCGCAACCCATCTCCACTCGCGACCTTTTACGTCTGCTCTCGCACTTGCAACAGTACGTGCCGGCGCTGGCGGCTCAGGATGACTTCGATCTGCGCAATCAGCTCGAGCAGCTGCTGACCCGCGTCAGCGTCAGAAGTGGCAAATCGCGGATCGTCGGCGATGCGGACGAAGACGTGATCAACCTGATCGCCATGGTCTTCGACTGCATTCTTGAAGACCGCAATGTGCCGGATTCGCTCAAGGCTCTGATCGCGCGGTTGCAGATCCCGATGCTCAAGGTCGCGGTGCTCGACAAGAGTTTCTTCAGCCGCAGCACGCATCCGGCGCGGCGCCTGCTCAACGAAATCGCTGAGGCGGCGATGGGCTGGGGCGACTGCGACGGTGAGGCGCGCGACAGTTTGTACCTGCGCATCGAACAAGTGGTGCAGCGGCTGCTGACTGACTTTGTTGATGATCCGGCGATTTTCTCCGAGTTGCTGGCTGATTTTCTCGCGTTCACCAGCGATCAGCGCCGCCGCAGCGAGCTGCTTGAGCAGCGACTGCGTGACGCCGAAGAGGGGCGTGCGAAAACCGAACTGGCCCGGCGTCGGGTCGAACGGGCGTTGAATCAAGCGCTGCTGGGTAAAACACTGCCGCCGACCGTGGTTACCTTCGTCCGGGACGCCTGGAGCAAGGTTCTGCTGCTGACTTGCCTCAAGCATGGCGATCAGTCAGCTGAATGGCAGGCCGATGTGCAAACCATGGAGCAATTGATCTGGAGTGTGCAGCGTCATGCAGACACTGAATCCAGTCTGCGTTTGCTGGCGCTGGTGCCGGGTTTGCTTAAGTCGCTGCGGGATGGCCTGACCAGTTCTGCGTTTGATCCGTTCGCCACCAGCGAGTTTTTCAGTGAGCTGGAAGCCTTGCATGTGCGGGTGCTGGAGCGTCCTGTCGAGGCGGATCCGGCCGCGCCGATGATCGAGGTGTCGCAGCAGATCGTGCTGCAAACCGCCGATGAGGGCGGCGTGGCGCTGACGTCGGTACGCTTGCCCCACGACGCTGCGGGTCTGCGCCAGGTCGAGCAACTGCGTCTGGGCAGTTGGGTGGCGTTTCAGGAGGACGATGAACACAGTCTGCGTTGCAAACTCGCGGCGATCATCGAAGCCACCGGTAAATATGTGTTTGTCGATCGCACCGGCATGAAGGTGCTGGAACGCAGTCGCCTTGCGCTGGCCGAAGAATTCCAGCGCGGTGCGGTGCGTGCACTGGATGACACCTTGCTGTTCGATCGGGCGCTGGAGTCGGTGCTGGGTAATCTGCGGCGACTCAATCGCGGCAAGTGATCGCGCGCCGGGGGCCGATCACGGCATACTGGGTGCCAACACAGTCGGCGTTGAAGGAATCGGTATGCAGTTGGATCCCGCTAGCGGGTGGTGTCACGGGGTGCAGGTCTGCCCATCGCCCAACTTCAATGAACGTCCTGCGGGCGAAATTTCCCTGTTGGTCATCCACAACATCAGCCTGCCGCCGGCGCAGTTCGCCACGGGCAAGGTGCAGGAATTTTTCCAGAATCGTCTGGATGTCACTGAACATCCCTACTTTGCAGGGATCGCCGACTTGCGCGTCTCGGCGCATTTTCTGATTGAGCGTGACGGCAAGGTCACGCAGTTTGTCTCCTGTCTTGAGCGGGCGTGGCATGCGGGTGTATCGGTGTTCGAAGGGCGCGAAACCTGTAACGATTTTTCCGTGGGCATCGAGCTCGAAGGCACCGATGATCTACCGTTCACCGACGCGCAGTATCAGGCGTTGACGGCGTTGACCCGCCAGTTGCAAAGCACATTTCCGGCCATCACCGGCGCCCGCATTTGTGGGCACAGCGACATAGCACCCGGGCGTAAGACCGATCCTGGCCCGGCATTCGACTGGGCGCGTTACCGCGCAGCCCTGGCACAAGAGGAAGGACAATGAGTTTTCTGGTGTTACTGCTGGCGTTGTGGATCGAGAAGTTTTCGGCCCTGCGTCATCGGGTTCAACGCGATGGCGGATGGATCCGCGAACTGAACAAGCTCGAAAGCAGCGAGCGGCTGGCGAAGCAGCCCTGGCTGGTGCTGACGATTCTGGTGCTGTTTCCGGTGGCGCTGCTGGCGTTGTTGCTATTGGTACTGGAGCCTGTGGCCTACGGCTTGCTGGCCTTGCCGGTACATTTGCTGGTGGTGATTTACAGTCTGGGGCGTGGCGACTTGCTCGGCGGCCTCGGGCCGTTCCGTGATGCCTGGCGCCGTGAGGATCTGCAAGCCGCTGCGCATGTGGCCAAGCGCGATCTGGACATCTGCGCCGACAGTGGCGAGCAACTGCTTGAGCGTGTGCAAGGGCATCTGTTGTGGCAGGCCTACCAGAGCTTTTTTGCGGTGATCTTCTGGTATTTCGTGCTCGGCCCGGTGGCGGCATTGGCGTATCGCCTGTTGGCGCTTGCGCAAGAACACGGGCAGAACCCGGCGCTGGTCGAGCGCGCCGCGCATCTGCGGCATGCCTTCGACTGGCTGCCGGTACGCTTGCTGGCGGCGAGTCTGGCGCTGGTCGGCAATTTTGTCGCGGTCAGCCGGGTGATGCTGCATGAACTGCTCAACTGGAACATCAGCGCGGCGCAACTGATCAATCGGGTCGGTTTGGCGGCGGGTGAAATTCCACCTCCCGTGGTCGGGCCGGAAGGCATCAACACCCTCGATTGCCTGTGGGAGCTGCTGCTGCGTGCGGCGGTGCTGTGGTATGCCGGATTTGCCTTGTGGACAGTTCTGATCCACTGATTTCCAGAAAGAACAAAATATCGCAGCCTGCGACAGCTCCTGCAGGAGATGTGTGTTTCGCGGGCTGCGATGTCGTTAACCTTAAGTTACAAAACCTCCCTCCGATTTGAGCTATACAGAGATGGCGCTCGATAGTGGCTATCTGCTTTCGCCCCGCGCCTGCCAATAAAAACAAGAAAAACCAAGGGAGACTTCCAGTGAAGAGCTTGCTCTATCCCGCTGTCTCGCTGATGAACCGTCTGAGCTTCGGCATGAAGTTCAGCCTGATCAGCGTGCTGTTCCTGGTGCCGATGCTGGTGACCAATTTCTATCTGGTGCGCGATTCCTATCGCGAATTCCAAGGCACCCGCGTCGAGCTGCAAAGCCTTGATCTGCTGGGCAGCAGCGTGGCCCTGCGCCGGGACCTGGAAACGCTCAACAATCTGGTGCAGATCAACGTCACCCTCGGTCAGTCTGGCAAAGCCGGGAATGTCGAAGCGCAGATCACCAGCCTCGAACAAGCGGTACTGGCGCATCTGCAAAGGCTGACGGCGATGACCGATGATCCCGAGCAGATCAAGGTGTTCGACGGCAAACGCGACGAAATGATCGCCGCATTCAAGGCGCAGCAAACGGAAAACTCGCTGCAAAGCAAAAGCGCGTTGATTGGCAAACTGCTGGCCAGTGCGCAGATATTCAGTCAGATCATCACCAGTCAGGCCGGCCTGAGCCGCGACAACCAGAGCGACATCCGTCAGCTCAGCGAACTGGTCACCCTGATCACCCCGACGGTCACGCAAACCCTTGGCGAAGGCCGGGCCATGGGCTCGTATTCGCTGGGCCAGGGTTTTCTCAACAGCTCTTCAAGCACTCGTTTCGATGAGTTGTTGGTGCAGATCGAGAAACTCCAGGCCGAGTACGCTCTGAAACTGCAGGATGCGCTCGGCTCGAGCAAAGCTGCGCGCGAACACCTCAGTGCTGCGGCTGACAGCAGCAAGGCCTCGTTGAAACAGGCCAGCGAACTGTTCGAAGAGCAGGTCGTCATGGCCGACACCCTCGATGCGCCGTGGCAGGCTTTTTACGATCAGGTCACTGGGCTGATCGGCAAGACCTATGAGCTCAACGACGCCACGCTGAAATTCCTCGACACTCAATTGCAGCAGCGTTTGGCGCAGAACCGCACACACATGCTTTTGCAGGCTGTGGCCCTGTCGGTGGTGTTCGTATTGATTTTCTACCTCTACGGCGGTTTCTACGCCTCGACCCGCACCACGCTTAAACGCCTTGGGGCGATGATGGACAAGGTCGCGGCCGGCGACATGACGGTCAACTTCAAGGCCAACAGTCGTGATGAGTTAGGTGAGTTGGGCGAAGTGTTCAACGGCACGGTGAAGAAGATTCACGACTTGATCGAGCGGGTGGGGCAGACCGTCGGTGAGGTCGAGCGTCAGGCCGGGCAGGTTGAAAATGTTTCGGCGCAGAGCAATCAGGCGGTCGCAGGGCAACGTACGCAGATCGAACAAGTGGCGACGGCGATGAACCAGATGTCGGCGACCTCACTGGAGGTGGCGCGCAGTGCCGCCGCAGCGGTAAGCAGTGCCCACAGCGTGAATGACGAGACCATCAGCGGTCGCGGCCTGGTCGAATCGCAACAGGGCAGCATTGCTGCACTGGCCAGCGAAATCGATCAGTCGGTGCTGGTGATCAACCAGTTGGCCAGCGACAGCCAGGCTATCAGTCGCGTACTGGAAGTGATCAAAAGCATCGCCGAACAAACCAACTTGCTGGCGCTCAACGCCGCGATCGAAGCGGCGCGCGCTGGCGAGCAAGGACGTGGTTTTGCCGTGGTCGCCGACGAAGTGCGCACCTTGGCCAAACGCACCCAGCAATCGACCGAAGAAATCGAACAGATGATCGCCAAGCTGCACGGCGGCGTCGGCGCGGCGGTGAAGGCCATGGGCGTCAGCCATCAGATGGCCAACGGCACGGTGGGGCAGTCGGAAAAAGTCCAGCAGGCGCTGGAAAACATCCTCGGGGCTGTGGGCATGATCGTCGATCAGAACCAGCAGATTGCCGCCGCGGTTGAACAGCAAACGGCGGTGGCCCATGACATCGACCAGAACATCGTCGAGATCAACCGCGCCGGCGAGCGCACCGCGCAAGGTGCGCACCAGACCGAAGATGCCAGCCGGGCGCTATCAGCCCAAGTTGTCGAGCTTAAACAACTGATCAGCGCCTTCCGCGTCTGAGCCAACCCCCCTGTGGGAGCGAGCCTGCTCGCGAATGCAGTCTGTCAGTGTCATCGCTGTCACCTGACACAGCGCTTTCGCGAGCAGGCTCGCTCCCACAGGGGCCGCATTTTTCAGAACTTTTTGTAGTACTTTTTCACTTCACGTCGTAAGCCCGATCCTGTTTTCCTCCGGGCTCTGGCGTTTCCCCATCATTAGGCCAGTATCCATGCTCATCTGATCGCGAAGAGGAGTCCGCTCATGTCCGTCGCAACCCTGGGAGTCCAGGGCCGTTGTGCTCATTGTCAGACTACGCTGGCGCTCAAACCCTGGCAGCTCAATGCCATCTCGATCAACGAACCGTTCACCTGCGAGCATTGCCAGAAAACCCTCGAGCTGCGTTGCCCAAAACAGATCAAGCGCTTCAAGTCCCTCGATTCGCTGGCGTTACTGCGCTTCAGCGCTTCGGTGACGGTGTGTACCGCGCTGTTTGTGGCGTTAGTGATGGAGTGGGTGGGGCTGCTCAGTGTTACCGAACAATTGAACGCGTCGTTGATCACGATTTTTGTGTACTTTCTGGTCGTGCGTTATGCGCGCCAGCGTCAGCATCTGACGCTGCTTCTGGAGGCCGCCAAGGCGCACGCCGACTGATTACCAGCCAAACACTTCGCAGCTGTTGGCGGTGCTGGCGGCGGCCAATTGTTGCGGGCTGATCTTCATCAGTTCGGCCAGCGCCGCGCAAATGGCCGGCAAGTGCGCAGGGCTGTTGCGCAGGCCGGGAAACATCGCAGGCGGCATGTCTGGTGAATCGGTTTCCAGCACGATCGACTCCAGCGGCAGTTCCGCCAGCACCCGATGCATGCGCAACGCCTGCGGCCAAGTCGGCGCGCCGCCCAGACCCAGTTTGAAACCGAGTTTGATGTACTCCCGCGCCTCTTCACGGCTGCCGGCAAAGGCGTGGATGATCCCCGCGCGTTTGAGCTTGTAGCGTTTGAGCGTAGCGATGATCGCCGCATGGCTACGGCGAACGTGGATTAATGCCGGTAATTGGAAATCCGCGGCCAATTGCAGCTGCGCCTCGAACAGCGCCTGTTGCCGCTCGCGGTCGAGGGTTTCGATAAAGTAATCCAGACCGATCTCGCCCACCGCACACAACTGCCGATGACCGCGTAATCGAGACAGCCAATCACCAAGCGCCGACAAATCTTCGGGACGATGCTGATCGAGATACACCGGGTGCAGACCAAACGCTGCGTACAAATCCGCATCGCCCTGCACCAGATCCCAGACCCGTTGCCAGTTACCTTCATAGACACCCAACACCACCATCCGCCGCACCCCGAGCGCGCGGCTTTCGGCGAGCAACGCCGAGCGATCGGCGTCGAAGTCGGGGAAGTCGAGGTGGGTGTGGCTGTCGATCAGCTCCACGGTTCAGTCCCGGTGAATACGCTGCTTGAAGGTCCGCGCAATGGCCTGCACGCCGGGCTTGTACTCCGACTGCTCGACCGCAGCCAGCGCCAGTTCCAGCGCCTTGTCGGCGATCAATTGGTGTTGTTGAGCCATGGCGTTGACCGGCAGCGGCAGGAAATCCAGCAACTGCGTATCGCCGAAAGTGCCGAGGCGCAGTGGCCGCGATTTCAGCGGGAAGTCATGCAGCGCATCGAACACGCCCTGCAACAGCACGTAGGAAGTTGTCACCAGTGCGTCGGGCAAATGCCCCAGACGTTGCAGGAGTTCTTCCATCAACTGCTTGCCGCATTCACGACTGAAAGACTCGGCGTGTTCGACCAGCACTTCGCCTTTGAAATCGACCAGCGC
The DNA here is from genome assembly GCF_013433315.1 of Pseudomonas crudilactis. Lineage (GTDB taxonomy): Bacteria > Pseudomonadota > Gammaproteobacteria > Pseudomonadales > Pseudomonadaceae > Aquipseudomonas > Aquipseudomonas crudilactis. The sequence continues at coordinate 160,188 of NZ_WXVV01000004.1, read as the reverse complement.
TTGTTTGAACCCGGCAGCCCGCTCCTGGCTGATGCTTAGTTCCGGACGCGCACCGAGCAGTACGATCTGCTTCGGTTGCGGGTCAAGCAAGCTCTGGGTCAGGTGCTGACTGGCTTCGCGGTCGTCACTGATCACCGAGCAGAAATGCTCGGGTTCCATGACCCGGTCGATGGCGATGATCGGCGTGCCTTTGGCCTGCAACTGACGATAACTGTCATCACCGGCCGGCAGGCAACTGGCAACGATCAGCGCATCGCAACGGCGCGCGCGGAACAGTTGCAGCAACTGGCGCTCGCTGTCAGGCGCATCATCGGAGCTCGCGATCAGCAACTGATAGCCGCGCGCGCGCGCACCTTGCTCGAGCAGTTTGGCGATCCGCGCGTAACTGGGGTTTTCCAGATCCGGCAGAATAAAGCCCAGCGTGCGCGTGTGCCGACTGCGCAGACCGGCCGCTTGAGGGTTTGGCGTGAAGCCGTGCAGATCGACCACCGCCCGCACCCGCTCGACGGTGGCGTTGCTGATGCGTTGCTGTTCGGCCTTGCCGTTGATGACGTAGCTGGCGGTGGTCACGGACACTCCGGCCAACCGCGCGATATCACTGAGTTTCAACCCGGGATTTCCTTGTTTTTTCGAGCTTGCCGCGACATTTTCGCCAATCCTACCCGATTAGGGCAGGCGACCATTGTCGCAGCGCATCCGACAAGTTGGACTTCAAGGATGGGACATTATCGAGTAACGTGCCGATCAATCTAGATTAAACGTTTCAGCAAGCGTATTTTCTACGTTTTAGACGTCTTTGGCCGGTTCTGCCGTGAAACCGCCAAAACTGCCGCCAAAAAGCAAAGCGGTAAAGCGCCTAAGCTGCAAACCATTCAAAACAATACCTGGCACTCATAAAGCGCCAAAAAGGAGATCGCATGCTCGAGCTCACTATAGAGCAGATATCCATGGGCCAATCGGCCGTGGATAAACCCGCTGCGCTGCAACTGCTCGCCAATCACCTGGTGGCCGATGGTCTGGTTGCCGACGGTTACCTCGCTGGATTGCAGGCACGGGAAGCCCAGGGCTCGACCTTTCTCGGTCAAGGTATTGCCATTCCCCACGGAACGCCGGAAACCCGCGATCAGGTATTCGCCACTGGCGTGCGCCTGATGCAGTTTCCCGAGGGCGTGGATTGGGGTGATGGCCAGATCGTTTATCTGGCGATTGGTATCGCCGCCAAATCCGACGAACACCTGCGCCTGCTGCAACTGTTGACTCGCGCCCTCGGCGAGACCGATCTGGGCCAGGCCCTGCGTCGTGCCAGTTCGCCTGAAGCGTTGCTGAAACTGCTGCAAGGCGCGCCGCAAGAGCTGGCGCTGGATGCGCAGATGATCGGCCTCGGCGTTTCGGCCGACGATTTCGAAGAGCTGGTCTGGCGTGGCGCGCGCCTGCTGCGTCAGGCCGATTGTGTGAGCAACGGTTTCTCGGCGGTGCTGCAACAGGTCGAAGCGCTGCCGCTGGGCGATGGTTTGTGGTGGTTGCACAGCGAGCAAACCGTGAAGCGTCCGGGCCTGGCGTTCGTCACCCCGGACAAACCGATGCGCTACCTCGGCCAGCCGCTCAGCGGTCTGTTCTGTCTGGCCAGCCTTGGCGAAGCACATCAGGCGCTGCTCGAACGATTGTGTGCGTTGCTCATCGAAGGTCGCGGCCACGAGTTGGGGCGCGCCACCAGCAGCCGCAAAGTTCTCGAAGTGCTCGGTGGTGAATTGCCCGCCGATTGGCCGAGTGCGCGCATTGCGCTGGCCAACGCCCACGGCTTGCACGCGCGTCCGGCGAAGATCCTCGCGCAACTGGCGAAGAGTTTTGATGGCGAAATACGCGTGCGCATCGTCGACGGTCAGGACAGTGCTGTGTCGGTGAAGAGTTTGAGCAAACTGCTCAGCCTCGGCGCCCGTCGCGGTCAGGTGCTGGAGTTGATTGCCGAGCCGAGCATCGCTGCCGACGCTTTACCGGCGTTGCTTGCCGCGATCGAAGAAGGCCTTGGTGAAGAAGTCGAACCGCTGCCAGCGGTGAGTCAGCAGCGCGAAGTGATCGCCGACATCGCCGAAGTACTGATCGCTCCGGCATCCGGCGCACAGTTGCAAGCAATCCCGGCAGCACCCGGCATCGCCATCGGGCCTGCGCATATTCAAGTTCAGCAAACCATCGATTACCCCTTGCGCGGCGAGTCCGCCGCCGTCGAGCGCGAACGTCTCAAGCAAGCGCTCAGCGATGTGCGCAGCGACATTCAGGGCCTGATCGAACGCAGCAAAGCCAAAGCCATCCGCGAGATTTTCATCACCCATCAGGAAATGCTCGACGACCCGGAACTCACCGACGAAGTCGACACCCGCCTCAAGCAGGGCGAAAGCGCCGAAGCGGCGTGGATGGCGGTGATCGAGGCGGCTGCCAAACAACAGGAATCGCTGCAAGACGCGTTGCTCGCAGAGCGCGCGGCGGACTTGCGTGACGTCGGTCGCCGCGTGCTGGCGCAACTGCGTGGCGTGCAGACTGCGAGCGAGCCCGAGCAACCCTACATTCTGGTGATGGACGAGGTCGGTCCGTCCGACGTCGCACGGCTGGACCCAGCGCGCGTGGCGGGGATTCTCACCGCACGCGGCGGCGCCACGGCGCACAGCGCCATCGTCGCTCGTGCTCTCGGGATTCCAGCGCTGGTCGGCGCTGGCGCGGCGGTGTTGTTGCTGGCGCCGGGCACACCGTTGCTGCTCGACGGCCAACGCGGTCGCCTGCACGTCGACGCCGATGCGGCGACCCTGCAACGCGCCACCGAAGAACGCGACACCCGTGAGCAACGCCTGAAGATTGCCGCCGAACAACGCCATCAACCGGCACACACCACTGACGGTCACGCCGTTGAAGTGTTCGCCAACATCGGCGAAAGCGCTGGCGTGATCAGTGCGGTGGAGCAGGGCGCCGAAGGCATCGGTCTGCTGCGTACCGAACTGATTTTCATGGCCCACCCGCAAGCGCCCGACGAGGCCACGCAAGAAGCCGAATACCGCCGCGTCCTCGATGGCCTCGCCGGTCGCCCATTGGTGGTGCGCACGCTCGATGTCGGCGGCGACAAACCGCTGCCGTATTGGCCGATCGCCAAGGAAGAAAACCCGTTCCTCGGCGTGCGCGGCATTCGCCTGACCTTGCAGCGCCCGCAGATCATGGAAGCGCAATTGCGCGCCCTGCTGCGTTCGGCGGATAACCGTCCGTTGCGAATCATGTTCCCCATGGTTGGCAGCGTCGAAGAGTGGCGCCAGGCCCGCGACATGACGGAGCGTCTACGTCTGGAAATCCCGGTCGCCGATCTGCAACTGGGGATCATGATCGAAGTGCCGTCCGCCGCTTTGCTCGCGCCGGTGCTGGCCAAGGAAGTCGACTTCTTCAGCGTCGGCACCAACGACCTGACCCAGTACACGCTGGCCATCGACCGTGGTCACCCGACGCTGTCGGCGCAGGCTGACGGCTTGCACCCGGCGGTGCTGCAACTGATCGACATCACCGTGCGCGCGGCCCATGCCCATGGCAAATGGGTCGGCGTTTGCGGTGAACTGGCGGCAGATCCGCTGGCGGTGCCGGTGCTGGTCGGCCTCGGTGTCGATGAACTCAGTGTCTCCGGGCGCAGCATTGCTGAAGTGAAAGCGCGCATCCGCGAACTCAGCCTGACCCAGGCGCAAACCCTTGCTCAACAGGCCCTGGCCGTGGGCAGCGCGAATGAAGTGCGCGCATTAGTGGAGGCCCTGTAATGGCCAAGATTCTTACCCTGACCCTCAACCCGGCGCTCGACCTTACCGTCGAACTGCCACGTCTGGAGGCCGGTCAGGTCAATCGCAGCGACGAGATGCACACCCACGCCGCCGGCAAAGGCGTGAACGTCGCTCAGGTGCTCGCCGACCTCGGCCATCAACTGACGGTCAGCGGGTTTCTCGGTGAAGACAATTTGCAAGCGTTCGAAACCCTGTTCGCCAAGCGCGGTTTTGTCGACGCGTTTATCCGCGTGCCGGGTGAGACGCGCAGCAATATCAAAGTCGCGGAACAGGATGGCCGCATCACCGACATCAACGGCCCGGGGCCGGTGGTCGACGCGGCTGCACAGCAAGCGTTGCTGGAGCGTCTGGTGCAGATTGCGCCGGGTCACGATGCGGTGGTGGTCGCCGGCAGTTTGCCGCGTGGCGTGACGGCGCAGTGGTTGCGCGAGTTGATCGAACGGCTCAATCAGCTCGGCCTGAAAGTCGCTCTCGACTCTAGTGGCGAAGCATTGCGCGAAGCTTTGAAAGCCAGTCCGTGGCTGATCAAACCGAACACTGAAGAACTCGCCGACGCGCTCGGTTGCGACGTGGTTTCTCACGCGGCAGAAGCTCAGGCAGCGGCGCGTTTGCATGCCCAAGGCATCGAACACGTGGTGATTTCCCACGGTGCTGATGGCGTGAACTGGTTCAGCGTCGGTTCGGCACTGCACGCCACGCCACCGAAGGTCAGCGTCGCCAGCACGGTTGGTGCCGGCGACTCGTTGCTGGCCGGCATGCTCCACGGTCTGCTCAGCGCCGACACGCCTGAACAAACCCTGCGCACGGCCACCGCGATTGCGGCGATGGCGGTGACCCAGATCGGTTTTGGCATCAACGATGCCGCGCAACTGGCGCAGCTCGAACAGGGCGTGCGCGTGCGTCCCCTGACAGAACAATAAGAGGGTTTGTCATGAAATTAGCCATTGTTACGGCTTGCCCGAACGGCATGGTCACCAGTGTGCTGTGCGCGCGTTTGCTCGATGCGGCGGCGCAGCGTCAGGGCTGGAGCACCAGCGTTGAAGTGGTCGATGCGGCGCACCCGGAACGCGAGTTGTCGGCGGCGACCATTGCCGCGGCCGAGTGGGTTTTGCTCGTCGCCACCGGCGCGGTCGACATGACGCGTTTTGTCGGTAAACGTGTTTTCCAGATTGCCCCGGCGCAGGCGTTGCAGGATGTTGAAGCGGTGCTGCGTCGTGGCGCAGAAGAGGCTGAGGTCTACGTTGCCAGCGCGGCTGAACCGGTCGCTGATGCGCCACGTGCACCGCGCATCGTCGCGATTACCGCCTGCCCGACCGGTGTCGCCCACACCTTCATGGCCGCCGAAGCCTTGCAGCAAACCGCCAAGCGCCTGGGCTATGAACTGCAGGTCGAAACCCAAGGCTCGGTGGGCGCGAAAACCCCGTTGAGCGCAGCGGCGATTGCCGAAGCCGACGTGGTGTTGCTGGCGGCGGATATCGAAGTCGCCACCGAGCGTTTCGCCGGCAAGAAAATTTATCGCTGCGGCACCGGGATTGCCTTGAAACAGTCCGAAGCCACGCTGAAAAAAGCGCTGGCCGAAGGTGTTGTGGAAAGTGCTGCGGGTGACGCCAAGGCACCGGCCAAGCAAGAAAAAACCGGCGTCTACAAACACCTGCTGACTGGGGTGTCGTTCATGCTGCCGATGGTCGTGGCCGGCGGTTTGATGATCGCGCTGTCGTTCGTGTTCGGCATCACCGCGTTCAAGGAAGAAGGCACGCTGGCCGCTGCGCTGATGCAGATCGGCGGCGAAACTGCGTTCAAGTTGATGGTGCCGTTGCTGGCCGGCTACATCGCCTATTCGATTGCTGACCGTCCGGGCCTGGCGCCGGGGATGATTGGTGGTTTGCTGGCGAGCACGCTGGGCGCGGGGTTTATCGGTGGCATCATCGCAGGGTTTATTGCCGGCTACGCGGCCAAGGCGATCAGTCGTTATGTAGCGTTACCGCAGAGTCTTGAGGCGCTGAAACCGATTTTGATCATCCCGTTGTTCGCCAGCCTGTTTACCGGTCTGGTGATGATCTACGTGGTCGGTAAACCGGTCGCCGGCATGCTCGGGGCGCTGACGGGTTTTCTCGACAGCATGGGCACCACCAACGCGATTCTGCTCGGTGTGCTGCTCGGCGGCATGATGTGCGTCGACCTCGGCGGGCCGATCAACAAGGCCGCGTACGCGTTCTCGGTGGGACTGCTGGCGTCGCAGAGTTATGCACCGATGGCCGCGACCATGGCAGCGGGCATGGTGCCGCCGATTGGCCTGGGCATTGCCACGTTTATTGCGCGGCGCAAGTTTGCTCAAACTGAACGCGAGGCCGGCAAGGCTGCCTTCGTGCTGGGGCTGTGCTTTATCTCCGAAGGTGCTATTCCGTTTGCCGCGAAAGATCCGTTGCGGGTGATCCCGGCGAGCATTGCCGGTGGTGCGTTGACTGGCGCTTTGTCGATGTATTTCGGCTGCAAACTGATGGCGCCGCACGGTGGCTTGTTTGTGCTGGCGATTCCGAATGCGATCAATCATGCGTTGTTGTATTTGCTGGCGATTGTCGCGGGGAGTTTGTTGACGGCTGTGGTCTATGCGACGGTCAAACGCCCGGAAGCCGTTGAGCTGGCGCTGGAGCCGGCGAAGACTTAACTGCCTCCACAAAGCCCCTGTGGGAGCGAGCTTGCTCGCGAAAGCGGTGTGTCAGCGAATAAGATTTCGACTGATAGGACGCATTCGCGAGCAAGCTCGCTCCCACATGGGTTGTGTGGTGTGTCTGGTGTCATTTCCGGGTCATGTGAACATGCTTAAGTTTTCCTTTTTTCAGGGAGAACACCATGAGCGATTTCAACCCCGGTCGCCGGCGTGTCATGCAAGTCGTCGGCGCCGGATTGCTGATGCCAGGCCTGGCGCCGGCGGTGATTGCTTCGGTCAAGGACCGCCCGCAACTGACCGATGGCGTGCAGTCCGGCGACCTGCAAGGCGACCGCGCGATGATCTGGAGCCGCAGCGATCGTCCCGCGCATATGGTGGTCGAGTGGGACACTCGCAGCCAGTTTCGTCACCCGCGCCGGGTGGTCTCGGCGCTCGCCGATGCCCGCAGCGACTTCACCGTCCGCGTTGAGCTCACCGGGCTGCCCGCCGATCAGGCGATTTTCTATCGCGTGTACTTCAAGGATGCCCGCACCGGCGTCGCCAGCGAACCGTGGCTCGGCCACCTGCGCAGCGCACCGACGGCACGGCGCAATATTCGTTTCGTCTGGAGCGGCGACACCGTCGGCCAGGGCTTCGGCATCAACCCGGACATCGGCGGCATGCGCATCTATGAAGCCATGCGTCTGCGCCTGCCGGACTTCTTTATCCACAGCGGCGACACGATCTACGCCGACGGCCCGGTGCCTGCACAGCTCACCACCGAAGGTGGCCGCATCTGGCGCAATCTCACCACCGAAGCCAAGAGCAAAGTCGCGCAGACCCTCGACGACTATCGCGGCAACTACCGCTACAACCTGATGGACGAAAACATCCGCCGCTTCAACGCCGAAGTGCCGCAGATCTGGCAGTGGGACGACCATGAGGTGGTCAACAACTGGTCGCCGGGCAAGCAACTCGACGAGCGTTATCAGGAGAAAGATATCCACACCCTGGTCGGCCGTGCACGTAAGGCCTGGCTGGAATATTCACCGATGCGTTTGCAGGCCGCCGACGGTGGTGGGCGGATTTATCGCAAGATCAATTACGGGCCGATGCTCGATGTGTTCGTGCTCGACATGCGCAGTTATCGCGGCGCCAATGACGACAACCTTGGCGCGGCGAAACCGTTCCTGGGTCGCGAGCAACTGGACTGGCTCAAGCGCGGCTTGAAGAAATCCAAAGCCCAGTGGAAGGTCATTGCCGCCGACATGCCAATCGGCCTTGGCGTGCCGGATGGCGAGGTCAGTCCGGGTGTCCCGCGTTGGGAAGCGGTGGCTAACGGTGACCCGGGACCGGCTCAGGGGCGCGAGGTGGAAATCGCCGAATTGCTCGGCTATCTGCGTGCGCAGCAGGTGCGCAATTTTGTCTTCCTCACGGCAGATGTGCATTACTGCGCGGCGCATCACTATCACCCGGATCGCGCGGCGTTTCAGGATTTCGAACCGTTCTGGGAGTTTGTCGCCGGGCCGCTGAATGCCGGGAGCTTTGGGCCTAATCCGCTGGATAAGACCTTTGGTCCGGAGGTGGTGTTCGAGAAGGCGCCGCCGGTGCAGAACACTTCACCGTTTGCCGGGTTTCAGTTTTTTGGCGAGGTGAATATTGAAGGGGGGAGTGGGGAGATGAGTGTGGTGTTGCGGGATTTGAATGGGGTGGCGGTTTTTGAGCAGAGGTTGCAGCCGGTTTGAAGATCAAGAGCTAACCCTCACCCCAGCCCTCTCCCGGAGGGAGAGGGGGCCGACGGAGGAGTCTGAAGAGGTACGTCGACCTGAAACACCGTGTCGATTATGGATTCGGTAAAGCAGTCGCAGGTCGGCGTACATCTCAAGCATCCCCCAATCAGTCCCCTCTCCCTCCGGGAGAGGGTTAGGGTGAGGGGCTCTTTAATAGACGTCGCGGCGGTAACGACCCTGCTCAATCAACCGCTCCACTTCGGCTGCCCCGAGAATGTCGTTAAGCACCTGATCAACCCCCGAAGCCATCCCCTGCAAACTGCCACAAATGTAAATCACCGCCCCGTCCGCCAGCCACTTCTTCAACTCGTCAGCCGATTCACGCAAGCGATCCTGCACATAAACCTTCTCCGCCTGATCCCGCGAAAACGCCAGATCCAGCCGTTCCAGATCACCATTGATCAGCCACTCTTCCAGCTCGGCGCGGCAGAGGAAATCGTGTTCACGATTGCGCTCGCCAAACAGCAACCACTGGCGCTGTTGACCATCGGCAATCCGCGCCTTGAGCAAACTGCGCAGCCCGGCCAGACCGGTGCCGTTGCCCAGCAGAATCATCGGCACGGGTTCGTTCGGCAGATGGAAGCCACTGTTGCGTCGCACCCGCAAACTGATGCTGCCACCCACTGGCGCATGCTCGGTCAGCCAGCCGGAACCAATGCCGAGGCTGCCATCCGAATGCTGTTCCTGACGCACGATCAACTCCAGCACGCCGTCGGCTGCAATCGAGGCGATCGAGTATTCGCGCATGGCCAACGGCACCATTGCATCGACCAGTGATTGCGCATGCAAACCGACCAGATGTGCACGGTGTTCCGGCAACTGCCGCGACGCCAACGCGACTTCCAGCGGCTCGTCGAGGCCGTTGATTTTCACCATGGTCTCGCCGCGAATGCCGAGGCCGTCGAGGAAATGCTCGATGGCCCACGGGCAGTTGCGCGGCAGCACTTCGACCAGATCACCGGCCAGCCAACTGCTGGTGTTCGGTGCGCTCAGGCTCAACAAGTAAACCGGCGCACCGCTGCTGTCCGGGTTCATCAGTTCGCGGCGTACCAGCGTCCAGTTGTCGTAACTCGGCGCTTGCCAGGTGTCGGCCGGTGCTTGCCCGGTGAGCAGGCCGAGTTGGGTTTGCCAGTGACGCAGGGCATACGGATCGCCGCTGTCGACTTCCACCGGGGCGAACAATGTCTTGCCGCCGTGCTCAGCCAACCACTGGTGCAGGCGTTTGGCGAAACCGCAGAAGTGCTGATATTGACGATCTCCGAGGCCGAGTATCGAGTAATTCAGACTGTCGAAGGTTGCCGCCTTGCTCAACACTTTGCGTTCGAATCCACGCGCGCTGTCCGGTGCTTCGCCGTCGCCAAAGGTGCTGACGACAAACAGTGCGTTGTTCGATTCACGCAGATCCTGCTCGCTGACATTCGCCAGCGGCTGCACCTTCACCGGCAATCCGGCTGCCTGCAATTGCCCGGCGGTCTGCCACGCCAGTTGCTCGGCAAAACCGCTTTGGCTGGCGAAGCCGATCAGCCATGCCGACGCATCGCCGGCCGGTTGCTCGAGACCTTGGCGCGCATCCTTTATCTGCTTTTTCTTGCGCCGACGATCGAGGTACAGCAGCCAGCCAGTGATGAAAAACAGCGGCATGCACACCGCCGCGAGGGTGATGATGATCCGCCCGGCCAGGCCGAAATAGCTGCCGACGTGCAGCGCATAAATGCTGGTCAGCAGTTGCGCCTTGAAGCTCTTGTCGGCGTAACGGTCGACACGTTTGACGATGCCGGTGGCCGGGTCGAGTGTAATCTGATTCAACGCGCGATCGTGCGGCGAGCTGTCGAGCAGATAGAACACGGTCGCCGGTTGGCCCGCGACGGCCGGCATACGGATGTTGTAGGCAGCCAGCCCCGGGCCGGCAGCGCTGTAGATGCTGCTCCACATCGCTGCGTAATCGGCAGTCGGCGCCGGGCCTTCCGGTGCCGGGCCACGACCGCCGCGCACGCGTTCGTTTTGCGGGGCATCGGAGAGCAATTTGGTCAGGCCTTTGTTGTACCACTCGTACGACCACGACAACCCGGTCAGTGCCAGCAGCAGATACACCAACAAGCACCATGTACCGGCTACCGAATGCAGGTCCCAGTTGAAGGCGCGGCCCTTTTTCTTCCAGTCCAGCGTCAGCCACACGCGCCAGCTGTTCCACTGCCGTGGCCAGCGCAGATACAAACCAGAGAGGCAGAAAAACAGCAGGATCAATGTGCAGGCGCCGGTGATGTTGCGCCCGGTATCGCCCATGGCGAGGAAGCGGTGCAGTTGCAGCATCAGGCCGAAGAAATCCTGGCCGACCGCATCGCCCATGAACTCGGCGGTGTATGGATCGAAGTAACGCATCTCGCCACGACGTTCGCCCTTGGGCGGGGTGAAGAACACTTTCGCGGCGTTGCCGCTGTCGGTCTCGACCCAAAGCATCGAGACTTTTTTGCCGGACGTGGCTTCGATGCGCTCGACCAGTTCCACGGGCGGCAGCACACCGGCCACCTGCTTTTCTACTTGCAGGACGGACGGATTCAGCGCCCGCAGGATTTCGTCCTGAAACGAATAGGCCGCGCCGGTGATGCCCATCAACGCCAGCACCAAGCCTGCGGTGATGCCAAAAAACCAGTGCAACTGGAACAGGGTTTTCTTCAACACGTCACTCGCCGTCCGTTCGGAAATTGTCTTCACGGCGCGCATTATGCCGTGGGTTATCGAGAAGCGTTCTTTATTACGCACAAAAGCCCCGTTCAATTGAATGAACGGGGCCGAGCCTGTTGATCACATCACCTGTGGGAGCGAGCTTGCTCGCGAATGCAATCTGTCAGTGACATGAAGGCTGACTGACCCACCGCTTTCGCGAGCAAGCTCGCTCCCACAGGTTTCACAGGTTCCACCTTTCTTAGAAGTGGAAGTTGGTGCTCAACAGCGCCGTACGGCCCGCCGCCTGGTTGGCGAAGTGGGTCGAGAAGGCTTTGTCGTAGTAGGTTTCGTTGGTCAGGTTCTGCACGTTGAGTTGCAGGTCGACGTTCTTGGTCAGCTTGTACGCGGCCATCGCGTCGTAACGAACATACGAATCAACCATGGTGGTGTTGGCCACGCTGCCGTACACGTCGTCGACGTAGAACGCACCGCCACCGATGGTCAGCTTCGGCGTGACCTGGTAAGTGGTCCACAGGCTGGCGCTGTTTTTCGGCGTGTTAGGCAGTTCGTTGCCATCGTTGGCCTTGCCCAGCGGGCCGCCGTCGACTTGTTCGCTGTCCATGAAGGCGTAACCGGCGAACACTTGCCACTTGTCGGTGATCTTGCCGCTGGCCGACAGCTCGACACCTTGCACACGGGTCTTGCCGGCGTTTTCGTACGAGGTGGTGTCGACTTGCACACGAGCGTTTTCTTTCTCGGTACGGAAGATGTCAGCGGTCAGCGACAGGCGATCATTGAGCAGATCCCACTTGGTACCGATCTCGTAGTTCTTGGTGGTTTCCGGCTCCATGTCGCTGCTCAGCAGGTTGCCGCTGCGATCCGGGGTGCCGCCCAACGGGTTGCCTTCCTGACCTTCGCCCAAGGTGTTGCCCGGCGGCGTGGCCGAGGTGGCGTAGGAGGCGTAGATGCTGCCGTTTTCCGCCGGCTTGTAGACGACGCCGAACTGACCGGTGACGAACTCGCTGGTGTCATCGCCCTTGGACGTGGTGGTGCCAGCGGCGTTGTAGCTCTTGTAGTCGGTATCGAAGTGGTCGTAACGCAGGCCCATGTTCACCAGCCACTGCTCGTTCAGCTCCAGGGTGTCGAACACGTACAGCGCGTAAGTGTTGGCCTGGGTGTCGGTGCCGGCGTAGTTGCGCGAGATTGCGCCGTTCCACGGATCGTTCGGGTTCGGGTTCGACAGCGAGGTGCAGTTGTAGTTACTCGACGCGCCGATCATCGACGGCGTGCAGTTGCTGCTCGCTGGCACGTTGGTGGTGCGCGGGGTCGTGTCGGTGTTGACGTTGTACGAAGACTTCTGGCTTTCCTCATGGGTGTATTCGACACCGGTGGAGAAGCTGTTCTTGAAGCCGGCAACGTAGAAGTTACCGAACAGGTCAGTCTGGTTGGTGGTGGTCTCGGTGTTGCTCACCCGAGTGTTGGCACGACGCCAGAGGCTGCCATTGTTGACGTTGCCCTTGCTGTCGTCCGGCTGGGTCAGGATGTAATCCTGCATGCTGGTGCCGTGGCGCAGGGTGTTCTTGATTGTCAGCGAGTCGCTCAGGTCATGCTCGATGGCGAAGGTCGCGGTGTCGGTGCGGCCTTTGCGGAAATCGCGATCGAGACCGTAGAAATTGCTGTGGTCACCGCCGGCGTACGGCTTGTCCGGATTGGACTTGGTGCGTGCAGCGGAGCCGCCAGCAGGAATGGTGTACGGCACGCCCGAATCCGGGGTGTCGTTGCTTTCGAGATGGTAGTAATCGAGGTTGACGCGGGTGTCGGTGCCCAGGCCAAACGCCAGAGATGGCGCGATGCCCCAGCGGTCGTAATCGACTTTGTCGCGACCGGCGACATTGCTCTCGTGGCTCATCAGGTTCAAACGGCCGGCAGCGGTGTCGCTGAACTGGTAGTTGCCGTCGAGGGTGTAGCGCTGGGTCTGGTCGGAGCCCCAGGTGAAACCACCGTCGAACGAGTTGCCCAAGTGCGCTTTCTTGCTCACTAGGTTGATGCTGCCGCCTGCCGCGCCGCGACCGCCGATGGCGGAGTTCGGGCCCTTGCTGACTTCAATGTTTTCGACGGCGAAGATTTCGCGGCTCTGCGAACCGGTGTCGCGCACGCCGTCGAGGTAGGTGTCGCCCTGGGCGTCGAAACCACGAATGAACGGACGATCGCCCTGTGGGTTGCCGCCTTCACCGGCGCCGAAGGTGATGCCCGGCACGGTGCGCAATGCGTCCTGCATGTTCAGGGCGCCGGTGTCTTTGAGCACTTGTTGCGGAATAACGGTGACCGAGCGCGGCGTGTCGACCAGCGGCGCGGTGTACTTGGGCGAGGAGGCTTTTTCGACCTGGTAGGACGTTGAGTCCTGCGCTTCGCCGGTGATAGCGGTGGCGTCCAGGGCGATGGCATTGCCGGTGGCTTTGCTGTCGGTTTTTTCCGCGGCGAACACCATCTGGCCAGCGGAGCCGGCGGTGATTGCCACACCAATTGCAGAGGCGAGCAGACGTGGTGAACTGACCGGTAATTGTGCGTGTTGACGTGCCATTTTTATTCCCCTCCCCAAGGATTTGAGGCCGCGGAATATAGGTTAAACAAGTATTCGTATCAATTGCGAAACATTGTTATTCGCACTGAATTTACATTCTTTACAATTTAACCTTACGGTTTTTGCCAGTTCGTTCGTCTCTCGGGTTTTACACGGTCAATAAGAATCAATACCATTGCCGCCTCTTTGCCATCAGGTGACATCGCCATGCTGCTGCACATCCCCGGACTGTTCGCAAAAGACGAAGTGCAGCGCATTCGTGAGGCGCTGGAGCACGCCGATTGGGCCGATGGCAAGATCACCGCCGGCTTTCAGTCGGCCAAGGCAAAGCACAATCTGCAACTGCCCGAAGGCCATCCACTGGCCAAGGAAATCGGCGCAGCGATGCTTGAGCGGTTGTGGAAAAACCCGCTGTTCATGTCCGCCGCGTTGCCGCACAAAGTCTTCCCGCCGTTGGTGAACTGTTACACCGCCGGTGGCAGTTTCGATTTCCACATCGACAACGCCGTGCGCCAACCCAAGGGCAGTATCGAACGGGTGCGTACCGATCTGTCGGCGACGCTGTTCTTCAGCGAACCTGAGGATTACGACGGCGGCGAGCTGGAAATCCAGGACACCTTCGGCACGCAACGGGTGAAGTTGCCGGCCGGCGACATGGTCTTGTACCCCGGCACCAGCCTGCACAAGGTCAACGCGGTTACGCGGGGTGCGCGTTATGCGTCGTTCTTCTGGACACAGAGTCTGGTGCGCGAAGACAGCCAGCGCGCGCTGCTGTTCGAGATGGACGGGGCGATTCAGCAGCTTACGCAGGACATGCCTGAGCACCCTTCGCTGATCCGCCTCACCGGCACGTATCACAACTTGCTGCGGCGCTGGGTCGAGGTATGAGTTTCCAATTGCGTCGCGAGGAAGTCCTCGACGGCGAACAACTCAGCGCCATGCTCGGCGAAAGCCCGGCGCGTGCCGCGCAAGCGATTTTGCTCGCGGCGGGTCAGGGCGAGGTTGAAGCGCAGGCGCTGCTAGGCCAGATCCTGCTGGATGGCCAGGGAATCGCACAGGATCAAGCGCTGGCGCTGCGCTGGTTCGGCATCGCGGCCGGACGCGGGCATCTGATGGCGCGCAATATGCTCGGGCGTTGTCATGAGCATGGTTGGGGCATTGCGGCGGATGCGTCGGTTGCTGCGCTGCACTATCGGATTGCTGCGGAGGCCGGACTGGATTGGGCGATGTACAACCTCGCCAATCTGCTGGCGACGGGACGCGGGGTGGCGGTGGATCACCTTCAGGCGTTGGCGCTGTATCGTTGCGCGGCTGAATTGGGTCATGCGAAATCGATGAATCTGTTGGGGCGGTATCTGGAAGAAGGCCAGGTGTGCTCGGCGGATCCGGTGGCGGCGCGTGAATGGTATCGGCGCTCGGCGGAGGGTGGGGATTTTCGCGGGCAGTTCAGTTTTGCTGCAGTTTTAGCGGATGAGGGGCGGATCGATGAGGCGGTCGATTGGCTTGAGAAAGCATTGGCCGGCGGCAATCTGAATTTCTTGCGGGTGGCGAGTCAGACGTTGGCGAGTGCTGTAGATCCAAAGATTCAGGCGTTGGCTGGGCGGTATGCGCTTCGGTGCCAATAGCCCTCACCCTAACCCTCTCCCAGAGGGAGAGGGGACTGACCGAGTTGGATGTTCCAACTACACCGACCTGAGATATCCAGTCGACCTCAGGTTTTGAAAAGCCCCCGATCTGCTCCCTTTCCCCCTCGCCCCCTTGGGGGAGAGGGCTGGGGTGAGGGGGATAGATCGAAAGCACACCACAAATTTTGAAGCCAGACACGAAAAAGCCCATGACACGTCATGGGCTTTTTGCATTATGGCTTCAGCACTTACACGTAAAACGACTTCAACGGCGGAAAGCCATTGAACTCTACCGCGCTGTAACTGGTGGTGTACGCACCGGTCGACAGCCAGTACAGACGATCACCAATGGCCAGGTTCAGCGGCAGACCGTACTTGTAGTTCTCGTACATGATGTCGGCGCTGTCGCAAGTCGGTCCAGCGATGACGACTTCTTCCATCTCGCCTTTCTTCTCGGTCCAGATCGGGAACTTGATCGCTTCGTCCATGGTTTCGATCAGGCCGGAGAACTTGCCCACATCGGTGTACACCCAGCGCTCGACCGCAGTACGCGATTTGCGCGCAACCAGCACCACTTCGCTGACCAGAATACCGGCGTTGGCGATCAGCGAACGGCCCGGCTCGAGAATGATTTCCGGCAGGTCATCACCGAAATCTTCTTTCAGGAAGCGGATGATTTCTTCAGCGTAGGTTTCCAGGCTGTTGGTGCGGGTGATGTAGTTGGCCGGGAAGCCACCGCCCATGTTGATCAGCTTGAGGTGAATGCCGTCTTCTTCTTTCAGGCGCTCGAAGATCACTTTGACCTTGGCGATCGCCGCGTCCCAGACACTGATGTCGCGTTGCTGCGAGCCAACGTGGAACGAGATGCCGTAAGGCACCAGACCCAGATCGCGGGCGAGGATCAGCAGGTCCATGGCCATGTCGGTCTGGCAGCCGAATTTGCGCGACAGTGGCCAGTCAGCCGTGGTCGAGCCTTCGGTGAGGATGCGCACATAGACTTTCGAACCCGGGGCAGCCTTGGCGATGTTGCGCAGGTCGGCTTCGGAGTCGGTGGAGAACAGACGCACGCCCTTCTCGTAGAAGTAGCGGATGTCCTTGGATTTCTTGATGGTGTTGCCGTAGCTGATACGGTCGGCGCTGACGCCGCGATCCATCACTTTATCCAGCTCGTAGATCGAGGCGATGTCGAAGCTCGAACCTTTTTCTTTGAGCAGGTCGATGATCTCGACGGCCGGGTTGGCCTTGACCGCGTAGTAGACCTTGGCGAATTCGAAACCAGCGCGCAGGTCATCGTAGGCCTGGCTGATCATCGCGGTGTCGATCACCACGAACGGGGTTTCCTGTTTGTCGGCGAACGCCTTCATTTTGTCGAATGTAGCGCGCGCGAAATAGTCTTCGACCTGGATCGACATGCTGGGAGCTCCTATGGGCAAACAAGTAAAAACAATGGGTGCAAATGAACGTCCTCCGTATCCCCACTTTGGTTCGCCTACTTCCCAAGGCATGTCGCCGAAAGCAAAAAGGCCATGGGATGTGCAGCTTTCCCTTGGCCTTGCTGTCTCGTCGTCAGTACTTGAGCCGGATGGATCGTTTCCAGCATGGACGTTCGGCGCGAACTTTAGGGCGTGAGGGGCGTGAGATCAACTAAAAATGTCGCGTTTTTGCACGCTTCTGACGTGCGTCGCGTTCATTACTCTTTGTAGCCGACCGAGATGACGGGCAGATGTTCCCCGAGAATTTTCAAGTGTTAAAAATACCTGCACGTTCGTGGATTATGTCGGCTAAGTCTTGGGTAAGTGTGATGGGCGCAACATCGGCGACGTTGGCGGCGAGAGGAGGGGGTGAAGGGGATTTTGGCGGTTTCGCAAGCTGCTTGAGACAGGCTGCGCTGTTGTCAGGTGTTGAGATTCTTTTCCGCCCTGTGAATGAACAAAAAATCACCATGACCCTGTGGGAGCGAGCTTGCTCGCGAAGGCTTTTTCACAGTCGACATCGTTGTTGACTGATATTCCGCTTTCGCGAGCAAGCTCGCTCCCACAGGGTTTTGTGTTTTTACCGGTTAATCAGGCGACCACTGCTTCAGCCGGCGAGACGATACTGGTCTTCATCCCGCGCGAACGACCCGAGCTCAGATAAGCCGCAATCGACTCCTGCGTCACCTCGCCAAGGAACACCCGCTCGGCATCCATCACCGGCAACCACGCGCGATTGAACTCGTACATGCGCGACAGCAGGATGCGCAAATGCTCGTCGTACGCCGCCGTGGCGTTGAACTCACGCAGGAACTGCGCGCACGTGCCGGTCTGACGGTGCAGATCACGACGGCGCACGTAACCCAGCGCCTTGTTCTCGGCACAGGTAACCACCACGTAGCGACGGTCATGTTCGTCCATCAATTCCAGCGCATCGGCCACCGGGGTTTCCGGGCTCACCGACGGCGCGTTGTCCGCCGCATCTTCGGCTTTCACCAGCAGCAGACGCTTGAGCGTGCTGTCCTGGCCGACGAAGCTGCTGACAAAGTCGTCTGCCGGGTGCGCGAGCAGCGTGTCCGGATGATCGATCTGTAGCAGTTTGCCGGCGCGGAAGATGGCGATCTTGTCGCCGAGTTTGATCGCTTCGTCGATGTCGTGGCTGACCATGATCACGGTCTTGTTCAGCGCGCGCTGCATCTCGAAGAATTCGTTCTGGATCATTTCGCGGTTGATTGGATCGACCGCGCCGAACGGCTCGTCCATCAACAGCAGCGGCGCATCCGCCGCCAATGCGCGGATCACACCGATGCGCTGTTGCTGGCCACCGGACAACTCTCGCGGATAGCGATGCAGATACTGCTTGGGCTCAAGCTTGATCATGCTCATCAATTCGCGGGCGCGGTCGTGGCATTTCTGTTTGTCCCAGCCGAGCAGTTTCGGCACGACGACAATGTTTTCTTCGATGGTCATGTTGGGGAACAGACCGATCTGCTGGATCACGTAGCCGATGTTGCGGCGCAGGGTCACTTCATCGAGATCGGTGGTGTCTTCGCCGTTGATGAGGATCTTGCCCGAGGTCGGTTTGATCAGGCGATTGATCATCTTCAGCGTGGTGCTTTTGCCGCAACCCGATGGCCCGAGGAACACACAGATTTCGCCTTCATTGACGGTCAGGCTCACCGAGTCCACGGCTTTGACATCTTTGCCGTTGCTTTGGAAAGTTTTGCTGAGGTTTTGAAGTTCGATCATTTGAGCAGTCCTTTTGGAGTCAACGAGCGTTGCAGCCATTGGAGAAACAGGTCAGCGAAAATGGCCAGAAGACTGACCAGCAGCGCGCCGACGATCAGCATCGACATGTCACTGCGGCTGATGGAAGCGAGGATCAACACACCGAGGCCGCCGGCGCCGATGGTCGCGGCGATTGTCATTACGCCGATGTTCATCACCACGGCGGTGCGCACGCCGGCGAGGATCACTGGCACCGCAATCGGCAACTCGACCATGCGCAGGCGCTGGCCGAAGGTCATGCCGATGCCGCGCGCGGCTTCACGGATACCGGGCTCTACGCCGGTGAGGGCGAGGTAGGTGTTGCGCATGATCGGCAGCAGCGAATAAAGGAACACCGCAGTGATCGCCGGCATCGGGCCGAGGCCCTGACCGAACTTCGAGTAGAACGGCAGCAGCAGGCCGAACAGGGCAATCGACGGCACGGTCAGCAGCACCGTGGCGCTGGCCTGCAAGGGACCTGCTAGGGTCGGAAAGCGTGTCATCAGAATGCCCAGCGGCACGCCAACGACAATCGCCAGGGTCACGGCAATGCCGACGAGGGTGATGTGCTGCCAGGTCAGGTGCATCACCTGCTGCCAGTCGAGGTGGGAAAAGGCGTTCAGAAATTCCATGACTTTTCCTCCTTAGTTGAGTTGATGCTGGCGCAGGAAATCGGCAGCGACTTTCGAAGGGCTTTCGTGATCGACGTCGACCCGCGCATTGAGCTGGCGCATGGTTTCGTCATCGAACAGTTCGGCCAGCGGCTTGAGCTGTTCGGCCAGTTGCGGGTGCTTGTCGAGATAAGCCTGACGCACCACCGGCGCGGCGGTGTAGTCGGGGAAGTAATGCTTGTCGTCTTCCAGCAACTTCAGGCCGAAGGCGTTGAGGCGACCGTCGGTGGTGTAGACCAGACCGGCAAACACCTGGCCGTTGCGCAACGCCGTGTAAACCAGCCCGGCATCCATCTGGCGGATGTTCTTGCGGGTCAGGTTCATGCCGTAGAGATCGACCATGCCGATCAGACCGTCGGAGCGGTTGGCGAACTCGGTGTCCAACGCCACCAAGTGATTGGTCTTGGCTTCGGCACGCAGCACTTCGTTCAACTGGCTGATGTTGTTGATCTGCGGATATTCCTCAGCGACCTTTTTCGGCAGCGCGAGGGCGTAGGTATTGCTGAATTTCGACGGGGTCAGCCAGACCAGACCTTTTTTCGCGTCGAGTTCTTTTACCCGGGCGTAGGACTGGGCGCTGTCGAGTTTTTCGGTGACATGGTTGTAGGCCACCAGCGACACGCCGGTGTATTCCCAGAGCATGTCCAGCTGCCCGCTTTCGTGGGCGCTGCGGGCGAGGTTGCTGCCCAGACCACCGGTGACCTGCGCGTCATAACCTTTGCTGCGCAGGTATTGCGCGGTGATTTCCGCGAGCAGGGTCTGCTCGGTGAAGACCCGGGCGCCGAGGCGGATCACTGGTTTGTCGGCTGCTTGCGCGATTCCTGCGAACAGCAGAACGCAACCCGCTATCAATCCCAGAGTCGAACTAAATCGTTTCATAAATATTCCTTCGCAAGAGCCTTAAGACGGGCGCAAACCGCGTTCCAGCCAGAGGCGGCTGGCGAGGGTGACGACGCCATCGAGCAGCAAGGCCAGCAGCGCGGTGCACGCGGCGCCGAGCAGCAGTTGCGGCTGATTGTTCAGGGCGATGCCAGGGAAGATCAGGCTGCCGAGGCTGTTGGCACCGATCAGGAACGCCAGCGGCGCGGTGCCGACGTTGATCGCCAAAGCCACGCGCACGCCACCGACGATGATCGGCACGGCGTTGGGCAATTCGACTTTCCACAGCACCTGGCGCGGGGTCATGCCGATGCCGACGGCCGCTTCTTTCAGCGAACCCTGCACATTTTTCAGGCCTTCGTAGGTGTTGCGCACAATCGGCAGCAACGAAGCGAGGAATAAAGCAAAGATCGCCGGGCCACTGCCAATGCCGAGGACGCCCAGGGCAATCGCAAGCACGGCCAGCGGAGGCACGGTGTTACCGATATTGAAGATCTGCATGAAGCGTTCAGCGCGGCCGACCATGGTCGGGCGACTGAGAAAGATACCGGCGGGGATGCCCACGACCAGGGCGGCCAGCATTGAAGCGAGGACGAGAATCAGATGAGCTTGCAGGTAAAACAACAAATCGTCGCGGTAGTGTTCGATCGTGTTGATGCCGATCCAGTGGACCAGCAGGGCCAGGAGCGCGATCACCACCGCACCTCCCATCAGCCCCTTGCCATAGCGGATAGCCACAGGCGGACTCCTTTTTTTGTAGTCGGCGAACGCTCTCCCGTGTGGCATGCCATACATGGCTGCCGGGAATAAACGTTCGCGAGAAGCAGCTCCCTCAGCCCCGGCAAAAAGCGGTCTGAAAGCGAGCCATGAGCGCAGCCTCGTCAGGCTAACTTGCTGATTTTTCAGCCCCTGACGAAAATTCGTAACAGGGGATGGACGTCTCCGTGCTTTAAAAGGTTCCCATCTGCGGCAGCATTTGGCCACCCTTAATGTGCTCAACGGTTCGGTTATTGCATCGAGTTGGGCTATAATCGCGGCCCTTTTTTGAATCACCGCCAGGCGATTTCCCATGACCAACCAGGCCGCCGAAGTCGCGAAACGCCGCACTTTCGCCATTATTTCCCACCCCGATGCCGGTAAAACCACGATCACCGAAAAGCTCCTGTTGATGGGCAAGGCGATTGCAGTGGCCGGTACGGTGAAATCCCGTAAATCCGATCGCCATGCGACATCCGACTGGATGGAGATGGAGAAGCAACGGGGTATTTCCATTACCACGTCGGTCATGCAGTTCCCGTATCGCGAACACATGATCAACCTGCTCGACACCCCGGGCCACGAAGACTTCTCCGAAGACACCTACCGCACCCTGACGGCGGTGGACTCGGCATTGATGGTCCTCGACGGCGGTAAAGGTGTCGAGCCACGGACCATTGCGCTGATGGACGTCTGCCGTCTGCGTGACACGCCGATCGTCAGCTTCATCAACAAACTCGACCGTGACATTCGCGACCCGATCGAACTGCTCGACGAGATCGAAGCCGTTCTGAAGATCAAGGCCGCACCGATCACCTGGCCGATCGGTTGCTACCGCGACTTCAAGGGCGTGTACCACCTGGCCGACGACTACATCATTGTCTACACCGCCGGTCACGGTCACGAACGCACCGAAACCAAGATCATCGAGAAGCTCGACTCCGACGAGGCGCGTGCGCACCTGGGCGACGAGTACGAGCGTTTCATCGAGCAGCTGGAACTGGTGCAGGGCGCCTGCCACGAATTCAACCAGCAGGAATTCCTCGACGGTCAACTGACCCCGGTGTTCTTCGGTACGGCGCTGGGCAACTTCGGTGTTGACCACGTTCTCGACGCCGTCGTTGACTGGGCACCACGTCCGCTGGCCCGTGTCGCTAACGAGCGTACCGTTGAACCGGTCGAAGAGAAGTTTTCGGGCTTCATCTTCAAGATCCAGGCGAACATGGACCCGAAACACCGCGACCGCATTGCCTTCATGCGCATTTGCTCCGGCAAGTACGAGAAAGGCATGAAGATGCGCCATGTGCGCACCGGCAAGGACGTGCGCATCGGCGACGCCCTGACGTTCTTCTCCTCCGAGCGTGAGCAGCTGGAAGAAGCTTTTGCCGGCGACATCATTGGTCTGCACAACCACGGCACGATCCAGATCGGCGACACCTTCAGCGAAGGCGAGACCCTCGGTTTCACCGGTATTCCGCACTTTGCGCCGGAGCTGTTCCGTCGTGTGCGTCTGCGTGATCCGCTGAAGTCCAAGCAGTTGCGACAGGGGCTGCAGCAGTTGGCTGAAGAGGGCGCGACGCAGGTGTTTTTCCCGGAGCGCAGCAACGACATCATTCTTGGCGCCGTGGGTGTGCTGCAGTTCGATGTGGTCGCCAGCCGTTTGAAGGAGGAATACAAGGTTGAGTGCTCGTATGAGCCGATCACTGTGTATTCCGCGCGCTGGATTGAGTGCACTGACAAGAAGAAGCTTGAGGAATTCTCTAACAAGGCTGTGGAGAACCTTGCCGTTGATGGCGGTGGTCACCTGACTTACCTGGCGCCGACGCGGGTTAATCTGGCGTTGATGGAAGAGCGTTGGCCGGATGTGAAATTCCGCGCGACGCGTGAGCATCATTAAGCTCTGAATTGGTTGGTCCGAAGCCCTCGATGTGAAAGCATCGGGGGCTTTTTGCTTTGGTCTTGGCGGCCTGTGGGCCGACCAGGTTCTTGGGGTTTTGGGTGAATATCCGTTGCTTTGGGTGTTGCCGCTGGCGGTTTCGCTCTTACAGCGAGTCCCTTTGGCAAACGCCCCAAAGGAACCAAAGGTCTGCGCCCTGACGTTCGGCCCACTCGCTGGGGCTCGGGGTTCCTTCACTCCGGGATCGATCCGGGGGCATCGCTTCCGGTTTGCTTCGCTGCACCTCCTTTCGATGTGTTCGACTTCGTCGAACGGCGCTGCGCGCCTACCCCCGGATCAATCCCTCCACTCAGCCTGCCGACGGGCTCCAAGATCAAAAGCAGGCGAGCTGACACTCGGCCTATTGAGTGGTTAAGGGCCAAGCGGTGTTCGGCTATTGGTTTGTGTTGGGGCTGCCCCTCACCTCAGCCCTCTTCGAGGGAGAGGGAGCCGATTTGTGTGCTTTTCAGAATCTGAGTTCGACTCGGTATTTCACGTCGGCGTAGCTCTCCCAAACACCTCGGTCAGTCCCCTTTCCCTCTGGGAGAGGGCTAGGGTGAGGGGCTTTTGATCTGTTTCAGAGTCTGAGTTCAGCTCGGTATTTCAGGTCGGCGTAGCTCTACCAAACCCCGCGATCAGTCCCCTCGCCCTCCGGGAGAGGGCTAGGGTGAGGGGCTTTTGATCTGTTTCAGAGTCTGAGTTCAGCTCGGTATTTCAGGTCGGCGTAGCTCTACCAAACCCCGCGATCAGTCCCCTCTCCCTCCGGGAGAGGGCTAGGGTGAGGGGCTTTTGATCTGTTTCAGAGTCTGAGTTCAGCTCGGTATTTCAGGTCGGCGTAGCTCTCCCAAACACCTCGGTCAGTCCCCTCGCCCTCCGGGAGAGGGCTAGGGTGAGGGGCTTTTGATCTGTTTCAGAGTCTGAGTTCAGCTCGGTATTTCAGGTCGGCGTAGCTCTCCCAAACCCCGCGATCAGTCCCCTCGCCCTCCGGGAGAGGGCTAGGGTGAGGGGCTTTTGATCTTCGGCACGGTTTTATCGCGCGCAATGGCTGTAGGACGCCTCGGTTTATCGTGATCTCGATGCACTTGAACGCGACATCCAGCCTGCTGACCGTTAGTGTTTCAGCTCCACCCAAGTCGCTCTGAGAGGTCAATGGAATGACGAGTCGCCTGACTCACTTGCTACGACTGGACGGCTATTTCAGTGTAATGGCCTGGGTGCTCGGTGCGCTGTTGTTCATCAATCGCCTGAGCAGCATGGTCAAGCTGTTCATGGCGTTGTACCTGCGTCAGGAGCTGGGGCTGGCGATCGAGACCGTGGGCTGGTTGCTCTCGGCCTATGGCGCGGGGTTGCTGGTCGGTTCGATGCTCGGTGGCTGGCTCAGTGATCATGTGCGCACGGCGCGGCTGACGGCGTCGCTGTTCTTTGTTTCAGTGTGGGTGCTGATGCTGCTGGGGCTGGTCACGCAAGTGCCGTTGCTGGCTGCTTTGCTGTTGCTCAGCGGAACCAACGATGGTGCCATTCGCACGCTGCATCAGCGGCTGATCATGGAATATTGCGAAGTCGCTCAACGTTCGCGTGCGCAGGCCTTGAGCCGGGTGGCGCGCAACCTCGGCATGGCGGCCGCCGGCGTCGCGGGCGGGGTGCTGGCGCAGACCGATTTTCGCTGGGTGTTTTTCGGCAGCGCGGCGATGACGTTGTTGGCGCTGCTCTGGTTTGTTCGCACCACGTGGCAGCGGCCGGTGCTGATCAATGACAAAAAGTCCACGGATGACGCAGGTTCCGGGGTGCCGTATCGCGACAAGCCGTTCCTCTGGTTGCTGGCGGCGACGGCCGTGCTTGGCATCGCGTTTGATACGGTCTACAGCACGCTGGGCAATTACCTGCGTGATTACTATCACTTGAGCACCGAGGCGATCGGCTGGCAGTTCGGCCTCAATGCGTTGCTGGTGATCGCCCTGCAGATTCCGCTGTCGCACTGGGGCGAACGTTGGGGCATGCGTCGGCAAATGCTGCTCGGCAGTGTGTTACTGGCTTGCGGGTTGGGCATGCTGCCGTTCGGTTCCGGGCTGTTTTACGTCTGCCTGTCGACGCTGATCTGGACCTTGGGCGAGGCCTTTTTCATGCCGCCGCTGAATGTGCTGGCGATGCGCTTTGCCCAAGGCGGCAAAAGCGGTCAGTACTTTGGCCTGTTCTTTATGAGCTGGAGCGCCAGTGCGCTGTTGTCACCGGTACTCAGTGGCCAGTTGTATGGTCAATTCGGTGGTCACAGTGTGTGGCTGGCGAGTGCGCTGATGGTGTTGATTTCCATCCCTCTGACTTGGCAGGCCACGCGCGTGCGCCCGGTCGCTTAGCTGATCCGGCTATTGGCGTTATTCGAAAGCAATCTGTCTGCTGAGGGCATTTCTGCCTGCTCGTTAGCGTCCTATCTGGTGAACCCGATGGATCGGAACTAGATTTCACACAGCGCCAGTCAGGCACGAATGTCTCACCTGAAAATGGATGGAGTCGGCTATGAAAAGCAGGTTGCTACGGGTTTTATTGCTGTTGAAAGTGATGGTCATGCTGTCCCTCGGCACCGCGACGGCCTGGGCCGAGTGCGAGGATCACGATTCCCAGGCGTTCAACGGAAAGATTGGGCATAGCGGCTTGATGCTCGCCAAGTCTGAGTCCGAGCCGGGCGATCAGGACCAGGGCGGCAGTAAAGACGATGACGACTCGACCACTGACGAGCCGGACACTGATGACGACGACGGCGACAGCCAGACGTAAATCGCAGGCAAAAGAAAACCCCTTCTGCCTCGACTGATGCGCAATTGAGGCAGAAGGGGTTTGGTTAACACGTCACTCTCTTTGAAATGCGATCACTGTGGGAGCGAGCTTGCTCGCGAAAGCGGTGTATCAGGCGACATCTATGTTGAATGATCCAACGCCTTCGCGAGCAAGCTCGCTCCCACAGTGTTTTGTATCGCTCTCCAGATTTGCTTATGCCGCGCCGTCGAGGAACTGCTCGGCGTAGTGGCAAGCCACTTGCCGGCTGTCGAGCTGGCGCAACGCTGGCTCTTCAGTGCTGCAACGCTCGGTCGCATACGGGCAGCGCTTGTGGAAAGCGCAGCCCGGTGGCGGGTTCAGCGGGTTGGGCAGTTCGCCGACGATCTTGATTTTCGGCTTGTTCGGGTCCGGGTGAATGGTCGGGGTCGCCGACAGCAGCGCCTGGGTGTACGGGTGCAGCGGACGCTCGTAGATGTCGTTCTTCGGCCCCAGTTCCACCGGGCGACCGAGGTACATCACCATCACGTCATCGGCCACGTGTTGCACCACCGCGAGGTTGTGCGAGATGAACACGTACGCGGTGTTGAACTCCTGCTGCAGATCCATGAACAGGTTGAGCACCTGCGCCTGAATCGACACGTCCAGTGCCGAGGTCGGTTCGTCCGCCACCAGCACTTTCGGTTGCAGCATCATGGCGCGAGCCAGGGCGATACGCTGGCGCTGACCGCCGGAGAACATGTGCGGATAGCGCTGATAGTGCTCGGGACGCAAGCCGACCTGCTTCATCATCGCCTGGACTTTTTCGCGACGTTCGGCGGCGGAAAGGTTGGTGTTGATCAGCAGCGGCTCGCCGAGCTGGTCACCGACTTTCTGCCGTGGGTTCAACGACGCGTACGGGCTTTGGAAGACCATCTGCACGTCTTTGCGCAGTTGCTTGCGCTGGGCCTTGTCGGCGCCGGCGACTTCCTGGCCGGCGATTTTCAAGGATCCGGACGACGGATCTTCAATCAGCGTCAACGCACGGGCGAGGGTGGATTTGCCGCAGCCCGATTCGCCTACAACAGCGAGGGTCTTGCCGGCTTCCAGTTCGAACGACACGCCGTTCAGTGCGCGCACGGTCGCATGGCCCTTGAACAGGCCACGTGAGACTTCGTAGTGACGGGTCAGGTCGCGGGCGGTAAGTACGACGGCCATTACGCCACCTCCTGGTTCAGCGGGAAGAAGCAGCGGGCGAGGCTGTGGGCTTTCGGATCAAGGCCTGGACGCTGCGCGCGGCAGCTGTCCTGCACGTACGGGCAGCGTGGCGACAGCAGGCAACCCTGCGGACGGTCGTAGCGGCCCGGAACGATGCCCGGCAGGGTCGAAAGACGTGCGGCGCCGAGGCTGTGCTCGGGAATCGCCTTGAGCAGTGCTTCGCTGTACGGGTGCGCCGGGACGTCGAACAGTTGCGGCACCTGACCGACTTCAACGGCTTGGCCGGCGTACATCACACAGACGCGCTGGGCAGTTTCAGCCACGACCGCGAGGTCGTGGGTGATCAGTACCAGGCCCATGTTCTGTTCTTTCTGCAACGCCAGCAGCAGATCCATGATCTGTGCCTGAATCGTCACGTCCAGCGCAGTGGTCGGTTCGTCGGCGATCAGCAGTTTCGGCTCTCCGGCAATCGCCATGGCGATCGCGACGCGCTGGCTCATACCGCCGGACAGTTGATGCGGGTAGGCGTCCATGCGGCTAGCGGCGCCGGGGATTTCGACTTTTTCCAGCAGTTCGATCGCGCGTTTACGCGCTTGCTTGCCGGACATTTTCAGGTGCAGGCGCAGCACTTCTTCGATCTGGAAACCGACGGTGTAGCTCGGGTTCAGCGCGGTCATCGGGTCCTGGAACACCATCGACAAGTCTTTGCCGACGATCTGCCGACGCTGACGGTTGCTCAGCTTGAGCATGTCTTTGCCGTCGAAGCTGAGCGAGTCGGCGGTGACGATGCCGGGATGCTCGATCAGGCCCATCAGCGCCATCATGGTCACAGATTTACCCGAACCCGACTCGCCAACGATGGCCAGCACTTCGCCTTTGTCGACTTTCAGGTCGAGGCCATCGACGACGGGGGTCGCGGTCTTGTCGCCGAAGCGAACGTTGAGATTCTTGATTTCTAGCAGTGACATGGGAATCTCCTCAGGCGGCGTTCTTGAGTTTCGGGTCCAGCGCATCGCGCAGACCGTCGCCCATCAAGTTGATTGCCAGCACGCTGAGCAAAATGGTCAAACCAGGCAGGCTCACCACCCACCATGCGCGTTCGATGTAGTCGCGGGCCGAGGCCAGCATGGTGCCCCACTCAGGGGTTGGCGGTTGAACGCCAAGGCCGAGGAAGCCCAACGCAGCGGCATCGAGAATCGCCGAAGAGAAGCTCAGAGTCGCCTGAACGATCAGCGGCGCCATGCAGTTCGGCAGCACGGTGATGAACATCAGACGCGGCAGACCGGCACCGGCCAGGCGCGCGGCGGTCACGTAGTCGCGGTTCAGTTCGCCCATCACGGCCGCGCGGGTCAGACGCACGTAGGACGGCAGCGAAACCACAGCAATGGCGATCACGGTGTTGATCAGGCCAGGGCCGAGGATGGCGACGATCGCCACCGCCAGCAGCAGCGACGGCAGGGCCAGCATGATGTCCATCAGACGCATGATGGTCGGGCCGATCATCTTCGGGAAGAAACCGGCGAACAGACCCAGTAGGATCCCCGGAATCAGCGACATGACGACCGACGACAAACCGATCAGCAGCGACAGGCGCGAACCCTGGATCAGGCGTGACAGCAAGTCGCGACCGAGTTCATCGGTGCCGAGCAGGAACTGGATTTGCCCGCCTTCCAGCCACGCCGGCGGCGTCAGCAGGAAGTCACGGTATTGCTCGCTCGGGTTGTGCGGGGCGACCCACGGCGCGAACAGTGCGCAGAAAATCACCAGCAGCATGAACAGCAGGCCGGCAACCGCGCCCTTGTTCTTCGAGAAGGCTTGCCAGAATTCTTTGTACGGTGACGGGTACAGCAGACTTTGATCCGCGTTGGCGGCGGTGGCTACTGAGGATGTTGGAGTGCTCATGGTTATGGACCTCAGCGCTGATGACGGATGCGTGGGTTGGCAAAGCCGTAGAGGATGTCCACTACGAAGTTGACCAGAATCACCAGGCAGGCGATTAACAGGATGCCGTTTTGCACAACCGGGTAGTCCCGGGCGCCGATGGCTTCGATCAGCCATTTACCGATGCCGGGCCAGGAGAAAATGGTTTCGGTCAGTACCGCACCGGCCAGCAGCGTGCCGACTTGCAGGCCGACCACGGTGAGTACCGGAATCAGTGCGTTACGCAGACCGTGCACGAACACCACGCGCGACGGCGACAGGCCTTTGGCCTTGGCGGTGCGGATGTAGTCTTCGCGCAGCACTTCGAGCATCGACGAACGGGTCATCCGCGCGATCACCGCCAGCGGAATAGTGCCGAGCACGATGGCCGGCAGGATCAGGTGATGCAGGGCATCGAGGAACGCGCCCATGTCGTCGGCCAATAGCGTGTCGATCAGCATGAAACCGGTGCGTGGCTCGATGTCGTAGAGCAGATCGATCCGCCCGGATACCGGGGTCCAGCCCAGGCTCACCGAGAAGAACATGATCAGGATCAGGCCCCACCAGAAGATCGGCATCGAATACCCCGCGAGGGAGATGCCCATCACCCCGTGGTCGAACAGGGATCCTCGCTTGAGTGCCGCAATCACCCCGGCCAGAAGGCCCAGAATGCCGGCGAACAGCAGGGCGGCCATGGACAGTTCCAGGGTCGCCGGGAAGAGGGAGGTGAACTCGGTCCATACGCTTTCACGGGTACGCAGGGATTCGCCGAGATCGCCGTGGGCCAGTTTGCCGATGTAGTCCAGATACTGGGCATACAGTGGCTTGTTCAGACCTAGGCGTTCCATTGCCTGAGCGTGCATTTCGGGGTCGACCCGACGTTCGCCCATCATCACTTCCACGGGGTCGCCCGGAATCATGCGAATCAACGCGAAAGTCAGCAAGGTGATGCCGAAAAACGTGGGGATCAACAACCCCAGTCGGCGGGCAATAAAACTAAACATCTTGTGTGGTACCTCATCAGCCGGTTAGGCGTGCCCGGTGTCCCTGGGTCAGGAACACCGGGAGTTTCTTATCTACTTCACCTGGGTGGTGGCGAAGTTATTAGTGGTGAGAGGGCTGATGTGATAGCCCTCTACGTTGTTGCGCATTGCAGTAAACATCCGGGTGTGGGCCATGCTGATCCACGGTTGATCCTGATTAAACAGGACCTGAGCCTGCTCATAGAGTTTCGCGCGTTCGGCCGGATCTACTTTAGCCCGTGCTTCGTCGAGCAGTGCCTGGAATTTCTCGTTGCACCAGCGCGCGTAGTTTTCGCCGTTCTTGGCAGCTTCGCAACTGAGCATAGGCGTCAGGAAGTTATCCGGGTCGCCGTTGTCGCCCGCCCATCCGGCCGAGACCATGTCGTGCTCACCGGCCTTGGCGCGTTTGAGCATTTCGCCCCATTCCATCACGCGGATGTCGATCTTGATCCCGACTTTCGCCAGGTCAGCCTGCATCATTTGTGCGCCCAGCATCGGGTTCGGGTTGGTCGGGCCGCCACCGTTGCGGGTAAACAGGGTAAACACGGTGCCTTCCGGCACCCCGGCTTCCTTGAGCAGGGCGCGGGCCTTGTCGAGGTCACGTGGCGGGTTCTTCAGGTCGTGGTTGTAGCCCAGCAGCGTGTCCGGGTACGGGTTGACCGCGACGGTCGCATTGCCCGGGCCGAACAGCGCGTTGACGTAAGCCGCTTTGTCGAAGGCGATATTGATGGCCTTACGCACGCGCACGTCGCTCATGTATTTATGCTGAGTGTTCATGCCGATGTACGAAACGGTCATCGCGTTCAGCTCATCGACCTTGAGCTTGTCGTCTTTCTTGATGCTCGGGATGTCATCCGGCTTCGGATACAGGGCGATCTGGCACTCGTTGGCCTTGAGCTTCTGCAGGCGCACGTTGTTGTCGGTGGCGATCGCCAGAATCAACGCGTCGGCCGGTGGCTTGCCACGGAAGTAATCCGGGTTGGCCTTGAAGCGCACCTGCGCATCCTTGGCGTAGCGCTGGAAAATGAACGGGCCGGTGCCGACAGGCTTGTTGTTGAGGTCGCCGGTCTTGTTGGCCTTGAGCAACTGATCGGCGTACTCGGCGGAGTAGATGGCGGTGAACGGCATCGCGACGTCGGCCAGGAACGGCGCTTCGCGGCGGGTCAGGGTGAACTTGACCGTGTGGTCGTCGACTTTTTCTACGTTTTTGAGCAGTTCTTTGAAGCCCATGCTTTCAAAGTACGGGAAGCCCACGCTCGACAGCTTGTGCCACGGGTGATTCGGGTCCAGCTGACGCTGGAAGCTCCAGACCACGTCGTCGGCGTTCATGTCGCGGGTCGGCTTGAAGTATTCGGTGGTGTGAAACTTGACGCCTTGGCGCAGGTGGAACGTGTAGGTCAGGCCGTCTTCACTGATTTCCCAGGTGTCTGCCAGGGCCGGAACGATTTCCGTGGTGCCAGGCTTGAAGTCCACCAGACGATTGAAGATGGTTTCGGCCACAGCATCCGCCGTGACTGCAGTTGTGTACTGGACCATATCGAAGCCTTCCGGACTGGCTTCGGTGCAGACCACCAAGGGTTTGGCCGAGACGCCGATGGCGACACTCAGCAACGCAGCCGCAACGGCCGCACGTAGGGGAAGCATTTTCATCGATAACCCTCTGCAATCGGTTGAAGACAAAAAGCCGAACGGCCGACTCATCATGAGTCAGCCGTCGGCTGGCGTTTTTTACAGGATGTTGAACGGGATGGTAGTCACGAGACGGAACTCGTTGATGCTGCCGTCAGCCTGGTTTTCGCTGGCGCGGTGGGTGGTGTAGGTCGCGCGGATCGTGGTGGCCTTGAGCGGGCCGCTCTGCACAGCGTACGAAGAGCCGATGCCGTATTCGTAATGGTGTTCGCCGTCCATGTTGCGCACGTCGTAAGCGGTGCCGACGTAGTGAGTACCGTCGATGCCCCAACCGCGAGCGCTGTAGGCGTTGAACTTCAGGCCCGGAATGCCGTACTCGGCCATGTTGATGCCGTAGGCGATCTGGAAGGATTTCTCGTTTGGTCCGTTGAAGTCCGACAACAGGGAGTTGGCCAGGTAGATGCCGTTGGTTTCGTGCAGGTAGTCGAAGTACTCGTTACCGTTCACTTCCTGGTACGAGAAGGTCAGGGTGTGTGCCTGGTGAGTCAGACCGAACGACAGCGAGTAGGTGTCGTTGTCGATCTCGCCCATCAACTTTTTGCCTTCGTCGACGGTCTTGTAGTAGTTCAGGCCGGTGGTCAGGCTCAGTACCGAGCTGTCGCCCAGTTCGTGAGTGGCGCCGAAGTAGTACTGGTTCCAGAAGTCTTCAGCCTGGGTCGCGTAGAGGCTGGTTTTCAGGCTCTTGAGCGGCTGATAGTTCACGCCGGCGGTGTTGACGTGGTCGGTTTCAACGCCGGTGTTGCTGTATTCGGTGCGGAATTTCGACAGGCTCTGTTCGGTACGTGGCGACACGCGGTCGAAGGTCGCGAGGTCGAACGACAGATTGTCGAATTCTTCACTGTGGATCGCCACGCCTTCGAAGCTTGAAGGCAGCGGACGGTTGCCGATAACGTCGACGATCGGGCTGCTGAAGTTCATGCGGCCGGCGGTCAGGGTGGTGTTGGAGATACGCGCCTTGACGTTGGCCAGACCCAGTTTGCTCCACTGATCGACGGCGTCGCCGTTGGAGTGGGCGAGGGTACGGTTGGAACCGCCCTTGATGTCTTCGCGGCTGCGATCCAGTGCAATGGCGTTGTACGCCGCGACTTCAGTGCTGATTCCCACGGTGCCTTGGGTGAAGCCCGAGGTGTAGTTGAGGATGGTGCCCTGAACCCAGTTGATCCGGCGCGAACCGGTCAGGGTTTCGCCGTGGCGTTCATAGCTGAAAGTGCCGCCGCGCTTTTTTTCTTCGTTGGCGTACCAGTTACGGGTCGAACCCGACAGGCTCTGGCCATCGATAAAACCCTTGGCTTCGGACTGGGCGCTGGTGCTGGCCAGTTGCGTCGGTATGAAGTCCTGGCTGACGCTTTCAGCATGGGCTCCGGCGGTGATGCTGCTGATGGCCAAAGCCAGTATCGCGGTGTTGCTCAGTTTCATGGGTGAAGCTCCTTTACTTTCTTTTTATGCCGGCTTTTTTTGGTATGCCGGTTATTGGTTTAGAACTCATTCACACATCGCAAACGTTTGCAAAAAGCCGGATTGGCGAATTTCGGCAAATCGCTTGCGTGAGGGGCTAGACAGCGCCCCTCAGCGTTGCGGCTAATCGTCTGGTTTAATCGATACCGACACCCGAGAACACGTTGCGACCGAACGGGCTGACTTTGAACCCTTCGATCCTCGCGCTTAACGGCTGGTTGACCGTCGAGTGGGCGACAGGCGTGATCGGCACTTGCTGTTTAAGCAATTGCTGAGCCTGTTTGTAGAGCACGGTGCGCTGGTCGCGGTCGGTGACGACCTTGGCCTGTTTGATCAGCTTGTCGTAAGCCGGATCGCACCACATGGAATAGTTGTTGCCGCCGATGGCATCGCAGCTGTACAGCGTGCCGAGCCAGTTGTCCGGATCGCCGTTGTCACCGGTCCAGCCGATCAGGCTGATGTCGTGCTCGCCATTTTTGGTGCGCTTGATGTACTCGCCCCATTCGTAGCTGACGATCTTCACTTTCAGACCGATCTTGGCCCAGTCCGCCTGGAGCATTTCGGCCATCAGTTTGGCGTTCGGGTTGTACGGGCGCTGCACCGGCATCGCCCACAGGGTGATCTCGGTGCCTTCTTTGACGCCGGCAGCCTTGAGCAGCTCTTTGGCTTTTTCCGGGTTGTAGGCGGCGTCTTTGATGCTGTCGTCGTAGGACCACTGGGTCGGCGGCATGGCGTTGACGGCCAGTTGGCCGGCGCCTTGATAAACAGCGTTGAGAATCCCTTGTTTATTTACCGCCATGTCCAGCGCCTGGCGCACTTCGAGCTGGTCGAAGGGCTTGTGGCGCACGTTATAGGCGATGTAGCCGAGGTTGAAACCCGGCTTGGAGATCAGCTGCAGTTTCGGATCGGCCTTCAGCGCTTCAACATCGGCAGGGCGCGGATGCAAGGTAATCTGGCATTCGCCGGCCTTGAGCTTCTGCACGCGCACCGAGGCGTCGGTGTTGATCGCGAAGATCAGGTTGTCGAGTTTGACCCGGCTCGGATCCCAGTAATGTTTATTACCTGTGTAACGGATGTTCGAGTCTTTCTGATAACTCTTGAACACGAATGGCCCGGTGCCAATCGGTTTCTGGTTGATGTCGCTCGGCTTGCCTTCGGCCAGCAGTTTGTCGGCGTATTCGGCGGACAGGATGGCGGCGAAGCTCATGGCGATGTTCTGAATGAACGCGGCGTCGACGCTGTTGAGCGTGAACTCCACGGTCAGCGGCCCGGTCTTCTCGACCTTGGCGATGTTCTTGTTCAGGCTCATGCCGTTGAAATACGGGAACTCGGTCGGATAAGCCTTACGGAAGGGTTGCTGTGCATCGAGCATGCGATTAAACGTGAACAGCACGTCGTCGGCGTTCATGTCGCGGGTCGGTTTGAAATACGGCGTTGTATGAAACTTCACACCTTCACGCAGGTGAAAGGTGTACTTGAGACCATCCTCGGAAATGTCCCACATGGTCGCCAGACCAGGTACGACATTGGTCGCGCCTTTTTCGAACTCGACCAGACGGTTGTAGATCGGTTCGGCGGCGTCGTTATCCGTCGCTGTCGTGTACTGCGCGGTGTCGAAACCCGCCGGGCTGCCTTCAGAGCAGAACACCAGACTTTTGCTGGCGGCGAAACTGGCGGACGAGGCGGCCAACAGGCCGGCGCTCAGCATTGCGGAAAAAATCAAGGTATGGCGCATGACGCTCCCTCTTTTTTAGTGTTGTTCAATGCGCCGTCGTCTCATCCGGAGACGTTTTGGCTGCATCGAGCTCAATCCAGTACGTACGGCAAACCGGTGGCCCACGCAGAAACTGGTCAGTACCCGACGGTAGGGGCCGCGGTCCTGGCAGTAAATGCGTAAATGCCTTAAAGCTCGTAGGAAAAGGCGACGCGTCCTATACCGCTGCGGTAGTCCGCAGTGGAATTGGCTGTAGGCAAATTCCTAAATTCCCGGCAGGTAAAACAACGGCGACGTCAAAAACGTCGCCGTTGCAGTGCCTTATTTGCTGACGCTGACGCCGTAGAAGGAGTTCAAGCCAAATGGGCTGATCTTGAAGTCCTGCACGTTGGCGCGCATGGGTTGATACACCGTCGAGTGAGCGATAGGTGTCATTGGAACTGCATCTTTGAGGACGTGTTGCGCCTGTTTGTACAGTTCAGTGCGCTTGCCCTGATCGGTCGTGCGCTTGGCTTCTTTGACGAGGCCGTCGAACTTCTTGTCGCACCACTTGGAGAAGTTGTTGCCGCTGAGCGAGTCGCAACCGAACAGCACGTTCAGCCAGTTGTCCGGATCACCATTGTCACCGCTCCAGCCAATGATCATGGCCTGGTTCTCGCCACCTTTGGAGCGCTTGATGTACTCGCCCCACTCGTAGCTGGTGATCTTCACTTTCAAGCCGATCTTGGCCCAGTCGGACTGGAGCATTTCAGCCATCAGTTTGGCGTTCGGGTTGTACGGACGCTGAACCGGCATCGCCCACAGCACGATCTCGGTACCTTCCTTGACGCCGGCTTCCTTGAGCAGCTGTTTGGCTTTCTCAGGATCGTACTTGGCGTCCTTGATGGTGGTGTCGTAGGACCATTGGGTCGGCGGCATGGCGTTGACGGCCAGTTGGCCGGCGCCCTGGTAAACCGAATCGATGATCTGCGGCTTGTTCACCGCCATGTCCAGCGCCTGACGTACGCGCAGGTCAGCCAGTGGGTTCGCTTCGTTGCTGCCCTTGACCTTGTCCATCACGTTGTAGGCGATGTAACCCAGGTTGAAGCCAGCCTGGTCAGGCATCTTCAGGGTCTTGTCTTCTTTCAACGCTTTCAGATCGGCTGGACGCGGGAACAGGGTGACCTGGCACTCGTTCTTTTTCAGCTTCTGAATACGTACCGACGGGTCGGTGGTGATGGCGAAGATCAGGTTGTCGATCTTCACGTCATCCGGCTTCCAGTAGTCCTTGTTGCCGGTGTAGCGGATGTTGGAATCTTTCTGGTAGCTCTTGAACACGAACGGGCCAGTGCCGATCGGCTTCTGGTTGATGTCGGCAGCCTTGCCCTCTTTCAGCAGCTGCGCTGCGTACTCGGCGGACTGTACCGAGGCGAAGCTCATGGCCATGTTCTGGATGAACGCAGCGTCGACTTCTTTCAGAGTGAACTTGACGGTGTGGTCGTCGACTTTATCGATCTTGGTGATGTTGGTGTCCATCCCCATGTCGGTGAAGTACGGGAATTCGGTCGGGTACGCCTTACGGAACGGATCATCCTTGTTAATCATGCGATTAAAGGTGAACAGCACGTCGTCGGCGTTGAACTCACGAGTCGGCTTGAAATACGGGGTGGTGTGGAACTTGACGCCTTCACGCAGGTGGAAGGTGTAAGTCAGGCCGTCGTCGGAAATGTCCCACTTGGTCGCCAGACCAGGAATCACGGCGGTGCCGCCGCGCTCGAACTGGGTCAGACGGTTGAACATGGTTTCGGCTGAGGCGTCGAAGTCGGTTCCGGTGGTGTACTGGCCTGGGTCGAAACCGGCCGGGCTGCCTTCGGAGCAGAACACCAGGTTAGTCGCAGCGGATGCGAAAGGTGCGGAGGCTAACAAGCCTGCGCCGACTAAAAACGGAATGACCGCGTGTTTAAGCATGTTGGCCTCATGATTTGTTGTCATTTTTTAGTTGTGAGGTACGACCTCGTGAGTCGTGCCTGCGGATACTTATGCAGGGGCCATACCCATTGCAAGATCCAGAGTGACTGCCGGCATCAAAGCGTGGCACGAACGTACCTTAATGTCGCATCTGTATAACTTCTGACGCATTTGACCGTTTGCGGGTGGTTTTTACGGTGCAAAACAAGCCCCAAAACGGTGCGCTGGTCACGTTGTGCGCGCCGCCTTGGGGCTCGGTGTTACTTATTTATACCCACGCCATAGAAGGGGGTTAGACCGAACGGGCTGATCCGGAAGTCAGTGACTTCCTTGCGCAGCGGCTGGAACACCGTGGAGTTGGCAATCGGCGTGATCGGCACTTGCTGTTTAAGGATCAGTTGCGCCTGTTGATACAGTTTTACCCGTTGATCTTTGTCGGTGGACAACTTGGCCTGTTGCACCAGTTTGTCGTAGGCCGGATCGCACCATTTGGCATAGTTGCTGCCTTTCACCGCCGCGCAGCTGTAGAGCACGCCAAGCCAGTTGTCCGGGTCACCATTGTCACCTGTCCAACCATAAATCATGGCGTCGTGTTCGCCATTTTTCGCGCGTTTGATGTACTCGCCCCATTCGTAGCTGACGATGTTGGCCTTGATGCCGATCTTCTCCCAATCCTGCTGGATCATCTGCGCCGACATCCGCGCATTCGGGTTCGAAGCGCGCTGTACTGTCATCGCCCAAAGGTTGATGGTTGTACCCGGTGCAACCCCTGCTTCTTTAAGTAGCACCCGTGCTTTTGCCGGGTCGTAAGGGGCATCCTTGATGGTCGGGTCATACGACCATTGCGCTGGCGGCAAGGCGTTTTGCGCCAACTGGCCGGCGCTCTGGTAGACGGCTTTGATGATCGCCGGTTTGTCGATGGCCATGTCCAGCGCCTGACGCACTTTTAGCTGATCGAGTGGTGCGTGGGTGGTGTTATAGGCGAGGAAGCCGAGGTTGAAACCGGCCTGCTTGAGCACGCGCAGGTTCGGGTCTTTTTCCATCACTTCGATGTCGGCCGGGCGTGGGTAGCCGCTGACCTGGCATTCACCGGCCTTGAGTTTTTGCAGGCGTACGGCGGCGTCCGGGGTGATCGAGAAGATCAGGTTGTCGATCTTCACATCTTCGGGTTTCCAGTAGGCCTGGTTGGCGGTGTAGCGGATTTGCGAATCCTTCTGGTAGCGCTTGAACACGAACGGGCCGGTGCCGATCGGCTTCTGGTTGAGGTCGGCGGCTTTGCCTTCTTTCAACAGTTGGGCGGCGTATTCGGCTGATTGCACCGAGGCAAAGCTCATGGCGAGGTTTTGCACGAACGCGGCGTCGACGTTGTTGAGGTTGAAGCGCACGGTTTGCTCGTCGAGTTTTTCTACCGATTTGATCGTGGTGTTGAGGCCCATGTCGGTGAAGTAGGGGGATTCGGCGGGGTAGGCCTTGCGGAAGGCGTTG
Organism: Pseudomonas crudilactis; assembly: GCF_013433315.1. Classification (GTDB taxonomy): domain Bacteria; phylum Pseudomonadota; class Gammaproteobacteria; order Pseudomonadales; family Pseudomonadaceae; genus Aquipseudomonas; species Aquipseudomonas crudilactis. The sequence goes on along the minus strand of NZ_WXVV01000004.1, from coordinate 122,405 downwards.
TCCGGGTCGAGCAGGCGCTGGAAGGTGAAGAGGACGTCGTCGGCGTTGAAGTCGCGGGTGGGTTTGAAGTAGTCGGTGGTGTGGAATTTGACGTTTTGGCGCAGGTGGAAGGTGTATTGCAGGCCGTCGTTGGAGATGTCCCATTTTGTTGCCAGGCCGGGTTCGATGTCGGTGCCGCCGCGTTTGAATTGGGTGAGGCGGTTGAAGACGGTTTCGGCGGAGGCGTCGAAGTCGGTGCCGCTGGTGTATTGGCTGGGGTCGAAGCCTGCGGGGCTGGCTTCGGAGCAGTAGACCAGGGTGGTGGCGGCGTTGGCTAGCGGGGCGATTGTGGCCAGGGCCAGGGAGATCAGGAGCGGTTTTAGGGTGAATCTTGGCATGGAGTCCCCGGGAAGATTGGAGGTGGTTGTTGGTTGAGATTAGCGGGGAATAGCGGGGTATCGGAAATATCGTTTTTCTCGGGGGAGTGTCTATCTCGGTATATCTTGGCGTTTTTTATTGGGTGTATATCCGTTGCTTCGGTTATGGCGGCTTAGGGTTCCGCCCTTACGGCGGGTCACTTTTTCCAGACGCCGAAAAAGTAACCAAAAAGGCTTGCTCCTACGTGCGGCCCGCTCGCTGGGGCTCGGGGTTCCTTCGCTCCGGGATCGATCCGGGCGCAGCGTCTCCGGTTTGCTTCGCTGCACCTACTCCCGCTGTGTTTGGCTGCGCCCAACGGTCGCTGCGCTCCCACGCCCGGATCAATCCCTCCACTCAGCCTTCCGACGTCGCCCGTGGATCAAGATCAAGAGCAGGCGAGCTGACACTCGGCCTATTGAGTGGTGAAGAGCGCGGGTGTTCGGCCTTTTGATTTGTGGTGGGTTTGCCCCTCACCCCAGCCCTCTCCCGGAGGGAGAGGGGGCCGATTTGTGTGTTTTTCAAAGCCTCAGTTCGACGCGGTATCGCACGTCGGCGTAGTTCTCCCAAACACCTCGGTCAGTCCCCTCTCACTCCGGGAGAGGGCTAGGGTGAGGGGCTTTTGATCTGTTGCAGAATCTGAGTTCGACTCGGTATCCCGAGTCGGCGTATCTCCTCCAGTCCACGCGATCAGTCCCCTCTCCCTCCGGGAGAGGGCTAGGGTGAGGGGCTTTTGATCTGTTTCAGAATCTGAGTTCGGCTCGGTATTTCACGTCGGCGTAACTCTCCCAAACACCACGGTCAGTCCCCTCTCCCTCCGGGAGAGGGCTAGGGTGAGGGGCTTTTGATCTGTTTCAGAATCTGAGTTCGGCTCGGTATTTCACGTCGGCGTAACTCTCCCAAACACCACGGTCAGTCCCCTCTCCCTCTGGGAGAGGGCTAGGGTGAGGGTTGGCTTTTGGCTGTTTAAATTTGTGTCAAATAACCAGAATCTTCCCACAAGGTTTTCAGGTTGTCCGTCGGACGTGGGCTCTCTAGTCTTTGGCTGTCGCTGAAGACTCAGCGATCGGGAGGTGAGATTCCCGGTTATTGAATTTGGAAACCTGCACAACCCCCTCCATAATCGCCGCCAGCTCATGCTGTCAGCAGTTTTTATGGCGGCTATGTACGGGCGGACTTTTGTCCGGCCGGGTTGGTTTCCTTACCGGTAATCTCACTCCGTACATAGTTGCCACCTCATTTCTCGAGTGAGATCGGAAATGAATGGCGTCAGTTCATAAGGAAATTTTCCATGGATAAATTGATACCTGACCCACCCCTCGATACCCCACTCGAAGACGCCATCCGCGCCGACGACCAGATCAAAACCCGCGAAGCCATCAAGCGCGCCCTGGATTTCTACCTCAGCCCCGACCCGGTCAAACCCCGGCAGCCCAGCACGATGTTCCTGATCCAACCAAACATCGACACCGAAAGCCTGCTGGCGCATGCCTGTGAGTCACTCGCTTCGGCGAACACGTTAACCGGTAACTTTGCCGATCAGTTGGGCCGGCCTGAGCGCAATACGGCGTTGGCGATTCAGCAGATCATCATGCTGGCCGAGCTGGCGGTTAATCGGGCGCTGGATCGGGTTGATCCGCAGAACTGAAACCGCGTTATCGTTCTTCGCGAGCAAGCTCGCTCCCACAGGTGGAATGCATTTCAAACTGTGGGAGCGAGCTTGCTCGCGAAGACGGTGGTTCATCCACAGCAAATCCCAGGCACAAAAAAACCGCCGAACATTCACCGATCGGCGGTTTTTCATTCAGCTCAAATCAAATCAAATCACTGCATCAAAACTTCAATCGAACCATCAGCGGTCATGCTCACCTGGCTGGTGCCCGCTTCAACTTCCGGGGTCACCGGCGCCGAATCCATGGCCGCCGCTTTCATCATCATCGGCGCGCGCAGGTACGGTTGTGGATAACCGTTGCTGTTGAGGTTCAGATTGACGATTTTGTAGCCCTTGCCGCCCAGTGCATCGGTGGCCAGTTGGGCGCGGGCCTTGAAGGCGGTCACGGCTTCTTTGAGCAACTGGTCTTCACTGGATTTGCGGGTCGGGTCGGCGATGGCGAAGTCCATGCCGCCCATCTTCAGATCGCCCAACAGTTCGCCGGTGAGTTTGGACAGGGCGGCGAAGTCGGCGCTTTCCAGGCGCAGTTCGGCGCGTTCACGCCAGCCGGTGATCTTCTGGCCTTTGGTGTCGTAGATCGGGTAGCTGTTGCGGCTGCCCTGGCGCAGGGTGATGTCTTTGACTTGCTTGGCCTGGGCCAAGGCCTTGTTCATGGTGGTGCTGACGTCGGCGGCAAGTTTGGCCGGGTCGGTATTTTGCTCTTCGGTGTAGAGGGTGACGATCATCAGGTCGCGGGCCACTTCCGTGCTGACTTCGGCGCGCAGGGAGATCTGGTTGTAGTGCAGCTCATCGGCGGCCAGGGCCGGAAGGCTGGCGATGCTGCCGACGGTCAGGGCGAGAAGGGCGGCGCTGCGGCGAAATGTGTGCATGAAAGCTCCTTGATGAGGGCGCAGGTGATAGTTCGGGGGGCCTGCGTGAAACCATCAGACTCTAGCTTTTATGAGCTGGTTCGCCCAGTTACAACTTCTATACACATCGACGGGGCTGCTGCGCAGCCATTCGCGAGCAGGCTCGCTCCCACAGGGGAATGCATTTCAAAGGTAGGAGCGAGCTTGCTCGCGAAGAGGTCCTTATAGCCGCCGAATATGTTTTCGCCATGTGGTCGTTTGCCGCACTTTCGCCTCTCGGGCGCGTGGCTTGGTTATACTCCGTGCGATCCGCCTGGAGCGCTCATCAGGAGAGCTCATGCTCGCCCCCGTACAACTGACATCCGCCACTCGCCAGAACCTCTGGCGGCTGACTTTCATCCGCACCCTGGTGCTTGCCGCGCAGGCCGGCTCCGTAGGCCTGGCCTACTGGCTGCAACTGCTGCCGTTGCCGTGGGTGCAACTGGCGATGACCCTTGGCTGCTCGACGCTGCTCTGCGTGTTTACCGCCGTGCGGTTGCGCACCTCGTGGCCGGTGACCGAACTCGAATATGCGCTGCAACTGGCCTGTGATCTGGTGATCCACAGTGCGCTGCTGTACTTCTCCGGTGGTTCGACCAACCCCTTTGTTTCCTATTATCTGGTGCCGCTGACCATCGCTGCGGTGACGCTGCCGTGGCGCTATTCGGTAATCCTCTCCGGTATCGCACTGGCGCTGTACACCGTGATGTTGACGCGGTTCTATCCGCTGGAAACCTTGCCGGTGGCCCGCGAAAACCTGCAGATCTACGGCATGTGGCTGAGCTTCGCGCTCGCCGCGGCGGTGATCACCTTCTTCGCCGCGCGCATGGCCGAAGAGTTGCGTCGTCAGGAAGAATTACGGGCGATTCGTCGCGAAGAAGGCTTGCGCGATCAGCAATTGCTCGCCGTCGCCACCCAGGCCGCCGGCGCCGCCCATGAACTGGGCACACCGCTGGCGACCATGAGCGTGTTGCTCAAGGAAATGCAGCAGGATCATCCCGACCCAATGCTGCAGGATGATCTGAAGGTGCTGCAGGATCAGGTCAAGCTCTGCAAGGAAACCTTGCAGCAACTGGTGCGTGCCGCTGAAGCCAACCGGCGTCTGGCTGTCGAGATGCAGGACGTCACCGACTGGCTCGACGAAGCGTTGAACCGCTGGCACCTGATGCGTCCGGAGGCCAGTTACCGCTTCCACCGCCTCGGTCAGGGCGCCGTGCCGCGCATGGCGCCGCCGCCGGATCTGACTCAGGCGCTGCTTAATTTGCTCAACAACGCCGCCGATGCCTGCCCGGAAAACCTCAAGGTGACCCTGGACTGGGACGTCGAGAACCTGACCATCAGCATTCGTGACCACGGCGCTGGTGTGCCGCTGGCCATCGCCGAACAGATCGGCAAACCGTTTTTTACCACCAAGGGCAAAGGTTTCGGCCTTGGCCTGTTTTTGAGCAAGGCCAGCGTGACACGCGCCGGCGGCTCAGTGAAACTCTATAGTCATGAGGAAGGCGGCACGCTCACCGAGCTGCGCCTGCCCCACGGCGCCCGAGGAGACCAACATGAGTGACGAAATCCAAGTCGAAGGCGAAGAACTGCCGCATTTGCTGCTGGTCGACGACGACGCAACGTTCACCCGAGTGATGGCCCGTGCCATGGCTCGTCGTGGCTTTCGCGTCAGCACTGCCGGCTCGGCCGAAGAAGGCCTGACCATTGCCCAGGCCGATCTACCTGATTACGCCGCGCTCGACCTGAAAATGGACGGCGACTCCGGTCTGGTGCTGCTGCCCAAACTGCTGGAACTGGACCCGGAAATGCGCGTGGTGATCCTCACCGGTTATTCGAGCATTGCCACGGCGGTCGAAGCGATCAAGCGCGGCGCCTGCAACTACCTGTGCAAACCGGCCGATGCCGACGACGTGCTGGCCGCGTTGCTGTCCGAGCACGCCGACCTCGACAGTCTGGTGCCGGAAAACCCGATGTCGGTTGACCGTCTGCAGTGGGAACACATCCAGCGCGTGCTCACCGAACACGAAGGCAACATCTCCGCCACTGCCCGCGCCCTGGGCATGCACCGTCGCACTCTGCAGCGCAAACTGCAGAAGCGCCCGGTTCGTCGCTGAACCTGCGCTGAACGACTATCGCCAGCCCTCGCGATAAAACGCACCGATCTACTATGATCGGTGCGTGTCTGTTCTTTTCTATATCGAGCCTTATCCATGAATCAGAACGCTGAATATTCCGCGGTCAACGATGCTGTGCGCGGGCAGTTTTTTCGCAAGGTGTGGGCGATCATCACGCCGTACTGGCGCAGTGAAGAGAAGGGCAAGGCCTGGACGCTGCTGATTGCGGTGATCGCGCTCTCGCTGCTGAGCGTGGGCATCTCGGTGTGGTTCAACACCTGGTACAAGGATTTCTACAACGCGCTGCAAAAGAAGGACGAAGCGGCGTTCTGGCGCTTGATTCTGTATTTCTGCGGCATTGCGGCGGTGGCTATTGTCGGTGCGGTGTATCGGCTCTACCTGACGCAGATGCTGACCATTCGCTGGCGTGCCTGGCTCACTGAAAAGCATTTCTCGCGTTGGCTCGCCGACAAGAATTACTACCAGCTGGAGCAGGGCGGTTACACCGATAACCCGGATCAGCGGATTTCCGAGGACCTCAACAACTTCACCTCCAACACCCTTGAACTGGGCATCGGGCTGCTGCGCAATATCGTCAGTCTGGTGTCGTTCTCGATCATTTTGTGGGGCGTGTCGGGCAGTATCGAAGTCTATGGCATCACCATTCCCGGCTACATGTTCTGGTGCGTGCTGGTGTATGCGGTGGTGGGCAGTTGGCTGACGCATTTGATTGGTCGTCGCTTGATCGGACTGAACAACCAACAACAACGCTTCGAAGCTGACCTGCGTTTTTCCATGGTGCGGATTCGCGAAAATGCCGAAAGCATCGCGTTGTACAACGGCGAACCGAACGAGAACCGCCGATTGAGCGCTCGCTTCGGGAATGTCTGGCACAACTTCTGGGACATCATGAAAGTGTCCAAGCGCCTGACCTTCTTCACCGCCGGTTACAGCCAGGCGGCCATTATCTTTCCGTTCATTGTGGCTTCGCCGCGTTACCTTTCCGGCAAGATCGAACTGGGTGAACTGATGCAGATCAGTTCGGCATTCGGCAACGTGCAGGAGAGTTTCAGCTGGTTCATCAGTGCGTACCAGAGCCTCGCGTCCTGGCGCGCCACCTGTGATCGTCTGCTGAGTTTCCGTCAGGCCATGAGCGACAACGAGCAGCGCGTGCCGGCCATCGATGTGCAGAATCAGGGCAGTGAATTGAAGGTGCACAACCTCGGTCTGGATCTGGCCGATGGTCGTCATTTGCTGACCAGCGCCGACATGACCGTCGAAGCGGGCGAGCGAGTGATGCTCAGCGGGCGTTCGGGCAGCGGCAAGTCGACGCTGTTGCGAGCAATGGGCCATTTGTGGCCAGCGGGCCACGGCAACATTCGCTTGCCGGCAGCACGTTATCTGTTCCTGCCGCAAAAGCCGTATCTGCCGATCGGCACGCTGCGCGAGGCTTTGAGTTATCCACAACCGGGCGACACTTACGCGCCGGAACGTTATGCACAAGTGCTGGAAACCTGCCGTCTGCCGCATCTGGTCACGCGGCTGGACGAGGCCAATCACTGGCAACGCATGCTCTCGCCGGGCGAGCAGCAACGACTGGCCTTCGCTCGCGCGTTGCTGTACGCACCGCAGTGGCTGTACATGGATGAAGCGACTTCGGCGATGGACGAGGAAGACGAGGCGACGCTGTATCAGGCGTTGATTGATCAGATACCGGGGCTGAGCATTGTCAGCGTCGGCCATCGCAGCAGTCTGAAACGCTTCCATCCACGGCACGTGCGGATCGACAGCGGCCATTTGGTTGAACAAACCGTGACTGCCTGATCACCGCTAAACCCCTGTAGGAGTGAGCCTGCTCGCGATCGCGTTGGGTCAGTCACATTGAAGTTGAATGTGCGGACGTCATCGCGAGCAGGCTCACTCCTACATAAAGCGATGTAAACCGGAAAGTGATCGTACAACCCGCTTGAGCTATGATGCCCACAAGCCGAATTTTCGAGACTAGATGCACACCATGGAAAACCTGATCGAAACCCCGCGTCTCCCGCGCAAGCGCCGCAGCCTGGCCCAGGAACTGGTGACGGTGCTGAGCGAGCAGATCCGCGATGGCCTGCTCAAGCGCGGTGACAAACTGCCCACCGAGTCGGCGATCATGGAAGCCCATGGCGTCAGCCGCACCGTGGTGCGCGAGGCGATTTCCCGTTTGCAGGCGGCCGGCCAGGTGGAAACCCGTCACGGCATCGGCACCTTCGTGCTCGACACGCCGAGCCCGAGCGGTTTCCGTATCGACCCGGCCACCGTCGTCACCCTGCGTGATGTGCTGGCCATTCTCGAATTGCGCATCAGCCTCGAAGTCGAGTCTGCCGGCCTTGCCGCGCAACGTCGCAGCGCCGAGCAACTGGCGACCATGCGCGCCGCCCTCGATGCACTCAACGAAAGTGCTGCCCACGCCAGCGATGCTGTGGCTTCAGACTTTGCTTTCCATCTGGAAATCGCCCTGTCCACCGGCAATCGCTACTTCACCGACATCATGACCCACCTGGGCACCAGCATCATTCCGCGTACGCGGCTGAACTCGGCGCGACTGGCTCACGATGATCAGCAGCACTACATGAGCCGCCTGAGCCGCGAACACGAAGAAATCTACGACGCGATTGCCCGTCAGGATTCCGATGCAGCGCGTGCGGCGATGCGTCTGCATTTGACCAACAGCCGTGAAAGACTGCGCCAGGCCCATGAAGAGGCGCAGGCGCAGCGGGGTTAAGCGGTCAGGCCTTGATCCGTAACGTCACCGCCTGCGAAAACGGTTCCATGCTCGACTCATCGACAAACTTGTAACGCAATTCGACATCCGTATTGAGGTACGGATGCAGCGCCTCTTTGGGAATCTGCAACTCGATCCCCGTCAATTTCTCCATCTCGTCCTCGGCATCGTCCCAGGTGCCAGTGTCCACTTCTTCACCGGCCCATTCGGGCTCCTCAGGGTCGTTGCCGAGAATCGGATAAACACTCCAGTTCGCCGGAAAATCGCTCGAATCCGGGACCTCTACGATCAATACATCGGGTAGCACGGATAGCTGCAGGGTGAGGATGCCTGCGGCAGAAGAGGTCATTTGCGCGAGGGTCGGCGCAGCATAATTCACAAACATTTCGGTTTCCTTCGAAGGTCCGCCACGATCCTTCGTGGCAGTCGTCGCACCTTACCCGGCGTTTCTCCAGCGTTCAGTAAACGAATCTTGACCAGACATTTCCGCGCTAAAACCCTTCAAACGCGGGGCTTTGCGACGAGTCCTGGCAAGCCTTAAACAGTTTTGTCCGACAAAAAAACACCCACAACGATGAAATGCAGTTGACGGTTATTATTTAAGTTGTACGATGACCTACAACTTCGGCGAAGGCTGAACGGTCCACTCACAAAAAACGTTGCTACCAGGGTGTTCGAATAATGAATCCACAAGAACTGAAGTCCATCCTCTCTGCCGGCCTGCTGTCTTTCCCGGTGACCGATTTCAACGCGCAGGGCGATTTCAACCGCGCGGGCTACATCAAACGCCTGGAATGGCTGGCTCCGTATGGCGCTTCAGCCTTGTTCGCCGCCGGCGGCACCGGTGAGTTCTTCTCCCTCGCCGCCAGCGAATACTCGGAAATCATCAAGACTGCCGTCGACACTTGCGAAACCAGCGTGCCGATCCTCGCCGGTGTCGGTGGTTCGACCCGTCAGGCCATCGAATACGCTCAGGAAGCCGAGCGTCTGGGCGCCAAAGGTCTGTTGTTGCTGCCGCACTACCTGACCGAAGCGAGCCAGGACGGTGTTGCCGCTCACGTTGAAGCCGTGTGTAAATCGGTCAACATCGGCGTCGTCGTTTACAACCGCAACGTTTGCCGCTTGACCGCGCCGCTGCTGGAACGTCTGGCCGAGCGCTGCCCGAACCTGATCGGCTACAAGGATGGTCTGGGCGATATCGAGTTGATGGTGTCGATCCGTCGCCGCCTCGGTGATCGCTTCAGCTACCTGGGTGGTCTGCCGACCGCCGAAGTCTATGCCGCTGCCTACAAGGCGCTGGGCGTGCCGGTCTACTCCTCGGCGGTGTTCAACTTCATCCCGAAAACCGCGATGGACTTCTACCACGCGATCGCTCGTGAAGATCACGTTACCGTTGGCAAGATCATCGACGACTTCTTCCTGCCGTACCTCGACATCCGCAACCGCAAGGCCGGTTATGCCGTGAGCATCGTCAAGGCAGGCGCGAAAATCGCCGGCTATGACGCAGGCCCGGTGCGGGCGCCGCTGACCGATCTGACTGGCGAAGAGTACGAAATGCTCGCTGCGCTGATCGACAAGCAAGGTGCGCAGTAACACCCGACAAAAACGCGGCCGCTGAGTAATCAGCGGCTTTTTGCGTAAAGGCTTTTAGTTTTGAGGGCTGCCCCTGTGACAAATGCAAAACGCTACGACAACTACATCAACGGCGAATGGGTTGCCGGTGCCGACTACTCGGCCAACATCAACCCGTCGGAACTGAGCGACACCATCGGCGATTACGCCAAGGCTGATCTGACTCAGGTTAATGCCGCCATCGACGCCGCCCGCGCGGCATTCCCGGCCTATTCGACTTCGGGTATCCAGGCCCGTCACGATTCGCTGGATAAAATCGGCACGGAAATTCTTGCCCGTCGCGAAGAACTCGGCACCCTGCTGGCCCGGGAAGAGGGCAAGACTCTGCCCGAAGCCATCGGCGAAGTGACCCGCGCCGGCAACATCTTCAAATTCTTCGCCGGTGAATGCCTGCGTCTGTCCGGCGACTACGTGCCGTCGGTGCGTCCGGGTGTCAACGTTGAAGTAACCCGCGAAGCGCTGGGTGTGGTCGGTCTGATCACCCCGTGGAACTTCCCGATCGCCATTCCTGCGTGGAAAATTGCTCCTGCGTTGGCCTACGGCAACTGTGTAGTGCTGAAACCGGCCGATCTGGTGCCGGGTTGCGCTTGGGCGCTGGCGGAAATCATCTCCCGCGCAGGCTTCCCGGCCGGCGTGTTCAACCTGGTGATGGGCAGCGGTCGCGTGGTCGGTGATGCTCTCGTGCAGAGCCCGAAAGTCGATGGCATCAGCTTCACCGGTTCGGTCGGTGTGGGTCGTCAGATCGCGGTCAACTGCGTTTCGCGTCAGGCCAAGGTTCAGCTGGAAATGGGCGGCAAGAACCCGCAGATCATTCTCGACGACGCCGACCTCAAACAAGCGGTCGAGCTGTCGGTGCAGAGCGCGTTCTACTCCACCGGTCAGCGTTGCACCGCGTCGAGCCGTTTGATTGTCACCGCCGGGATTCATGACAAGTTCGTTGAAGCCATGGCCGAGCGCATGAAGTCGATCAAGGTCGGCCACGCGCTGAAATCCGGTACCGACATCGGTCCAGTGGTTTCGCAAGCGCAGCTTGAACAGGACATGAAGTACATCGACATCGGTCAGTCCGAAGGTGCGCGTCTGGTCAGCGGCGGTGGCTTGGTGACGTGTGACACCGAAGGTTACTTCCTCGCGCCAACCCTGTTTGCCGACAGCGAAGCGTCGATGCGCATCAGCCGCGAAGAGATCTTCGGCCCGGTGGCCAACATCGTTCGCGTGGCCGATTACGACGCGGCGCTGGCGATGGCCAACGACACCGAGTTCGGTCTGTCGGCGGGTATCGCGACGACTTCGCTGAAGTACGCCAACCACTTCAAGCGCCATTCGCAAGCCGGGATGGTCATGGTCAATCTGCCGACCGCTGGTGTGGATTACCACGTTCCGTTCGGTGGCCGTAAAGGTTCATCCTATGGATCACGTGAGCAAGGCCGCTATGCGCAAGAGTTTTACACGGTTGTAAAAACTGCCTACATCGGATCGTAACCCGCTGCACCCGCGCCGGGCCTTCGCCTGAGGCCCTGCGCGGCACAAGACCAAAGAATGTTTTACCCGCATAAAAATAATCAGTGGGAGTACATCTACATGCAATCGTCCAAGCCGACTCACGTCCGCTATTTGATCCTGCTCATGCTGTTTCTGGTGACCACGATCAACTACGCCGACCGCGCCACGATCGCCATCGCCGGTTCCAGCCTGCAAAAAGATCTGGGCATCGACGCAGTCACCCTCGGCTATATCTTCTCCGCATTCGGTTGGGCCTACGTGGCCGGGCAAATCCCCGGCGGCTGGCTGCTCGATCGCTTCGGTTCGAAAAAAGTCTATGCCTTGAGCATCTTCACCTGGTCGCTGTTCACCGTGCTGCAAGGCTTTGTCGGTGAGTTCGGCATGTCCACGGCCATTGTTGCGCTGTTCATGCTGCGCTTCCTGGTCGGTCTGGCTGAAGCGCCTTCGTTCCCCGGCAACGCGCGCATTGTCGCGGCGTGGTTCCCGACCGCGGAACGTGGCACCGCTTCGGCAATCTTCAACTCGGCGCAATACTTTGCCACCGTGTTGTTCGCACCGCTGATGGGCTGGATCGTTTACTCCTTTGGCTGGGAGCACGTGTTCATCGTCATGGGCCTGTTCGGTATTGTCTTCTCGGGCATCTGGCTGAAGGTTATCCACAGCCCGCGTGAACACCCGCGTATCAACGAAGCCGAGTTCAAACACATCGCTGAAAACGGCGGCATGGTCGACATGGACCAGAAGGGCAAAAAGTCCGACGGTCCGAAGTGGGATTACATCCGTCAGTTGCTGACCAACCGCATGATGCTCGGTGTGTATCTGGGTCAATACTGCATCAACGGCATCACCTATTTCTTCCTGACCTGGTTCCCTGTGTATCTGGTGCAAGAGCGTGGCATGACCATTCTCAAGGCTGGTTTCATCGCCTCGTTGCCGGCAATCTGCGGCTTTATCGGCGGCGTACTTGGCGGGGTGATTTCCGACTACCTGCTGCGCAAGGGCCACTCGCTGACCTTCGCCCGCAAAGCGCCGATCATTGCCGGCCTGCTGGTTTCCAGCAGCATCGTTGCCTGCAACTATGTAGAAGTTGAATGGATGGTCGTTGGCTTCATGGCCCTGGCCTTCTTCGGCAAAGGCGTTGGCGCACTGGGCTGGGCGGTGGTTTCCGACACCTCGCCCAAACAGATCGCCGGTCTGAGCGGTGGCCTGTTCAACACCTTCGGCAACATCGCTTCGATTACCACGCCGATCGTGATTGGCTACATCATCAGCTCCACCGGTTCGTTCAAGTGGGCGCTGGTGTTTGTCGGTGCCAACGCACTGGTGGCGGTGTTCAGCTATCTGGTCATCGTCGGCCCGATCAAACGTGTGGTACTCAAAGAGCCACCAACCAACGGCGGTGTTGAAGCCAGCGGTAAATTGTCCCAAGCGCATTCCTGAGGAGCGGCGTCATGCAGTTGATTGAACATTCCGACTCGCCGCGCCACATCCGCCTGCACGAGCGGGACAATGTGGTGGTCGTGGTCAACGACCAGGGCGCACCGGCCGGCACTGAGTTTGCCGATGGCCTGGTGACGCTGGAATTTGTGCCGCAGAGCCACAAGGTCACCCTCGAAGACATTCCCGAGGGCGGCCAGGTGATTCGCTACGGTCAGGTGATTGGCTACGCGTTGCAGCCGATTCGCCGTGGCAGTTGGGTCAAGGAAGATCAACTGCGCATGCCGACCGCGCCGCCGCTGGACAGCTTGCCGCTGTCCACCGAGGTGCCGGACGCACAGGCACCGCTGGAAGGCTTCACCTTCGAGGGTTACCGCAACGCTGACGGCACCGTCGGCACGCGCAATATTCTCGGCATTACCACCACGGTGCAGTGCGTCACCGGCGTGCTCGATCACGCGGTGAAACGAATCAAGGAAGAACTGCTGCCGAAGTATCCGCACGTCGATGACGTGGTGGCACTGACCCACAGTTACGGCTGCGGCGTGGCGATCACCGCCACTGATGCTTACATCCCGATTCGCACCGTGCGCAATCTGGCGCGCAACCCGAATCTCGGTGGCGAAGCGTTGGTGATCAGTCTCGGCTGCGAGAAATTGCAGGCCGGGCAGGTGATGCACGAGGACGATGCGTCGGTGGATCTCAGCGATCCGTGGCTGTATCGCTTGCAGGATTCCAGTCACGGTTTTACCGAGATGATCGAACAGATCATGAACTTGGCTGAAGTGCGCCTGAAGAAACTCGACCTGCGCCGTCGCGAAACCGTGCCGGCGTCCGAGCTGATCCTGGGCATGCAGTGCGGTGGCAGCGATGCGTTTTCCGGGATCACCGCCAACCCGGCGCTGGGCTATGCCTCGGACTTGCTGCTGCGCGCCGGGGCGACGGTGATGTTTTCCGAAGTCACCGAAGTGCGCGATGCGATTTACCTGCTGACTTCACGCGCCGAAAGCAAAACCGTTGCCGAGGAATTGGTGCGTGAGATGGACTGGTACGACCGTTATCTGGCCAAGGGTGAAGCGGATCGCAGCGCCAACACCACGCCGGGCAACAAGAAGGGCGGACTGTCGAACATTGTCGAGAAGTCGCTGGGTTCGATCGTCAAATCCGGTAGCAGTGCTATTAATGGCGTACTCGGCCCGGGCGAGCGGTTCAAGCAGAAGGGGCTGATTTTCTGTGCGACGCCGGCCAGTGATTTTGTCTGCGGCACGTTGCAGTTGGCGGCGGGGATGAACCTGCATGTGTTCACCACCGGGCGTGGCACGCCGTATGGGTTGGCGATGGCGCCGGTGGTGAAGGTATCGACGCGGACGGAGTTGGCGCAGCGTTGGCCGGATCTGATCGATATCGATGCCGGGCGGATTGCTACCGGGCGCGCGACCATTGAGGAATTGGGTTGGGAGTTGTTTCACTACTATCTGGATGTTGCGAGCGGCAAGCAGCAGACGTGGGCGGAGAAGCACAAGTTGCATAACGACATTACGTTGTTCAATCCGGCGCCGATTACCTGATGGTTTGGGGGGGGCAAAAGCTACCCCTCACCCCAGCCCTCTCCCGGAGGGAGAGGGGGCCGACCGAGTTGTCTTGCGCTGCACATCGACCTGAAAAATCGGGTCGATTATGGATTCAGCGATGTCATTTCAGGTCGGTGGATTTTTAGAATATCCCCCGATCGGTCCCCTCTCCCTCGGGGAGAGAGCTAGGGTGAGGGGCTGATCGAGTTGTCTGGCGCTATACATCGACTTGAAATACCGAGTTGATTATGGATTCAACGAAGTCATTTCAGGTCGATGGATTTATGCAATATCCCCCGATCGGTCCCCTCTCCCTCCGGGAGAGGGCTAGGGTGAGGGGCTTTTGCTTTATCATTGGCCACTAACGACGCTCACCCAAGGCTCCCCGGCATGCTGGCAATTTTCCTCGAAACCCTGAACATCACCGCGCCGGTGTTTGCCATGCTGTTTCTCGGTGTGCTGCTCAAGCGCATCGACTGGATCAACGACAATTTCATCCACACCGCCTCCTCGCTGGTGTTCAACGTGACCATGCCGGCGCTGCTGTTTCTCGGCATTCTGCATGCCGACCTGCACGCAGCATTGCAACCGTCCCTGCTGATCTACTTCTCCCTCGCCACGCTGGTGAGTTTTGCCCTGGCCTGGGGCTGGGCGATTTTCAAATGTCCGCGTGAAGATCGCGGCATTTATACCCAAGGCGCGTTTCGCGGCAATAACGGCGTCATCGGTCTCGCGCTGGCGGCAAGCATGTACGGCGATTACGGCATTTCCCTCGGCGCAATTCTCGCGGCGCTGGTGATCCTGTTTTACAACACGCTGTCGACCATCGTTTTGGCGGTGTACAGCCCGGTGATCAAGTCCGATCCGTGGAGCATCTGCAAAAGCGTGTTCAGCAATCCGCTGATCATCAGTGTCATCGCGGCGGCGCCGTTTGCCTATTTCAAGATCGGTTTGCCGGGCTGGCTGGAGACGTCAGGTCAGTATCTGGCGCAGACCACGTTGCCACTGGCGTTGATCTGCATTGGCGGCACGCTGTCACTGGCGGCGTTGCGCAAGAGCGGCAATATGGCGCTGAGTTCGAGCCTGGTGAAGATGGTCGGCCTGCCGGTGCTGGCGACGCTCGGCGCGTGGCTGTGGGGATTTCGCGGGGCGGAACTGGGGATTCTGTTTCTGTACTTCGGCAGCCCGACGGCGGCGGCGAGTTTTGTCATGGCCCGCGCGGCGCAGGGCAATCATGAATTGGCGGCGGCGATTATCGTGATGACGACGTTGATGGCGGCGATCACCACCAACGTCGGGATTTTCGTTTTGCAGTGGGGTGGGTGGATATAAAGGCTGCGATCTTTTAGCTTTTCTCGTAACTGTCGATCACTTCCTGCGCCGCCCGAAACGCATCAATCGCTGCCGGTACGCCGGCATACACCGCGCAATGCAGTAGCGCTTCGCGAATCTCGTCCACCGTGCAGCCATTGTTCAGTGCGCCGCGCACGTGGCCTTTCAACTCCTGCGGGCACTTCAGTGCCGTCAGCGCGGCGAGGGTGATCAGGCTGCGGGTTTTCAGCGGCAGACCCTCGCGGTTCCACACGCCACCCCAGGCATGCTCATTGACGAAATCCTGCAGCGGCTGGGTGAACTCGGTGGCGTTGCCCAGCGCGCGATCAACAAACGCATCGCCCATTACCTGGCGGCGGACTTCAACCCCGGACTTCTTCGATTCGGTCATGGTTTTTCACTCTTGTGGTGTTGGCGGCGCCAGGCGCGGATCGACGTGAACAGCAAAAACGTCAACAGCGTCGGCAAGACATAAAACAGCATCAGCCGCTCCAGCTTGCCGGCCAGCGGCATGCCGGTGGTGAACGACACCACGTGCAGCCCGTAAACCAGATACAAACCGAGCAGCAACAAACCTTCGGCGCGCGTTACCCGATAGCCGGAATAGAACACCGGCAGGCACAGCGCGGCGACGCCGAGCATCACCGGCAGGTCGAAATCCAGCGCATTCGGCGATACCGACAGCGGTGTCGGCGCAATCAGTGCGGTCAGGCCGAGCACCCCGAGCAGATTGAACAGGTTGGCGCCGATCACGTTGCCCACGGCGATGTCGCGTTGCCCGCGCAATGCGGCGATCAGCGAGGTTGCCAGTTCCGGCAGCGAAGTGCCGACGGCGACCACGGTCAGGCCGATTACCCGCTCGGAGAAACCAAGATCGGTGGCCACCACGACGGCAGCGCCGAGCAGCAGATGCCCGGCGAATACCAACATCGCCAGACCGGCAATGATCATCAGCAGGCTGCTGAACCACGAGGCCTGTGTCGCTTCAGGTTGTTCGGAGTGCGGCCGCGTCGAATGTTGCGATTGGCGCAGCAGCAAGCCGAGATACAGCGCCAATGCACCGAGCAGCAGCATGCCGTCGAAGCGACCGATTTCTTCATTCCAGGCCAGGACGAACACCAGCAGACTGGCGCCGATCATCAACGGAATGTCGAGGCGCACCAGTTGTCGCGAGACGCGCAGCGGAATGATCAGTGCCGACAGGCCAAGGGTGACGAGGATGTTAAAGATGCTGCTGCCAACCACGCTGCCGACCGCGATATCGGGATTGTGCGCCAAAGCAGCTTGCACGCTGACGGCCATTTGCGGCGCACTGCTGCCGAGGGCGACGATGGTCAGACCGATGATCAGTGGCCGCACATGCAGGCGCGCCGCCAGACGCACTGCCGCACGCACCATCAGTTCGGCGCCGAAGATCAGCAGGCACAGGCCGGCGAGCAGTTCGATCACGCTGATCAGCGGCAAATCGGCTAGTCCGAAAATGGTCAGAGCTCCATCAGTCGAGGGCTTGCACGCGAACCCGTGCGGTGCCGCTGCGCAGCATGCCGAGCTGTTCGGCGGCCTCGCGGGACACGTCGATCAGGCGCCCACGGGTGTGCGGGCCACGGTCGTTGATGCGGACCACGACGGATTCATCGTTTTTCAGATTGGTGACCTTCACCCGTGTGCCAAAGGGTAGCTGGCGGTGGGCGGCGGTCAGGGAATTCTGGTTGAACGCTTCGCCACTGGCGGTGCGTTTACCGTGGTGCTTGGCACCGTAATAGGAAGCGACGCCGGTCTGGTCGTAACCGTGCGGGTCGATGGTGTCGGTGCTGGCGCAACCGGCCAGTAAAGAGAGCAGGGCGCAGGCGCCGAGCAGACGTTTCATTCGAAAGCTCCCAGATAACAATGTGGGAGCGAGCTTGCTCGCGAAGAGGCCGTTACATTCAGCATTCATGTTGAATGTCATGACGCCTTCGCGAGCAAGCTCGCTCCCACAGGGAATAGAGCCAGGCTTGGGATCTGGCTCAATTGCGGTCAGCCTTCGAGCTTGCTTTTCAGCAGTTCGTTCACTTGCTGCGGGTTGGCCTTGCCTTTCGACGCTTTCATCGCCTGACCCACAAAGAAGCCGAACATCTTGCCGCGTTTGGCTTCATCAGCCGCACGGTACTGTTCAACTTGCTCGGCGTTGGCCGCGAGCATTTCGTCGAGCACGGCCGAGATCGCGCCGCTGTCGGTAACCTGCTTGAGGCCGCGTTTTTCGATGATCTCGTCTGCGCTGCCTTCACCGTTGGCCATTGCCTCGAACACAACCTTGGCAATCTTGCCGGAGATGGTGTTGTCCTTGATGCGCAGCAGCATGCCGCCCAGCAGTTCAGCGGAAACCGGCGACTCGTCGATGTCCAGGCCTTGCTTGTTGAGCAGGCTGCCCAACTCGACCATTACCCAGTTCGCCGCCAGTTTGGCGTCGCCGCCGATGCTCGCGACTTTCTCGAAGTAGTCGGCTTGCTCGCGGCTGGTGGCCAGCACGCTAGCGTCATAGACCGACAGACCGAATTGCTCCTGGAAGCGCTCGCGTTTCTGCGGAGGCAGTTCCGGCAGGGTGGCACGCACTTCACCGAGGAACGATTCTTCGATAACCACCGGCAGCAGGTCCGGATCGGGGAAGTAACGGTAGTCGTTGGCTTCCTCTTTCGAACGCATCGGACGGGTTTCGTCTTTGTTCGGATCGTACAGACGGGTCTGCTGGATCACTTTGCCGCCGTCTTCGATCAGCTCGATCTGACGCTGGATTTCGGAGTTGATCGCCTTCTCGATGAAGCGGAACGAGTTGACGTTCTTGATCTCGCAGCGGGTGCCGAACTCAACCTGGCCTTTCGGACGGATCGACACGTTGCAGTCGCAACGCAGCGAACCTTCGGCCATGTTGCCGTCGCAGATGCCCAGGTAACGCACCAGTGCGTGGATCGCCTTGACGTAAGCCACGGCTTCCTTGGCGCTGCGCATGTCCGGCTCGGAGACGATTTCCAGCAGCGGCGTGCCGGCACGGTTCAGGTCGATGCCGGTGGCACCGTTGAATTCTTCGTGCAGGCTCTTGCCGGCGTCTTCTTCCAGATGCGCGCGGGTAATGCCGACACGTTTGACGGTGCCGTCTTCCAGCGCGATGTCCAGGTGGCCCTTACCGACGATCGGCAATTCCATCTGGCTGATCTGGTAGCCCTTCGGCAGATCCGGGTAGAAGTAGTTTTTACGGGCGAACACGTTGTGCTGACCGATCTCGGCGTCAATCGCCAGACCGAACATCACCGCCATGCGCACGGCTTCCTGGTTCAGCACCGGCAATACGCCAGGCATGCCCAGGTCGATCAGGCTGGCCTGGGTGTTCGGCTCGGAACCGAACGTGGTGGAACTACCGGAAAAGATTTTCGACCGGGTAGTGAGCTGAGTGTGAATCTCCAGCCCGATCACGACTTCCCATTGCATGTGTGTCTCCTCAGAAGCCGGTTGGGGTGCGGGTGTGCCAGTCAGTGTTGAGCTGATACTGGTGGGCAACGTTCAACAGGCGACCTTCCTGGAAGTACGGCGCGAGCAACTGCACGCCCACCGGCAAGCCGTCGACAAAACCGGCCGGCATCGACAGGCCCGGCAGGCCCGCGAGGTTGGCGGTGATGGTGTAGACGTCTTCCAGATAGGCAGCGACCGGGTCGCTGTTCTTCGCGCCAAGCTTCCAGGCCGGGTTCGGCGTGGTTGGGCCGAGGATGATGTCGACTTCATTAAAGGCCGCCATGAAATCGTTCTTCACCAGACGACGGATCTTCTGCGCTTTCAGGTAATAGGCGTCGTAGTAACCGGCGGACAGCGCGTAGGCACCGACCATGATCCGGCGCTGCACTTCCGCACCGAAGCCTTCGCCACGGGAGCGCTTGTACAGGTCGATCAGATCTTTCGGGTGCTCGCAACGGTGGCCGAAACGCACGCCGTCGAAACGCGACAGGTTCGAGGAGGCTTCTGCCGGCGCGATCACGTAGTACGCAGGGATCGCGTGCTGCATGTTCGGCAGGCTGATTTCCTTGATCACGGCACCGAGCTTCTGCAGCTCTTTGATGCTGTTCTGGATCAGCTCGGCGATACGCGGGTCGAGACCGGCACTGAAGTATTCCTTCGGCACGCCGATGCGCAGGCCTTGCAGCGAATCGCCCAGGCTTGCCGAGTAATCCGGCACCGGCTCATCGATGCTGGTGGAGTCGTTCTGATCGAAGCCAGCCATACCTTGCAACAAAATGGCGCAGTCTTCGGCCGTGCGCGCCAACGGGCCGCCCTGATCGAGGCTGGAGGCGTAAGCGATCATGCCCCAGCGCGAAACGCGACCGTAGGTCGGTTTCAGGCCGGTGAGGTTGGTGAATGCCGCCGGCTGACGAATCGAACCGCCAGTGTCGGTGGCCGTCGCCGCTGGCAACAGACGAGCGGCCACTGCCGCCGCCGAACCACCGGACGAACCGCCTGGTACGTGTTCCAGGTTCCACGGGTTTTTCACCGCGCCGTACCAGCTCGACTCGTTGGCCGAACCCATGGCGAATTCGTCCATGTTGGTCTTGCCCAGAGTCACGGCACCGGCAGCCGCCAGTTTCGCGACCACGGTGGCGTCGTACGGGGCCTTGAAGTTGTCGAGCATCTTCGAGCCGCAGCTGGTGCGAATGCCCTGGGTGCAGAACAGGTCCTTGTGAGCGATCGGCGCACCGAGCAGGGCGCCGCTCTCACCGTTGGCGCGGCGGGCATCGGCGGCTTTCGCCTGCTCGAGGGCCAGCGCTTCGGTGAGGCTGATGAAACTGTTGAGCTGCGGATCGAGCTGGGTGATACGCGCCAGCAGGACTTTGGTCAGCTCTTCGGAGGAAAACTTTTTATCGGCGAGACCGCGGGCGATCTCGGCCAGAGTCATTTGATGCATTGCAGGCTCTTTCCCTTTAGTCGATGACTTTCGGAACCAGATACAGGCCGTTTTCGACCGCTGGTGCGATGGACTGGTAGGCCTCGCGGTGATTGCTCTCGGTCACGACGTCGGCGCGCAGGCGCTGACTGGCTTCCAGCGGGTGGGCCAGAGGCTCGATTCCGTCGGTATTAACAGCCTGCATTTCGTCGACCAGACCGAGAATGCTGTTGAGAGCGGAAGTAATGTGTGGAAGATCGGCATCATTGAGGCCAAGGCAGGCCAGATGAGCGATTTTTTCCACGTCGGAGCGTTCTAGCGCCATCGGGATTCTCCTGTGGAAAACAGAACGGACGGCGTCCGTGTGTTAGATTGTCGGAACACTACCGCACTTCTACGGTCATAAGGCCGCGATTGTGGGGCTTGGTGCACAGAAAAGCGGCCAATTTAACATATTGGCGCCTTGCCCAAAATCCCTGTCGTTGTTAGAGTTTGCCGCACTTTTTTACCCACGCGTTGCCTAGGGTCCCTTTCCCATGTTCAAGAAACTGCGTGGCATGTTTTCCAGCGATCTTTCCATTGACCTGGGCACTGCCAACACCCTTATTTACGTGCGCGAGCGCGGTATCGTCCTGAATGAGCCATCGGTTGTGGCCATTCGGACACACGGTAACCAGAAAAGTGTCGTTGCTGTCGGCACCGAGGCCAAGCGCATGCTCGGCCGTACGCCGGGCAACATTGCTGCCATTCGTCCGATGAAGGACGGCGTGATCGCCGACTTCAGCGTCTGCGAAAAGATGCTGCAATACTTTATTAACAAGGTTCACGAAAACAGCTTTCTGCAGCCTAGCCCTCGTGTGCTGATCTGCGTTCCATGCAAATCCACCCAGGTTGAGCGTCGTGCCATCCGTGAATCGGCCCTCGGTGCCGGTGCCCGTGAAGTGTTCCTGATCGAAGAGCCAATGGCTGCTGCGATCGGTGCCGGCCTGCCGGTAGAAGAAGCGCGCGGCTCGATGGTCGTGGATATCGGTGGTGGTACTACCGAAATCGCGCTGATCTCCTTGAACGGTGTGGTCTATGCCGAATCCGTCCGCGTGGGCGGCGACCGTTTCGACGAAGCGATCATCACCTACGTACGCCGTAACTACGGCAGCCTGATCGGTGAATCCACCGCTGAGCGCATCAAGCAGGAAATCGGCACGGCCTACCCGGGCGGCGAAGTTCGCGAAGTCGACGTTCGCGGTCGCAACCTGGCCGAAGGCGTTCCACGCGCATTCACCCTGAACTCCAACGAAGTGCTGGAAGCTCTGCAAGAGTCCCTGGCAACCATCGTTCAGGCTGTGAAAAGCGCCCTGGAGCAATCGCCGCCGGAACTGGCTTCCGACATCGCCGAGCGTGGCCTGGTGCTGACCGGTGGTGGCGCATTGCTGCGTGACCTCGACAAGTTGCTGGCCCAGGAAACCGGTCTGCCAGTGATCGTTGCCGAAGACCCGCTGACCTGTGTTGCTCGCGGCGGTGGCCGTGCATTGGAAATGATGGATAAGCACACCATGGACCTGCTCTCGAGCGAATAAGTCGCCGAGTGCAATACGTGGGTGAGCGCGCAGGCAGCACTTTGCAGTGCTGCCTGTTGGCGTTTATCTTCTGTCAGTCTTCATCCAGGCCGGTTTGATGCCGTATGAATAAACAGAACATTTGCCTGGGAGGAGCGGCTTATTAAACCGCTTTTCGCCAAAGGCCCTTCGTTGGGTGTGCGCCTGTTGGTGCTGGCCGTGCTATCGGTCGCGCTGATGGTGGTCGATGCCCGCTTTGATCTGCTCAAGCCTGCGCGCAAACAAGCGTCGCTGGTGCTGATGGATGCCTACTGGATCACTGACCTGCCCGGACGGCTGTGGGAAGGGATTGCCAGCCAGTTCGGCAGCCGCACCGAGCTCATCGCCGAAAACGAAAAGCTCAAGACCGAAAACCTGCTTTATCAAGGGCGTATGCAGAAATTGGCAGCCCTGACGGAGCAGAATGTTCGATTGCGCGAGTTGCTCAACTCTTCCGCGCTGGTCAATGAGAAGGTCGAAGTGGCCGAGCTGATCGGCATGGATCCCAATCCCTTTACCCATCGAATCATCATCAATAAAGGTGAGCGCGACGGCGTGGTGCTCGGTCAGCCGGTACTCGATGCTCGCGGTCTGATGGGGCAAGTGGTCGAGTTGATGCCGTACACCTCCCGTGTATTGCTGTTGACCGACACCACCCACAGCATTCCTGTGCAGGTGAACCGTAACGGACTGCGGGCGATTGCCAGCGGCACCGGCAACCCGGAGCGCCTGGAATTGCGGCATGTCGCCGACACGGCGGATATCAAGGAAGGCGATCTGCTGGTCAGTTCCGGTCTCGGACAGCGTTTTCCGGCGGGTTATCCGGTGGCGACGGTCAAGGAAGTGATCCACGACTCCGGCCAGCCATTTGCGATCGTTCGCGCGGTACCGACCGCTGCGCTGAACCGCAGTCGCTACTTGCTGCTGGTGTTCAGTGACTCGCGCACGGCTGAGGAGCGCGCCAACGACGCTGCGCAGGCTCAGGAAATTCTGGATGCGCATGGCGGCGGTCCGATGATGCCGGCCAACGTTTCGAAACCTCTGGTCATGCCGGTGCCTGCCGCCCCTGCGACTCCCGAACAGGCACCGGCCACCACAGCGCCCGCCGCGACGGCGGTCAAACCGGGTGCAAGCAAACCGCCAGCGACTGTGCCGGCCGCGACGAAGCCACCGGCCTCTTCGCCAGCCACCGGCAAACCACCCGCCAAACCGCCGGTCACGGCGCCAGTCACCACCAGGGGGCGAGAATAATGGTTGGTGTGAAAGCTTCTCGAAATGGCTGGATGGTCTGGCTGACATTTTTGATCGGCCTGTTGCTCAGCGTGTCGCCGTTGCCGATCTTCATGGAAATCCTCCGCCCGCTGTGGCTGGCCTTGCTACTGACGTTCTGGGCGCTGTACATGCCGCAGACGGTCGGCATGGTCACTGCGTTCTGTCTGGGATTGGCCGAAGACGTATTGCAAGGCGATCTGTTTGGGCAAAACGCGCTCATCCTCTCGCTGATTACGTTCCTGGTGCTGTCGTTGCAGCAACGCCTGCGGATGTTCCCGATGTGGCAGCAGTGCCTGGTGATCCTGGTGATTTTTGGCCTCGCGCAACTGGTGCAATTGTGGCTCAGTGCCTTGACCGGTAACCGTCAGCCGACCCTGGCGCTGGTACTGCCGGCGCTGGTCAGCGCATTGCTCTGGCCTTGGGTCAGCTTCGCCCTGCGTGGATTGCGCCGCCGCTACAAAATCAATTGAGCCGGTGAAGCAGGGCACTGAACAGGGAGATGTTTTGATGAAGCCGCTTTACCTCGCCTCCGGATCGCCGCGTCGCCGTGAATTGCTCACGCAGATCGGCGTTCCGTTCTCCGCCATCAGTGCGGATATCGACGAAACCCCATTACCCGAAGAATCGCCGTCGGCCTATGTCGAGCGTCTGGCGCGCGGCAAGGCCGAGGCCGGGCGCCGTAGCGTCGTGTCTGCTCAGCCTTTCTGTGTGCTGGGTGCCGACACCGCCGTGGTGCTGGACGGCAAAATTCTTGGCAAACCGGTGGACGAAGCCGATGCATGCGCCATGCTGATGATGTTGTCCGGCAAGGAGCATGAAGTGCTGACCGCCATCGCCGTGCTCGAAGGCGATCGTTGCGAATCGCGGGTGGTGCGCAGTCTGGTGCGGTTCCGGCCGATCAGCGGGGATGAAGCTGCCGCCTATTGGGCTAGCGGTGAACCGCATGACAAGGCCGGCGGCTATGGCATTCAGGGGCTCGGTGCGGTGTTTGTCGCCGGGCTCAATGGCAGTTACTCGGCAGTCGTCGGGCTGCCTGTTTGCGAAACCGCAGAACTGTTGGGCCATTTCGGCATACCCTGTTGGCAAAACCTGAACGCGCAATAAGCGTCGTACGAAACCAGATGCGGCCATTATCGTGAACATGCCTGAACGAGATCCTGCCATGAGTGAAGAGATTCTGATCAACATCACGCCGATGGAGTCGCGCGTGGCGGTGGTCGAAAACGGTGTGCTGCAAGAAGTCCATGTTGAGCGCACACAGAAGCGCGGGATTGTCGGCAACATCTATAAAGGCAAGATCGTGCGGGTGCTGCCGGGAATGCAGGCGGCCTTCGTCGACATCGGCCTGGATCGTGCGGCATTCATTCATGCCGCCGAAATCTCCCTGCGCGAAGGCCCGGCGGTGGAAAGCATCAGTGCGCTGGTGCACGAAGGCCAAAGCCTGGTGGTGCAAGTCACCAAGGATCCGATCGGTTCCAAAGGCGCGCGGTTGACCACGCAACTGTCGATTCCGTCGCGCTATCTGGTGTACATGCCGCGTACTGCCCACGTCGGCATTTCCCTTAAAATCGAAGACGAAGCCGAGCGCGAACGCCTCAAGCAGGTGGTCAGCGATTGCGTGGCCAAGGAAGGGATCAAAGAAGCGGGCGGTTTCATTCTGCGCACCGCCGCCGAAGGTGCTGGCGCCGATGAAATCCTCATGGACATCCGTTACCTGCGACGCCTGTGGGATCAGATCAACGAGCAGATCAAAACCATCGGCGCGCCGAGCGTGATTTACGAAGACCTCGGTCTGGCGTTGCGTACGCTGCGTGACCTGGTCAATCCGAAAATCGAGAAGATCCGTATCGACTCGCGGGAAACCTTCCAGAAAACCACGCAATTCGTCGCCGAACTGATGCCGGAAATCGCCGATCGTCTGGAACACTACCCAGGTGAACGACCGATTTTCGACCTGTACGGCGTCGAAGACGAAATCCAGAAAGCCCTCGAACGCAAGGTGCCGCTGAAATCCGGTGGTTATCTGGTGGTGGATCCGGCGGAAGCCATGACCACCATCGATGTGAACACCGGCGCTTTCGTCGGCCATCGCAACCTCGAAGAAACCATCTTCAAGACCAATCTCGAAGCGGCCACCGCGATTGCCCGGCAAATGCGCCTGCGCAATCTGGGCGGGATCATCATCATCGACTTCATCGACATGGAAGATGAAGAGCACCAGCGCCAGGTGCTGCGCACGTTGGAAAAACAGCTGGAGCGCGATCACGCCAAGACCAACATCATCGGCATCACCGAGTTGGGCCTGGTGCAGATGACCCGCAAGCGCACCCGCGAAAGCCTCGAACAAGTGCTGTGCGAACCGTGCAGCAGCTGTCAGGGGCGCGGCAAATTGAAAACCCCGGAAACCATCTGTTACGAGATCTTCCGCGAGATCTTGCGTGAAGCCCGCGCCTATCAGGCCGAGGGTTATCGGGTGCTGGCCAACCAGAAAGTGGTGGACCGCCTGCTCGACGAAGAATCCGGTAACGTTGCCGAGCTTGAAGGGTTTATCGGTCGCACCATACGCTTCCAGGTGGAAACCATGTATTCCCAGGAACAATATGACGTGGTGTTGCTCTGATCCCCTGCGTCACCTTTATTCCAACGCGGCTGGCCTCAGCTTTTCGCAGTATTTTTGCCATGGGAGCCAACTGACATGGAGCGTCTGACACGCATTCTGGCCGCACTCACCCGTTGGGGGCTGGGCCTGTGCGCGTTGGTTCTGGTGTTGATGGCGTTGTACGTCAGTCTCGGCCGCGAACTGACGCCACTGGTGGCTGAATACCGTGCCGACATCGAAGACAAGGCCAGTGCCGCCCTCGGCATGCCCTTGCAGATCGGTGAGCTGGAAGGCAACTGGAGCGGTTTTGCCCCGATCCTGTTGGCGCATGACGTAATGGTCGGCAGCGGCGCCAATGCTTTGCGTCTCGATCAGGTGCGCGTCGTGCCGGATCTGTGGGCCAGTCTGTTGGCGCGCGAAGTGCGCATTGCCCACCTGGAACTCAACGGCCTGAAAATCAGCCTCAAGGAAGCCGAGGACGGCAGTTGGGCGCTGGAAGGGCTGCCGGTGCAGAACGATCAGCCGCTCGATCCGCAGCAATTGTTCAATCGCTCGCAGATGATTCAGCAACTGTCGGTGCTCGACAGCCAGGTAACCTTGCAACCGCTGGATCACACGCCGCTGACCCTCACCTATGTTGGCCTCAATCTGAAAACCGGCGCCAGCCGTCAGAGGCTCGACGCGCGTTTGACCTTGCCGGATGGCCAGCCTGTTGCACTGAGCCTGCGCACGCGGATTCGCCCCGAGCAATGGCAGGACAGTGTGGTGGACGGTTACGCCAGCCTGCCGCAAAGCGACTGGTCGAAGTGGCTGCCGGAGCGTCTTACCCGACAATGGAGTTTTTCCGAGATCAGGGCTGGCGGCGAACTCTGGGTCAATTGGGCCAAGGGCACGCTGCAGAGTGCCGCGTTACGCTTGAATGCTCCGCAACTGACCGGCGCCTATGCCGATCGCAAGCCGATCCAGATCAATAATCTGGCGCTTAACGCCTACTACGAGAACAGTGATGAGGGCGCGACTGTTACCCTCGATTCACTGGCGATGAATTTCGGCGAAAACCGCTGGGAGTCGCACGTACAGCTGAAGCAGACGCGCGCGACCGACAAGGTCGAAGAGCTCTGGCACTTGCAGGCGGATCGTCTCGATCTGACCCCGATCACTCCACTGCTCAATGCCTTGGGGCCGTTACCGCAAGGTTTCGCCACGGCTGTTGATCATCTGAAAGTCACCGGTGGCCTGCGTAACGTGCTGCTGGATTTTCGCCCCAATGCCACCGACGGCAACAAATTCAGTTTCGCCACCAATCTGGATAACGTCGGTTTCGATGCCTACCACGGCGCGCCCGCGGCTCGGAACGTCAGCGGCAGCCTGAGCGGCAACCTCGACGGTGGCGAGTTGCGCATGGACAGCAAGGATTTCGTCCTGCACCTCGACCCGATTTTCGCCAAGCCATGGCAGTACATTCAGGCCAACGCACGCCTGACCTGGAAACTCGATAAAGACGGCTTCACCCTGATCGCTCCGTACCTGAAGGTCCTCGGCGAAGAGGGCAAGATTGCCGGCGACTTCCTGATTCGTCTGCATTTCGACCATAGCCAGGAAGATTACATGGACCTGCGGGTCGGTCTGGTCGAGGGCGATGGTCGCTACACCGCCAAATACCTGCCCGAAGTCTTGAGTCCGGCGCTCGACGAGTGGCTGCGTACGGCCATCCTCAAAGGCGCAGTCGATCAGGGTTTCTTCCAGTATCAGGGTTCGCTGAGCAAGAATGCCGGTGAGGCCGACCGCAGCATCAGCCTGTTCTTCAAAGTGCACGATGCCGAACTGGCGTTCCAGCCGGGCTGGCCGCACGTGAGCAAGGTCAGCGGCGATGTGTTTATCGAAGACAGTGGTGTGCGGATCTGGGCCGACAAGGGCCAGTTGCTCGACACTCAAGTCAGCGATGTCTTCGTCAATATTCCCCACGTACCGGCCGGGCAACACACGCACATGTATCTTGATGGCGGCTTTGCCGGCGGCCTCGGTGATGGCCTGAAAATTCTTCAGGACGCACCGATCGGCACCGGTGAGACCTTTGCCGGTTGGGAAGGGGCGGGTGATCTGCAAGGCAAGCTCAAGCTCGATATCCCGCTGGACAAGGGCGGCGACCAGCCAAAAATTCTCGTCGACTTCAAAACCGCCAATGCGCGCCTGAAGTTGGCTGAGCCGAAGCTGGAGCTGACTCAACTCAAAGGCGATTTCCGCTTTGACAGTGCCAAAGGGCTCAGTGGGCAGAACATCGCAGCGCGCGCATTCGACAAACCGGTCACGGCGCAGATCTTCGCCGATGGCAGCCCCGGTAAGCTCAAGACTCGGGTCGCCGCATCCGGTCAGGTCGAAGTGAAGAAACTCACCGACTGGCTGGGCGTGACGCAACCTTTGCCAGTGTCAGGGACGATTCCGTACCAACTGCAATTGAATCTGGACGGCGTCGACAGCCAGTTGCTGGTCAGTTCCAACATGAAAGGCGTGGCGGTGGATCTGCCGGCGCCGTTCGGCATGGCGGCGGATGTCGGTCGCGACACGGTGTTTCGCATGACCCTGCAGGGGCAGGAGCGGCGTTACTGGGTCAATTACGATCAACTGGCCAATTTCACCTTTGCCGCGCCGCCGAGCAATTTTGCCGACGGCCGTGGCGAGTTGTTCCTTGGAGCCGGCGAAGCGGTGCTGCCGGGCGCCAAAGGCTTGCGGATTCGCGGGGTGCTTTCGGAGCTGGATGTCGCGCCGTGGCAGGACCTGGTCAACAAGTACGCCGGGCAGGATCCGGGCGGCAGTGCCAAGCAATTGCTCAACAGTGCTGATTTCAAGGTCGGCAAGCTCACGGCATTCGGGACTACGCTGGATCAGGCATCGGTGCAGGTCAATCGCAAGCCGGGTACGTGGAATCTGTCCCTCGACAGTCAACAGGCGAAAGGCTCGGCGAGCCTGCCGGACGCCAAGGGCGTGCCGATTGCGGTGAATTTGCAGTACGTGAAACTGCCAGCGCCAGACCCGACGGTTCAAGCTGACGAGAATTCGCCGGATCCGTTGGTTTCGGTCGATCCGACGAAAATTCCAGCGCTGGATATCACCATCAATCAACTGTTCCTCGGCCCGGATCTGGTTGGCGGCTGGTCGCTGAAGGTGCGCCCGACCGCCAAAGGCATCGCTCTGAACAACC
The DNA here is from genome assembly GCF_013433315.1 of Pseudomonas crudilactis. Classification (GTDB taxonomy): domain Bacteria; phylum Pseudomonadota; class Gammaproteobacteria; order Pseudomonadales; family Pseudomonadaceae; genus Aquipseudomonas; species Aquipseudomonas crudilactis. The sequence goes on along the minus strand of NZ_WXVV01000004.1, from coordinate 93,535 downwards.
TGGACATGGGCCTCAAAGGCATCCTGTTGCAGGGCAACGGCGGCTGGGAAGGGCCCCCGGGTGCGACCACCAGTTGGTATAAGGGTCGCATTGGCGGTAAGAACCTCGCTGATGTCCTCAAGGGCTGGGGCTTTGCTCCGAGCGTGACCAGTGAAGAATTTCACATGGACGTCGATGGCCGCTGGCCCGGCTCGCCGGCATGGCTGGCAACCAAGCGCTTCTCCGGCACCCTTGATGCGTCGCTGAACAAAGGCCAGTTTGTTGAGGTGGAGGGTGGCGCACAGGCGTTGCGAGTGTTCGGTCTGCTCAACTTCAACTCCATCGGCCGCCGTTTGCGTCTGGACTTCTCCGATCTGTTTGGCAAAGGCTTGAGCTATGACCGGGTCAAAGGTTTGCTGGTCGCCACCAACGGTGTCTACGTGACTCGCGAACCGATCCGCCTGACCGGCCCTTCGAGCAATCTTGAACTCGACGGAACGCTGGATCTGGTCGGCGACAAGGTTGACGCCAAGTTGCTGGTGACCTTGCCGGTGACCAACAACCTGCCGATCGCTGCGCTGATCGTTGGCGCGCCGGCAGTTGGCGGCGCACTGTTCCTGATCGACAAGCTGATCGGCGACCGGGTGGCGCGCTTTGCCAGTGTGAAATACACCGTCAAAGGCCCATGGAAAGAGCCGAAAATCACCTTCGACAAGCCTTTTTGAACAGCCAGCCCCTGAACCGATGGAGTAGCATGGCCGCATACCTCTTGCGGAGTTCGCCATGTCTTTAGCGGTGATTCAAATGGTCAGCCAGAGCGACGTGCTGGCCAATCTGGCTCAGGCCCGACGCCTGCTCGAACAGGCTGCTGCCAGCGGCGCGAAGCTGGCGGTGCTGCCGGAAAACTTCGCCGCCATGGGCCGTCGTGACGTTGCTGACATCGGCCGTGCCGAAGCTCTGGGCGAAGGACCGATCCTGCCGTGGTTGAAACAGACCGCCCGCGACCTCAAGTTATGGATAGTGGCTGGCACCTTGCCGTTGCCGCCGGTGGATCAACCGACGGCCAAGGCCAATGCCTGCTCGTTGCTGGTCGATGATCAGGGCGAAACCGTTGCACGCTATGACAAGTTGCATCTGTTCGATGTTGATGTAGCGGACAATCGCGGCCGTTATCGCGAATCCGATGACTATGCTTATGGCAGTGGCGTGGTGGTTGCCGACACGCCGGTGGGCAAAGTCGGTCTGAGCGTGTGTTACGACTTGCGCTTTCCGGAACTGTACAGCGAATTACGTGCTGCCGGTGCTGAACTGATTACCGCACCGTCGGCGTTTACTGCGGTGACCGGCGCGGCGCATTGGGATGTGCTGATTCGCGCGCGGGCCATCGAGACACAGTGTTATGTGCTGGCCGCCGCGCAAGGCGGGACCCATCCGGGACCGCGGGAAACTTTCGGTCATGCAGCGATTATCGACCCGTGGGGCCGTGTGCTGGCGAGTCAGGATCAAGGCGAAGCGGTGTTGTTGGCCGAACGCGACAGCAATGAACAATCGTCCATCAGGGCGCGAATGCCGGTGACCAGTCATCGGCGGTTTTTCTCGCAGGGCGCACAGCGGCCTGCTTCAGAACACGAATTTAAGGCGTAAACCTATGAGCGAGTTGTTGTCCTCAGTCAGTGATCACCTGTTGGCGCCCGGCGGCGTGACGATCGAGAGCCTGCAAGGCGTCCTCGGCGATCTGGCCGGCCCCGGCATCGACGCCGCCGACCTGTATTTCCAGGGCCAGATCTCCGAGTCTTGGGCGCTGGAAGACGGCATCGTCAAGGAAGGCAGCTTCAATCTCGACCAGGGTGTCGGCGTACGTGCGCAGTCTGGTGAAAAAACCGGTTTCGCCTACAGCAATGCGATCACCCTCGAAGCCCTCGGCGCAGCCGCCCGCGCCGCGCGTTCGATCTCCCGCGCCGGGCAGAACGGCACGGTGCAGGCGTTCACCACGCAGGATGTCGCGCAACTGTACGCGCCGGACAACCCGCTGGAAGTGCTGAGCCGCGCCGAGAAAGTCGAGCTGCTCAAGCGCATTGATGTGGCTACCCGCGCGCTCGACCCGCGTATTCAGCAGGTCAGCGTCAGCATGGCTGGCGTCTGGGAGCGGATTCTGGTGGCGTCCACCGACGGCGGCCTGGCGGCAGATGTGCGGCCATTGGTACGCTTCAACGTCAGCGTGATCGTTGAACAGAATGGCCGTCGCGAGCGTGGCGGGCATGGCGGCGGCGGGCGTACCGACTACCGTTATTTCCTCGCCGAAGACCGCGCCATGGGCTATGCCCGTGAAGCGCTGCGTCAGGCGCTGGTGAATCTGGAAGCAATTCCGGCACCGGCCGGTACGTTGCCGGTAGTACTGGGCTCGGGCTGGTCTGGCGTGCTGCTGCACGAAGCCGTCGGCCACGGTCTGGAAGGCGATTTCAACCGCAAGGGCAGTTCCGCTTACAGCGGGCGCATGGGCGAAATGGTTGCCTCGAAACTTTGCACTATCGTCGATGACGGCACTTTGAGTGGCCGTCGCGGTTCGCTGAGCGTCGACGACGAGGGCACCCCGACCGAGTGCACCACGCTGATCGAAAACGGCGTACTCAAAGGCTACATGCAGGACAAGCTCAACGCGCGTCTGATGGGTGTGGCCCGCACCGGTAACGGTCGTCGTGAGTCCTACGCACACCTGCCGATGCCGCGCATGACCAACACTTACATGCTCGGTGGCGAAAGCGATCCGGCGGAAATCATTGCGTCGGTGAAGAAGGGCATCTACTGCGCCAACCTCGGCGGCGGTCAGGTTGATATCACCAGCGGCAAGTTCGTGTTCTCCACCAGCGAGGCGTACCTGATCGAAGACGGCAAGATCACCGCGCCGGTCAAAGGCGCGACGTTGATCGGCAACGGCCCTGAGGCAATGAGCCGGGTGTCGATGGTCGGTAACGATCTGGCGCTGGACAGCGGTGTGGGCACGTGCGGCAAGGATGGGCAGTCGGTGCCGGTAGGCGTGGGTCAGCCGACGCTGAAAATCGATGCGATCACCGTGGGGGGCACGGGCGCATAAGAAGAGGTGGAGCTTCGGGTGGCGCGCAGGGCGGCCACCCGGTGGCGAATATCAACGCAGACCGCGTTGAGTCTCGTCCAGCTCACGGATGTACTTGAAGATCTTGCGGCTGGAAGCAGGAGGTTTGTTTTGCGCAACCTCGTGCTGAGCCTGACGGATCAGGGAGCGTAGTTGTTGGCGATCGGCGTCCGGGTACTCGACGACGAATTTTTCCAGCACGGCATCGTCGCCTGCGATCAGGCGATCACGCCAGCGTTCGAGATTGTGGAAACGCTCGTTGTACTGACGAGTCGAGGCATCGAGTTGATCGAGCAACGTGAGAATGGCGTCCGTGTCCTGGTCGCGCATCAGTTTGCCGATGAACTGCAAATGCCGTTTACGCGCGATGTTCGCGGTGTGCTTGGGCGCATCGGCCAAAGCCCGGCGCATGGCGTCGGTCAGCGGCAGTTTTGCGATCAAGTCTGGCTTGAGTGTTGTCAGGCGCTCGCCGAGGTCAACCAGAGCATGCAGCTCTCGTTTGACCTGAGATTTGCTTTTTTCTCCCGTATCGAGGGAGTCGTCGTAAGAATCAACCATGGTGGCAGTCCGCAAAGAAACGCCGCCATGATAACCAGTCGGGGGCCGCTTGTCCGGCCCGGTCGCTCGATGACCCCAGCCGAAAGCAGAATTTGAGTGGAGATGAGCATGAGTGCAGTTCAAAGCGTCGGCCCGCAGGCATTGCCGGCACTGCAGGAACAAGTCGAGCAGATCATCGCCGAAGCCAAGCGTCAGGGCGCCAGTGCCTGCGAAGTAGCGGTGTCGCTGGAGCAGGGCCTGTCGACTTCGGTGCGTCAGCGTGAAGTCGAAACCGTCGAGTTCAACCGCGATCAGGGTTTTGGCATCACGCTGTATGTGGGCCAGCGCAAAGGCTCGGCCAGCACCTCGGCGACCGGTCCGGACGCAATTCGCGAAACCGTCGCTGCGGCTCTGGCCATCGCTAAACACACTTCAGAAGACGAGGCCTCGGGTCTGGCCGATGCGGCGTTGATGGCCAAGGAACAGCACGATTTCGACCTGTTTCACGAGTGGGACATTACGCCAGAGCAAGCGATCGAGAAGGCCTTGCTCTGTGAAGCGGCGGCGTTCGACGCCGACGCGCGGATCAAGAACGCCGACGGCACGACCCTCAGCACCCATCAGGGCTGCCGGGTTTACGGCAACAGCCACGGTTTCATTGGTGGCTACGCTTCGACCCGGCACAGCTTGAGTTGCGTGATGATTGCCGAGGCCGATGGCCAGATGCAGCGCGATTACTGGTATGACGTAAACCGTCAGGGCAGCCTGCTCGCGGATCCGGTGAGCATCGGTCAGCGTGCTGCGCAACGCGCGGCAAGCCGTCTGGGCGCGCGTCCGGTGCCGACCTGCGAAGTGCCGGTGCTGTTTTCCGCAGAACTGGCTGGTGGTCTGTTTGGCAGTTTTCTTTCCGCAGTGTCCGGCGGCAGTCTGTATCGCAAATCGTCGTTCCTTGAAGGCACTCTGGGGCAAAAATTGTTCCCTGAATGGCTGACCATCGATGAGCGTCCGCACCTCATGCGCGCAATGGGCAGTGCTTCGTACGACGGTGATGGGCTGGCGACGTATGCCAAACCGTTCGTCGAAAAGGGCGAGTTGGTGTCGTACATCCTCGGCACGTACTCCGGGCGCAAGCTCGGTATGCCAAGCACCGCCAACGCCGGCGGCGTGCATAACCTGTTCGTCACCCATGGCGACGAAGACCAGGCGGCGCTGTTGAAGCGCATGGGCCGTGGCTTGCTGGTCACCGAATTGATGGGCCATGGTTTGAACATGGTCACCGGCGACTATTCGCGCGGGGCGGCGGGTTTCTGGGTCGAGAACGGTGAAATCCAGTTCGCGGTGCAGGAAGTCACCATCGCCGGCAACATGCGTGACATGTTCAAACAGATCGTGGCCGTGGGTAACGACCTGGAGCTACGCAGCAACATTCGCACCGGCTCGGTGTTGATCGAGCGGATGACTGTCGCGGGCAGCTAAACCGCAACTGTCACACAAAAGGCGCGCCACCCCACCGGGTAGCGCGCCTTTTTTATTGGCTCCACACGAAACCCATGTGGGAGCGAGCCAGCTCGCGAAAGCGGTTTAACTGCCGACCGTCATGGTGACTGACACGACGCCTTCGCGAGCAAGCTCGCTCCCACAATGGAGTGTGTGTAACCAGACGCTCTTGTTTTGGTTCTCATTATCATCTAATAATAAATCTCATTATCGGATGAGCCCCGGATCATGAGTTCTGCCTTGCACGAGCAGCCGTACCTCGAAAGCTGGCGCTGGATGAGTCGCCAGATCCGTTGCGCGATGGATCCCGATGAGCCGCGCCTGATCGAACATTACCTCGCCGAAGGCCGGTATCTGTCTTGTTGCACCGCGACCTCGCCTTGGACCATCGCTGAAACCTCCTTCCGTCTGCTGCTCGACACGGCCACTGACATCGCCTTGCCGTGGCACTGGCGGAGCATCTGCCTCGATCAAGCCTGGCGCCCGTTGCGTGAAATGGAGCGCCTGTCCCTGTGCAACTGCCGGCTCAATCGCTGGCAACGCTACACCTGGCAGCTCGCCACTTGCGAACTGCTTCCCTCGATTCCTCTCATTGAATTAGTCCAAGGATTTACCGATGACCAAGACACGTATTGAGCGCGACAGCATGGGCGAACTGCAGGTGCCGGTGGACGCTCTCTACGGCGCGCAAACCCAGCGCGCAGTGGATAACTTCCCGATCAGTGGCAAGCCGATGCCGACGCAATTCATCCGCGCGCTGATCCTCGCCAAAGCCGCCGCCGCTCGGGCCAACGTTGAGCTCAACCAGATCAGCGCCGCGCAGGGCAAAGCCATCAGCGATGCCGCCCAAGGCCTGCTCGAAGGCGATTTCATGCAGCATTTCCCGGTGGATATCTTCCAGACCGGCTCCGGCACCAGTTCCAACATGAACGCCAACGAAGTGATCGCGACTCTCGCCAGCCGCCTGCTCGGGGAGCCGGTCAACGCCAACGATCATGTCAACTGCGGCCAGAGTAGCAACGACATCATCCCGACCACCATCCACGTCAGTGCCGCACTGGCCCTGCACGAACAACTGCTGCCGGCGCTGCTGCACCTGGTGCAAGTGATCGAGCAAAAAGCCGGGCAGGTGCATCACCACGTCAAAACCGGCCGTACGCATTTGATGGACGCGATGCCAGTGCGCATGAGCCAGGTACTCAATGGCTGGGCGCAGCAGCTCAAGGCCAACATCGGCCACCTGCAGGATTTGCTGCCGAGCCTGCAATCGTTGGCGCAGGGCGGCACGGCGGTCGGCACCGGGATCAACGCACATCCTGAGTTCGCCGCTCGTTTCAGCCGTCAGTTGAGCCAACTGACCGACGTGCAATTCACCCCGGGCAAGGATCTGTTTGCGCTAATCGGCTCGCAGGACACCGCCGTCGCCGTCTCCGGCCAGCTCAAGGCCACCGCTGTGTCGCTGATGAAAGTCGCTAACGACCTGCGCTGGATGAACTCCGGCCCGCTCGCCGGTCTCGGCGAAATTGAACTCGAAGCTTTGCAGCCGGGCTCGTCGATCATGCCGGGCAAGGTCAATCCGGTGATCCCGGAAGCCACTGCCATGGTCGCCGCGCAAGTCATCGGTAACGATTCGGTGATCACTATCGCCGGCCAGTCGGGCAACTTCGAACTCAACGTGATGTTGCCGATCATCGCGCAGAACCTGTTGAGCAGCATCGAACTGCTGGCCAACTCCAGCCGCCTGCTCGGTGACAAAGCCATCGCCAGCTTCAAGGTCAATGAATCGCGCTTGAAAGAAGCGTTGTCGCGCAACCCGATTCTGGTCACCGCGCTCAACCCGATCATCGGTTACCAGAAGGCCGCCGAAATCGCCAAGCAGGCCTACAAAGAAGGCCGCGCGGTGATTGACGTTGCGCTGGAACACACCAATCTGTCGCGCAGCCAACTGGAAGAGTTGCTCAATCCCGAGAAACTCACCGCCGGCGGCGTGTAAACCCCGCAACCGCTTTGGAGGCTCACCATGGAGCACTGGAAACGCACGATCGAACGGGCCAATCGCTGCTTCATGCTCGGCGAACTGATCGACGCCCGTGAGGCTTACCTGCAGGCCCTGGCCCTGGCGCAAGTGTTGTTCGAACGCTGGGCGGATGCTGACGAAGCGGTGGCGGCCTGCGTCATCTCCCATCACAACCTGGCGGACTTGCACCTGCGCCTGAATCAGCCGGAGGAGAGCGCCGAATACCTCTGCGCTATTCATCAACGGCTGCTGCAGACCATGCAGGACGAACGTCAGCGCCTGGCATTGCGTGAAGCGGCGCTGCGCCAGAGCAGCAAGACCTACGTCGAGCTGCTGAATTTCATCAGCGAACACGGCGAATACCCGCGCACCCAGCGTCTGCTGCACCCGGATACCGGCAATGCGCGCCGCGCGCCTGCCCCACACCACCATGGAGTCCATTGAAATGGCTTTTACCTTGCCTGCCTTGCCTTACGCCTACGACGCTCTTGAGCCGCATATCGATGCGCAGACCATGGAGATTCACTACACCAAGCATCACCAGACTTACATCAACAACTTAAACGCCGCCGTAGAAGGCACTGAGTACGCTGAATGGCCGGTAGAAAAACTCGTCGCCAGTGTTCAGCAACTGCCGGAAAAACTGCGTGCGGCGGTGATCAATCAGGGCGGCGGTCACGCCAATCACTCGCTGTTCTGGGAAGTCATGGTGCCAAGCGGCGGCGGCAAACCGGACGGTGCACTGGCCAAGGCCATCGATGAGCAACTGGGCGGCCTCGACAGTTTCAAGGATGCCTTCACCAAAGCCGCGCTGACCCGCTTCGGCAGCGGCTGGGCCTGGCTCAGCGTGACCCCGCAGAAGAAGCTGATCGTGGAAAGCAGCGGCAATCAGGATAGCCCGTTGATGAATGGCAACACGCCGATCCTCGGTCTCGACGTCTGGGAGCACGCCTATTACCTGCGCTATCAGAACCGTCGCCCGGAATACATCAATGCGTTCTACAACGTGATCAATTGGCCTGAAGTGGCTGCGCGCTATCAGGCCGCACTGGTTTAAGTCTTCTATAAAAACAATCCAAGGCTGACTATGGGCACTGAGACACTGGCGATCGGAAGTGGGCGTATGTTTCGTTACGCAGTGGGATCGCTGTTGCTGTTGGCGGGCATGACCTTGCTGGTCGCTCACGGGCTGGAATGGTTGAATCTGCAGCCGAGGCTGTCGCGGGCGTTGCAGGGTGGCGCGATCTGCGCCCTCGGCACGGCGCTTGGCGCGGTGCCGGTGTTGGTGATTCGGCGCATGCCACAGGCACTCAACGATACCTTGCTGGGTTTTGGCGCCGGGGTGATGCTGGCGGCGACGGCGTTTTCGCTGATCGTGCCGGGCATCGCGGCCGCTGAAAGCCTCGGTCTGACTCCGTGGGGCGGCAGTGGCCTGATCTGTTTTGGCATCATGCTCGGAGCGTTCGGGCTGTATCTGGTTGATCGCAAGGTTTCCGGTGCGTCCCCGGAAATGCTTGTCGGCACTGTCGAACATCCGGTGATTCCGCCACGGATCTGGCTGTTCGTGTTCGCCATCATTGCCCATAACATCCCTGAAGGCATGGCTGTCGGCGTGTCTGCCGGCGGAGGCATGCCGGATGCTGACAGTCTGGTCATGGGCATCGCCTTGCAGGATGTGCCGGAAGGTCTGGTGATTGCGTTGGTGCTGGCCGGGGCAGGGATGTCGCGGGTCAAAGCGTTTTTGATCGGGGCGGCGTCAGGTCTGGTCGAGCCGGTATTTGCCCTGTTGTGTGCGTGGCTGGTCAGCCTGGCGCAGGTATTGTTGCCGTTAGGTCTGGCACTGGCGGCGGGGGCAATGTTGCTGGTGGTGACTCATGAAGTGATTCCCGAGTCGCGACGCAACGGTCACGACAAGCTGGCCAGCCTCGGGCTTCTGATCGGGTTTTGTCTGATGATGGTGATGGATACCGCGTTGGGGTAGTTCGGTTTCCTTTACCGGTGCTCAAGGGGGAGAGTATCCCCCCCGCCTCCAGTAGTCAGGATGACAGAGCCAGGTACACGTAGTTACCAATAACGCCGGCAGCGATACTTGCCAGGAATGAGAACGTGGCGAGGAGGTAATTCCGGCGAACCGCACTCAACTCCTTGTCTCGTAATTTTTCCGTTTCCTTGCTCAGTACCACATAGGACGGTTTGCCCTTGCCCGACAAGTAGAAACACCACATTGCGAGCAAGCCTGTCAGCAGAAGACTGACAACGCGATACAGGAAGCCGACCTGATTCGCCGAGTTTCTTGGATCAAGCGCTTTAAGGGCCAGATCAAGTTTCTCCCCGACCGAAGCAAGATCGGTCGTGGGTATTTGAGCCTGAACGGAATAAGTCGAAAAAACAGCTTCTATATGGCGTTCCTGAATCAATGTATTCATACCTTCCGGCAACATGGCCCCGGCCAGAAAAAGTACAAACGTCAGAAAGAACAAGGACGTCGAAAGGAGCGAGGTGAAACGATTGGGTTTTTCCATTGCAAGTTCAACTTGCTGGCCCAATATCGTATCGATGTCGTCACCCCAACTGCGTTCGGTGTGGTGGATTTTATAGGAGATGACACCCGGCTCGGATCTCGTGGACAGCAGCCACCTGATCGGGTCCATAGGTCCCGCGGCCTGTGGTGGAGTTGCTGCCGCGTAAAAAGTTATTTCCTGCTTTTCGGGAATGGACTTGTCGGGGAAATTAATCAGGTAGGTCCACGTAAGGCGAACCGCCACAGAAGTCATTTTCTTCGTTTCTGAGTAATGCAGAAACGAGTCCAGCGTTTCAAGGGTGCGCTTCTTTCCGTTCTTGAAAAATATTGAGCCCTTGAAAGCCGTCAGTGTGGAGTGATTCTGTCTGATCCGCTGGTCAAGGAGTGCATGAATATGCAAAAGCCATTCATGGTCAATATTGAAAATACCGTGCATCTCTCCTTCGATCGATTGTGGCTGGCCAAGTAGTCCAGAAATGAAACTGCTCAGTTTCTCGCGATCGACGGGCAGCGAAAGCAAGTTGCCATCGTCTGGCTCACTAATAACAATGCTGTAGGGATCTGTTGTCACTGCGAAAAGTCCTTTTTCTCATGGAGCGATCATTGCTCGGGAATGTGCTACGGGAGGATTACTGAAGCGAGCAGATGAGACGCACACTGTCCATGTTCATCGCCAAGGGCATCTGTTGTGGGATCAACTCAATCAACCGCCTTCATCGAAATAGTTGTTGATCAGCGCCACCAGCGAGTCCAGCGCTTCCTGTTCCTGATGGCCTTCGGTACTCAAATAGATCTTCGTGCCCTTGCCTGCGGCGAGCATCATCATCGCCATGATGCTTTTGCCATCAACGGTCGTTTCCGGCGTGCGGCCCACTCTGATCGTGCAATCCGGATACTGCCCGGCCACCCCGACGAACTTGGCCGATGCACGGGCATGCAGGCCCAGTTTGTTGATAATTTCGATTTCCAGAGCAGGCATCGCGGTGTGAATCCTTTAAGTGAGGTCGCGGTGGCGAACCTGGACGTTCTTCAGGGTTTTCTGCAGGGCCTGACCCAGGCGTTCGGTCAGGTAGACGGAGCGGTGATGCCCACCGGTGCAGCCAATGGCAATGGTGACATAGGCGCGGTTGCTGGCGGCAAAGCGCGGCAGCCATTTGTGCAGGTAGGTGAAAATGTCCTGGAACATTTCTTCGACCTCGGGCTGGGATGCCAGGTATTCGGCTACCGGTTCATCGAGACCGGATTGCGCGCGCAGTTCCGGCTTCCAGTACGGATTGGGCAGGCAGCGCACATCGAACACCAGATCCGCATCCACCGGCATGCCGCGCTTGAAGCCGAATGACTCGACCAGAAACGCCGTGCCCGGCTCCGGCTGGTTCAGCAGACGGAGCTTGATGGAGTCGCGCAGCTGATACAGGTTCAGATTGGTGGTGTTGATCTTCAGGTCCGCGAGGTCGGCAATCGGGCCGAGCAGGGCGGTTTCATCCTGGATCGCCTCGGCCAGCGAGCGGTTGGCATTGCTCAGCGGATGGCGACGGCGGGTTTCGGAAAAACGCTTGAGCAAGGTTTCTTCGTCGGCATCCAGATACAGGACGTCGCACTGGATGTGCTTGCTGCGCACATCTTCAAGCAGTTCGGGAAAGCGCGTCAGGTGGCTCGGCAGGTTGCGCGCATCGATCGATACGGCCACCAGCGGCTGCGCCAGTTCAGTGTGAATCAGCGCACGTTCGGCCAGTTCCGGCAGCAAGCCTGCCGGCAGGTTGTCGATGCAGTAGTAGCCGTTGTCCTCAAGGACATCCAATGCGGTACTTTTACCCGAGCCGGAACGGCCACTGACGATGATCAAGCGCATGATTACTGCCCGTTCTGCTCGTCCAGGACAACCTGATACAAGGCTTCGTTGCTCTGAGCGCTGCGCAGTTTTTCGCGTACATCCTTGCGATCGAGCATGCTGGCGATCTGACGCAGCAACTCCAGGTGCGCATCGGTTGCGGCTTCCGGGACAAGCAATACGAAAAGCAGGTCAACCGGGGCGCCGTCGATGGCGTCGAAATCGATCGGTGCATCAAGGTGCATCAGTGCACTGATGGGTGCTTCGCAACCCTTGAGGCGGCAATGGGGAATGGCGATGCCGTTACCAAAACCGGTGGAGCCGAGTTTTTCACGGGCAATCAATGCCTCGAAGACATCCTGCATGGCCAGATCCGGCACTTCTTTATGGATAAGGTTGGCAATTTGTTCGAGGGCTTTCTTTTTACTGCCGCCCGGCACGTTCACCAGGGAACGGCCGGGGGTCAGGATGTTTTCAAGTCGGATCATGGGTTAGGGGTGTTAACGACCGGTCGCGCCCTGGAGGAGGCTCTGGGTCTTTTCCTTATGCTTTTTGAGTTGGCGATCCAGCTTGTCGGTGAGTGAGTCGATCGCAGCGTACATATCAGTATCTTCTGCGTTGGCGACCACTTCGCTGCCGGGAATATGCAAGGTGGCTTCGATTTTCTGCTTCAGCTTTTCGACGCACATCGTGACTTGCACGTTGGTGATCTTGTCGAAATGTCGCTCCAGTCGTTGGAGTTTTTCCTCGATATAGGAACGCAGAGGTTGGGTCACTTCCAGTTGGTGTCCACTGATGTTGACTTGCATACAGCTTCTCCTTCGTTGCCAGTGCATAAAGCGGCAGGCTGGATAGCCTGCCACTGGAACGCTGTAACGTGGCTTACATCAACCGCTTGCGTTCGCTCGAAGGCGCGATCCCGAGGGATTCGCGGTACTTGGCGACGGTGCGGCGAGCCACCTGAATGCCTTGTGCCTCCAGTAAACCAGCGATCTTGCTGTCACTCAACGGCTTTTTCTGATTTTCCGCGGCAACCAGTTTTTTGATGATCGCGCGAATCGCCGTGGACGAGCATTCGCCGCCTTCAGAGGTGCTGACGTGGCTGGAGAAAAAGTATTTCAGTTCATAAATACCGCGCGGGGTATGCATGAATTTCTGCGTGGTCACCCGGGAAATCGTCGATTCGTGCATGCCCACGGCTTCGGCGATGTCATGCAGCACCAGCGGTTTCATGGCTTCGTCGCCGTACTCCAGAAAACCGCGCTGATGCTCGACGATCTGGGTGGCTACTTTCATCAGGGTTTCGTTGCGGCTCTGCAGGCTCTTGATGAACCAGCGAGCTTCCTGCAACTGATTGCGCATGAAAGTGTTGTCGGCGCTGGTGTCGGCGCGACGGACAAAACCGGCGTACTGGGCGTTGACGCGCAGGCGCGGCACCGATTCCTGGTTCAGCTCGACCAGCCAGCGCTCGTTGTCCTTGCGTACGATGACGTCAGGGACGACGTATTCGGCTTCAGTGGACTCGATCTGTGAGCCCGGACGCGGATTGAGGCTTTGCACCAGCTCGATGACCTGGCGCAACTCGTCTTCCTTGAGCTTCATGCGCCGCATCAACTGGCTGTAGTCGCGGCCGCCCAGCAGGTCGATGTAATCGCTGACCAGACGCTTGGCTTCAGCCAGCCAAGGCGTCTTGGCTGGCAGCTGGCGCAATTGCAGCAGCAGGCACTCGCCAAGGTTGCGGGCGCCGATGCCGGCCGGTTCAAACTGCTGGATGCGGTGCAGAACGGCTTCGATTTCGTCCAGTTCGATGTCCAGTTCCGGATCGAACGCTTCGAGGATTTCTTCGAGGGTTTCGTCCAGGTAGCCCTGATTGTTGATGCAGTCGATCAGGGTCACGGCGATCAGGCGATCAGTGTCGGACATCGGCGCGAGGTTCAGTTGCCACAGCAGGTGGCTTTGCAGGCTCTCGCCAGCGGAGGTGCGGGTGGTGAAGTCCCACTCGTCATCATCGCTGCTGGGCAGGCTGCTGGCGCTGGTCTGGTAAACGTCTTCCCAGGCCGTGTCGACCGGAAGCTCGTTGGGGATGCGTTCGTTCCATTCGCCGTCCTCGAGGTTGTCCACCGTCGGGGCGGTTTCCTGATAGGAAGGTTCCTGGATTTCAGTGGGTTTCTGTTCGGCGTTGTCGGCCATCGGATCGGAATTGTCGAAGTCGTCGCCTTCTTCTTGGCGTTCGAGCATCGGATTGGATTCCAGAGCCTCCTGGATTTCCTGTTGCAGATCCAGGGTCGACAATTGGAGCAGGCGGATGGCCTGTTGCAGCTGCGGTGTCATCGTCAGCTGCTGGCCCATTCTCAAGACTAGCGATGGTTTCATGGCAGGGGCTTAACACCTTATTCGCCGGCGCTATGCGCCATCCACTACAGGGCGCCGGGGCGCCAAACTTAAGCAAATTATATGCCTGAAACTGAAGTGTTTGCCTAGAGCGCTGTAACAATTAAAGCGTATTAAATCCTGCTTGAATCGAAACAGCGCCCGGGCGGCGCACCGGGCACTGTTACGCTTACAGGCGGAACTCGTGACCCAGATACACTTCCTTGACCAGATCGTTGGCCAGGATGGTTTCTGCATCGCCTTCAGCAATGAGCTGGCCATCGTTGACGATGTACGCGGTTTCGCAGATGTCCAGCGTCTCACGGACGTTGTGGTCGGTGATCAATACACCGATGCCCTTGGCCTTGAGGTGGTGGATGATCTGCTTGATGTCGCCGACCGAAATCGGGTCGACACCGGCGAACGGTTCGTCGAGCAGGATGAATTTCGGTGCCGTTGCCAGCGCGCGAGCGATTTCCACCCGGCGGCGTTCACCACCGGAAAGGCTCATGCCGAGGTTGTCGCGGATGTGGCTGATGTGGAATTCCTGCAGCAGGCTTTCCAGCTCCTTGCGGCGACCGGCCTTGTCGAGTTCCTGACGGGTCTCGAGGATGGCCATGATGTTGTCGGCCACCGACAGTTTGCGGAAGATCGACGCTTCTTGCGGCAGATAGCCGATGCCAGCCTTTGCACGGCCGTGCATTGGCTGATGGCTGACGTCCAGATCATCGATCAGCACGCGGCCCTGATCGGCCTGCACCAGGCCAACGATCATGTAGAAGCACGTGGTCTTGCCGGCACCGTTCGGGCCGAGCAGACCGACGATCTGGCCGCTGTCGATCGACAGGCTGACATCACGCACGACCTGGCGGCTTTTATAGGCCTTGGCCAGGTGCTGAGCTTTCAGAGTTGCCATTACTGGGTTTTCTCGTCGGTTTTCTTCTTCGGCTGGATCACCATGTCGATGCGCGGACGCGTCTCGGTGACCTTGCTGCCGGTAGCGCGGCCGGCGCTGGCCAGTTTCTTCACGGTGTCATAGACGATTTTCTCGCCCTGAGTGACGTTGCCGTCTTTGTCGACGACCTTGGCCTTGTCGATCAGCACGACGCGGTTTTGCTGGGCATGGTATTGAATCGTCACGCCGTAGCCTTGAACCGGTTTGGTATCGCCCTGGGTTTGCAACTGCTCGAAGTAAGCCAGGTTGCCCACGGAGGTCACTACGTCGATATCGCCATTCGGTGCGCGAGTCATGGTGACAGTGTTGCCTTTAACGATCATCGAGCCCTGGGTGATGATCACATCACCCTTATAGGTAGCGATGCCGTTCTTGTCATCCAGTTGGGCGTCGTCGGCCTGAATGCGGATAGGTTGCTGCTGATCGTTCGGCAGAGCCCAGGCGCTCACGCTTCCCAGTGCTGCGCCCAGACTGAGCAAAATAGGGAGGGTTTTAACGAGCCTCATACTGTCCTCTTACGTTCGATAGCAGGTGTATCCTGCTTTCCTTCAGGTACGCTTTCATTCCAACGCCAGTCGATACACCGCCAGCGCCGTCGATTCTAACGGGTTGCTCGGTCTGCGCATATTCCTGCTGCGGGAACACGGTCATGCGAGTGGAAGTGATCAGGATGTCACGCTTCTTTTCATCGGTGCGCGCAACGCGTACCGAGTCGATCAGTTCGACTTCGGTACCGCCTGAGTTCACTTCACCGCGCTCACTGGTCACGTGCCACGGAAATTCCGTTCCGCGATACATGTTCAGGTCGGGTTTGGTCACGAGCGTGACGTCGGTTGCCTTCACGTGCTCGGCTTTTTCGGAGGTCATTTCATACTGCACCTTGCCATCCGGCAGGTATTGCAGGGTATGCGTGTTGGTTGCATACCAGTCGATAGGTGTTTCCACCGAGGTGGCCGGTGGTTTGTCGAGAAAGCGTTCCGGGCTGATATTCCAATAGCCGACCGCTGCGAAAATCGCAGCGATGCAGCCGAACAGCAGGAAGTTACGAAATTTTTTGCTGAACATGGTTTGGCTCACAGGTACGCGGCGTTGGCCGCATCGAGGCGGCCCTGGGCGCGCAGGATCAATTCACAGAATTCGCGGGCGGCACCTTCGCCCCCGCGAGCCTGGGTAACGCCATGGGCGTGTTCGCGGACGAAATCGGCAGCGTTGGCCACGGCCATGCCCAGACCGACCCGGCGGATCACTGGCAGGTCGGGCAGGTCGTCACCGAGATAGGCGACCTGTTCATAGCTTAGGCCCAGTTGCTCAAGCAGGCCGTCGAGAACGACCAATTTGTCTTCGCGTCCCTGAAACAGGTGCGGGATGCCGAGGTTTTTCGCCCGGCGTTCGACCACTGGCGTCTTGCGGCCACTGATGATGGCGGTCTGTACGCCAGCGTTCATCAGCATCTTGATGCCCTGACCATCGAGGGTGTTGAAGGTCTTGAATTCGCTGCCGTCTTCAAGGAAGTACAGGCGACCGTCGGTGAGAACGCCGTCGACGTCGAACACCGCCAGTTTGATCGCTTTGCCGCGTTGCAGCAGATCGTTGCTCATTACATCACTCCTGCGCGCAGCAGATCGGAGAGGTTGAAGGCGCCGACCGGGCGATCATCTTCATCCACAACGACCAGTGCGTTGATTCGGTGGTCTTCCATGATTTTCAGGGCTTCGGCGGCAAGCATTTCGGGCCGGGCAGTCTTGCCGTGGGCCGTCATCACCTGGTCGATAGTGGCGCTACGGATATCAATGCTGCGATCCAGGGTCCGGCGCAAATCGCCGTCGGTGAAGATCCCGGCCAGTTTGCCATCGGCTTCGAGGATGACGGTCATGCCCAGACCTTTGCGGGTCATTTCCATCAGCGCGTCCTTGAGCAGCGTACCGCGTTGTACTTGCGGCAACTCCTGTCCGGCGTGCATGACGTTTTCCACTTTCAACAGCAGGCGACGGCCAAGGGCGCCACCCGGATGGGAAAAGGCAAAATCTTCTGCGGTAAAGCCGCGGGCTTCCAGCAGCGCCACGGCCAGCGCATCCCCCATGACCAGGGCCGCAGTGGTCGACGAGGTCGGCGCCAGGTTCAGCGGGCAAGCCTCATGCTCGACGTGAACGTTGAGATTGACCTCGGCAGCCTTGGCCAGCGGCGATTGCGGGTTGCCGGTGACGCTGATCAGCTGGATGCCCAGGCGTTTGATCAGCGGCAGCAGGGTGACGATTTCGTTGGTCGAGCCGGAGTTCGACAGAGCGAGGATCACGTCATCACGGGTGATCATGCCCATGTCGCCATGACTGGCTTCGGCCGGGTGCACGAAAAAAGCCGGGGTGCCGGTGCTGGCCAGGGTCGCGGCAATCTTGTTGCCGATGTGCCCGGATTTGCCCATGCCGACCACGACTACACGGCCTTTGCTGGCCAGAATCATCTCGCAAGCGCGTACGAAATCGGCGTCGATATGGGGCAGCAAGCCTTGTACGGCCTCCACTTCGAGTTGGATGGTGCGTTGTGCCGATTGAATCAGGTCGCTGGATTGGCTCATGTCAGAAATCGTATAGCCCGATGAAAAGGCGGCGATTATAGCGGTTATGTTGCAAAGCCTCACGCAAGTTCGTCGTGCTTTGTCATTCCTCGTTACCAAAACCCGGAAAAATACCCCGCAGACCTGTCATATCGCCGAACACCGGCAGGCACAAGCCTTGGGCGCTTGGCCTTTGCAGTGATATAGTTCGCCGCCAGTTCGGCCTGCCCGGGATGTACGTGCTTTTTAAATAAAGCCAGGCGTCCGAGTGAGAGGCTGCATCGCAAGGAGTTTAGATGAGTGCCGATAACGCCTACGCGGTCGAGCTGAAGGGAGTCTCCTTCAAGCGCGGTGCGCGCAGCATTTTCAATAACGTCGATATTCGCATCCCGCGCGGCAAGGTCACCGGTATCATGGGACCTTCCGGGTGCGGCAAGACCACGCTGTTGCGGTTGATGGGCGCCCAGTTGCGCCCGGCCAGCGGCGAAGTCTGGGTCAACGGTCAGAACCTGCCGGCGCTGTCGCGCAGCGATCTGTTCGATGCGCGCAAGCACATGGGTGTGCTGTTTCAGAGCGGTGCGCTGTTCACCGATCTCGATGTCTTCGAGAACGTCGCCTTTCCCCTGCGCGTTCATACCGAGTTGCCGGAAGAAATGATCCGCGACATCGTCCTGCTCAAATTGCAGGCGGTAGGTTTGCGCGGTGCCATCGAGCTGATGCCGGACGAGCTGTCCGGCGGCATGAAGCGTCGCGTGGCGCTGGCCCGGGCCATTGCGCTGGATCCGCAGATCCTCATGTACGACGAGCCGTTCGTCGGCCAGGACCCGATCGCCATGGGCGTGCTGGTGCGCCTGATCCGCCTGCTTAACGATGCGCTGGGGATCACCAGTATCGTCGTCTCCCATGATCTGGCCGAAACCGCGAGCATTGCCGACTACATCTATGTGGTGGGTGATGGTCAGGTATTGGGGCAGGGCACGCCGGACGAATTGATGAACTCGGACGAGCCGCGTATCCGTCAGTTCATGACCGGCGATCCCGATGGTCCGGTGCCGTACCATTTTCCAGCGACGGATTACCGCGCAGATCTTCTGGGGAAGCGCTGATGCGCAGAATTTCATTAATAGAACGCGTGCGCCGGTTCGGCGAAGCGGCGATCGATGCCGTTGCGGTGTTTGGTCGGGCCACGTTGTTCCTGTTTCATGCCCTGCTGGGGCGTGGCGGGATCAGTGGCGGGTTCGGTCTGCTGGTCAAGCAGTTGCATTCGGTCGGCGTCATGTCGCTGGTGATCATCGTGGTCTCCGGTATCTTTATCGGCATGGTGTTGGCGTTGCAGGGCTTCAGCATTCTGTCGAGCTACGGTTCGGAGCAGGCGGTGGGGCAGATGGTTGCGCTGACGCTGCTGCGTGAGCTCGGCCCGGTGGTGACAGCGCTGTTGTTCGCCGGTCGTGCCGGTTCGGCGCTGACCGCAGAAATCGGCAACATGAAGTCCACCGAACAGCTTTCCAGCCTGGAAATGATCGGTGTCGATCCGCTCAAATACATTATTGCCCCGCGCCTATGGGCCGGTTTCATTTCTCTGCCGGTGCTGGCGATGATTTTCAGCGTGGTGGGTATCTGGGGCGGTTCGTGGGTGGCTGTCGACTGGCTGGGTGTGTATGAAGGCTCTTATTGGGCGAACATGCAGAACAGCGTTAATTTCACCAGTGATGTGCTCAATGGCGTGATCAAAAGTATTGTTTTCGCCTTTGTCGTGACCTGGATTGCCGTATTCCAAGGCTATGACTGTGAGCCCACTTCCGAGGGCATCAGTCGAGCCACCACCAAGACCGTGGTGTTTGCCTCGCTGGCAGTGCTCGGCCTGGACTTTATTCTGACTGCTTTGATGTTTGGAGATTTCTGATGCAAAACCGCACCCTGGAAATCGGTGTCGGCCTGTTCCTGCTGGCAGGGATACTGGCTTTGTTGCTGCTTGCCTTGCGCGTCAGTGGCCTGTCTCCGACGTCGACCACCGATACCTATAAACTCTACGCCTACTTCGACAATATCGCCGGTTTGACGGTCAGAGCCAAAGTGACCATGGCCGGTGTAACCATCGGCAAGGTCACGGCCATCGATCTGGATCGCGACAGCTTCACCGGTCGGGTGACCCTGCAAGTGGACAAAAAAGTCGACAATCTGCCGACCGACTCCACAGCGTCTATCCTGACCGCTGGTCTGCTGGGCGAGAAGTACATCGGGATCAGCGTCGGTGGGGAAGACAAGCCGCTGAAGGATGGCGGAACCATTCACGACACGCAGTCGTCTCTGGTACTGGAAGACCTGATAGGTAAATTCCTGCTCAATACCGTTAGCAAAGACGCCAAATGAGGAGCTTTTGAATGATCTCTACCTTGCGACGTGGCCTGTTGGTGTTGCTCGCGGCATTGCCGCTGATGGCTAACGCTGCGACTCAATCCGCGCATGATCTGGTTCAGGACACCACCAACCGGATGCTTGCCGACCTGTCGGCCAACAAAGAGAAGTACAAGCAGGATCCGCAGGATTTCTACACTGCTCTGAACACCATCGTAGGTCCGGTGGTAGATGCTGAAGGCATTTCCAAAAGCATCATGACGGTCAAATATTCGCGCAAGGCCACGCCGGCGCAGATGCAGACCTTCCAGGAAAACTTCAAGAAAGGCCTGTTCCAGTTCTATGGCAATGCCTTGCTTGAGTACAACAACCAGGGAATCACCGTTGATCCTGCCAAGGATGAGTCGGGCGACCGCACCAGTGTCGGCATGACCGTCAGAGGCAGCAACGGCGCGATCTATCCTGTGCAGTACACGCTGGAGAAGATCAACGGCGAGTGGAAGCTGCGCAACGTGATCATCAACGGCATCAACATCGGCAAGCTGTTCCGTGACCAGTTCGCTGACGCGATGCAGCGTAACGGCAATGATCTGGACAAGACCATCAACAACTGGGCAGGTGAAGTGGCCAAGGCCAAGCAAACCACCGAGCAAGCAGCCGAGAAGCCGGCGCAATGAATGAGGCGGCAGTTCGTATGAGTGATGTCGACGAGCTCCAGCTCAGCGGAGTGCTGGACTATCGCACCGGCCCTGACTTGCGCAAGGAAGGTCAGGCGCTGATCAAGTCCAGCAAGGCGTCTTCGTTGATCATCGATTGCTCGGCCGTAAAGAAGTCCAGCAGCGTTGGCTTGTCCCTGTTGCTGTGCTTCATGCGCGATGCCAAAGAGGCCGGCAAGGCCGTCAGCATCCGCGCGATGCCCGAAGACATGCGCGAAATTGCTCAGGTCAGTGAACTGACCGAACTGTTGGCGCACCCCTGAACCCACATCATAAAGAAGCCCCCCGTCAGAGTCCTGCCATGCGGGGTTCGCAGGCGCGGGGCTTTTTTGTATGATGTCCGACCCGTGCGCACAGGGCGCCGATTGAGGTTGAGCATGCAGGCCGTAGAAGTGAAGAGCTTCCTTGAAGGAAAGCTGCCCGGAACGTTGGTAGAAGTTGAGGGCGAAGGCTGCAATTTCCAGCTGAACGTGATTAGCGATGAACTGGCGGCGTTGAGCCCGGTGAAGCGTCAGCAGCAGATCTATGCCCATTTGAACCCATGGATCACCGATGGCAGCATCCATGCGGTCACTATGAAATTTTTCAGCAGCGCGGCCTGGGCCGAGCGCACCTGAGCCTAAGGGCGTCGAGATTCTTATGGATAAATTGATTATTACCGGTGGCGCTCGTCTTGATGGCGAGATCCGCATTTCCGGCGCAAAAAACTCCGCCCTGCCGATCCTGGCGGCCACGCTGCTGTGCGATGGCCCGGTGACCGTTGGCAACCTGCCGCACCTGCACGACATCACCACCATGATCGAGCTGTTCGGTCGCATGGGCATTGAGCCGGTGATCGACGAGAAACTCAGCGTCGAAATCGACCCGCGCACCATCAAGACCCTGATCGCTCCGTACGAACTGGTGAAAACCATGCGTGCGTCGATCCTGGTACTGGGCCCGATGGTTGCCCGTTTCGGTGAAGCCGAAGTCGCACTGCCTGGCGGTTGCGCCATCGGTTCGCGTCCGGTTGACCTGCACATCCGTGGCCTCGAAGCCATGGGTGCGGTGATTGACGTCGAAGGCGGTTACATCAAGGCCAAGGCGCCTGAAGGTGGCCTGCGCGGTGCAAGCTTCTTCTTCGATACCGTCAGTGTGACCGGTACCGAGAACATCATGATGGCCGCTGCTCTGGCCAAGGGCCGCAGCGTGTTGCAGAACGCCGCTCGCGAACCTGAAGTGGTTGACCTGGCGAACTTCCTCAACGCCATGGGCGCCAAGGTTTCCGGCGCTGGCACCGACACCATCACCATCGATGGCGTCGAGCGCCTGGGTTCGGCTTTCTATAAGGTCATGCCTGACCGTATCGAAACCGGCACCTACCTGGTCGCCGCTGCCGTGACCGGTGGCCGCGTCAAGGTCAAGGACACCGATCCGACCATCCTCGAAGCCGTGCTGGAAAAGCTTCGTGAAGCCGGTGCAGAAATCACCTGCGGTGAAGACTGGATCGAGCTGAACATGCACGGCAAACGTCCGAAAGCGGTCAACGTGCGCACTGCGCCGTACCCGGCTTTCCCGACTGACATGCAGGCGCAGTTCATCTCGCTCAACGCCATTGCCGAAGGCACCGGTGCGGTGATCGAGACGATCTTCGAAAACCGTTTCATGCACGTGTACGAACTGCACCGCATGGGCGCCAAGATCCAGGTTGAAGGCAACACTGCCATCGTTACCGGGACCGAAGTCCTCAAGGGCGCGCCAGTCATGGCCACCGACCTGCGTGCTTCGGCCAGCCTGGTGATCTCGGCACTGGTTGCCGAAGGCGATACCCTGATCGACCGCATCTACCACATCGACCGTGGTTACGAGTGCATCGAAGAAAAACTGCAGATGCTGGGCGCCAAGATCCGTCGCGTCCCGGGCTGATTGCTGCATTGGGACACAGGGATGTGTCCACTGAATTCGTTTTGAGTCGAGCCGGTTTCCGGCGCGATGTGTGTCCGGCGCCGATTGCGACCGGACATGAGTACCTTGATAAGGACTGACGTTTCCCATGTTGACCATCGCACTGTCCAAGGGCCGCATCCTTGACGACACCCTGCCGCTTCTTGCTGAAGCGGGCATCGTGCCGACCGAGAATCCGGACAAGAGCCGCAAGCTGATCATTCCCACGACCCAGGACGACGTTCGTCTGCTGATCGTGCGCGCCACTGATGTGCCGACCTATGTCGAGCATGGCGCGGCCGACCTTGGCGTTGCCGGTAAAGACGTGCTGATGGAATACACCGGCCAGGGTCTGTACGAACCACTGGACCTGCAAATTGCTCAGTGCAAACTGATGACCGCCGGCAAGATCGGCGCGCCCGAGCCCAAGGGCCGTCTGCGCGTGGCGACCAAGTTCGTCAACGTCGCCAAGCGTTACTACGCCGAGCAGGGCCGTCAGGTCGACATCATCAAACTGTACGGCTCGATGGAACTGGCGCCGCTGATCGGTCTCGCTGACAAGATCATCGACGTGGTCGACACCGGCAACACCCTGCGCGCCAACGGTCTGGAACCTCAGGAACTGATCGCCACGATCAGCTCGCGCCTGGTGGTCAACAAGGCTTCGATGAAAATGCAACACGCCCGAATCCAGGCGTTGATCGATACCCTGCGCAATGCAGTGGAATCGCGACACCGCGGCTGATTCACCCGCGCGACGTTAAGTCGCGCCCGTCTATCCGCCTCATAGCCAGAATTCTCAGGTGCCCAAGCGGAAACGACTGCTAAGTTAGGGCGCCTGAGTTTTTGCCATTCCTATGAGGCTCTCGCTATGACCGCACCGACTGCAATTCGCCGACTCAACGCTGCTGACCCGGATTTCGCGCATCATCTGGATCATCTGCTGAGCTGGGAAAGTGTGTCTGACGACTCGGTCAATCAGCGCGTGCTGGACATCATCAAGGCTGTGCGTGAGCGCGGCGACGCGGCGCTGGTCGAGTTCACCCAGAAGTTCGACGGCCTCGAAGTCGCTTCGATGGCCGACCTGATCCTGCCGCGCGAGCGCCTGGAACTGGCGCTGACGCGCATCACCGTGGCACAGCGCGAAGCACTGGAAAAAGCCGCCGCCCGCGTGCGCAGCTACCACGAAAAACAGAAGCAGGATTCCTGGAGCTACACCGAAGCCGACGGCACCGTACTCGGCCAGAAGGTCACGCCGCTGGATCGCGCCGGCCTGTATGTGCCGGGCGGCAAGGCGTCGTACCCGTCGTCGGTGTTGATGAACGCGATTCCGGCCAAGGTCGCCGGTGTGACCGAAGTGGTCATGGTTGTGCCGACCCCGCGCGGTGAAATCAACGAGCTTGTGCTGGCGGCGGCGTGCATCGCCGGCGTTGACCGCGTGTTCACCATCGGTGGTGCGCAAGCTGTCGCGGCTCTGGCCTACGGCACCGAAAGCGTGCCGAAAGTCGATAAGGTGGTTGGCCCGGGCAACATCTATGTCGCCACCGCCAAGCGCCACGTGTTCGGTCAGGTCGGCATCGACATGATCGCCGGCCCTTCGGAAATCCTCGTGGTGTGCGATGGCCAGACCGATCCGGACTGGATCGCCATGGACCTGTTCTCGCAAGCCGAGCACGACGAAGACGCGCAGGCGATTCTGGTCAGCCCGGACGCCGAGTTCCTCGACAAGGTCGCCGCGAGCATCGATAAATTGCTGCCGACCATGGACCGCGCGACCATCATCGAAACCTCGATCAATGGCCGCGGTGCGCTGATTCACGTGAAGGACATGGCGCAAGCGATCGAAGTCGCCAACCGCATTGCCCCGGAACACTTGGAGCTTTCGGTCGCTGACCCGCAAGCCTGGCTGCCGCAGATCCGCCACGCTGGCGCGATCTTCATGGGCCGTCACACCTCGGAAGCACTGGGCGACTATTGCGCAGGCCCGAACCACGTATTGCCGACTTCCGGTACCGCACGATTCTCCTCGCCGCTGGGTGTGTATGACTTCCAGAAGCGTTCGTCGATCATCTTCTGCTCTGAAGCCGGCGCTTCCGAGCTGGGCAAGACTGCATCGGTACTGGCCCGTGGCGAATCGCTGAGCGCGCACGCGCGCAGCGCCGAATACCGCATCAAAGACGAACAGAAGGGGAACTGAAAAATGAGTAAATTCTGGAGCCCGTTCGTCAAGGATCTGGTGCCGTACGTGCCGGGTGAACAGCCGAAGCTGACCAAACTGGTCAAGCTCAACACCAATGAAAACCCCTACGGCCCATCGCCAAAAGCCTTGGCGGCGATGCAAGTCGAACTCAACGACAACCTGCGTCTGTACCCGGATCCGAACAGTGATCTGCTGAAAACTGCGGTCGCCAACTATTACGGCGTGCAGAGCAATCAGGTCTTTCTGGGCAACGGTTCGGACGAAGTGCTCGCGCATATTTTCCACGGTTTGCTGCAACACGATCAGCCGCTGCTGTTCCCGGACATCAGCTACAGCTTCTATCCGGTTTACTGCGGTTTGTACGGTATCGAGTTTGATGCGGTGCCGCTGGACGCGCAGTTCCAGATCAATCCGGCCGACTACGCCAAGCCGAACGGCGGGATCATTTTCCCGAATCCGAATGCTCCGACCGGTTGCCTGTTGGCGCTGGACGCGGTTGAGCAGATCCTCAAGGCCAGCCCGGATTCGGTGGTCGTGGTGGACGAGGCTTACATCGACTTTGGTGGCGAGACAGCGATCAGTCTGGTGAACCGTTATCCGAACCTGCTGGTGACGCAGACTTTGTCCAAGTCGCGCTCTTTGGCGGGTTTGCGCGTTGGTTTCGCGGTCGGCCATCCCGATCTCATCGAGGCGCTGGAGCGGATCAAGAACAGCTTCAACTCTTATCCACTGGATCGTCTGGCGATTGTCGGTGCGGCAGCGGCGTTCGAAGATCGTGAGTATTTCGACAAGACCTGCCGCTTGGTCATCGAGAGCCGTGAGTGGGTGATTGCGCAGTTGCAGGCCAAAGGATTTGAAGTGCTGCCGTCGGCGGCGAACTTCATTTTCGCCCGGCATCCGCAGCATGATGCGGCGGGGCTGGCGGCCAAATTGCGTGAGCAGGGTGTGATCGTGCGCCACTTCAAGCAGGAGCGGATTGCGCAGTTCCTGCGGATTTCGATTGGCACGCCGGAGCAGAATCAGGCGTTGATCGAGGGGCTTGGCGATCTATAAAAGCAAAAGCCCCTCACCCTAGCCCTCTCCCAGAGGGAGAGGGGACTGATTGGGGGATATTGCAGAGTAACGCCGATGTGAAAGTGCTGTACCGAATCCATAATCGACTCGGTCTTTCAGGTCGATGTACTTCGCAAGACAACTCGGTCGACCCCCTCTCCCAGAGGGAGAGGGGACTGATTGGGGGATATTGCAGAGTAACGCCGATGTGAAAGTGCTGTACCGAATCCATAATCGACTCGGTCTTTCAGGTCGATCTACTTCGCCCGACAACTCGGTCGGCCCCCTCTCCCAGAGGGAGAGGGGACTGATTGGGGGATATTGCAGAGTAACGCCGACGTGAAAGTGCTGTACCGAATCCATAATCGACTCGGTCTTTCAGGTCGATGTACTTCGCAAGACAACTCGGTCGACCCCCTCTCCCAGAGGGAGAGGGGGCTGATTGAGGGATATTGCAGAGTAACGCCGACGTGAAAGTGCTGTACCGAATCCATAATCGACTCGGTCTTTCAGGTCGATGTACCTCACAAGACAACTCGGTCGGCTCCCTCTCCCTCCGGGAGAGGGCTGGGGTGAGGGTGCGCTTTTACTCGTGATGCGCTTCGCCAAGGAATGTCAGCGAACTGAACAACCCACGACTATCCACATCAGCGCTGCCCTTCACCGGCACCTCAACCTGTGCCGCAATCACATTCAACCCTTCATTCCTAACCAACACCTGCGCCCGACCATCCTTGTCAGTCTCGGTACTCAACGTGTTCGGCGCACTGCGGTAATCGCCAATCAACTTCACCCCCGCCGCCGGTTTGCCATCGAGCAACACCCGCACTGGCAATGACTTGCCCGGCCCAACGCTCAACGGGTCGACCTCCGGCAAAATCAGCAACTTGATCTGATCGAGCTTGGGCAATTTCGCCCCTGGCTGATAAA
This sequence comes from Pseudomonas crudilactis, assembly GCF_013433315.1. Classification (GTDB taxonomy): domain Bacteria; phylum Pseudomonadota; class Gammaproteobacteria; order Pseudomonadales; family Pseudomonadaceae; genus Aquipseudomonas; species Aquipseudomonas crudilactis. The sequence goes on along the minus strand of NZ_WXVV01000004.1, from coordinate 66,991 downwards.
TCGCCAGGCTGTATTTAAACGTCTCGGTTGCCTCAACGGCGCCCGGCACTTTGCTGCGACCTTGGTTGATCCACTTCTTGTCAGCCGTTTGCGACCACATGCCATTGTTCAGCGCCACCGCCATCACCGCAGGCGACTTCAGCGGCTTCAAACGTGCGTGATCAGCCAGACGTTCAACGCTGACCGGAATCATCTTGCCGCCCGCATCGTAGGCCCATGCGCCGCTGATTTTCTGTGCCTTGAACGCATTGTCCTCAGCGCCGTGACCGTAGACCACTTCGATATTGCCGCGGCGTTGTTCCGTCCACAGGCCATGAGCCGAGACCTGGCCTGCGAACAGCGCGGCGATGAGCACAAAGGTTTTGCCGAATTGCATGGTGACGTCCTTTTACAGGTTGAGTGTCAGGCTGACGGTGAAATTGCGCGGCTCGCCGGGGTTGACCCAGTAGTTGCTGTAGGAGCGCTCGTAATACTTTTCGTCGAAGACGTTATTGAGGTTCAGGCCGACAGTGACGTTGTCGCTGGCCTTGTAGTGCGCCAGCAAGTCGACGGTCTGGTAGGCCGGCAACTCGAAGTCGCTGCCGGATTCGCCTGAGCGATCACCGACATAGGTGAACGCGGCGCCGACGTCCGAGCCGCGCAAATGGCCATCCTGGAACTCATAAACCCCGAGCAGGCTGCCGCTGCGTTTGGCCACGCCGAGGATGCGACTGCCGGTGGGAATCACTGCGTCGCCCTGGGTCACTTCTGCGTCGATGTAAGCGAAGGCACCAATCAGCCGTACAGCATCGGTAACCTGTCCGGTGACTTGCAGATCGAAACCACGACTGCGCGCCTTGCCCATCGCCCGGCTGGTGTCGGTGGCAGGATCGAGGGCGAGGACGTTTTCCTTGTCGATGTGGAAGAAGGCGAGGGTGCTGCTCAGGCGTTCGTCGAACAGCTCGTTCTTGATCCCGACTTCGTAGCCGACGCCTTCTTCCGGGTCGAAGGATTTGCCGGACGCGTCGAGGCCATTGTTCGGTTTGAACGAGGTCGAGGCGTTGGCGAACAGCCCGGTGTTCGGCGTCAGTTGATAAAGCAGGCCGGCGCGTTGGGTGAGGGCGTCGTGGCGCTGGTTGCTCGTGGCGTTGCGACTGTGATCATCGATGTGCTGATCGAAATGCTCGAAGCGCGCACCGATCATCCCGCGCAATTTGTCGGTGAAGACGATCTGATCCTGCAGGTTCAGTGCATGACTTTCGACCTGTTCGAAGAAGTCAGTACCCGAGCGCGCGCCGTTGGGTTTCGACTGGCCGTAGACCGGGTTATAGATGTCGATGGCGTACGGGCCGCCAGCAATCGTGGTGACGCGCTCGTTCTTGCGGAAGTTTTCGTATTCGCTGCCGATCAGCAGTTCGTGCTGCCACGGGCCGAGGTCGAACAGACCGCGCAGTTCCAGTTGGGTGATGCTGTCATGCCAGTTGGTATCGCGTTCGCGATAGCGTCGGTTGACCGTGTGCCCGTCGGCGTTCAGCGCTCGTTGTTCCGAGGCGTCGCCCCAGAGTTTGCCTTCCTTGTAATGGCTGGCCAGGCGCAGCTTCCAGCTGTCATTGAGATGATGTTCGAGGGTCGCCTGCAGCAGGTTGTTGTGGTTGTCGATGTTGCCGTCGTTGGGTTCGCCGAGGAAAGTCGAGCGCGAAACACCGCTCCATTTATTGTTGGGCGCGACGATGCCGCGATCGAACGTGGAGCTGTGACGGACGATTTCGCTTTCCACCAACAGCGACGTGTCCGGGTTCAATTGCCAACTGATCGACGGCGCGACGAACACACGTTTGCTGTCAACGTGATCGCGAAAACTGTTGTTGTCTTCGACCGCGAGGTTGATCCGCGAAAGCACATCACCTTGTTTATCGAGTGGCGTGTTGACGTCCAGTGCAGTGCGATAGCGGTCCCAACTGCCGGCGCTGGTTTGCAACGTGGTGAAGGCTTCGGGCTGCGGCTTCTTGGTGACGATGTTCACCGTGCCGCCGGGATCACCTCGACCATAGAGGCTGGCAGCCGGGCCTTTGAGCACTTCGATGCGCTCGATGTTGGCCGCATCCGGTGTGCTCGGATAACCCCGGTTAGCACTGAAGCCGTCCTTGTAGAACTCCGAGGTGGTGAAGCCGCGCACGCTGTACTCGTAAAGCGTCAGGCCGCCGAAGTTGTTTTGCTTGGATACGCCACCGGCGAAATCCAGCGCGCGTTCGACACTGGTGCTGCCCAGATCCTTGAGCACGCTCGCAGGCACTACGCTGATCGCTTGCGGGATATCGCGGATCGCGGTGTCGGTTTTGGTCGCGCTGGACGAGCGGGTGGCGCGGTAGCCCTTGACCGGGCCGGTCGGCGATTCGTAGTCGGAGATGACGCTGATGGCGTCGAGTTCGAGGGGTTTGGGTTCTTCGGCGAAGGCTGGGTCGACCAGCAGACCAAGGCTCAGGCCGAGCAGTGAAGCCTTTGTTCGAGACGACATGTTATGTTGTTCCAATTCTTAGAATTGAAACAATATAACATGCCTTTTGAGAATGTCTTTTATCTGCGCGTTCCGCGCGAGAAAAGTTTTATTCTTCTTTTTCTTTCACCGGCGCCGGTGGTGGGCGCAGGCCGATTTCAGCGGTGAGCTTGATCTCTTTACCGTTGCGCATCACCTGAATCGTCACTTTGTCGGTCGGTTTGATCCGTGCAACCTGGTTCATCGAACGACGGCCATCACCCGCAGGCTCGCCATCGATGCTCAGAATCACGTCACCCAATTGCAGGCCCGCCTTCTGCGCCGGGCCATCACGGAAGATCCCCGCCACAACAATCCCCGGGCGCCCGGAGAGGCCAAACGACTCAGCCAGTTCCTGCGTCAGCGGCTGCACTTCAATGCCCAGCCAGCCACGAATCACCTGACCGTGCTCGATGATCGACTTCATCACTTCCATCGCCAGTTTCACCGGGATGGCAAAGCCAATGCCCTGCGAACCGCCGGACTTGGAGAAGATCGCCGTGTTGATGCCGGTGAGATTGCCGTTGGCATCTACCAGCGCGCCGCCGGAGTTGCCCGGGTTGATCGCCGCGTCGGTCTGGATGAAGTCTTCGTAGTTGTTCAGGCCCAACTGATTACGCCCGGTGGCGCTGATGATGCCCATGGTCACGGTCTGGCCGACGCCGAACGGGTTGCCGATCGCCAGCGCGACGTCGCCGATACGAATGTTGTCCGAGCGGCCGACGGTGATCGCCGGCAGGGTTTTCAGATCGATCTTCAACACCGCGAGGTCGGTTTCCGGATCGCTGCCGATGACGCGGGCGAGGGTTTCGCGACCGTCCTTCAATGCCACGACGATCTGATCAGCGCCGCTGGTCACGTGGTTGTTGGTCAGGATGTAGCCTTCCGGGCTCATGATCACGCCGGAGCCGAGGCTCGATTCCATGCGTTTCTGCTTGGGCGAGTTGTCACCGAAGAAACGGCGGAACTGCGGATCTTCAAACAGTGGATGCGCCGGTTTGTTGATGACTTTGGTGGTGTAGAGGTTGACCACCGAAGGCGCTGCAATAGTCACCGCATCCGCATAGGACACCGGCCCCTGCTGCACGCTGGTGGTTTGCGGGGCCTGTTGCAGGTTGACGTCGAGGCTCGGCAAGCCGACCCATTGCGGGTAACGCTGAATAATCAACAGAGCGATAAGCACGCCGGCCAACAGCGGCCAGCCCATAAAACGCAGCGCCTTGAACATTAAGCACGTCCTGGAAAAGTTGCAGGCGGGGTCAGACCGCCCATAATGTCGCGCATTATACGAGGCCGCGCGTGCCTCTGAACGGGATATTTAGGAGTCTTTCATGGCCGTTGCCCTCAGCACCCTCGTCGAAGAAGCCGACCGTTACCTTGGCAGTGCGAAAATTGCCGATTATTGCCCTAACGGCTTGCAGGTCGAAGGCCGGCCGCAAGTGATGCGCATTGTCAGCGGTGTCACCGCCAGTCAGGCATTACTGGACGCAGCCGTCGAGGCAGAAGCCGATCTGGTGTTGGTGCACCACGGCTACTTCTGGAAGGGTGAAAACCCGTGCATCACCGGCATGAAGCAGCGCCGTCTGAAGACGCTGCTCAAGCACGACATCAGTTTGCTCGCCTACCACTTGCCGCTGGATCTGCACCCGGACGTTGGCAATAACGTGCAGCTGGCGCGGCAGTTGGATATCACCGTAGAAGGGCCACTGGATCCGGATAATCTGAAAATCGTCGGTCTGGTCGGTTCGCTGAAAGAACCGCTGACCGCCCGCGATTTCGCCCGCAAGGTGCAAGAAGTCATGGGCCGCGAACCGTTGCTGATTGAAGGTAATCCGATGATTCGTCGGGTTGGCTGGTGCACCGGCGGCGGTCAGGGCTATATCGATCAGGCCATCGCTGCCGGCGTCGATCTGTACCTGAGCGGTGAAGCGTCCGAGCAAACCTTCCACAGCGCTCGCGAGAACGACATCAGCTTTGTCGCCGCCGGCCACCACGCCACCGAACGCTATGGCGTGCAGGCGCTGGGCGACTACCTGGCAAAACGTTTCGCCGTCGAACACATCTTCATCGATTGCCCGAATCCGATCTGAATTCACCCAAACCCTGTGGGAGCGAGCTTGCTCGCGAAGAGGCCATATCAGTCGCCATCATTGTTGAATGGCACACCGCTTTCGCGAGCAAGCTCGCTTCCACATTGATCCCCATCGGCCGAACTGGCAGGCATATTCATATGCCCTTTCGATCTAGTTGGCGTCCTGATTAGAATAGGTCGCTGTGCTAGGATTCCCCGCTCGAACACGGCCCGCTGGCCGTTCATAAGAAAGTTTTCGTGAGTAGCCATGGTCGACAAACTGACGCATCTGAAACAGCTGGAGGCGGAAAGCATCCACATCATCCGCGAGGTGGCCGCCGAGTTCGATAACCCGGTGATGCTGTACTCCATCGGTAAAGACTCCGCCGTGATGCTGCACCTGGCACGCAAGGCGTTCTTCCCGGGCAAACTGCCGTTTCCGGTGATGCACGTCGACACCCGCTGGAAATTCCAGGAGATGTACAAGTTCCGCGACAAGATGGTCGAAGAACTGGGCCTGGACCTGATCACCCACATCAACCCCGATGGCGTGGCGCAGAACATCAACCCGTTCACCCACGGCAGCGCCAAGCACACCGACATCATGAAAACCGAGGGCCTGAAGCAGGCACTCGACAAGCATGGTTTCGACGCAGCGTTCGGCGGCGCCCGTCGCGATGAAGAGAAATCCCGTGCCAAAGAGCGCGTGTACTCGTTCCGCGACAGCAAGCACCGCTGGGATCCGAAAAACCAGCGTCCGGAGCTGTGGAACGTCTACAACGGCAAGGTCAACAAGGGCGAGTCCATTCGTGTGTTCCCGTTGTCGAACTGGACCGAACTGGACATCTGGCAGTACATCTACCTCGAAGGCATCCCGATTGTGCCGCTGTACTTCGCCGCTGAACGCGAAGTGATCGAGAAGAACGGCACGCTGATCATGATCGACGACGAGCGCATCCTCGAGCACCTGTCCGATGAGGACAAGGCACGCATCGTCAAAAAGAAAGTGCGTTTCCGTACCCTTGGCTGCTACCCGTTGACGGGCGCGGTGGAGTCCGAGGCCGAAACGCTGACGGACATCATCCAGGAAATGCTCCTGACGCGAACTTCCGAGCGCCAGGGCCGAGTCATCGACCACGATGGCGCCGGCTCGATGGAAGATAAAAAACGTCAAGGCTATTTCTAAGGGGCTGTCATGTCGCACGTATCTGATTTGATCAGCGAGGACATCCTCGCCTACCTGGGCCAGCACGAACGTAAAGAACTGCTGCGCTTTTTGACCTGCGGTAACGTCGATGACGGCAAGAGCACCCTGATCGGGCGTCTGCTGCACGACTCGAAAATGATCTACGAAGATCATCTCGAAGCGATCACCCGCGACTCGAAGAAAGTCGGCACCACCGGTGACGACATCGACCTGGCATTGCTGGTCGACGGCCTGCAGGCCGAGCGTGAGCAGGGCATCACCATCGATGTCGCCTACCGCTATTTCTCCACCGCCAAGCGCAAATTCATCATCGCCGATACGCCTGGCCATGAGCAGTACACCCGCAACATGGCCACCGGTGCGTCCACCTGTGACCTGGCGATCATTCTGGTCGACGCCCGTTACGGCGTGCAGACCCAGACCCGTCGCCACAGCTTCATCGCGTCCCTGCTGGGGATCAAACACATCGTTGTCGCCATCAACAAGATGGACCTCAAGGACTTCGATGAAGGCGTGTTCGAGTCGATCAAGGCTGACTACCTGAAGTTCGCCGAAGGCTTGAAGATGAAGCCGACCAGCATGCACTTCGTGCCGATGTCTGCCCTGAAGGGCGACAACGTGGTGAACAAGTCCGAGCGCTCGCCGTGGTACACCGGCCAGTCGCTGATGGAGATTCTCGAAACCGTGGAAGTGGCGGGCGACCGCAACTTCACCGATCTGCGTTTCCCGGTGCAGTACGTCAACCGTCCGAACCTGAACTTCCGTGGCTTCGCCGGCACGCTGGCCAGCGGCATCGTGCACAAGGGCGACGAAGTCGTGGTGCTGCCGTCGGGCAAGAGCAGCCGGGTGAAATCCATCGTCACTTTCGAAGGTGAACTGGAGCACGCCGGTCCAGGTCAGGCTGTGACGCTGACCATGGAGGACGAAATCGACATCTCCCGTGGCGATCTGTTGGTGCATGCCGACAACGTGCCGCCGGTCACCGACAGCTTCGAAGCGATGCTGGTGTGGATGGCTGAAGAGCCGATGCTGCCGGGCAAAAAATACGACATCAAACGCGCCACCAGTTACGTGCCGGGCTCGATTGCCAGCATCGTTAACAAGGTCGACGTGAACACGTTGGAAGAAGGCCCGGCGAGCGCATTGCAGCTCAACGAAATCGGCAAGGTGAAGATTGCGCTCGACGCGCCGATCGCCCTCGACGGTTACGAGAGCAACCGCACCACCGGCGCGTTCATCATCATCGACCGTTTGACCAACGGCACTGTTGGCGCCGGTATGATCGTCGCCCAGCCTGTGTCGCATGGCACTGCCACGCACCACGGCAAACTGGCGCACGTGGCCACTGAAGAACGTGCTCAGCGCTTCGGCCAGCAACCGGCGACCGTGCTGTTCAGCGGCCTGTCGGGCGCGGGCAAAAGTACGCTGGCTTATGCGGTCGAGCGCAAACTGTTCGACATGGGCCGTGCGGTGTTTGTGCTGGATGGCCAGAACCTGCGTCAGGACCTGAACAAAGGCCTGCCACAGGATCGCGCCGGTCGCACCGAGAATTGGCGTCGTGCCGCGCACGTGGCGCGTCAGTTCAACGAAGCGGGTCTGCTGACGTTGGCTTCGTTCGTTGCGCCAAGCGCTGAAGGGCGTGAACAGGCCAAGGACCTGATCGGCAAGGATCGTCTGCTGACCGTCTACGTCCAGGCCTCGCCGGCCGTATGCGCCGAGCGTGACCCGCAAGGCCTGTATGCCGCCGGTGGCGACAACATCCCGGGCGAATCCTTCCCGTACGACGTGCCGCTGAATGCCGATCTGGTGATCGACACACAGACACTGAGTCTGGAAGACAGCGTCAAGCAAGTGCTGGATCTGCTGCGTCAGCGTGGCGCGATCTAAGCGTTAGCTACCAAATATAAAGCCCGCCGATGAGCAATCATCGGCGGGCTTTTTATTTGTGGCCAACTCGGTCAATTGTAGGAGTGAGCCTGCTCGCGATAGCGGTGTGTCATTCAACATTGTTGGTGGCTGATCCACCGCTATCGCGAGCAGGCTCACTCCTACAAGGGATCAGTGTCTGGCTGGAAATTCGCGGTGCATCTGTTCCAGCAGCGCATCCTTGTCCAGCCACAGCTGATTGATCCAGCCCTGGAACTGCAGGCGATACTCGCCGTCCTGATCGTAATTCTTGCCAATGAACTGCTGCGGAATCTTCAGCTCTTCAAAATGCACCACCACATCGCGCACATTGCCGCAGAGCAAATCCCAGAACCCCGGACGCCCGGCCGGGTAGTGAATCGTCACGTTGACGATCGACTCCAGCTGTTCGCCCATTGCATCCAGCACAAAGGCAATGCCGCCAGCCTTGGGCTTGAGCAGGTATTTGAACGGCGACTGTTGCTGCGCATGCTTGCCTTCGGTAAAGCGTGTGCCCTCGACGAAGTTGAAAATCCCCACCGGATTATTGCGAAACTTCGCGCAGGTTTTGCGCGTGGTTTCCAGGTCTTTGCCTTTCTTCTCGGGGTGCTTGGCCAGGTACGCCTTGGAGTAACGCTTCATGAACGGAAAGCCCAGCGCCCACCAGGCCAGACCAATCACCGGCACCCAGATCAGCTCCTGCTTGAGGAAGAATTTCAGCGGTTGAATCCGCCGATTGAGTACATATTGCAGCACCAGAATATCGACCCAGCTCTGGTGGTTGCTGGTGATCAGGTACGAGTGTTGGTAATCGAGTCCTTGCAGGCCGCTGAGGTGCCAGCGTGTACGCCGAACCAGATTCATCCAGCCCTTGTTGTTGCTGATCCACGCTTCGTGGGTGTGGCTCATCAGCCACAGTGAGGCACGCCGGGCAAAGTCGAACGGCAGCACTTTGATCAGCGCCACGCAGAACAGAAACGAGCACAGCAGAATCGTATTGAGTGCCAACAGCAGCGAGGCGATCACGCCGCGCAACGGTGCAGGGAGAAAGTCCAGCATTTACACATCCATAGGTCGGTTGGCGGCTTGAATTGCGGTGAGGGCGATGGTGTAGACGATGTCATCGACTTGCGCGCCGCGCGGCAAGTCATTCACCGGTTTGCGCAGGCCTTGCAGCATCGGCCCGAGGCTGACGCAATCGGCACTGCGTTGTACGGCTTTGTGCGTGGTGTTGCCGGTGTTCAGGTCGGGGAACACAAACACCGTGGCGCGACCGGCCACCTGACTGTTCGGCGCAAGTTGCCGGGCGACTTCGGCGTTGGCCGCGGCGTCGTATTGCAGCGGGCCGTCGATCAGCAGCGAGTGCTGTTGTTCGTGGGCGAGCAGGGTGGCTTCGCGCACTTTCTCTACTTCCTCTCCGGTGGCCGATTCGCCACTGGAGTAACTGATCATCGCCACGCGCGGGGTGATGCCGAAGGCCGCTGCCGAGTCGGCGCTTTGCAGGGCAATCTCGGCCAGCTCGGTGGCGCTCGGGTGCGGGTTCATCACGCAGTCGCCGTACACCAGCACTTCTTCCGGGAACAGCATGAAGAACACCGACGACACCAGCGTGCAGCCCGGCGCGGTTTTGATCAGTTGCAGAGCCGGGCGGATGGTGTTGGCGGTGGTGTTGATCACGCCGGAAACCAGTCCGTCGACTTCATCCAGTGCGAGCATCATGGTGCCAATCACCACGGTGTCTTCCAGTTGCTGTTCGGCCATCGGCGCGTTGAGGCTTTTGCTTTTGCGCAGGGCCACCATCGGTTCGACGTAGCGCTCGCGGATCAGGTCCGGATCAAGAATCTCCAGGCCCGGCGGCAACACAATGCCTTGGGCGCGGGCGACGGCTTCGACGTCTTCCGGTTTGGCCAATAACACGCAACGGGCAATCCCGCGTTCCTGGCAGATCGCCGCCGCTTGCACGGTGAATGGCTCGCTGCCTTCGGGCAGGACGATGCGCTTGTTCGCCGCTTGCGCGCGCTGGATCAACTGATAGCGGAACACCGCCGGCGACAGGCGCATTTCCCGCGGCGTGCCGCAGCGCTGGTGCAGCCATTTGGCGTCGAGATGGCTGGCGACGAAATCGGTGATGATCTCCGCGCGCTCACGATCGTCGATCGGGATTTCCTTGTTCAGGCCATTGAGCAGGTTAGCGGTGTCGTAGGAACCGGTGCTCACTGACAGCACCGGCAAACCGGCCTGCAACGCGCCCCGGCACAGATCCATGATGCGCGGATCGGGCAGGGTGTCGCTGGTCAGCAGCAGGCCGGCCAGCGGCACGCCGTTGATCGCCGCGAGGCTGACGGCGAGGATGATGTCGTCGCGATCCCCCGGCGTCACCACCAACACACCAGGCTTGAGCAGCTCGACGGTGTTGCGCATGGTCCGCGCGCAGATAATGATTTTGGTCATGCGCCGGGTTTCGTAGTCACCGGCATTGAGCACTTGCGCGCCCATCAGGTCGGCGACGTCGCGGGTGCGTGGTGCGTTGAGTTCGGGTTGGAACGGGATGCAACCGAGCAAGCGGAAATCACCGCTGCGCAGCAACGGCGAATGCTCTTTCAGACGCGTGGCGAAGGCGTCCATGCTCTCGTCGGTCTTGACCTTGTTGAGGATTACGCCGAGGACTTTCGGATCCTTCGGACCGCCGAACAATTGCGCCTGCAATTCGACGCGACCGGACAGCTCGGCAAGCACTTCGTTTTCCGGCGCCGAGACCAGAATCACCTCGGCATCGAGGCTCTTGGCCAGGTGCAGGTTGACCCGCGCGGCGTAACTGGCGCTGCGGGTCGGCACCATGCCTTCGACCACCAGCACGTCTTTGCCGATGGCCGCTTGCTGATACAGCGTGATGATTTCTTCGAGCAGTTCATCGAGCTGACCGTCGCCGAGCATCCGTTCAACGTGGGCCAGGCCCAGCGGTTGCGGCGGTTTCAGGCCATGGGTGCGGGCGACCAGTTCGGTCGAACGCTCAGGGCCGGTGTCACCCGGATGCGGCTGCGCGATCGGTTTGAAGAAGCCGACTTTCAGCCCGGCTCGCTCAAGCGTGCGCACCAACCCGAGGCTGATGGAGGTCAGACCCACGCCAAAATCGGTGGGCGCGATAAAAAAAGTTTGCATGCGAATTCTCTAAAGTTGCATGGCAATGGCGATCGCCTATAGCTGACGACCTACCGAAATTCATTCGCCAAGGTTATCGCTAACCGAGCCTTGTGCGCACCAACCGCAGGCAAAGGGTTGGCCTATTTTTTCAATACGTTGCGCCGGGTCCAGCACCCAGGCGCGCGATTGCCATGGCGGTTGATGGCGCAGGTGTTGGGTGTGGCCACAGGAAAGCTCGGCCACCCAGTGGTGGTCTTCGTCCTGATGGAAGCCGGTGATCGTCGAAACCCGTTTGTCCGGGTTGTGTTCGCTTTCGCGCGATTGCTTCGCTAAACTTGGCCTTTCTATATTCTTATGCAAAAGGTCTCGCCCCATGCTGATCGCCGCCAATAAGGCTGTCTCCATCGACTATACCCTGACCAACGACGCTGGTGAGGTCATCGACAGCTCCGCCGGCGGCGCTCCGCTGGTCTACCTGCAAGGCGCAGGCAACATCATCCCGGGCCTGGAAAAAGCTCTGGAAGGCAAAGCTGTTGGTGACGAGCTGGAAGTTGCCGTTGAGCCGGAAGACGCTTACGGTGAATACGCTGCTGAGCTGGTCAGCACCCTGAGCCGCAGCATGTTCGAAGGCGTTGACGAGCTGGAAGTCGGCATGCAGTTCCACGCTTCGGCGCCGGACGGCCAGATGCAGATCGTCACCATCCGTGACCTCGACGGCGACGACGTAACAGTCGACGGCAACCACCCACTGGCCGGTCAGCGCCTGAACTTCAAAGTGAAGATCGTTGACATCCGTGACGCCAGCCAGGAAGAAATCGCTCATGGCCACGTCCATGGCGAAGGTGGCCATCACCACTGATTTTCTGCGCTAAGCTTCGAGTACTGGAGAGGCGCCTGCGGGCGCCTTTTTAGTCCGCGGCTGTCCTTGGTGACCTCGCCAAGTGGCTGTTTCGAGTAGAACATCGGAATCCTGGAGTTCGTCATGAGTGCTTTTCACGACCTTAAGTTGACAGCCCTGGATGGTCAGGAGCTACCGCTGGCGCCGTTCAAGGGCCAAGTCGTGCTGGTGGTCAACGTCGCCTCCAAGTGCGGCTTGACGCCTCAGTACGCGGCGCTGGAAAACCTCTATCAGCAATTCAAAGGCAAAGGCTTCAGTGTATTGGGCCTGCCGTGCAACCAGTTTGCCGGCCAGGAACCCGGTTCTGAAAAGGAAATTCAGGATTTCTGCAGCCTCAACTATGGCGTGACGTTTCCGTTGTCGAGCAAGCTCGAAGTCAACGGTCATGATCGTCACCAGCTCTACCGCCTGCTGGCAGGCGAGGGCGCGGAGTTTCCCGGTGATATCACCTGGAATTTCGAGAAGTTCCTGCTCGGCAAAGACGGCCGTGTGCTGGCCCGGTTCTCGCCGCGCACGGCGCCGGATGATCCGACCATTGTTCATGCGATTGAAAAAGCGCTGAGCTGAAATACGAAAATCGTCGCCTTCGAGCGACGATTTTTTTGCCTGCCTTTTGAACCTTAATCATTCATATCAATAATGCTATCGCGCCGACGTGTTCACGCATATTATCGCCGTCATATGATTTTATGCCCTGTCGATAACGTTTTCGTGGAGCCTTTCGATGCCCGTTCAAGCCTTGTTCAAACCGTTCCATCTCGGTGCCCTCGAACTGCCGACCCGCGTGGTCATGGCACCAATGACCCGCTCGTTTTCCCCGGGCGGCGTGCCTAATTCGAAAGTCATCGAATACTACCGCCGTCGCGCTGCCGCCGGTGTGGGCCTGATCATCACTGAAGGCACCACCGTCGGCCACGTTGCCTCCAACGGCTACCCGAACGTGCCGCAGTTCTTCGGAGACGCGCCATTGGCCGGCTGGAAGAAAGTCGTCGACGCCGTTCACGCTGAGGGCGGCAAGATCGTTCCGCAACTGTGGCACGTGGGCAGCGTACGCCGCATCGGCACCGAGCCGGACGCCAGCGTGCCGGCTTACGGCCCGTCGGAAAAACTCAAGGACGGTCAGGTCGTGGTGCACGGCATGTCCAGACAAGACATTCAGGACGTGATCGCTGCGTTCGCCCAGGCCGCCAAGGATGCACAAAGCATCGGCATGGACGGCGTGGAAATCCATGGCGCACACGGGTATCTGATTGACCAGTTCTTCTGGGAAGGCAGCAACCAGCGCAGCGACGAATACGGCGGCAGCCTGGCTAACCGTTCGCGTTTCGCCATCGAGCTGATTCAAGCCATACGTGCTGCGGTCGGCGAAGGTTTCCCGATCATCTTCCGTTTCTCGCAGTGGAAGCAGCAGGATTACACCGCACGTCTGGTGCAAACTCCGCAAGCGCTGGGCGAATTCCTCAAGCCGTTGTCTGACGCCGGTGTGGATATTTTCCACTGCTCGACGCGGCGTTTCTGGGAGCCGGAGTTTGACGGCTCCGAACTGAACCTCGCGGGCTGGACACGCAAACTCACCGGCAAGCCGACCATCACCGTTGGCAGCGTCGGTCTGGATGGCGAGTTCCTGCAGTTCATGGTCAACACCGACAAGGTCGCGCAACCGGCCAGTCTGGAAAACCTGCTGGAGCGTCTGAACAAAGAGGAATTCGATCTGGTCGCGGTGGGGCGCGCGCTGCTGGTCGATCCGGACTGGGCGCAGAAAGTCCGCGGAGGGCGTGAGCAGGATATTCTGCCGTTCAGCCGTGAGGCGTTGATGACGCTGGTTTAACCAGCGACTGTACTGACGCCATCGCGAGCAGGCTCACTCCTACAATTGGAATGCATTTCCCCTGTAGGAGTGAGCCTGCTCGCGATGGCGTTCTCCAAGTCGCCTGAACTCAAGGCAATGTCTGCGCATTCGGCACCACCTGCTCCCCCAAACAAGCTCCACGCAAATGCTTTTCAAACTGCTCGATAACCGCCGGCCAGCCTTGGCGACTAGCATGTTGCCGCGCATTCAGGCGCACACAGCGCAACCGCTCATCCTCTTCCAGCAACCACGCCGCCGCCTCGCAAAAGGCTTGCTCATCACCAGGCATCGCCAACACGCCGTTGTAACCATGGCGAATGTGCTGCGCCGCCGCAGCCTGATCGTAAGCCACCACCCCGAGCCCGGAAGCCAACGCCTCCAGCACCACATTGCCGAAGGTTTCGGTCAGGCTTGGAAACAGAAATATATCGCCGGACGCATAGTGCGCCGCCAACGCTTCACCGCGCTGTGCACCGCAGAAGATCGCTTCGGGCAAATCCTTTTCCAGCGCCAGCCGTTGCGGCCCGTCACCCACCACGATCAGCTTCAGATTGCGCTGTGGATAAGTGTCACGCAACTCTTCGAAGCAGCGTTTGAGCAGCCCAAGGTTCTTCTCCGGCGCGAGGCGTCCGACATGAATCACGGCAATATCGCGCTCGGACAGACCCCATTGCTCACGCAAGGCATTCATCCGCTTGCTCGGATGAAACAATTGGCTGTCCACGCCTCGAGACAACAGCGCCAACCGCTCGAAATGCCGCCGCTCCAGTTCCAGGCGTTGGCTGACACTCGGCACCAACGTCATGGCCGAACGGTTGTGGAACCAACGCAGATAATGCGTGAGCATCCGTGTCAGCAGACCCAGGCCGTATTGGCTGGTGTACTGCTGAAAGTTGGTGTGAAACCCGCTGACCACTGAAATCCCCAGACGCCGCGCCGCCCGCAGCGCCGACAACCCGAGCGGGCCTTCCGTGGCGATGTACAGCACATCCGGGCGCTGACGCTTCCAGCGCCGCAGCAGTTTATGCATCGACGACTGGCCCCATTGCAGCCCCGGATACCCCGGCAACGGCCAGCCCCGACACAACAGCAGCGCTTCATCTTCACTGCGCTGCGGATCGCCAGCCTGCCGCGGGCGCACCAGTTCGACCTGGTGGCCGCGCGCGCGCAGCCCATCGCACAAGCGGCCAAGCGTATTGGCCACGCCGTTGATTTCCGGTGGGAAGGTTTCGCTGATCAGGGTGATATGCAGAGCTGTCGTCATGGCCTCAGTGTCGGCTGAGGCCATGTCGTGCTTGTGACGTTCGGATGATGGATTTGTGACGCGCCTGGTCAGCGGCCTAGCGTTGCGTTACCAGATTCTCGGCGCCACGCTCACGCACCCAGAACAACGTTGCCCCGGCCACTGCGGCCGGCATCATCAGGATGTTGACCACCGGAATCAGCAGCACCAGATAGACGATCCCGCCAAAACTCATGCTCTGCCAGCGCTTCTGGCGCAGCCAGGCGAGCATCTCGTTCCAGCCCAGTTTGTGGTTGTCCGCCGGGTAGTCGATGTACTGGATTGCCATCATCCATACGCCGAACAGCAGCCACAGCGGCGCGGCGATGATGTTCACCACCGGGATGAACGAGAGAATGAACAGGCCGATGGCGCGCGGCAGGAAGTAGCCCAGTTTGCGCATTTCCCGTGCAAGGGTGCGCGGGACCATGGCGATCAACTCGCCCCAGCTGAACGCCGGGAAATCATCAGTGCCGCGCACTACCACTTCGACTTTTTCCGCGAGGAAGCCGTTGAACGGTGCGGCGATCACGTTGGCGAGCATGGTGAAGGTGAAAAACACCATCAGCGCCACCAGCACTACAAACAACGGCCAGAGGATGTAGCTGAGAAAACTCAGCCAGTCGGGCAGCGATGGCATCAGCGTATCGACCCACAGGCTGAACTGGTGGCCGGCCAGATAGATCAATCCGACGAACAGCACCAGGTTGATCGCCAGCGGCAACAACACGAACAGGCGCAAGCCGGGGCTTAGGACCAGTTTCAGGCCTTCGCGCAGGTATTGCGGGCCAGACAGAACAGGGGCGGGCATAAGGTGCTCCGAGCAAGGGAAAACGCGCCGACCTTACCGACTTTGCAAGGGCTGCGAAAGCGCGGCAGAGCGATCGACATTCACTGTAACAAAGACGTCCATCTCGTCAGTGTGTCGGCATAGAGACCACCTATGAGCTGGATTGTTAAACCGTATTTCCTTAATCTTGCCCCCCTCGATACGCTGCACCCAACTTTTTACAGGACTGTCGAGCTCAAGCCTTCCCCAAGGTTTTCCACGGTCCTTTTTTATTCCCGCCGGCAGTCCGGCGATCCGGGCCTGTTTTTCGGCCCGGTCAACAGGAGCAGGTCATGTCTGAAGTCCGTCATTCGCGAGTGATTATTCTCGGTTCCGGCCCTGCCGGTTACAGCGCTGCGGTATACGCGGCCCGTGCCAACCTCAAGCCACTGCTGATCACCGGCATGCAGGCCGGCGGTCAACTGACCACCACCACTGAAGTCGACAACTGGCCGGGCGACGTCCACGGTCTGACGGGCCCGGTGCTGATGGAGCGCATGCGTGAACACGCCGAGCGTTTTGAAACCGAGATCGTCTTCGACCACATCAACGCTGTGGACTTCGCTTCCAAGCCGTACTCCTTGACTGGCGATAGCGCGACCTACACCTGTGACGCCCTGATCATCGCTACTGGCGCCAGCGCTCGTTACCTGGGCCTGCCGTCGGAAGAAGCGTTCATGGGTAAAGGCGTTTCCGCCTGCGCAACCTGTGACGGTTTCTTCTACCGCAACAAACCGGTAGCTGTGGTCGGTGGTGGCAACACCGCGGTTGAAGAGGCACTGTACCTGGCCAACATCGCCAGCACCGTGACGCTGATCCACCGTCGCGAAACCTTCCGCGCCGAAAAGATCCTGATCGACAAGCTCAACGCTCGCGTCGCTGAAGGCAAGATCATCCTCAAGTTGAACGCCAACCTCGACGAAGTGCTGGGCGACAACATGGGCGTGACCGGTGCGCGTCTGAAGAACAACGACGGCAGCTTCGACGAAATCACCGTCGACGGCGTGTTCATCGCCATCGGCCACACCCCGAACACTTCGCTGTTCGAAGGCCAACTGACCCTGAAAGACGGTTATCTGGTGGTGCAAGGCGGCCGTGATGGCAACGCCACTGCGACCAGCGTCGAAGGTATCTTCGCCGCCGGTGACGTGGCTGACCACGTTTACCGTCAAGCCATCACCTCGGCAGGCGCCGGCTGCATGGCCGCACTGGACACCGAGCGTTACCTGGACGGTCTGCAGAACGCTTCGTTCTAAGATCGCAGGCATAAAAAAACCGGCCATATTGGCCGGTTTTTTTGTGCCCGCAGGTTCAGCCACGCCGCATAACTCTGTGGGAGCGAGCTTGCTCGCGAAAGCGGCTTGTCAGTCGACATTAATGTTGAATGTCAGTCCGTATTCGCGAGCAAGCTCGCTCCCACAGGGGGGGGCTGTAGGGATCAGCGGCGAGTCAGGGGTTGGGCGGTAAATTTCACGCCGGCCAGGCCGTGCTTGATCAACGCACGAATGTTGCCGTGATCGCTGCCCTCAGGCGTCGCCACCACCGAGCGGTAATGCTCACCAAACGCCAGCAGCGCTTCTTCATCGCTCAGACCTTCCAGCAGCGCCAGACCCAAGGTCTTGCACGAGCCTTCGTTCTGTCCGGCGGCGTTTTCCACGCCGCCATTGTTGAACGCCTGCGGTTGATAGTCGTAACCGGCGGCAATGAACGCCAGAGTGTCGGCGAAAGCGTGTTCGCCGCTGTTGAGGCGGGCGCGCAGGGTGTTCAGGTCACTCATGGGTTTTTCCTTTGGCGAACGCCGCTTGCTGGTCGGCGTTGGCTTCTTGCTGATATTGGGCTTTCCACTCGGCGTACGGCATGCCGTAAACCACTTCGCGGGCGTCATCGAGGCTGACCTCGATCTGGCGCTCGTCGGCTTCGGCCTTGTACCACTTCGACAGGCAGTTGCGGCAGAACCCGGCGAGGTTCATCAGGTCGATGTTCTGCACGTCCTTGCGGCTGTCCAGGTGCGCGACCAGCCGGCGGAAGGCAGCGGCTTCGAGTTCGAGGCGTTGTTGATCAGTCATAAAAGTCTCTGCGAGACAGCTTCGAGCGGCAAGCTTCAAGCTGCAAGATTGGATCGGGGTCGGCCGTTAGCTTACCGCTTGCAGCTCGAAGCTTGAAGCTCAGCGGCTAGCCGCGAGCGTGATCGACACCGACTCGGCAAAACGCAGCGCATGCGGCTTGTCGACTTCGACTTCGGCGTACAGCACCGAACCGTTGCTCATCACCAGATCGAGCAATTCCTGAGTCAGGCGTTCGAGCAGCGCAAAGCGATTGCCCTCGACGTGGGCGATGATCGATTTAGTGATGGTGCGGTAATTCAGCGCGTGGTCGATGTCGTTGTCACGCACCGCTTCCTGCGCGGCATACAGAATGGTCAGGTTGATCAGCACATCCTGCTTGTTGAGGATCTCTTCCTCGTTAATCCCGATAAAGGTGCGCAAGCGCAGATCCTTGACCCGGATGCGCGCCATTCCCGGCTGAAGTTGTGACATTTATTTGCTCCGTCCAATCAATTGCAGGAACTCCTGGCGGGTGTTGCTCGACTCGCGAAAGGCGCCGAGCATGACCGAGGTGTTCATGGTCGAATTCTGTTTTTCGACACCGCGCATCATCATGCACATGTGTCTGGCCTCAATGACCACGGCGACGCCGGCAGCATCGGTGACCTGTTGCACCGCATCGGCGATTTGCCGGGTGAGGTTTTCCTGAATCTGCAGGCGCCGGGCGAACATGTCCACCAGACGCGCTATTTTCGACAGGCCCAACACCTTGCCCGTCGGAATATAAGCCACATGAGCCTTGCCGATGAAGGGCAGCAGGTGATGTTCGCACAAAGAGTACAACTCGATGTCGGCGACGATGATCATCTCGTCGCTGTCCGAGGCAAACAGCGCGCCATTGACGATCTCGTCGACGTTCTGTTCATAGCCGTGACACAGGTATTGCATGGCCTTGGCCGCGCGTACCGGGGTGTCGCGCAGTCCTTCACGGTCAGGGTCTTCACCGAGGCCGATGAGGATTTCGCGGTAGTTCTCGGGCAGTGAGCGGCTCATGGGCAGCCTCGCAGGCAGGTGTTATTTGACGTGCCTTCCGCCGTTGACGGTCAGGGTCGTACCGGTGACATAAGGGTTGTCGAGCAGATAGCGCAGGCTCTGATAGATCACTTCGCTGCCGGGTTCGATGCCCAGCGCAGACTTGGCCAGCGCCTTGGCGCGGTATGCCGCGTCGTCGTCAGGATTGAACAATAGCAGGGCCGGGGCGATGCCGTTGACCTTGATGGCCGGCGCATAGCGGGCGGCGAAGGACAGCGTCAGACTGTCGAGCCCGGCTTTGCTGGCGCAATAACCGATGTGCTTGCTGCTGCCTTTGCGGGTGACATCGTCGCTGATATGGATGATGTCGGCGGGCGTCGAGTGCTTTAGCAGTTCACCGCAGTGCAGGTTGATCAGGTACGGCGCAAGCATGTGCAGATTGAACATGCCCGTGAACGCTTCGGCTTCGCTGCCCGGGGTTTCGGCCAGCCATTCGGAGGCATTGTGCACGATGGCGCGCAGGCTCTCGGTGTGGGTTTTCAGTTCCTTGATGAAGGCAAGAATCCCGGCTTCGCTGGAAAAATCGGCGAACAGGCCAGTCGCGCCCAGATCGCGTAGTGTCTGCACGCCGGGGCGTTCGCTACGGTAGGTGAAGATGACGCGATAGCCTTCTTCGAGCAACCGCTGCGCGCAATGCAGACCGACACGCTGGCCGGCACCGGTGATGAGGATCGGGGCTGAGGAATCAGGCATGAACGGCTCGCATCGCGGTGGGAGCAAAAACTATAACAGCGACGAGCCTGAAAAGATTGCAGCCTGCGGCAGCTCCTACCCTGGTCTGTGTTCAGTCCTGTAGGAGCTGTCGATTGCAACGAGGCTGCGATCTTTAATGTTTCTGAGGTGTCGCCGAAACAGGCAGGCGCACCGGGGTGCTGTTCAGCCAGTTCGCCAGCAAGCGCGTCGACAGCGGAATAAAGAAGTAAACCATCAGCGGCGTCAGGCACGCCGTGCTGATCAATACGCGCGGCAACAAACTCATGTCAGCGAGCAACGGGCCGAAGACAAAGTTGAACAACAGTGACACCGGAAAAAACGCCAGCCAGATCGCAACGGCCTGTTTCCAGCGCGGTGGACGTTGGCCGACGGCGCCGAACCAGCCCTCGATACCGCTGACCCGATGCTCTTTCGGATGGGCAAACAGATCGCTGCCTCGACTCAACCACGCGGTGCGTGATGCCGAATGTTCCCACGCATGCAGGGTTTGCTCATCGACAAAGCGAAAAATGATCTGGAATTCGTTATCGCCGGGTGGCGGAGCGAGCACACCAGAACCCAGGTAGCCGGGG
The DNA here is from genome assembly GCF_013433315.1 of Pseudomonas crudilactis. GTDB lineage: Bacteria > Pseudomonadota > Gammaproteobacteria > Pseudomonadales > Pseudomonadaceae > Aquipseudomonas > Aquipseudomonas crudilactis. Next base: position 46,874 of record NZ_WXVV01000004.1, on the reverse strand, counting down.
AAATCTGTAGCCAGTTGTTCGCCTTCGCGCAGCCAGGCGATCAAGTCTTGATAGCGGCCATCAGCGACGCGACGGGCAACCATCAGCGTGACGGGGGAAGTAGACATTTTGTATCTCCGTATTTCGAGTGCGTCGCTCCGGGTAGGAGTTTCGCCTGACGCAGGGCTGGGGTAGAGGCCTGCGTTTTTCAACAAGCAAGGATTATTCCGGTTTTTCACGATTAAACCAGCGACTTTCGTCGCATTTCACCACTTGAACCCAATTAGGGCATAAGCGTTAGAATGGGATCCAATTGAACCGACATGGAAGTTGAACGCCATATGCCTGTCATCACGGACGCAAGCCCCGCTACGCAGGCCTCTGTTGCGCTCGAGCGCGCTGATCTGTTCCCGATCCGTGAGGTCGCACGCCTTACCGGTGTAAACCCGGTGACCTTGCGCGCATGGGAGCGGCGCTATGGTTTGATTCAGCCGACACGCACCGAAAGTGGGCATCGGCTCTATTCGATGACCGATATCGAGCGCGTGCGCAGCATTGTTGACTGGATTGATCGCGGTGTAGCCGTGAGCAAAGTCGGCAAGATCCTCGCCAAGACCGAACCGAAGAAAGTGCTGGCGCACATCATCTCCGATGATCTGGTGCAGGCTGATTATCTGCAATGGCAGGAACAGATCCAGCAGGCGGTCAGCGCATTCGATGATCAGCAACTGGACCGTGTATATGGTCAGATTTTCTCTTCTTACTCATTGCCGGTGGTGTTTCAGGACATCCTGATGCCGCTGTGGCTGCAATTGTTGCAGCGCCAGGAGGCGTTCGGGCAAACCAGCGAGTGGCTGTTCTTCGATGGATTCCTGCGGGCGCGGGTGTTGCAACGGATTGTCATGCTGCGCGGCACGCAACCGCGCCGGGTGATCGTCAGCGCGCTGGCCGGGCAATGTCGAGAGCTGGAGTTGCTGGTGGCGGCGCTGTTTCTCAGCGACAGCAATTCTGGTGTTCGAGTGCTGACCACCGGTCAGCCGTTCGATGAGCTGACGTTGGTTTGCGAAAAAATCAAACCTGATGCACTCGTCCTGTTTTCCAATCACGCGCCCAGCGCCGAATTGCCACGACGTCTGAACCGGCTGGCATTGAGTCTCGATTGTCAGTTGATGCTGGCGGGCAACGCTTCAGATCTGGCGCAGGACAGCCTGGCCGGATCTTCTGTAGCGTGTCTGGGCAATGAAGGGGCGAACATGCGTCAGCGCATGCTGCAATTTATGGCCGGGAAGCTGGATACCTGAACCTCAGGTGTGAAGCGCAGGATGCGTCAGGCGATGTTGCTGCAGGATGAACTGGCGCAGACGCTCGGTTTCGTCGGTGTCGGTCTGGCTCAGTTCGTAGGCATAGAAACCACTTTCGGTTTCCCGTTCGAAATTGCCGCGCAATGAAATCCGTTCGTATCCCGAAGGGCTGAACCACAGCGCGAAGTGCTTGGGTGGTTTGGTCTTGTTGCGCACTTCCAATAGCACACCCTTGTGCGAAACCTCGTGGACCCACAACGTGCCCGGCTGACCTTTGGCGTTCTCCAGGGCTACTGGCTCTTCGAGAGTCAATCGCCATGGCCGCACCATCGGGCCGTCCTCATAAATGCTCGGCACGCCGAGGCGCAGATGCAACGCGTGAAACTCGTCTTCCACCAGATGCAGCGGGAAGGTCATTTGTTGATTTTCGAAGTTGGCCTGAATGGTCACCTGCTCGTGAGCGGCCAGCCGCGTGAGCAAATCACGAATCTGCGAACCGCCGTTAACCAGCAGACTCGACGTCGCATCCCGCACGTTCAATTGCGGGTTGTGCTGCATGGTCTGGATGAAATCCAGCTCATCCTGAGTGAGTAAGGCGTCGCGCTGCATGGCTAACTCGAAAGATATAGTTACAAAGTCATTGGTGATTGTAGTTAATGACACTTAGTTCGCGATTTTGTTTTGACCGTTTGTCGCTTTCAGTGCAGCCAGTTCTGCTTCAAGGGCTGCGACTTGAGCTTCAAGCTGCGCCACGCGCTGCTGAGCCTTGACCTGAACGGTGACGTCCTTCTGCACGCCAACGAAATAAGTCTGCCCGTCATCGGCGTTTTTCACCGTTGAAAGCGACAGTTCATTCCAGAACGGTGTGCCGTCCTTGCGATAGTTGCGCAGGATTTCCCGGCACGATCCGCCGTTATCCAGCGTCTCGCGAATCAGTTTCAGGCTGTCCTGATCTCGGTCTCCAGACTGCAGAAAGCGGCAGTCCTGATAGAGGATTTCCTCGCTGGTGTAGCCGGTCAGTCGTTCAAAGGCCGGGTTCACATAGATCAGGATATCGTTCTGTTCACCTTCCTTTTCGGCGACCACGATCCCGTCGTTCGACGCGTTGATTACCATTTGCAGCAGGCTGGCGTTGATCATCTTTGAATCCTTTCAGAGTTGTCAGTGGCACGCATTCTAGAAGAACCGTAGGCGCTGTCTACTGGCCATTACCGCCAATTGAGATCCAATCGCAGCTTTGCGCTGGAGGCTGTTACTATCGCCGCTCTTTTTTCCAGTTTCAGGATCAGATTGATGAAAGTCGCCATCCTCTCCGGTTCGGTCTACGGCACCGCCGAAGAAGTCGCCCGCCACGCCCAGAACCTGTTGAAAGACGCTGGCATTGAAACCTTCTACAACTCGCGCGCCAACCTCGCCGACATCCAGGCGTTCGGCCCCGAAGCGTTGCTCGCGGTGACCTCGACCACCGGCATGGGCGAATTGCCCGACAACCTGCAACCGCTGTATTCGGCGATTCGCGACCAGCTGCCAGCGCAACTGCTCGGTTTGCCGGGTGCAGTGATTGCCCTGGGCGACGCCAGTTATGGCGACACCTTCTGCGGCGGTGGCGAGCAAATGCGTGAACTGTTCGGCGAACTCGGCGTGCGCGAAGTGCAAGAGATGCTGCGCATCGACGCCAGCGAAAGCGTCACCCCGGAAACCGATGCCGAGCCTTGGCTGGTACAGTTTATCGACGCGCTCAAGGGCTGATTCCGCGCTCGCGCAACAGCGCCAGCCATGCCTGCGCCGCTTTCGACAGATACGCGCCGCGACGCCAGATGAAGGCGATATCCCAACGCAGATAATCCGGCGCGCGCAAGGTCAGGCGGACCACGCCTGGCCTTACCAGGCCCCGTGCGACCACGCTGGGCAACAGCACCACGCCTTGCCCGGCGGCCACCAGCGCCGCAAGAAAATCGGCCTGCCCGCTGCGTCCACCTTCCTGCGGGGTAAAGCCCAGTTGCTGGCACGCCTGCAGCAAGCGGTCGTTGAGTACGAAGCTGCGCTGATAGAGCAGAAAGGGCGTCTCGGCCAATTCTTGCAGACCGATCTCACCCCGCTCGGCCAGCGGATGATCCACCGGCAGCAGGGCGTCGAGTGGCTCATCGCAAAACAGCTGACAGTCGAATTGCGGATCCTTTGGCAACAGACTGCCGCCCAATTCCAGTTCCCCGCTCAACACTGCCTGCTCGATATTGCGACTGCCGCCCTCCAGCAATTGCACGCTGATATTCGGATAGCGCCGCCGGTATTCGGCAAACAGTCCGGCGAACAGCGCGTCGCTGCCGAGTAGTGGCAAGCCGAGTCGCAGCTCTCCTCGGGCCATATGACTGAGGTCGTCCAGTTCCGCGAGCAACTCGTTGCGCAACCGCAGCATGCCCTCGGCCCGTTGCAGCACGACGCTGCCAGCGGCGGTCAGGCGCAATTGCGAACCGAGCCGTTCAAGCAATGGCGTGCCGAGGCTCTGCTCCAGTTGCGCGATCTGTTTGCTGACCGCTGATTGACTGATATGCAGGGTTTTTGCGGCCTGGGTGAAACCGCCCTGATGCATGACTTCGACAAAACTTCGCAGCTGTTTGAATTCCATTACCTGATTCCGTTTTGGAATGGCTTTGAGTCTAACAATTCGCTTCGGAGATGGCTGTGCGCTTCGTAAAATAAGCGCATGTCAGGAGCAAAATCATGAACGTCGTCCCCCTCAAGTACCTTTCTCGTTTAGTCGTCGAACTCGCCGTGTTGCTCGGTCTCTACCTGTTCGGCTGCCAACTGGCGGCCTGGCTGGCGTGGCCAATCCCCGGCGGCGTCATCGGTATGGCGCTGTTGCTGCTGGCATTTGCCTTTGGATGGGTCAAACCGGCAGCGCTGCAATTGGGCGCGGGACTGCTGATGGCCGAGATGTTGTTGTTCTTTATTCCGGCGCTGATGAGTCTGCTCGACTACGGCGCGCTGTTGCGCAATGACGGCTGGCGGATTCTGTTGGTGATCGCCGCCAGCACCTTGATGGTGATGTTGGTCACGGCGTTCACCGTCGAGCTTGCGGTGCGCATGAGGCGTTCCCATGAAGCTTGAATGGATGCCGATGTTTTGGCTGGCTTTCACCCTGTTGGCGTATCTGTTCAGCCGCTGGTTGTATCGGCGCACCGGACGCTACGTCTTGTCACCGTTGATTCTGGTGCCGGCGTTGCTGCTGGCGCTCGCCGTGCCGCTGCACACCGCCTATGCCGAATATTCCAGCAACACCCACTGGCTGATGCTGGTGCTCGGCCCGGTCACCGTGGCTTTCGCCGTGCCGATCTGGCAGCAACGCCGTTTGTTGATGCGGCACTGGTCGGCACTCCTGCTGGGGATGATTGCCGGCAGCGCAGCGTCGATCGGCACGTCCTTCGGATTGGCCAAGGCGCTGGCGCTCGACAGCTCGGTGACGATGTCACTGGTGCCGCGCTCGATCACCACGCCATTCGCTATGCCGCTGGCGCAAAATCTCGGCGGTGTGCCGGAATTGACGGCAGTCTTCGTGATGTTCACCGGTGTGTTTGGCGCGATGCTCGGCGGCGTGTTGTTGAAGTGGTTGCCGCTACGCAGTGCCTTGGCCCGCGGTGCGCTGTTCGGGGTTGGCGCGCACGGTGCCGGGGTCAGCCGGGCCCATGAAGTGGGCGGGGAAGAAGGCTCAGTCGCCGGGCTGGTGATGGTGCTTACCGGTTTGCTGAATCTATTCGCTGCACCGTTGTTGGCGTCGTTGCTTTGACATGGATCCAAGCTGTTTGCATTGCTGACTCGATCAGTCATCAAGCTGGCTGCCAATGCAACTACGTGATCCTCTGCGCCTGACTAGACTGCTCACACGTGCAGAACAATAAGAACGCAGAGGTGCATACAGTGAGCGTAGCCCCCGTCCAATCGTCCCTTAATGTCAAAGACCAGGTCAGCGCCGCCGAGTGGCAGACCCGTGTCGATCTCGCCGCCTGTTATCGTCTGGTCGCGCTGCATGGCTGGGACGATCTGATCTTCACCCATATTTCCGCCAAGGTGCCGGGCACCGAAGACTTCCTGATCAACCCGTTCGGTCTAATGTTTCATGAGATCACCGCCTCTAGCCTGGTGAAGGTCGATCAGGCCGGCAACAAGCTCATGGACAGTCCGTACGAGATCAACCCCGCCGGCTACACCATTCACAGCGCCGTACACGAAGTGCGACACGACGTGGTTTGTGTGCTGCATACGCACACCGCTTCCGGTGTCGCAGTGTCGGCGCAAAAGCAGGGCGTGTTGCCGATCAGCCAGCAATCGCTGTTCGTGCTGTCGAGCCTGGCGTATCACGCCTATGAAGGCGTGGCGCTGAACCACGAAGAAAAGGCCCGTTTGCAGGCCGACCTCGGCGAGAGCAATTTCCTGATGCTGCACAACCACGGTCTGCTGACCTGTGGCGGCACCATCGCCGACACTTTTCTGATGATGTTCACCTTCCAGCGCGCCTGCGACATTCAGGTCATGGCGCAAACCGGCGGGGCTGAACTCATCGCCATCGAACCGCAAATTCTGGCCGGCGCCAAAGCGATGATCGCCGGCGTCACTAAAAGTGCTCGAGGCATGGGTGGTGCGCTGGCCTGGCCGGCGCTGCTGCGCAAACTCGATAAACAAGACCCCGGATATAAACTCTAATGCCTCTTGCCGAGATTCCTCTGTGTGTCTGGCGCAAACGCAGCCAGACGTTCGTCTTTCGTGGCCAGCCGATTCGTTACTGGACAGCGGGGCAGGGTGAGCCGTTGCTGCTGATCCATGGCTTCCCGACCGCCAGTTGGGATTGGCATTACCTGTGGCAGCCGCTGGCCCAGCGATATCGAGTGATTGCTTGCGACATGCTCGGCTTTGGCGATTCGGCCAAGCCGCTCAATCACACCTACAGCCTGCTGGAGCAGGCTGACCTGCAGCAAGCCTTGCTCGCGCATTTGCAGGTCGAGCAACCGGTGCATGTGCTTGCGCACGATTACGGTGACAGCGTTGCGCAGGAACTGCTCGCCCGGCACTACGAAGACCAGATCGAAGTGGCCAGTTGTGTGTTTCTCAACGGCGGATTGTTCCCGGAAACCCACCGTCCGGTGCTGATGCAGAAACTGCTGCTTAGTCCGCTGGGCTGGATGATTGGCCGCGCGTTCACGCGCGATGCGCTGGTGAAAAGTTTCCGGCAGATCTTCGGCCCGCAGACCCGGCCGACTGAAAGTGAGCTGGACGATTTCTGGAGCCTGGTCGACAGCAATCGCGGGCCACGGATCATGCACAAGTTGATCAGCTACATTCCCGAACGCCGCGTGCAGCGTGATCGCTGGGTGATGGCGATGCAGCGCGGTGAAATTCCGTTGCGGGTGATCGATGGCGAGGTCGATCCGATTTCCGGGGCGCACATGGTCGAGCGTTACCGCGAATTGATTCCCGACGCGGACACGGTGTTGTTGCCGGGCATCGGTCACTATCCACAGACCGAGGCGCCAGTGCAGGTGCTCAAGCACTACCTAGCGTTTCGTGAGCGTTTTGTGCTGCCGCCGCGCAAAGTCGCCTGCTCCTGAAAATCAAAAGATCGCAGCCTGCGGCAGCTCCTACACAAATCTAATGTAGGAGCTGCCGCAGGCTGCGATCTTTTGATCTTCACTATCCCCCAACCTTATCGCACACCATTCAGCCTCAGCCGTATTCATTGTGACCAAAAGCTGTCTGCCTGACACTCGGGATCACTACTGGCCTGCTGGAGTTGCTGCGATGAATGAGTCTGTGCGTTTCGAAGATAAAGTCGTCATCGTCACCGGAGCCGGTGGCGGCCTCGGACGCGCCCATGCATTGCTGTTTGCCAGGCAAGGCGCCAAAGTGCTGGTCAACGACCTCGGCGGCTCGACCCAGGGCGAGGGCGCCAATGCCTCCGCCGCCGACCGCGTGGTGGCGGAAATCCGCGAAGCTGGCGGCATTGCCGAAGCCAACCACGACTCGGTCACCGACGGTGACAAACTGGTGCAGAACGCCCTCGATGCCTTCGGCCGTGTCGACGTCGTCGTCAACAACGCCGGGATCCTGCGCGACAAGACCTTTCACAAGATGGACGACGCCGACTGGGATCTGGTTTACCGCGTCCACGTCGAAGGCGCCTACAAAGTCACCCGCGCCGCATGGCCGCACCTGCGCGAGCAAAACTACGGCCGGGTAATCTTCACCGCCTCGACCTCGGGCATCTACGGCAACTTCGGCCAGTCCAACTACGGCATGGCCAAACTGGGCCTGTATGGATTGACCCGCACCCTGGCCATCGAAGGTCGCAAGAACAACATTCTCGTCAATGCCATCGCGCCAACCGGCGGCACGCGCATGACCGAAGGCCTGATCCCGCCGCAAGTGTTCGAGCAATTGAAGCCGGAGCTGGTCAGTCCGCTGGTGGTGTATCTGGCCAGCGAGCAATGCCAGGAGACTTCCGGGTTGTTCGAAGTGGGTGGCGGCTGGATGGGCAAGGTGCGCTGGGAACGCAGCCTCGGTGCCGGCTTCGACCCACGCTTGGGTTTCTCGCCGGAAGACGTGGCGGCGCACTGGCAGCAGATTTGTGATTTCGAAGGGGCGGCGCATCCGAAGGACAATATCGAGGCGCTGAAGGAGATGATGGCGAATTTGCAGAAGTATTCGGTTTAAGGGACGTTTGAGCCTCGCTGCGTTCTCGATGCGGCGAGGCTCGTTCCATTATTCCTTGTACCGTTTATCAATCATGAACTCCGGGATTCTCCAGTTTGGACCCGCAATGGCGACAGCCGCATTGCCCTCAGCCAATACACCCTCATGAAATAATTCCTCATACGCTCTCCACAATTCACCGCGCGCGATGACTTCAAATCGATAACGCCCGAACAGTGTGTCGATTGAGGGAAATGCCAAACCGATAGCTAAAACTGATAACAAGTCTCTGAGATTTTCTTGCCTGACAGCTTGTTCGAGTTTTGCAATCGAACTCTTGCATCCGCTGACGCATTCAAATGCTTCCCGCTCCTGTTTTTTCGCCGCGTCGATGGCCTCGTCGGTATAGCGTAATGACTCATCGTCGCTCAGTTTGAAGTCTTCAAGTGTGGCCGTATGGAGGTTATTCCAAAGGGACGGATTACTTTTGGGAATGTAGTCGTCGGCGAATCCCATCGCTCTGAATCGCTCCATCATTCGAAGTGAATAGGCATAGAACCGTCGATCGGTATCGGTCATCTCGAGCTTGCGCTCCAGTATGGCGTCAAGACGCTTGATCATGATGAGGTTGGCTGCAGACCCTTTTCCTTCAATTTTTGTTTCTGCGACCTCAACAAAACTTTGCTCCAACATTCGTTTTACTCACTGCGAATTTTCGGTTTTGCGGAGCAATTAACCTACATCAGCTTTCGAACGGAAAAATCTGCATCGATCGTCAGTAATGACCTGCTTGGTTGTATGAATAATGTGGAAGGCGGTTTGATAGCTTGGCATTAGAAGATAAAAAAGGAGATTTCCTACAACAATAGGGGATTTTCCCGCTGATGCAGATGGCATGGGTAAAACGGCGCGCAAAAAAGGCCGCTGCAAACGCAGCGGCCAAGGTAAGACGTTGGATCAAGGAGCGACAAATCACCGTTAGTGCGTGGCTGCGCAATAATTTATCCGAAACATTGGCAGCAGATTTGTGATTTCGAAGGTGCGGCGCATCCGAAAGGCAACATTGAGGTGCTGAAAGAGAAGATGGCGAATTTGCAGAAGTATTCGCTTTAAGGGGTGAGGCCACCAAGCTCGGGCTTGGCGGCCAACAAACCATTAAACGTATCGTTTTTCGGTCATGAATTTTGGAGCCTTCCAGTTGGGGCCTTTAATAGCTAAGCCTTTATCTCCGTGTGCCAGTACTCCAGACGCAATGAGTCGAGTGTAGGCACCCTCAAGGGCTCCATATTGACTGATCAAATCTCGGTTGTATTGTCTGATCATCATGTCCAAGTGCGGGTTTGGTTTGAACAGTGAAAATACGGTCACGATGTCATCCAATGGTTCATTTTTTAAAATTTGTTCAATGGTATTCATTACCACATCTCCTTAAGCAACTTCTGATACTCACGCTCTTCTTGCCGCCTGGCAGCTTCCAGCGCCTCTGGCGTATATAACAACGTTGGATCATCTTTAAGCTTGTAATCCTCCAGTGTTGCAGTGTGGACGTTGTTCCATACGGAAGAGTCTTTGTCGGGCATTTCCGTGTCCCCATATCCCAAGGCTTTAAGCCTTTCGAACTCTCTGATCTCATGAGTGTAGAAGCGTTTGTCGGTATCGGTTACCTCTAGTTCTCCTCGAAAAATTCGTTCTAGGCGATCGATCATTATTTTATTCGCATCAGAATCGGGGAACTTTGAAGTGTGTAGCCTCACGATATTAATTCCGTTTTTTGCGATGATGGACGGTGCCCAGTCCGAGCTTGTAACCGGTAACCCTGTTTCTTCGGGGTTGAAATCTCGCCCGCTGTGTTCTCCGTCCTCGACACCCCCGTACGGACTGCTAAACACCACATAAAGCGGTGCAATCCCCGAGTCATCGGGAAACACGATGATGAATCGTTCCCAACCTTCAACAAGGATCGGATTGAGGTCCAGCCGCCCTTCAATCGGAACAATCGGGGCGCCGAAATAGGTTGGCGCATCAGTCTCGGCAATGGGCGAAGCAGTCGAGCTGTCATCCGGCGAGATAGCGGGTGTCCAGGTCAGAAAGTCCGTCGGCGAATCTGGTAGCGCTACTTCATAAACATCATTCAGCAAGTCATAGGCCGCATTCAGAACCAGCACACTCGAGCGGATATGGAAGTCATCGCTTGTGGCGACGAAGACTTCCGCGCCAGCCCCGAGCCGCCTTACACCCAATCCCACGGGCAACTCCAGCGTGCCTTGCCGATCTGCTATTTCGCGCAATCTCTGAGGAGACTCCGGCGACAACTCCGCAAGTGGAACGCTCATGGAAAAGCGTTCGCCGTTGCCCAAGCGTGATGGCATTAACAGTGCCGCGAAACCTACCAGCACCGGACCGCTGATCAGCGCAGCCCCTGCCGCTCTCACGGTCAGTAACCCCGCCCGCAGAGAGGTAAGGATCGCGGAAGATGTTGCTGGAGGAAGGTGCGTAGCTTTAGAAGCAAATGATACCGCCGGACTGTTGCTCGCCAGTGCTCCATTAGCCGGGTAGACATGCTGAACTTCTGTCGCACGGCGTTCTTGCTGTTGCGACTTCTCGATAGGTTGTTCCGGTTTCGTTTTAGGTTGGGGCTTCTCGGTTGCCAATTTCTGCTCAGCTGCTTCAGCTTTGGAATCTGCGCCATCCACCGCGGTCTTCGTTGCTGCAATCCGAGATGTCTCCTGCGATTGGGCCCGGGCTTCAGCAATCAATCGTGTCAAGATTTCAGAGTATCTTGCCAAACTGGCAGCCAGTTCCTGTTTCTTTGCCAACTCTGCAAGTCGGGCCTGTTCAGGCGTGCGTATCAGCTCCTCTTCCTTTGTGCGTCTTGTCGCCTCGACCAATGCCTGCTGGTGACGCTGTTCGGAAAGTCTTGCCTTTTCAGCAGCCTTTCGCCTTGTTTCTGCTTCGGTGCGAGCGCGTTCCTTAGCCAACCGCTGAGCCTCTGCCAGAGCAGCAAGTCTTGCTTGCTCCACACGTGCTGTTTCGGCGAGTTCTCTTTGACGTTGCTGTTCGGCCGCGATTCGCGCGCGTTCTGCTGCCAATCGCTGAGCCTCTGCCGCCGCTTGTGCTTGCGCCTGATCATTTGCCTGAACGGCGGTAAGCCAGTTCTGCACGTTGACCTGTTGCTGGTTGAGCATCTGAATTGATTGCGCCAGCAATTTCGCTTCGTGTGCGGCTCTGTACGAGGCAGCCCAGGTCTGCATCGCAATTCCCCGCGCATTAACGGTTCTATCGATGCTCTGGGCTTTTCGAAAGTAGGCATGGAAGTCTTTATTAAGTGGGTCATCTCCAAAGAACTGATTGGCTTGTGCTGTTTTTTGATGAAATTCAGCGGTCTTTCTTTGAATCAGGGTATGCCGTACACCCAGCTCACGAATGATTGCTTGCCCGGGAGGAAGTGGGTGGGTTGCGCCTTCCAGCCGCGTTGCGGCCAGATCCTGCTCGATTGATTGGGGCAGTTGCTCTGTTCGAGTTTGAAACTCACGAGCAGTTCTCAGGCTGTGGGCAGTAAACTCCCGAGAGTTGACTTGAACATTGTTGGGAATAGCAAACGTGCCGCTTTGGGAGAGGTTCGGTGATGTCCCTCGAATCAAAGGTGTGTTGGGGGGGCTGTTGCTGTCGTATGAACAGCTTCGGTTAACACAAAGGGGGGAGGCTTTTGCATATTCATGTCCTTTTGAATGTGCGTGATAACTCGCTGGCAAGTCAGCGCGGCCGATAGTGACGTCCGTGTCACCAGCGAGGGGTTGAGGTGTTTCAAGTTACATCAGACTTGCGGTTACAAAATCTGAGAAGCCCGTAAGTAACAGGGCGTTGTTTCGAGAGGTTTTTCGCAGGCTAATAACAAAGCAAGGAGAATTCTTCTGCGCCGCAGGAAAGTTCCTACGTTGTTCTCGGAAAGTGTTTGCAGGTTGTAGGGATGACTTTTCAACAGGCATAAAAAAGGCCGCTGCAAACGCAGCGGCCAAGGTAAGACGTTGGATCAAGGAGCTACAAATCAACGTCAGTGAACACCGGGGCGATAAACCGAAAACTTCGATTCACCTGAAATCTGTCAGCAATGGCCTGAGTCGCTCAAAGGCCAGTGCTTGTTGCTTTGCGGCGTGTCCCGTGAAAGCGCGTTCAGAATAAGGTCTTGAGCGCGTAGGAAAAATACCGATTCCGGACATGCACTGTTGCGGGGCATGCAACAGTCCCGTGATCCGATGTGCACCATGCACTGGACTGATGATCCGCCATCCAGCCGATCCATGAACGGCGCAAAGTCCCGCCGCGCAAGGCCATTCATCCTTTCGAGCGACAACACGAATACCTCCTTGGTGCGCTTATCGACGCGGTTGCCCGGCAGTAGGGTGGGGCCTTCTGTCACTCACCGGGGAAGACGCATGACAAAAACAACAATGCGCGCCATCTTCACACCGCAGGCGCTGGCAGCCGCGGTGGCTTTGGGTTGCTGCGCCCAGGCGCAAGCGGTCGCGTTCAACATTGGCGAGATTGAAGGCACCTTCGACTCGTCGCTGTCGGTCGGCGCGAGTTGGGGCATGCGTGATGCCGACAGATCGCTGGTCGGTACGGTCAACGGTGGTACCGGGCAATCCTCGACCGGTGATGACGGGCGCCTGAACTTCAAGAAGGGCGAGACCTTCTCGAAAATCGTCAAAGGCATTCACGACCTCGAACTGAAGTACGGCGATACCGGCGTGTTTGTGCGCGGCAAATACTGGTACGACTTCGAACTCAAGGATGAAGACCGCGAGTTCAAGCAAATCAGCGACAAGGGCCGCAAGGAAGGCGCCAAATCGTCCGGCGCGCAGATTCTCGATGCGTTCGTCTATCACAACTATTCCATCGCCGATCTGCCTGGCACGGTGCGCGCCGGCAAGCAAGTGGTGAGCTGGGGCGAAAGTACCTTCATCGGTAACTCGATCAACAGCATCAACCCGATCGACGTTTCAGCGTTTCGTCGCCCCGGAGCGGAGATCAAGGAAGGTCTGATTCCGGTCAACATGCTGTTTGGCTCGCAAGGCCTGACCGATCAATTGACCGTCGAAGGTTTCTATCAACTGGAATGGGATCAGACTGTTCTCGACAACTGCGGCACCTTCTTCGGTGTCGATGTGGCGGCGGACGGTTGCAACAACGGCTACACCGTCGGCAACCCGGCAATTGCACCGTTTGTGCCGCTGACCCAGGCTTTTGGCCAAGGCATTCAGGTGACTCGCGAAGGCGTGGTGATCCCGCGTAGCGGCGACCGCGATGCGCGGGATTCCGGGCAGTGGGGGACGGCGTTGCGCTGGCTCGGTGATGACACTGAGTACGGTCTCTACTTCATGAACTACCACAGCCGCACGCCGACGGTAGGCACTACCACAGCCGGTCTTTCGACGTTGGCAGCATTGCCGGGCATGGTCGGTATCGCCAATGGCCTCGCCCCCGGCAGCGGTTCCGGTCTGGCGCAGAGCGTGATGCTCGGGCGCGGCCAGTACTACCTTGAGTATCCGGAAGACATTCGCCTGTACGGCGCGAGTTTCTCCACCACATTACCGACCGGCACCGCATGGACCGGCGAGATCAGCTACCGGCCGAATGCCCCGGTGCAGGTCAACACCAACGACCTGACACTGGCGTTGCTCAACCCGATTGCGGGCGGCACGGCGTCGCCACTCTCGACGTCACCGGGAGCGGACAACAAGGGCTATCGGCGCAAAGAAGTCACGCAAATCCAGAGCACGCTCACGCACTTTTTCGATCAGGTCTGGGGTGCTCAACGTTTGACCCTGGTCGGTGAAGCCGCAGTGGTGCGGGTCGGCGGCCTGGAGTCGCGCGACAAGCTGCGTTATGGCCGCGATTCGGTTTACGGGCAGTCCGGTTTCGGCGGCGACACTGATGGTTTCGTCACCTCGACCTCGTGGGGCTACCGCGCCCGGGCGATCCTCGATTACGCCAACGTGATCGGCGGGATCAACCTCAAACCCAACCTGTCGTGGTCGCATGACGTCGCCGGTTACGGCCCCAACGGCCTGTTCAACGAAGGCGCGAAAGCAATCAGCGTCGGCGTCGATGCCGACTACCGCAACACCTACACCGCGAGCCTCAGTTACACCGACTTTTTCGGTGGTGACTACAACGTCCTCGAAGACCGTGACTTCGTGGCCCTGAGCTTCGGCGTGAACTTCTGATCTGCCCGAGAAGGATGACTGCAATGCGCAAAAAAATTCTGCAATGTGGCGTGCTGGCCCTGAGTCTGCTGGCGGCCAATGTAATGGCGGCGGTGTCGCCGGAAGAGGCCAACAAACTCGGCACCAGCCTGACCCCGCTGGGTGCCGAGAAAGCCGGTAACGCCGATGGCTCTATCCCGGCATGGACCGGCGGCATCCCGAAAAATGCCGCCGCGGTGGACAGCAAAGGCTTTCTCGCTGACCCGTTCGCCAATGAAAAACCGTTGTTCACCATCACCGCGGCCAACGTCGACAAGTACAAGGACAAGCTCTCCGACGGCCAGGTGGCGATGTTCAAACGTTACCCGGAAACTTACAAGATCCCGGTTTACCCGACCCACCGTACGGTGGCCGCACCGGCGGAAATCTACGAATCGGCCAAGCGCAGCGCGCTCAATGTCACCACGATCAACGACGGTAATGGCCTGGCCAATTTCACCGGCAATCGCTATTACGCCTTCCCGATTCCGAAGAACGGCGTCGAGGTGTTGTGGAACCACATCACCCGTTATCACGGCGGCAACGTCAAACGCATCATCACCCAGGTGACCCCGCAGACCAACGGCAGCTACACGCCGATCCGCTTCGAAGAAGAGATCGCCGTGCCGCAACTGATCAAGGATATCGACCCGGAAAAAGCCGCCAACGTGCTGACCTTCTTCAAGCAGTCGGTGACTGCGCCAGCGCGTCTGGCCGGTAACGTATTGCTGGTACACGAGACCCTCGATCAGGTGAAGGAACCGCGCCTGGCGTGGATCTACAACGCCGGTCAGCGCCGCGTGCGTCGTGCGCCGCAAGTAGCCTATGACGGTCCGGGCACCGCCGCCGATGGCCTGCGTACCTCGGATAACTTCGACATGTTCTCCGGCGCACCGGATCGATACGACTGGAAACTGGTCGGCAAGAAGGAAATGTACATCCCGTACAACAGCTACAAACTCGATTCGCCGAAGCTCAAGTACGACGACATCGTCAAGGCCGGGCACATCAATCAGGACCTGACGCGCTATGAGTTACACCGGGTCTGGGAAGTGATCGGCACCGTCAAACCGAATGAGCGGCATATCTACGCCAAACGCCACATGTATATCGACGAGGACAGTTGGCAGGTTGCACTGGCTGACCACTACGACGGTCGCGGTCAACTCTGGCGCGTAGCCGAAGGCCACTCTGAATATCACTACGAGCATCAGGCACAGGCATACACACTCGAAGCGCTCTACGACATCATTGCCGGCCGCTACATTGCCTTGGGGATGAAGAACGAAGAGAAGCACAGTTACGAATTCGGCTTTGAAGCCAAGGCTGCCGACTACACGCCAGCAGCCTTGCGTGCAGAGGGTGTGCGGTAACGGTTCTGATACATCAGTGGACAAAAGGCGACCGCTCGGTCGCCTTTTTTATGGCTGCCAATCAGCGCGCTGAATACTCGTCAACAAGTACAGAGGAGAGGGCTAGGGTGAAGGCACAACGATAAAAAGGCTCACCCGATGACCGCCATGACTGCCTGTCTGGATCGCCCCGGATTCTTGCCCAGACTTTCTTCCCATCATCAACCTCGCCCTCGATTGAGTGACCCTCTGCTGACATCGGTCGCACGGATCAGGCTGATCTGTGCGCCGGCCGGCAGTGGCAAAAGTGCGTTGCTCGTTGAGTGCCTGGCACAGGCGCCGGCGCATTGTCTGCTGCACTGGCTGCCATTGATGGGCGCGTCTTTGAGCAGCGAGGAACTCTGTCGGCGGCTTGGTCATGCGTTGGGGTTGGCAGAAATGGATGAGGCACAGTTGATTGCTGCTTTGGCCTGCTGGTCGACACCCACCTGGCTGTTTATCGATGATTACTGTCGGCTACCCGCCCCGGCACTCGATGCGCTGCTGGACCGCTTGCTGGCCCTCAGCAGCCCTGCGTTGGTCTGGTGGATCGGTACGCGTCGACGCCCACAATGCAATTGGCCACGGTTGCTGCTGGACGACGAATTGTATGAATGCGAGAGCGCGACGCTGGCGCTGACCCAAGACGAGATTGCCCAGGCGTTGAAACATTTGTCAGCCGAGCAGGTGGCCAGTGTGGCTGGGCGGATCGTTCATCGCACCGGTGGCTGGTGCGCCGGCGTGCGTATGGCGTTGCTGCAAAAGTGCGACTGGTCGCACAGTATCCAGTCGCAGCAACGGGTTGATACGTTGCTTGATTATCTGCAGCACGAACTGTTCAGCGGTCTGACGCCGGAGTTGGCAGAAGTCTGGCGGGTGCTGGCGAATCTGCCGCGCTTCAATGCTGAGCTGTGTGAGCACTTGTTCGGTGTCGGGGAGGGGGCGCAGAGCCTGCGGTTACTGCAAGTTCTTGGATGTTTTATCGAACCTTGGCAGGACTCCGCCGACTGGTTACAGGTTTTCCCACCCCTATCACGGGTGATGCAGGACGAACACTGGCCTGCCGCCCGCTCGTGGCATCGCCGGGCGTGCCAGTGGTTTGCGGTCAGGCAGGACTGGCGTTCAGCGTTTGAACAAGCCTTGCTTGCCGAGGAGTTCGAAACGGCGGTCAGCCTTTTACAACACTTCAATTTCGAGCACCTGTTCGAGGAGCAGACGGTAGCGCTGCTGTTGCAGCTGCATGAGTGCAAGGGTGAAGAACTGACGATGGGCACCCCTCAATTGGTCGGGCTGATCACCGCTGCGTTGCTGTTTGCCGGTCGTTTCGAGCAGGCGGCGCGGTGCATCGCCCACCTCTCACATTTCATGCCGCAGCCCTCGGCGGCGCTTGAGCAGCAATTGATCGCCCGCTGGCAAACGCTGAGTGGCTGGTCAGGTCATCTGGAAGGGCGGATGGATTGCGCCCATGGACACTTCTCGCAGGCATTGGAGGCTCTTGATTGCGACAATTGGATCGCGCGGGTGATGTGTCTGTCCGGGTTGACGCAGCAAGCGCTCTTGCGAGGGCAACTCGACGTGGCCCATGCACTCAACCGACAAGGCTTGTGCCTGGCTCGGGCGCACGGTTCGCTGGTTTTCGAAGCGCTGCTTGAGCTTGATCATGCGCAATTACTTGAACAACGCGGCGCGGCGTCTCGCGCCGAAAGCCTTTTGGCCGGTGTTGATGATTTGCTCGCCCGACAACCGAATCGGCTGACGCCGCTCAAGGGCAGGGTAGCGTTACGTCGAGGGCGTCTCGCGTTGAGTCAGGGTCAGGAGGCATCGGCAGCAGCGTTCTTCAAATCCGGACTGGAGGATTGCAAACGTAACGGTGACAAGCGTGTTCTTTACGGCTACCTGGGAATGGCGCAACTGGCCGCCAACCAGACCGATTACGACGCTGCGTTCGTATGGTTGCGTGATGCCGAGCGACTGATGCAGCAACGGCAGATTCCAGACACGGTTTATCGGGGAGTGGTGTTACAGGTCAGCAGCCTGTTCTGGTTGCAGCAAGGACGTGCCGAACTGGCATGCGAGGCAATGACGCGATTGCTACGGCATTATCAAGGCTCTGCGGCATTACAGGCACCGCCGGCGACACTTGAGCTGATTCCGCGGGTTGAATACCTGTTGGTCCTTGCCCAGGTGGGTTCAGGTACGGCTTGCGACCCGATGGTCGACCTTGGGCGCCTGCTTGAAACGGCGCAACGATGCAAAATGATCTCGCTGGAAACCGATGTGCGTCTGGCGTTGGCAGAAGCCGCCTTTTCGCTGGGTGATCATGCTGGCGCGCGCCAGCACTTGCGACAGGGGCTTGAACGGGTCAGCCAGCATGGGCTGCATCAGTCACTGCATGAACTGAAGTTGCGTCAGCCGAGCCTGTTGGGTTTGCTGGGAAAAGTTGTTGAAGCACCCGGTGCCGAGACATTGACTCATAGCGCTTTGCTCAGTCAGCGAGAGTTAGAAGTGTTGTGCCTGATTGCCAAAGGATATTCCAATCAACAAATTGCCGATCAACTGTATATCTCTTTGCATACGGTAAAAACTCATGCGAGACGGATACATGGGAAGTTGGGTGTAAAACGTCGGACGCAAGCGGTTGCGAGTGCGAAATTGTTGGGGCTGGATCTGCATTGAGTTGGTTACAGATGGAGTGGTACTTATCTGTCCGGATTTTTTTCGGAGATGTTTTATGACTTTTTAAAATCTAAGGTAACGTCTCTCTGGTTTTAATGATGGTGCGTGTTCGATAACTTTGTTGCATTCGAAAAGTGACCTGATGTCATTTTTTTAGTGCGGGAAAACAAAGGAACTGAATATGAGTGATTTAATTAAGTCTGCAGTTATTCGGCCGGTATGGTTGTCGCGCGTCAGCCAGCAAGAGCTGAAGCGGCACGATGATTTAATGCAACAACTGATTGAACTGGAGAGCCAGCGTGATCGCTTGCTCGGTAAGGCGGCATCTTTAAAAGCCTATGCGTCTTTCCGGATTAAAGAGTGGGCCAATAGTGCGCGGGGTGTCTCGATCGAGCCTGAGCAAGTGAAGGTGACGTGCCGCTATACAATCAAAGTTGCCCAGCGTGAACTTGTTCAAGAAGACAAACGCACGCTCGTGGAACTTGCTCTGTTTGGTCTGCATGATCGTGACAATCGTTACGATATGACTTTCGAAGGCCCGGTGCCGGCAGGGTTGACTTCTGCGCATGTGGAAAACTGGCTCTCTAACAGTGATATTCGCTCTGACTTTCGGAATGTACGGCGTAAAGCTGTTAATGGCTACGACCTGCAAATCGCCTTGATCGAAGTGCTGGGCGCGCGCATCACTTACAGCATGTTTGCGGCAACCTTGCAGGGACATATCAAGCAACCAAGTGTGGCGATGGTCGAGCGCTTTATGCGCACAGATCAAAATATTTCAGCGTCTGCCTTCGTGATGACGGGGTATCGCGTCAATTTCCGGGATCTGATGGTCTTCCGGGAGAAGGCCAATCCATTTGGAAGCTGTGTCTTGTTCGCGCCGGGATCGCCAGGGGGACGCGACTGGTATGAATTTCCCAATATACGCGAACTTGAGTTCCAGGTGGCCGGTTGGGGGCGTACTGATCAGGGGCTGGCCTACCTGTCCTCGCAGGCGCATCCTGCACAGAGGGCGGTGTTGGCAAAGTATATGGCAGCGCTCAGGCAACTCCCCAGCGCCTGGAAAGGCGCAACGTTTACCGAATGGTCAAACGCGCCTGAAGGGATTCTCGCCGAGCCGGTGTTTCATCAGATCGCATGGGATGAGGCCCAGGAAGATCTCGTGCATCCGGCGGCCTATCGAAATGCAGCCGGGGAGGCACGTCAGGTTTTCGCTCGGTTGAGTACCGACCTGAAGGCGCTCTACACCCTCGGAACGCGCGAAGCGGGTGTCATTACCTATGAGCGATTCTGTTACGACCTGATAAAACAACGTATTGAAGAACTATTGAAAACCTTTGGGGAAAACGTAAAGGTAAATCCGGACGAGATTTTTATTGAGTTAAGTGAGAAGGAGAAAGTTACTCTCACACAGCTTATCATTAAGGAAACGCCTTTTTATGTTCAAGAGCGTGGTGGCAGTGTTATTGGTGCCTACCCTCGGTTGTCTGTGGGCGTCAAGCATCCACAATTGCGTAATTTGGACATACGTCAGGTGTCGAGTTGGTCAAGGACTTTGCGCCCGGGAGAAAAATACATTGCAATGTTGCGGGCTGAATACTTGAATCTGCAGCATCCAGATTATCAGCTCAAGCGAGAAGCTCATTTTAAGATTCAATATGCGGAAATGTACCGTGCAGTGCAGTCCAGTTATTTCTCTGGTGAGATTTCCCATGACGTGAGTGGACAACTATTTGCGCTGGTTGAGGGCTTTAATAAGCCGACTTCTTCATCTTTTCCCCCTTACGGTGAGGCAGTTTCAAATGTCACGTACAGTGCAGTATTCAATTTTCATGTGAAGAGGTGCCTGGTTGAAGGGGTGTATGTTTTCAGGCTGATAAATAATGGCAAGATCAATGAGATTCTCTACACGCCAAACGCCCCCGACGGTGTGAATTTTCGCCCGTTGAGTCAGCTCTTTGAGTCGATCAGGGAGAATGGCTTGGGCCAATACTTCTATAAGCGAGTGAAGTATGTGGATCAGCGGATCATGGGAACTTTCATCAACAATGTCGAGTTCACCAATATCGCTGAAAAACTTCCGGTGCTTGAGTTGAACAGCCGAGTGCTGTCGCTGCGCTCGAGCTATAACCAGCGCATTGAACGAATTATTTCCGATGTCGACGCGCAAACCACCAGTCTCAGCGAAATCATTGGCAAGCTGGCTTATGATTCTGCGGTTTTGGCGGCAAGCGCGATCAGTCTGGTAATCCCACCGGTAGGCGTGGCCCTCACCGTCGTGCAGATCACCAAGAACGTACTGGACGGCGCCGAAGCTTACCGATATGGCGACCGGGCCACGGCGCTCGACAATTTCAAGGATGCCTTGCTCGATCTGTATTCGCTGGTTCCCGGCGGCAAGGAGGCGACCAAAGCGCAGAAAACCTTGATTCAATTAATGGGTGACAGCAAGACCATTGTCGGGCTAGTTGCTTCGGCAACTGGTCAAAAACTCGGCTACGAGCGCTTCCAGGAATTGCTGGAAGATATCCTTGCAGAGGAACCTGCGAGCGACAGCAAAACCGTCTTGCTGTAAGCCATGACTAGGTGCTGACTAGCGGACGTCAGGAGGGCTGTCCGCATCAAATCCCATCCGCCAACTCACGGCCCGCGTCGCAGCCAGCAACCGCTGCGCCGCCGGGCCGTTTTCGTCGGCGTGGAACAGCGAGGTCGGGCCAACGATGGTCAGCACCGCTGCGACCTGGCCGACGGCGTTGAATACCGGTGCGGACAACGCATCCACACCCGGCATCAGCAAACCATGCACATGATGCAGACCGCGTTCGCGGATCTGTTCACACAGCGTCGCGTAGGCTTTTTCGTCCTTCAAAGGATGATCGACAGCGGCGATTTCCAGTTCGCGCAAATCGTCGGTTTCCCGATGCGGCAGATAGGCGCTGAATACCAGCCCGGTCGATGAGCTGAGCAGCGGCAGCACTGAACCCAGTTGCGTCACCACCGTCACTGCGCGCACCGCCGGTTCGATGTGCACAACGGTTGCGCCCTGATTGCCCCACACCGCCAGAAAGCAGGTTTCGTTGAGTTCGTCGCGTAGTTCGGCTAGCGGCAGGGCGGCGACTTTCAGTACGTCCATACTGTTTAGGGCGGCAAGGCCAACGCGTAGCGCTTCGCGGCCGAGGCCGTAATGGTTGGTGGCGGCGTTCTGCTCGGCAAAACCCGAAGCGATCAGCGCCTGCAGATAGCGGTGGACCTTGCTCGCCGGCATCTGCACATGTTCGGCCAACCGCGACAACGAAGTCGACGGCGACAACTCGGCCAGGGCCTTGAGGATGTCGGTGCCGACTTCGGCGGAGCGGACTTTCTGTTTGCCGTTGCTGTCGCTGGTTTTTTCCATGGTGCGGCCGGGTTCCGAAACGAATGGGCGTCTTTATAGCTTGACGCTGGATAGCGAGCAAATTACGTTATGCGTAATCGAATTACGATAATAACAACCCCGGCGTGCCGAAACCTCTGAGCCAGAGCGATGGGCCACTGCCGACTCCCTGTTCAGGAGGCTCCATGAACCTCGATTCAACCGCGCAGGCCTTGGCCTATCAGTCCGGTTTTGGCAACGAATTCAGCACTGAAGCCTTGCCCGGCGCGCTGCCCGTCGGCCAGAACTCCCCGCAAAAAGCCCCTTACGGCCTCTACACCGAATTGTTTTCCGGTACCGCGTTCACCATGACCCGCAGTGAAGCGCGGCGCACCTGGATGTACCGCATTCAGCCGTCGGCCAATCACCCGGCCTTCGTCAAACTGGAGCGACAACTGGCCGGTGGCCCGTTGGGTGAAGTGACCCCCAATCGCCTGCGCTGGAACCCGCTGGAGATCCCGGCCGAACCGACCGATTTCATCGACGGACTGGTGAGCATGGCCGCCAACGCTGGCGCCGAGAAGCCGGCCGGGATCAGCATCTACAACTATGCCGCCAACCGTTCGATGGAGCGCGTATTCTTCAACGCCGACGGTGAACTGCTGCTGGTGCCGCAACTCGGCCGTCTGCGCATCGCCACCGAACTGGGTGTGCTGGAAGTGGCGCCGCTGGAAATCGTTGTGCTGCCACGCGGGCTGAAATTTCGCGTTGAACTGCTTGACCCGCAAGCGCGCGGTTATGTCGCCGAGAACCACGGTGCGCCGCTGCGCTTGCCGGATCTGGGGCCGATCGGCAGTAACGGTCTGGCCAATCCGCGCGATTTCCTGAGCCCGGTCGCCGCCTACGAAAACCTCCAGCAACCGACCACGCTGGTGCAGAAATTCCTCGGCCAGTTGTGGGCCACCGAACTCAATCACTCGCCGCTGAACGTGGTCGCCTGGCACGGCAATAACGTGCCGTACAAATACGACCTGCGCCGTTTCAACACCATCGGCACGGTCAGTTTCGATCACCCGGACCCGTCGATCTTCACTGTGTTGACTTCGCCAACCAGCGTGCACGGCTTGGCCAACCTCGACTTCGTGATCTTCCCGCCACGCTGGATGGTTGCCGAAAACACCTTCCGGCCACCCTGGTTCCACCGCAACCTGATGAACGAATTCATGGGTTTGATCCAGGGCGAATATGACGCCAAGGCCGAAGGTTTCGTGCCCGGCGGTGCTTCGCTGCACAGTTGCATGAGCGCTCATGGCCCGGATGGCGAGACCTGCACCAAAGCGATCAACGCCGAGCTCAAACCGGCGAAAATCGACAACACCATGGCCTTCATGTTCGAGACCAGCCAGGTGCTGCGCCCAAGCCGTTTCGCCCTCGACTGCCCGCAACTGCAATCCACTTACGACGCTTGCTGGGCCACGCTGCCCGCCACGTTCGACCCGACCCGGAGATAACCCATGACACAGAATTCCATCACCCGCAGTTGGGTCGCTTCGGCCAATGGCCACACAGATTTCCCGTTGCAGAACCTGCCGTTGGGCGTGTTCAGCCTTAACGGTTCGGCGCCGCGTGCAGGCGTGGCAATTGGCGAACACATCTTCGATCTGCAAGTGGCGCTGGAAGCCGGGCTGTTCGACGGTGCTGCGCGCAGTGCAGTCGAAGCCATGCACGGCGGCCAGTTGAACGCATTCTTCGAACTTGGTCGCGACGCTCGTGTGGCCTTGCGAGAGCGTCTGCTGGAACTGTTCAGTGAAGGCAGCACGCATCGCGGCAACATCGAAGCCCAAGGCGCGAAACTGCTGCCACTGGCTGCCGATTGCCAACTGCATCTGCCGGCACGCATCAGCGATTACACTGACTTCTACGTCGGTATCGAGCACGCGCAGAACGTCGGCAAACTGTTCCGTCCGGATAACCCGCTGTTGCCGAACTACAAGCATGTGCCGATCGGTTATCACGGTCGCGCCTCCACTGTGCGTGCATCCGGCACCGACGTGCGTCGTCCGAAAGGACAGACCTTGCCGGCCGGTCAGACCGAGCCGACGTTTGGCCCGTGCGCACGTCTGGACTATGAGCTGGAACTGGGCATCTGGATCGGTCAGGGCAACGAGATGGGCGATTCGATCGCCATCGGTGACGCGGCCGATCACATCGCCGGTTTCTGCCTGCTCAACGACTGGTCGGCGCGTGATATTCAGGCGTGGGAATACCAGCCGCTGGGCCCGTTCCTGTCCAAGAGTTTCATTACCAGTGTGTCGCCGTGGGTCGTCACTGCCGAAGCGCTGGAGCCGTTCCGCACCGCGCAACCGGCGCGCCCTGAAGGTGATCCGCAGCCGCTGCCGTATCTGTTCGACAAGCGTGATCAGGACGGTGGTGCCTTCGACATCGAACTGGAAGTGCTGTTGCTCACCGAAGCCATGCGCGAGCAGAACCTGCCGGCCCATCGCCTGACCCTGAGCAACACCCGCTACATGTACTGGACCGTCGCGCAAATGGTCGCGCACCACAGCGTCAACGGTTGCCAGTTGCAGGCCGGTGACCTGTTCGGTTCTGGCACTTTGTCCGGCCCTGAGAACGGTCAGTTCGGCAGTCTGCTGGAAATCACCGAGGGCGGCAAAAAGCCGATCGAACTGGCCTCTGGCGAAGTGCGCAAATTCCTTGAGGACGGTGACGAAATCATTCTGCGCGCGCGTTGTGCTCGTGATGGTTTTGCTTCGATCGGCTTCGGCGAGTGCCGCGGCAAAGTGCTGGCGGCGCGCTGACAGGAGCGGCTTATGGATCTCTATACCTATTACCGTTCCACTTCGTCGTACCGGGTGCGAATCGCGCTGGCGCTGAAGGGGCTCGACTATCAGGCGGTGCCGGTCAATCTGATCGCGCCGCTGGGTGGCGAGCATCGGCAAGCGGCGTATCTGGCGATCAACCCGCAGGGCCGGGTGCCGGCCTTGCGAACTGACGAAGGCGGTTTGCTGATTCAGTCGCCGGCGATCATCGAGTATCTGGAGGAACGTTATCCACAGGTGCCGTTGCTGCCTGAGGATCTGCTCGCCCGTGCGCAGGTGCGGGGAGTGGCGGCGGTGATCGGTTGCGATGTACATCCGCTGCACAACGTCAGTGTGCTTAATCGCCTGCGCCAATTGGGGCTAGACGAGCCGCAGGTGGTCGAGTGGATCAGTCACTGGATCAGCCAAGGGCTGGCGACAGTGGAGCCGTTGATTGGCGACGAGGGTTTCTGTTTCGGCGAGTGGCCGTGCGTGGCTGATGTTTACCTGATTCCGCAGTTGTATGCGGCAGAGCGGTTCAACGTCAGCCTTGAGGCGTATCCGAAAATCCGCCGGGTCGCCGCACTGGCGGCTGAACATCCAGCGTTCATCAAGGCCCATCCGGCCAATCAACCAGATACACCGTAACCCTGTGGGAGCGAGCTTGCTCGCGAAGACGGTCTGTCAGGCAACATTTATATACCTGATACACCGCTTTCGCGAGCAAGCTCGCTCCCACAAGGGGTCTCGGATGCGACACCAAAAAATCATAAAAACAAAACAGGTACCTTGCGATGCACAACCAGATTGCCAGCTTCCGGGCGGCACTCGACGCCCGTCCTGTGTCCCGATATCAGTGGTTGCTCTTGATCCTGCTCGCCTTGCTGCTCGTTACCGATGGCTATGACGCCCAGGTGCTCGGTTATGTGGTGCCCGCGCTGGCGCAGGATTGGGGCCTGGAAAAGTCTGCGTTCGGCCCGGTGTTCAGCGCCAACCTGCTGGGCCTGACCCTCGGTTCGCTGGCGGTCACGCCACTGGCTGACCGTTTCGGTGTGCGGCGGATTCTGCTCGCGTGCGTCTTGATCTACGCCAGCCTGACAGTGTTGATGGTCTTCGCCGATTCGCTTAACACGCTGATGATCGCGCGCTTTATCTGCGGCATCGGCATGGGCGGGGCGATGCCCAGTGCAATGGCGCTGATGTCGGAATATTCGCCGCCGCGCCTGCGCACGTTGATGGTGACGCTGGCTGCGTGTGGCTTCTCGTTCGGCGGGGCAGCGGGTGGTTTCGTCGCCGCCGGGTTCATCGACCAATTCGGTTGGCAAGCGGTGTTCCTCGCCGGTGGCGTCACGCCGTTGCTGCTGTTTCCGTTTCTGTGGTGGATGCTGCCGGAGTCGCTGCCACGCCTGCTGCGTGATGCGCCGCCATACGCGCGACTGCGCAAAGTCACCGCGCGGATGTTGCCGGACTGGCAACCGCCCGTTGCCAGCCTAGAACAGAACGAACGCGAGCAGGGCAGCAAGCTAACGGTGGTCGAGTTGTTCCGCAACGGTTACGCGCGGCCGACCTTGCTGATCTGGGCGACGTTTTTCGTCAGCCTGATTCTGCTGTACTTCATGATCAGCTGGCTGCCGACGCTGCTGCTGGAAAGTGGCCTGAAACTCAACGAAGCCAATCTGGTGACGTCGATGTTCCTCTTCGCCGGTACGTTGGGCGCGATCTGCATGGCGTGGTTCGCCGACCGCTTGAAGCGCAAGGTGCGTCTGTTGTCAGCGGTGCTGGCGGGCGCGGCGCTGTGCACGATTCTGCTCGGACTCAATCATGACAATCCGCGGTATCTGGTAGCCTGCGTGTTTGCCGCCGGGTTCTGCATCATCGGCGGGCAACTGACGCTGAATGCGTTTGCCAGTAACTTCTACCCGGCGCATGTGCGCGCGACCGGCACCGGTTGGGCATTGGGCGTGGGGCGCTTCGGTTCGATTCTCGGGCCGCTGTTCGGCAGCCTGTTGTTGGCAATGCACATTCCGGTGGCGCAGATTTTCTTCTTCTGTGCGATCCCGGCGGTGATTGCCGCGCTGCTGATCATTCAGGTGCGTTCGCCCACCGACACAGCGCAATCTCCTGTGGGAGCTAGCCTGCTAGCGAAGAACGATAACGCGGTTTAACTGAAAGACCGCGCCGTCTGCTTCGCGAGCAAGCTCGCTCCCACAGTGATGTGTGCCGAGCCGATAATTTAGGTCCACACCAAACCTGTGGGAGCGAGCTTGCTCGCGAAGGCGGTGTTTCTGTCAGTACATTCGTTGCCTGACACACCGCTATCGCGAGCGTTTTCAGTGGACGACTGAGTTGGGCGGCAGGTGGCTGAGGCGTTCTGTCAGGCGCAGGCGCTGAATCGGATCATCGCTGAGCAGCAACGCATGCTCCAGATCGAAGCGCTCGGCATTCGGGCAGTCGAGCCGCTGATACAGACTGGCACGGGCCAGATAATCGGCGGCGCCAGCGTCACCCAGTTCGAGGACGCGCTCGGCGTCGATCAGCGCAGCAATAAAGTCATCATGGGTCAGGTGCAATTGGCGCAGGTTGCGCGACAGGCGCTGTAGCATCTGCTGCGGTGTGGCGGTCAGCAGATGCTCGGCGTTGAGCTTCATGTTCGGCCCGTACTGGCGCTGCAACAGCTCGCGACAATCATTGGGATACAACCGCCGGCCACCGCAGGGATCCAGCAAGTGATCGGCACCGGGCACCCGCAACAGGAAGTGCCCGGGAAAGTTGACCCCGACCAGCGGAATTTCCAGGCTGCGCGCCAGTTCCAGAGCAATCAGCGCCAACGTCAACGGCTGGCCGCGACGAGTCTGCAACACTTTGTGCAGCAATGCAGCCTGTGGGCGCAACGGCAGAAAGTCGTCCTGTGCAAAACCCAGATCGGTCATGCGGCGTAACAAAGGTTGCGCCAGCTCACTGACCGGCAGCATCGGCAAGCCGTAACTGACCCGCTGTTGCAGTTCTTTGAATTCGTGCAGCAGCGCGTCGGGATCGACCGCTTTTTCGTGCTCGGCCGCCATCCACAGCGCGGCTTCGAACAGCGCGGGCGGTGAACGGTGCAGGCATTCGAAAAAACGTTGACGCGCACTCATCGAAATCTCCGGGGAATGCCTCGTTTTAGCCCGGTCCGTGTCATTCGTCCAGTGCCTCGCAACACCGGTGTCGGGTTATGCCGCAAAGTCGTTGTCGACGCGGGCGCTTATTCCGGTGCGCTCCAGCAATTTTCGGGCGCAAGCCTATACTGGCGTTCTACAAGAAGTGATTCGGGAGCCCAACGATGTTTGCGCTCATGCAAAGCACTCGCCTGGAATCGCTGCACCTTAGCGTTGATCCGGTCTCCGGGTTGAAGGCGGTCATTGCCATCCATAACAGTCGCCTCGGGCCAGCCTTGGGCGGATGTCGTTATCTTGCCTATCCCAATGACGAATCGGCCGTCGAGGACGCCATTCGCCTTGCTCAGGGCATGAGCTACAAGGCCGCGCTGGCGGGGCTGCCGCAGGGCGGTGGCGTGGCAGTGATCGTGCGCCCGGCTCATGTGGAAAACCGTGGCTCGTTGTTCGAAGCCTTTGGCCGTTGCATCGAACAACTCGACGGCCGCTACATCACCGCCATCGACAGTGGCACCTCGGTGGCGGACATGGATTGCATCGCTCAGCAGACCCAGCATGTCACCAGCACCACCTCGGCCGGCGACCCGGCACCGCACGCGGCAATGGGCGTATTTGCCGGCATTCGGGCAACCGCCATGGCACGGCTGGGCAGCGACAATCTCGAAGGCTTGCGCATCGCGATTCAGGGCCTGGGCAATGTCGGTTACGCATTGGCCGAGCAACTGCACGCCGCCGGGGCGGAATTGCTGGTCAGCGACATTGACCACGGCAAGGTGCAACTGGCGATGGAACAGCTCAACGCGCATCCGATTGCCAACGATGCGTTGCTCAGTACGCCGTGTGACATCCTCGCGCCGTGCGGTCTGGGTGGTGTGCTGAACAGCCACAGCGTCACGCAACTGCGTTGCTCGGCGGTGGCGGGTTCGGCGAACAATCAACTGACGCATCTGGATGTCGCCGATCAACTGGAACGGCGCGGGATTCTGTATGCGCCGGATTATGTGATCAATGCCGGTGGCTTGATCTACGTCTCGCTGAAACACCGTGGCGAGGAGTTGCCGACGATTACTGCGCACCTGTCGAAGATCAGTTCGCGGCTGACCGAGGTGTTCGCTCATGCGCAGGCGGAAAAACGTTCGCCGGCGCGGGTGGCGGATGAGTTGGCGGAGAAAGTTTTGTATCGCTGAGTTTCACAGGCATGAAAAAGGCCCTGAGCCAATCGACTCAGGGCCTATTCAATTCGGTCATTGCTTACTTGGCCGCTTTTGCCGCTTTGGCTGGCTTCGCCGGCGTTTCCGCAGGTTCTGCAGCTTCGGCATTCTCGACCGGTTCGGCCGGTGCATTGAGCAGCTCGGACAGTGCATCCGGCTGGCTCTTGAACGCCCGGGCGAACACATCGCGATTCTTCGCCATGTAGATCCCGGCTTCTTCCACTTGCTGTTCAGTCAGGGACGGAACGGCTTTTTGCAGGACATCGGCCAGATATTCGGCCAGTTCGAGCATTTTGTCATGACGGTCAGCTTCGGCTTTATCCATGAACAAGCGCTCCAGATCTCGGCTGCTGCGGTATACCACTTCGACGGCCATTCACCACCTCACATGCCTTCACATTAAGTTGTCTTGACGACTACTGTATCCATATACAGCGAAAAGGATAAGCGAATCCCTGCGCCATGGGTAGTGGCTTTTCAATGTAGACCGGATTTCGGGTTTGTCAGGGAGACCGTGTCGCTGCATTCGCGAGCAGGTTCGCTCCCACAAAAGTACAGCGGTGCGACCAAACGCCACGGCGCGGGTTTGGCGGCGGCTCGCCATGATGGCGTGGCCTCTTTTCTGCATGAAAACCGTTACGTGCAGAAAACCGTCACGTCCAACACGCATCATCCGCTCGCATTCGAGCTAAGGAACATCATCGTGAAAATCAACTGGGCCGAGAAACTGCGGCAAAACGTGCATCAACTGGCCGAGTCCCTGGGTAACCTGTTCGTCGAGACCTTCCACTATCTGGCGCTATTTGCCATTGGTGCGGTGACGGCGTGGGCGGCGGTGATGGAGTTTCTCGGGATGCTCGAGGAAGGCCACATCAAGATCGATGACATTCTGCTGCTGTTCATCTATCTCGAACTGGGGGCGATGGTCGGGATCTACTTCAAGACCAACCACATGCCGGTGCGCTTCCTGATCTACGTGGCGATCACCGCGCTGACCCGTCTGCTGATCTCCAACGTCTCGCACCACAACCCGCCGGACATGGGCATCATCTACCTGTGCGGCGGGATTCTGCTGCTGGCGTTCTCGATTCTGGTGGTGCGTTACGCCTCGTCACAATTTCCTTCGGTGAAGATCGAGAAACCGCAGCGCAAACTTGGCGCCGGTTCCAGCGAGCATCCGGAAGTCGAGAAGGGCGAGCTTTAAAGCCCGGCCGCTTGTCCGGGCTGGCTGCTGACGAGGGGCGGTGGCGGGGTCAGCCCGGCGCCGCTGGTCATGGCTTCGAGGATCGCCATGGCGCTGTGACCCTGTTCGATGGCGATGCCGAATTGAATGCTTTGCACCAGGCGCTTGAGGCGCACGGGATCGTTGCGCTGCTCGGCGCTGATCATGCGTTTGGCCACGATTCGGCCGCTGTTGGACAGGGTCAGCATGATGCTGCCGTCCAGGCCCTGAATGCTCAGGTTGATCTGATAGTCCGGCGCGAAGGCATCGGTAATGATCTGAAAAGGATTGTCCATGATGCGTCACCGCCTGATTGAACGTGCAGTTGTTGACCGGCCGTGATCGGGTTGGTTCGCCAAACCGGATCACTGGCATCTCGTTCGCTGAGGTATGCAATTTCCGTTTGCCTCATTTGGGATATAGCAAGGGGCATGCCGGGAAAATTGTCGAACAATGAACACGGGGATAAAAAAGGCGAGCCACGCGGCTCGCCTTTTTTAATGGCCCGTTTTCAGGGCAGAACCGAATAGATGATCGCTGACAGTGCAATCAGGCCGATCAACAACACAAACACGTTGGACACCTGGCCCGAATACTGGCGCAAAGCTGGCACGCGGTGGATGGCGTACATCGGCATCAGGAACAACAGGCAGGCAATCACCGGCCCACCGAGGGTTTCGATCATGCCGAGGATGCTCGGGTTGAAGGTCGCCACGGCCCAGCAGCTGAGGATCATGAACACGGCGGTCGCGCGGTTCAGCCAGCTCGCTGACATGACCCGGCCACGGCTGCGCAGGCTTTTCACGATCATGCCTTGGAAGCCTTCACTGGCGCCGATGTAGTGGCCGAGGAAGGATTTGGTGATCGCCACCAGCGCAATCAGCGGCGCGGCGTAAGCGATCACTGGCGTCTGGAAGTGGTTGGCCAGGTACGACAAAATCGAAATGTTCTGCGCTTTCGCCGCCGCCAGATCTGCCGGCGACAACGCCAGTACACAACTGAAGCAGAAGAACATCACCGTCACGACCATCATGCCGTGGGCCATGGCGAGGATGCCGTTGCTCTTGCGTTCGGCCTGCTCGCCGTAGCGCTGTTTCTGATCCACCGCGAACGCGGAGATGATCGGCGAATGGTTGAACGAGAACACCATCACCGGGATCGCCAGCCACATTGTCTTGAAGAAATCGGACATTGGCATGGCTTCTTGGGCGCTGGCGAAAAACGCACCATTCCAGTTTGGAATCAGGCTGAGTGCAAGCAGCAGCAACGCGGCAACAAAGGGATAAACCAGCACGCTCATGGCTTTGACGATCACACTTTGACCGCAGCGCACGATCGCCATCAAACCGAGAATCAGACCTAGCGAGAGAATCGCCCGAGGCGGCGGGGCGATGTGCAATTGATGTTCGAGAAAGCTGCTCATAGTGTTGGTCAGCGCCACGCTGTACACCAGCAGGATCGGGAAGATCGCAAAGAAATACAGCAGCGTGATCAGCTTGCCGGCACCGATGCCGAAGTGCTCCTCGACCACTTCGGTGATGTCCCCGGAGCGCCCGGACAGCACGAAGCGGGTCAGGCCACGGTGGGCGAAAAACGTCATCGGGAAAGCCAGCACGGCGAGAATCAGCAATGGCCAGAAACCACCGACGCCGGCGTTGATCGGCAGAAACAAAGTCCCTGCACCGATAGCCGTGCCGTACAGGCCAAGCATCCAGGTGGTGTCGGATTTGCTCCAGCCCGTGTGGGCCGTTTCTGTGTTGCGTGTGCGGTCTACAGCGGGATTTTCGGCAGCAGGTGTACGTACATCGGTCATCGGTATCGCCTCGTTATTATTTTTGCTCGGGCTCACGTTTGGCAGACCGTCGGATGCGGTCTGCCGGGGCGGTCAGGGAATGCGCCTCAGCATTCCACCCAGTTCACAGCCAGGCCGCCCCGTGAAGTCTCTTTGTATTTGTCGTGCATGTCGGCGCCGGTATCGCGCATGGTGCGGATCACCCGGTCGAGGGAAATGAAGTGGTTGCCGTCGCCGCGCAGGGCCATTTGCGTGGCGTTGATCGCCTTCACGGCGGCGATCGCATTGCGCTCGATGCACGGCACTTGCACCAGGCCGCCGACCGGGTCGCAGGTCAGGCCGAGGTTATGTTCCAGGCCAATTTCGGCGGCGTTTTCCATTTGCTCCGGGGTCGCGCCGAGCACATCGGCAAGGCCGGCTGCGGCCATGGCGCACGCCGAACCAACTTCACCCTGACAGCCAACTTCGGCGCCAGAGATCGAGGCATTTTTCTTACACAGAATGCCGACCGCAGCCGCACCGAGAAAGAAAGCGACCACGTCATCGTCAGACGCATCCGGATTGAATTTCATGTAGTAGTGCAGAACGGCCGGGATGATCCCGGCTGCGCCGTTGGTCGGCGCGGTGACCATGCGCCCGCCGGCGGCGTTTTCTTCGTTGACGGCGAGGGCGAACAGGTTGACCCATTCCATTGCCGACAGCGTTGAACTGATGACATTCGGCTTGCCGATCTCCAGCAGGCTGCGGTGCAGTTTCGCTGCACGGCGCGGCACATTCAGACCGCCGGGCAGGATGCCTTCATGGCGCAGGCCTTGTTCAACGCATTCACGCATCACCGACCAGATGTGCAGCAGGCCCTGACGGATTTCCGCGTCAGTGCGCCAAGCGCGCTCGTTAGCCATCATCAGTTCGGACACGCGCAGGTTGTGCTGTTTGCACAGTGACAGCAGTTCGGCGGCGCTGGAAAAATCGTACGGCAACACCACGTCACCGGCCGGGGCGACGCCGGACTCGGCTTCGGCCGCTTCGATGATGAAACCGCCGCCAACCGAGTAGTACGTCTGCTCGAACAGCTCGGCCGTTTCGCCAAAGGCTGTCAGGGACATGGCGTTGGGGTGGTAGGGCAGGCTCTCGTCGAGCAGCAGGAGATCACGCTGCCAGTTGAAGGCAATTTCTCTTTGCCCGGCGAGGGACAATTGGCCCGTCTCGCGCAGTTGCTGAATGCGCGGATCGATGGTCGTCGGATCGATGCTGTCTGGCCATTCACCCATCAGGCCCATCACCGTGGCGCGGTCGGTGGCGTGGCCGACGCCGGTGGCCGACAGCGAACCGTACAAACGGATTTCCACACGGCGCACATCGTTCAACAGATGCTGATCGATCAGTGCCTGAGCGAAGGTCGCCGCCGCACGCATCGGGCCGACGGTGTGGGAACTGGACGGGCCGATGCCGACTTTGAATAGATCGAAAACACTGATAGCCATGCTAAACCCTTACAAGCAATGGAGTAGGAATCGCTGCCATTTTTTGTAGGACAAGCGCAATGTCGGCGATACTGCCTACCTCGGTCCTACGTGACTAACGAAACTTCCTAAGTAAGCCTTTAGCAGGACTAAACGATGAGTCGTCAATTGCATGCCCAGACTTATGTCTGGCTGCAGGTGTTTTCCTGTGCCGCGCGGCACCTGTCGTTCACCCGTTGTGCCGAGGAACTGCACATCACCCCGGGGGCGGTCAGCCAGCAGATTCGCCAACTGGAAGAACGCCTCGGCTTCCGTCTGTTTCATCGGCGCGCGCGCGGTGTGGAATTGAGTGCTGAGGGGCAACGGCTGGCGATTACCGTCAATGAGGCATATGGCAGCATCGATGCGGAATTGCGTCGGCTCGATGCTGGAATGATCAGCGGGATTTTGCGTGTGCGCTCGATTCCGTCATTCCTCAGCAAGTGGCTGACGCCGCGTCTGCCGCGCTTGCAACAGCGCTATCCGGATATTCAGCTACGACTGGTCGCCGAGGACAGCAGCGTGCCGTTGCACGAGGGCGACTTTGATCTGGCGATCGATCTGAACGACGGCAGTTACCCGGGATTGTTATCCACAGCCTTGCTCGACGAGCAGATTTTTCCCGTGTGTGCACCGAGTCTGTTGCGTGGGCGTCCGCCGCTGCACGGGCCGGCGGATCTGGTGTATTTTCCGTTGCTGCACGACATCACCGCCTGGCGTGGCAGTTATGAATATGCAGAGTGGGAATTCTATTTGAACGCGATTGGCTTCGAAGGCGCCGACGTACGGCGCGGGCATACCTTCAACCGCAATCACCTGACCATCGAAGCGGCGATTGCCGGCATGGGCGTGGCGATTGCCAGACGCACGTTACTTAACGATGAGCTGGAGCGGGGGACATTGATTGTGCCGTTTGGCCTGTCGGTGCCCAATCACAAACGTTATGTGCTGCTCTATGCGCCGGGGGCCTTGAGCCATCCTGGCGTGCGCGCCGTGCATGACTGGCTGGTGGAGGAGGCGGGGATTTTTCGCAGCTTGCACCCGTTGAATGACGGGCAATTGTGAGCAAATTTTGCCGGATTAGGAGGCGATCCAACTCCCGACCTTACCAGTGCTTTGCTCGGTTGTCCGGCTTTTTTTGCGAATGAAAATTTATCTTTTTTCAGGGGTTGAAATGTTCGCCGGTCGGGCCGATTGTTGTAACCAGGAGGTCAGGAAATTCAACTCAAGGCCTCTCACGAGCTAGCTGAAATAAGGGATGAACTATGCAAATCCAAGTCAACAGCGATAACCATATTCAAAGTAGTCAACGACTGGAGGAGTGGGTACGTACAACCATTGAGAGCACGCTCGAACGTTATGAAGAAGACCTGACCCGCGTCGAAGTCCATCTGGCCGACGAGAACGGTGACAAACCAGGTCCCCATGACTTGCGCTGCCAACTGGAAGCGCGGCCAAAAGGCCATCAACCGATTTCCGTGACCCACAAAGCCGATTCGCTGGAACAGGCGATCGACGGCGCTGCCGAAAAACTCGAGCACGCACTGGAGCACCTTTTCGGCAAACTGCGAGGTAAGCCACGTGCCGCTGTGGTGCCATTTAGCAAGGCGAATGATGCTCTGCTGGAGGAAGAATTTCTTGAGAACGAACAGGCAGCGATCAACAGTTGATGCGCTGACTTTATAAACCACCCAATGAGAACGGGCCTCCGGAAGCAGGCCCGTTTTTTGTTTGTGTGGCTGGATGGTTTTTGGGGATGGCACGAGAAAGCAGCCCCTCACCCCAGCCCTCTCCCGGAGGTAGAGGGGGCCGACCGAGGTGTCTTACGTGATACATCGACCTGGAAGACCGAGTCGATTATGGATTCGACACAGTACTTTCAGATCGGTGTATTTCTCAGGCATTCCCCGATCAGTCCCGCCACTCTCCGGGAGATGGCCGACCGAGGTGTCTGGTGAGGTACATCGACCTGAAAGGCTGTGTCGATTATGGATTCAGCAAAGCAATTTCAGGTCGACGGAAATTATGAGCATCCGCCAATCAGTCCCCTCTCCCTCTGGGAGAGGGTTAGGGTGAGGGCATTTTTCGATTCGCCGCAATTCTTATGATCTGCTCCAGCACATCGTCCATCTGCTGGATCACCTCAAGATTGCTGAAGCGCACGACTTCAATGCCCTTTTGATTCAGATAGCGTGTCCGGCGCTGGTCATGAATCAGTCCCGACGTTTCATAGTGCTGACCACCGTCCAGTTCAATCGCCAATTTCAGTTCGGCACAGTAAAAGTCCAGCACATAGGGCGGACAGGGAAACTGCCGACGAAATTTCAGATTGGCGATTTGGCGGGAGCGGAGTTTTTGCCAGAGCAGCTGTTCGCAATCGGTTTGGTTGACGCGTAACTGGCGGGCGAATTGGGCGAGGTTGGGGCGGGTTTGCATGCTTCACGATCCTTGTGAAGTGGGTTTGATATTTCACTGTAGCCCATTCCCCTCACCCCAGCCCTCTCCCGGAGGGAGAGGGGGCCGACCGAGGTGTTTTGCGGGCTACATCGACCTGACAGACCGGGTCGATTATGGATTCGAGCGGTTTCAGGTCGAGTAGATTATGGATTCGGCACAGCACGTTAAGGTCGGCGTACCTCGCAAGCATCCCCCAATCAGTCCCCTCTCCCTCTGGGAGAGGGTTAGGGTGAGGGTTTTTTCAATCCTCAGAACGCCACAGATGTCTGCACATAAACCGTACGCGGTTCCCCCACATACTTGCCCTTGTTGTTGTCATCAAACGAACGCGTGAAGTACTGCGTATTGAAAATGTTCTTCACCCCCACCGCCACATTCAGATCCGACAACTGCGGCCCGAAGTCATACCCGGCGCGGCTGCTGAACAGCATGTAACCCGGGATCTTGCCGGTGCTGCCATCGGCACTTTCTTTCGAGGTGTTGGCGTTGTCGGCGAACTGATCGCTCTGGAAGCTGCTGTCCAGATTCAACTTCCAAGGGCCTTCGGTGTAACCCACGCCAATCGTGCCTTTGTGTTTCGAGGAGAATGGCACGCGATTGCCTTGGTTCGGCCCGTCTTCGCGGATGGTCGCGTCAACATAGGCGTAGCTCGCGTACACATCGAAACCGGCCAGCGCCGGACTCAAATCATCCAGCGCGTAATTGATGCTGGTCTCGATGCCCTGGTGACGGGTTTCGCCACGGGCGATCACCGAATCGTTGGTCTGGTTGCTTTCATACTGATTGTCGAAGTTGATCAGGAACGCGCCGATCTCGGCCCGCAGCGCACCGTTGTCATAGCGCGTGCCGAGTTCCCAGGTTCGCGCCTTCTCCGGTTTCACTTCACCGCTGGTCACGCGGTTGGGCATCTGGCTGTACTGCACGCTGCCGAACGAGCCTTCGGTGTTGGCGTACAGGTTCCAGCTGTCGGTCAGGTGATAAAGCACGTTCAACGCCGGCAGTGCGGTGTTGTAGTCGCCCTTGTATTTGACGTTCGTCAGGTTGTTGGTCTGCTGCGATTCGATCATCTCGTAGCGCACGCCCGGGGTGATTGTCCATTTGCCGATGTCGATGCGGTCGTCAACGAAGAACGCATTGGCCTCGGTGCCGCCACGGGTGTCGCGGTCATTACGACTGCTGGTGGTCGGATATTCGTTGCTGGCGATCGGCGTGCGATAGCGCAGTTCGTGGCCGGCCTCGTTGATGTAGCGATAGCCGACGCCGACTTCATGACTGGTCGGGCCGAGGTCGAAGCCTTGGGCGAAACGGGTTTCCAGACCGCGCACCCAATACTCGCGCGGCGACAGCGAAAGGAACGTGCCCTGATCGAGATAACCGCTGCGCAGGGTCTTGGTGAAGAAGGTATTGGCGGTGAATTCGCGGCGATCTTCCTGGTAGCGATAGCCGAAGTTGAACATCGTGCGACGGCCCCAGAACTGGTCTTTCGGCCGTGTCGACTGGTATGGGTCGGCGTCGTAATCAGCGACGTTCAAACCGCCGGGCATGTCGGCCTTGCCCTCGTAATACTGGGCCATGGCGTTGAAACTGTTGGCTTCGTCGAGCTGGTATTTGCCCTTGAGGATCAGGTCGTCGATCTCGGTGTCGCTGTGTTCGCGCCAGTCACCGCCACGGGTGCCGGAGTAGAGCAACGCGCCGCCGAGACCATTGGCGTTGGTGCCGCCAGCCAGCAGGTTGGCGCTGGTCTTGAAGCCGTCGTGGCTCGACGATGGGCTGGTTTCCGTCTGGAAGCCGCCCTTGACCGTCGGCTCGTCGGGAATCGCCCGGGTCACGAAGTTGACCACGCCGCCGACGTTCTGCGGGCCGTAACGCACTGCGCCGCCGCCACGCACGACGTCCACGGCATCCATGTTGCCCATGCTGATCGGCGCGAACGACAACTGTGGTTGGCCATAAGGCGCGAATGGCACCGGGATGCCGTCCATCAACACCGTCGAGCGCGCGGCCAGGCGCGGATTCAACCCACGAATGCCGAAGTTCAGCGCCATGTCATGGCTGCCGGTGCCGTTGTTTTCCGGGGCGTTGACGCCGGGGATACGGTTGAGCACATCACGGGCCTGCGTTGCGCCCTGACGTTCGAACTCTTCGCGACGGATCACATCACGAGCACCGGGATGTTCGAACACATTGATTTGCGCAGCGTCGCCGAGCCAGTCGCCGACGACTTTCGAAGTGTCCAGTTCCAGCGCGGCATCCGCCACCGGTTGCAGGCTGAACGCATTGTTGCCCTCGGCGCGTGCTTGCAGACCGGTGCCTTCGAGCAGCGCATTCAAACCCTGTTCAGGCGTGTAGCTGCCCTCAAGACCTCGACTTTGCACACCGCTGGTGACTTGCGAACCGAATGAAATCAACACCCCCGCTTCACGGCCAAACTGGTTGAGGGCGTTCTCCAGCGACGACGGCGCGATGTGATAAGCCTTGGCATCGGCAGCCAGTGCTGCGGGCAGAGCGGCGAAGCTCAGACTGGCGCCGAGGACAAGATTGCGCAGGCTGCGGGCCAGTGGCGTGAGGCGGGTAGGGTGCAT
Organism: Pseudomonas crudilactis; assembly: GCF_013433315.1. GTDB lineage: Bacteria > Pseudomonadota > Gammaproteobacteria > Pseudomonadales > Pseudomonadaceae > Aquipseudomonas > Aquipseudomonas crudilactis. The sequence goes on along the minus strand of NZ_WXVV01000004.1, from coordinate 8,512 downwards.
GGTGGATGATCCTGAGAAGGTTGAATCAAGGGGGCTTTCCTTCTCTGTCACGCCAGATCTGAAAAACGGCTCATTTATTTTTGAGTTTTTTAAACCCGCGCTTCGACGGTGACCCAGTAGCGGGTAAAGCGCTTCACTTTCACCGGCAAACTGATTTCCAGCAGATCGAGAATCCGCTCGCTGTCGTCCAGTGGATAAGTCCCGGAGATCAGCAGGTCGGCGACGTTCCTGTCGCAATTGAGCTGGCCGCGACGGTAGCGAGCCAGTTCATCGAGGAAGTCGCCCAGACGCATATGCGCGGCCACCAGCATGCCGTCGGCCCAGGCGCCGCTGTTGGCGTCCAAAGGCTTGGCTTCGGCGACTGAAGCAGAGGTAAAACTCAACTGACGCGCGAGCGGCAGCAGCATCGGCGCGCTTCCGTTGCTGCTCAGCTCGACCTGGCCTTCAAACAGCGCAACCTGGGTGTGATCGGCAAATTGCCGCACATTGAGGCGTGCGCCGTGAGTTTTCAGAGTGCCTTGGGCCGTGCGCACTTCGAACGATTGCGCGGCGGTCAGGAGGATTTCGCCTTCGAGCAAGCGGATCAGTCGCGCCGAGGTGTCGACATCCGCAGCACTGGCCGTGTTGAGTTGCAACTGATCGCCGGCACCGAGTGCCACCTTGCGCCGTTGCCCGATCGGGCTGCGGTAATCGGCGAAGAGCGACGGCAGCGGTGTGTGTTCGCGCATGCCCCAGGTCACCGCCGAACCGGCGCCAAGAATCAGCAACAGCTTCAGCGCCTGACGACGGCTGGCGGACTTCGGCCCGTTCAACGCCGCGTGTGCCAGCGGCGAAGACACACCGCGCAAGCGCTGGTTGACCCGCTGAATATGCTCCCACGCGCGGCGGTGTTCGCTGTGCGCGTCCAGCCATTGTTGCCAGGCCTGTTGCTGACGCGGATTGAGCGTGCCTTGTTGCATTTCCAGCAACCAGTGCACCGCCTGCTCGGCAACCTGCGAGGAAAAATCCGGGGCGCGGTTCATAGGGCGAAGTAGCAGCGCATCGCCGCTTTGTTCAAGTGACGTTTGACCGTGGCCACAGAGATGTCGAGCTCAGCGGCGATCTGTGGATAAGTCAGCCCATCGACCTGCGCCAGCAAAAAGGCGCGTTTGACCTGACGCGGCAAACCGTCTAGCAACTGATCCAGCTCCATCAGGGTTTGCAGGATGATCGCTTTGTCCTCTTCCGACGGCGCGAGCATTTCTGGCATCTGCGCCAAGGTATCGAGGTAAGCGCGTTCCAGATCCTGACGTCGGTAATGATTGAACAGAACCCGTTTGGCCAGGGTCGTCAGAAAGGCGCGCGGCTCGATGATCAGCGGCGGCTCGCGGGCGCTCAGCACCTTGATGAAGGTGTCCTGGGCCAGGTCCGCCGCGCTGTCCGGGCAGCCGAGTTTGCGCCGCAGCCAACCGGTGAGCCAGCTGTGATGGGCTTGATAGAGCGATTCGACGGAATGGGCGGCGGACAACGGGATTACTCCAGGCGTTTTCAGGACGCGGTAGAGAGTATGCGTTAGAGAACAAGAACTGTTCGCATTGTAGGGTGGAGCTACACTGTCCGGCAATCAGATGCTTTTGCGTATGAGAATATTTATCATTAATATTGCTCGCCTTGGGTTCGGCTTGTCGGCCGGACGGTTTTCGTTTCAGGGTCGAAACATGAAAGGCAAACTCGCCACACTCCCCATGTCCTATCGTCTGGCCGTTACCTCACGGGTACTGGCCGCGGTGTTTGGCGGCTATCTGGTCGCGGCGCTGGCCAGTGTCACCCTGACGCTGTGGCTGCCGTTGAGCCGCGCCGAAGCAGTGGTGACCGGCATGACCATTTCCTTTCTGGTCTATCTGGTGGCCGTGCTCTGGTGCTTCGCCTGTCGTACGGCGTGGTCGGCCTGGGTCGGTTTGCTGGTGCCAAGCGTTATTCTGGCGACCATCTCTGGCGCAGCACGTGGATTGGGCCTGGCATGAAAGAGGGTTTTCGTCAGGCGATGGCCTGGCTGCACACGTGGGCCGGACTGCTGTTCGGCTGGCTGTTGTTCGCGATTTTTCTGACCGGGACGCTGGCGTATTTCAAGGATGAAATCAGCCACTGGATGCAGCCGGAAATCCCCGCGCGATCGGTGAGTGCCGAGACGAGCCTGACGCTGGCCCAGGATTATCTGCAGCAACACGCGGCCGGCGCGTCACGCTGGCTGATCGATTTGCCCGATGCCCGGGATCCCGCCCTGACCGTGCGTTGGCAGCCGGCACCGGCAAAACCGGGTGAGCGCGGACGTTTCGAAGCGAAAACCCTGGATGCGCAAACCGGCACCGAAGTTCAGGGCCGCGACAGCATGGGCGGCGAGTTCTTCTACCGTTTCCACTTTCAACTGCAAATGCCTTATCCGTGGGGTCGTTGGCTATCGACCATTGCCGCGATGGTGATGTTTGTCGCCCTGATCACCGGGATCATCACCCACAAGAAAATCTTCAAGGACTTCTTCACCTTTCGCCCGCGCAAGGGCCAGCGTTCCTGGCTCGACGGGCATAACGCAGTGGGTGTGCTGGTGCTGCCGTTTCATTTGATGATCACCTACAGCAGCCTGGTGATTTTCATGTCGATGGTCATGCCGGCGAGCATCGTCGCGTCGTACGGCAATGACGTGCGCAAGTTCTATGACGAAGTTTTCCCGGCATCGAAAACACCGGAGCGCGCCGACATTGCGGCACCGCTGGCGGCCATGGCGCCGCTGTTGAGCAAGGCCAGTGAGCAATGGGCGGGCGGCCACACGGCGCGCCTGTCGGTGAGCAATCCGGGCGATGCCAATGCGACGGTGGTGCTGTCCCGTGCTGGTGACCGTGTGGTGCATGATTTCGGCCGCGCCGTGACCTTCAACGGTGTGACCGGGCAGATGCTCGGCAGCACACCGGAGCAACCGCTGGCGATGGCGGTGGGGGGCGCGTTCTATGGTTTGCACATGGGCCACTTTGCCGGGTCGGTGTTGCGCTGGCTGTATTTCATCTGTGGGCTGGCCGGCACCGCGATGATCGGCACCGGGCTGGTGATCTGGCTGGGCAAGCGTCAGCTCAAACACGCCAAGAGCGGCGTGATGCCGTTCGAACTGCGGCTGGTGGAAGTGCTGAACATCGCCAGCATGGCCGGGCTGGTGTCTGCGGTGGCGGTGTTCTTCCTGGCCAATCGTCTGTTGCCGGTGAGCCTTGCCGAACGCGCAGATTGGGAAGTGAATGCGTTCTTTATCGCTTGGGCTCTGAGTGTGCTGCACGCGCTACTGCGTCCGGGACGAAAGGCCTGGGTTGAGCAACTCACCCTGAGCGCCGCATTGTTTGTTGCGATGCCGCTGATCAATGCACTGACCACCCCTTGGAATCTCGCCGTCAGTCTGATGCAGGGTGATTGGGCGTTGGCCGGTTTTGATCTGACGTGCCTTGCAACCGGTGTGTTTCTGGCGTGGGCCGCGTGGAAAATGCAGCGTGCCGGCAGCACCGTCAGCACTAAAAGACCTCCTCGCGAAAAGGCCCGGCCGATTACCCTTGAGCAAGGGGCGAACTGATGCTTTTGCCTTTGCTGCTCACCTACGCCGGATTCACCGCGTTGTGTCTGTCGATGCCTCGCCACCACGATGAATTGCTCGGCCATAAACCTTCGCCTCGACGCCGTCAGGGCTTGATGCTGGGGGGCTGGTTGCTGCTGGGTTTGTCGCTGTGGGCGGCGGTGACCTCCAACGGCTGGAGCTTCGGTCTGGTCGACTGGTTCGCCGTGCTGATGCTCAGCGCCCTGGCGTTGGTATTGCTGCTGCCGTATCGCCCGCGTCTGGCGTTGGCGCTGGCCGGGATCAGTCTGCTGGCCAGCCCGGTGGCCGCATGGGCGCAGTGCTGACGTGCTGATCGGTCTGCCGCCGGAATCGCGCGACGACGAGCCGCGCGGGGCGCGTGCGCATTTTCTCCAGGTTTTCCTGTCTCAGCGTTCGCAAATGGAGGCGCTGGTGAACCGGCGCGTCGGTTGTCGGGCGACGGCGGCGGACCTGGTGCAGGATCTGTTTCTGCGTTTCTGGCGCCGGCCGTTGGTGCAGGTCGAAGAACTCAGCACCTATCTTTTGCGCTGCGCCGGCAACATTGCCATCGACCATTTGCGCAGCGAAGGCACGCGCACGCGGGTCAACGAAGGCTGGCAACCGGACGCGCCGGACAGCCACGGCAGCGAACCGCAAGCGGCGCTGGAAGCGGGCAATGATCTGCGCCATGTCGAAGCGGCGTTGCGCGCCTTGCCCGAGCGTACCCGGCAGATCTTTTTGCTCAATCGCATTCACGGCCGCAAGTACGCGGAAATCGCCAAAGCCATGGGCTTGTCCCAAAGTGCCGTGGAAAAACATATGATGCGCGCCCTCGAGGCCTGCAAGGCCAGCCTGCGCGAACCCGCGCCACGCCTGCCAGGGAAAGCACCGTGAACCGATCCGATTCGATCATCCCGACGCCCGCGCAAGAGCAGGCCGCGTTTGCGTGGCTGAGCCTGTTGCATGATCGGCCGAGTGCGGGCGATCAATTGACCTTCAGCCAATGGCTGCGGGCGGATCCGGCGCATGCCGAGGCCTATGCGCAGGCGCAGGTGGTCTGGGAACTGAGCGAAAGCCCGGCGCGCACGCTGGCCGATGAAGAGGCTTTGGCGTTGCAGGGCTTTCTCGATGCGATGGATCGCCCGCGCCGTCCGCAGCTTTTGCGTTGGTCGGGGGCGCTGGCGATGGCCGCGTGTCTGTTGCTGATGGTCAGCCTCGGCAGCGGGTGGCAGCCGCAACGCTGGATCGATGATCTGGGTGCCGATTATGTCTCGGCGCCCGGCGAGATCCGCACCGTGACCCTGGCCGATCAGTCGCAAGTCACGCTGGATGCTGACAGTGCGATTGCCGTGGATTTCAGCCGTGGCGAGCGGCATGTTCAGCTGCGTCGTGGTGCCGGGTTTTTCACGGTTACGCACACCGGCGAGCCGTTTGTGGTTGCGGCGGAGCAGGGCGAAGCGCGCGTGCTCGGGACGCAATTCGAAGTGCGACTGCAACCGCATGGCGCGCAGGTGACGGTGTTGTCCGGGCGCGTCGGGGTGACGGCGGAGCGTGGTGGCGAACAGCAGATTCTCACAGCCGGCCAGCAGGTTGCTTACGGTGACGGTGCGGCGGAAAAACTGCATGCCGTGGACAGCGAAGCGCAATTGGCCTGGCGTCAGGGCTGGCTGACTTATTACAAGTCGACGCTGGCCGATGTGGTGGAGGATCTGCGCCGTTATTACCCGGGGCGGATCGTATTGCTCAACGATGAGCTGGCGGCGCGCAAGGTCAGTGGCAGTTTTCCGAGCAAGGATCCGCAAGCGGTGCTCAGTTCCCTGCAAGGGGTGTTGGGGTTTGAGCAGCATCAGGTGTTGGGGCATCTGATTATCTTGCGTTAGGGCTGATGGCCTCTTCGCGAGCAAGCTCGCTCCCACATTGGATCTGTGATCGACACAAACCCCCTGTGGGAGCGAGCTTGCTCGCGAAGGCATCAGACCCGACAACACGTCTGCAAAAATATTTTCAGATTTGTGGTGAGGTAAACCCGAGCCCCATCCGTGTAGTGACTGAAACTGCGAGTCATTCGCATCCGTTGCGGTTCTACACAGGTCATTGAGTCATGAAGTCCAGGGCAAAGTCGGGTTCGGTCAAACAGTGGTTAAGCGTGTCGGCATTGAGTTTTTCGGCATTGGCATTGCTGCCGATAAGCGTGTCTCTGGCCGCTGAAGCCGTCAGCAGCCAGGCGCAAAAGCAGTTCAATTTTTCCCTGGCCGCCAAACCGCTGCCGCAAGCCTTGAGCGACTTCAGCCGCGTCACCGGGCAGAGTGTGGTGTACACCGACGAAGCGCCGTACGGCCTCACCGCGCCGGCAGTCAATGGCCAGATGAGTGCCGAACAGGCACTGCAACGCTTGCTCAGTGGCTCTGGCCTCAACTTCCGCCGCACCGATAGCCACACGCTGGCGCTGGAGCCCAAACCGACTGAAGGCGCGCTGAACCTCGGCGCCACCACCATCACCTCGATGCGCGATGAATCGATGAGTTATCAGCCACCGGAAACCAGTTCGGTGATGCGCTCTTCGGCCTCGCTTCAGGAAATCCCGCAGACCGTCAACGTCATCCCGGCCCAAGTCATCCGCGATCAGGCGCCACGCAATCTCGATGATGCACTGGCCAATGTCAGTGGCATCACCCAAGGCAACACCTTGGGCAGCACCCAGGATTCGGTGATGACCCGTGGCTTCGGCGACAACCGCAACGGCTCAATCATGCGCGACGGCATGCCGATCGTGCAGGGCCGCGGCATGAACGCCACGGTTGATCGGGTTGAAGTACTCAAAGGTCCGGCCTCGCTGCTCTACGGCATTCAAGACCCGGGCGGCGTGGTCAACATGGTCAGCAAGAAACCTGAGCTGACGCAATACAACGCCCTGACCTTGCGCGGTTCGACCTACGGCGACGGCAAGAACGGCAGCGGCGGCACCTTCGACAGCACCGGCCCGCTGGGCGATTCCGGGCTGGCCTACCGCATGGTGCTCGATCACGAAGACGAAGATTACTGGCGCAATTTCGGCACCCACCGTGAAACCCTGATTGCGCCGTCCCTAGCCTGGTTCGGCGAAAGCACCAAGCTGTTGTTCGCCTACGAGCATCGCGAATTTCTCACGCCGTTCGACCGTGGCACGCTGATCGATCCGCGCACCAATCATCCGCTGGACATCTCGCGCAAAGAGCGTCTCGATGAGCCGTTCAACAACATGGAAGGCCGCTCGGATCTGTATCACTTCGAAGCCGACCACGACCTCAACGACGACTGGAAAGCCCACTTCGGCTACAGCTGGAACCGCGAAACCTACGACGCCAGCCAGGTCCGCGTGACCGCCATCGACACCAACAAGGGCACACTGACCCGCAGCATGGACGGCACCCAGAACGCGATCAGCACCGACCGTTTCACCACCGCCAGTCTCGAAGGCAAGGTCAACGTGCTGGGCATGCAGCATGATCTGGTGTTCGGCGTCGATGACGAGTACCGCAAGATCTACCGTGAGGACCTGATCCGGCAGAAAAGCCTGACCACCTTCAGCTACCTCAATCCGGTGTACGGTCGCGAAGTCGCCGGCACGACCGTCAGCGCTCCCGACAGCGCGCAGACCGATGAGCTACGCAGTGACTCGGTGTTCATGCAGGACTCGATTCACCTTAACGATCAGTGGATTCTGGTTGCTGGCGGGCGCTTCCAGGAGTACGACCAGTACGCCGGCAAAGGCGTGCCGTTCAAAGCCAACACCGACAGCAACGGCCAGAAGTTCGTCCCGCGCGCCGGTCTGGTGTATCGCTACACCGACGCCTTGTCGTTCTACGGCAGCTACACCGAATCGTTCAAACCCAACTCGACCATCGCCCCGCTGAGTGGCAGCAGCACTGTGCTCGACGGCAGCATCGCGCCGGAAGAAGCCAAGTCGTGGGAGCTGGGTGCGCGGCTGGACATGCCGGGGCGCGTCACCGGCAACATCGCGTTGTTCGACATCAAGAAACGTAACGTGCTGGTGGCCAATTCCGAAGGCCCGACGACCATTTACAGTGCGGCCGGTGAGGTGCGTTCGCGCGGTCTGGAAATGGACCTGACCGGTCAGTTGAGCGACCACTGGAGCATGATCGGCAGCTACGCCTACACCGATGCCGAAGTGACCGAAGACCCGGACTATAAAGGCAAGCGCCTGCAAAACGTGGCGAAGAATTCCGGCTCGTTGTCGGCGGTGTATGACTTCGGCAGCGTGATCGGCGGCGATCAATTGCGCGTCGGCGCGGGGGCGCGTTATGTCGGTGAACGTGCCGGTAATGCGGTGAATGATTTTGATCTGCCGAGCTACACCGTCGCCGATGCGTTTGCCACTTACGACACCAAAGTCGAGGGGCAGAAGGTCAAGTTTCAGCTCAATGTGAAGAACCTGTTTGATCGCACGTACTACACCTCGGCGGCGAGCCGGTTCTTTGTGTCGATGGGGGATGCGCGGCAGGTTTCGTTGTCCAGCACTTTGGAGTTTTAAGGCAAGATCAAAAGCCCCTCACCCTAACCCTCTCCCGGAGGGAGAGGGGACTGATTGGGGGATATTGGAGAACTCCGCCGACGTGATCGATCTTTACCGAATCCATAATCGACTCGGTTATTCAGGTCGATGTATAACGCCAGACACCTCGGTCGGCCCCCTCTCCCTCAAGGAGAGGGGATTGATTGGGGGATATTGGAGAACTGCGCCGACGTGATCGATCTTTACCGAATCCATAATCGACTCGGTCATTCAGGTCGATGTATAACGCCAGACACCTCGGTTGATCTGGCTTAATGATTCTGGACACCCCTAAAGGGCGTTAATCTACGCCCAACGACGAGGTGTGATTTGACCAGACGATATTTTTCGACAGATTTCAAACGGGATGCGGC
>NZ_WXVV01000003.1 GCF_013433315.1 Pseudomonas crudilactis | reverse complement strand
AATTCTTCAACAACTTCAACCACTTGCGCTTCCGATCTCTCGTCAGCGGGAGGCGAATTCTACAGCGTTACACGCTGCTGTCAACACCTCTTTTTCAACTTCCTTTTGGCTTCGATGACCTGAAGCTACCTGCTGCCGAAACTTACATAACTCATTGAATCTCAAGGAGTTTTCCGTTTCGACTGCGCCGGAAGTGGGGCGAATTATAGACATCTGAAATCTGCCGTCAACACCTATTTTCATAATTCTGTCACATCGGTCAAAAAACCCCGAAAACACGAAGGCCGACCCAGAGGGGTCGGCCTTCGTTGCATCGCCCTTCTACTTACAGGCTAGGGAAGGCGAACTGTGAAGCCTCATGGCTAGCACGCTGTGGCCAGCGCTGAGTGATCGCCTTGCGACGGGTATAGAAGCGCACACCATCCGGACCATATGCATGCAGGTCACCAAACAGCGAACGCTTCCAACCGCCGAAGCTGTGGTAAGCCACCGGCACCGGCAGCGGCACGTTGACGCCAACCATGCCGACTTCGATCTCGTCACAGAACAGACGCGCCGCTTCACCGTCACGGGTGAAGATGCAGGTGCCGTTGCCGTATTCATGATCATTGATCAGTTGCATCGCCTCTTCCAGGCTATTCACGCGAACGATGCACAGGACCGGTCCGAAGATCTCTTCTTTATAGATGCGCATCTCAGGGGTGACGTTGTCGAACAGGCAGCCACCGAGGAAGAAGCCTTCTTCGTGACCGGCCACGCTGAAACCACGACCGTCGACTACCAGGGTCGCGCCCGCCGCCACGCCGTCATCAACGTAACCACTGACTTTGTCGCGCGCCTGACCGGTGACCAGCGGCCCCATGTCCAGACCGCACGAAGTGCCGGCACCGATTTTCAGCGCCTGGATCTGTGGAACCAGTTTGGCCACCAGCGCATCGGCCACTTGATCGCCTACACAAACGGCAACCGAAATCGCCATGCAACGCTCGCCACAGGAACCGTACGCCGCGCCCATCAGTGCGCTGACCGCGTTGTCCAGATCGGCATCAGGCATCAGCACCGCGTGGTTCTTCGCGCCGCCCAGTGCCTGAACGCGCTTGCCGCGCTTGGTACCTTCGGCATAGATGTATTCAGCAATCGGCGTCGAACCGACAAAACTCAGCGCTTTGACTTCCGGCGCTTCGATGAGCGCATCCACCGCAGTCTTGTCACCGTGCACCACGCTCATCACACCTTTCGGCAAACCGGCTTCGAGCAGCAGCTGAGCGATCAGCAGTGTCGAGCTTGGATCACGCTCGGACGGCTTGAGGATGAAGCAGTTGCCGCAGACGATCGCCAGTGGGTACATCCACAGCGGCACCATGGCCGGGAAGTTGAACGGGGTGATCCCGGCAACGATGCCCAGCGGCTGAAAGTCCGACCATGCGTCGATGTTCGGGCCAACGTTGCGGCTGTACTCGCCCTTGAGGATTTCTGGCGCTGCGCAGGCAAACTCGACGTTCTCGATACCGCGCTTCAATTCACCGGCAGCGTCTTCCAGGGTCTTGCCGTGTTCTTCGCTGATCAATTGCGAGATGCGCGCTTCGTTCTGCTCGAGCAGTTGCTTGAAGCGGAACATCACCTGGGCGCGTTTGGCCGGTGGCGTGTTGCGCCAGGCCGGGAACGCAGCCTTGGCGGCATCGATGGCTTTCTGGATGGTGGCCTGGCTGGCCAGTGGCAGCTTGTGGATAGCCTGACCGGTAGACGGGTTGAACACATCAACCGCGCGACCGTTCTCGGTCACCAGTTCGCCATTGATCAAATGCGGGATAACGCTCATCGAAAACTCCTGAATGCTTGTCCGCAGACGCCCGCGAAGGGCGCCGGCTGTTTGTACTTATATATAGAGGGAAAAATCAGTCGAGCTTGTTCAGCACTTCGCCGACCGCGTCGAACAGACGATCGAGGTCTTGCGGCTTGCTGTTGAAGGTTGGGCCGAACTGCAGGGTGTCGCCGCCAAAGCGCACGTAGAACCCGGCTTTCCACAGGGCCATGCCCGCTTCGAAAGGACGCACGATGGCGTCGCCGTCACGCGGGGCAATCTGAATGGCACCGGCCAGGCCGAAGTTACGGATGTCGATAACGTTCTTCGCACCTTTCAAGCCATGCAGCGCGTTTTCGAAATGCGGCGCGACTTCCGCGACGCTCTGCACCAGGTTTTCTTTTTGCAGCAGATCGAGTGCCGCCAGGCCAGCGGCGCAAGCCACCGGGTGCGCCGAGTAGGTGTAGCCGTGCGGAAATTCCACGGCGTACTCCGGGGTCGGCTGATTCATGAAGGTCTGGTAGATCTCGGAGCTGGCAATCACCGCGCCCATCGGGATCGCGCCGTTGGTGACTTGCTTGGCGATGCACATCAGGTCCGGAGTAACGCCAAAGGTGTCGGCACCGAACATGTTGCCGGTACGGCCGAAACCGGTGATCACTTCGTCGAACACCAACAGAATGCTGTGCTGATCGCAAATTTCGCGCAGACGTTTCAGGTAACCCTGCGGCGGCACCAGTACGCCAGCGGAACCGGCCATAGGCTCAACGAATACCGCGGCGATGTTCGAAGCGTCGTGCAATTCGATCAGCTTCAGCAGCTCATCGGCCAAAGCGATACCGCCCTGCTCCGGCATGCCACGGGAGAACGCATTGCTCGCCAGCAACGTGTGCGGCAGGTGATCGACGTCCATCATCGCCTGACCGAACAGTTTGCGGTTGCCATTGACGCCGCCCAGGCTGGTGCCGGCGATGTTCACGCCGTGGTAACCACGGGCACGGCCGATCATTTTGGTCTTGGTCGACTGGCCTTTCAGGCGCCAGTAGGCACGGACCATTTTCACCGCAGTGTCAGCGCACTCGGAACCGGAGTCGGTGAAGAACACATGGTTCAGATTTCCCGGGGTCAGCTCGGTGATTTTCTCGGCCAGCTGGAACGACAGCGGATGGCCGTACTGGAAACCCGGCGAGTAATCGAGGGTGCCCAACTGCTTGGAGACCGCTTCCTGAATTTCCTTGCGGGTGTGGCCGGCGCCACAGGTCCACAGGCCAGATAGCGAGTCGTATACCCGGCGGCCCTTGTCGTCGATCAGCCAGCTGCCTTCGGCGCCAACGATCAAACGCGGATCGCGCTGGAAATTGCGGTTGGCGGTGTACGGCATCCAGTGCGCGTCCAGCTTCAGTTGGCTGGCCAGTGGCGACGGCGCGTTTTCAGGCATGTTCATCGGGCAAAACCTCGCAGGGCATAAGCGTCAGGGAGATAAAAAGCGTTGTTGCAGCTAAATTGCCACGCGGATAAAGTCGGTGAAATTCAACTCTTCTAACCTTCAGTTAGAACTTTGCTAAACAATGAGAACAATAAGATGAGCAGTCGCCGCCCCGATCCGCTGGCCCAGGTCAGTGACTTTGATATTCGCCTGCTGCGGATTTTTCGCAGCGTGGTGGAGTGCGGCGGCTTCTCGGCGGCGGAAACCGTGCTCGGCATCGGTCGCTCGGCGATCAGCCAGCAGATGAGTGATCTGGAGCAGCGCCTCGGTTTGCGTCTATGCCAGCGTGGTCGTGCGGGGTTTTCGCTGACCGAAGAAGGCCGTGAGGTGTATCAATCGGCGCTGCAACTATTAAGTGCGCTGGAAAGTTTTCGCACTGAGGTCAACGGCCTGCACCAGCATTTGCGTGGTGAGCTGATCATCGGCCTGACCGACAACCTCGTCACCCTGCCCCACATGCGCATCACCCACGCCCTCGCTCAGTTGAAGGAGCGCGGACCGGATGTGCAGATTCAGATCCGCATGATTGCGCCGAATGAAGTTGAACAAGGCGTGCTCGACGGGCGACTGCATGTTGGCGTGGTGCCGCAGGCCAGTGCGTTGTCGGGACTGGAATATCAGCCGTTGTACAGCGAGCGTTCGCTGCTTTATTGCGCGGTGGGGCATCCGCTGTTTTATGTCGATGACAAGCAACTGGATGACGAACGTCTAAACAGTCAGGACGCGATTGCCCCGACCTTTCGTCTGCCGGCGGATATTCAGGCGCATTACCAGGCGCTTAATTGCACGGCCAGTGCTTCTGACCGTGAGGGTATGGCGTTTCTGATTTTGACCGGGCGATACATTGGTTATCTGCCGGATCATTACGCCAGCCTTTGGGTGCAGCAAGGTCGTTTGCGTGCGCTGAAATCGCAAACGCGTTTTTACGACCTGAGCCTGGCATCGGTCACGCGCAAGGGCCGGCGCCCTCATTTGGTGCTGGAAAGCTTTTTGGAGAGTCTGGCGGCGACGCGCTGAAAATCCTCTGATGCCCGCCAGTATTGGGCCTTGGCGACAAATTCGGCAAATAACCTGAGCAAGTGGACAGCTTTTTGCAATGCAGGATCAACCCCGATCCTTCAACAAGAAGCCCTAAGCCATGCAGCCAGATTCCGCACCGTCCAGCGACCTGATCTACGGCCTCAACGACCGCCCCAAACCACTCGCCGCGACACTCGCGGCACTGCAACACGTGCTCGCCAGTTTCGTCGGCATCATCACCCCGCCATTGGTGATCGGCTCGGCCCTCGGGCTGACCGCGCATTTGCCGTACCTGATCAGCATGGCCTTGATGGTTTCGGGTGTCGGCACCTTTATTCAGGCGCGGCGACCATTCGGCATTGGCGCGGGTATGATCTGTCTGCAAGGCACCAGTTTTGCTTTTCTTGGTGCGGTGCTGTCGGCGGGGTTTCTGGTCAAGCAACGTGGCGGCAGCCCGGAAGACATTCTGGCGATGATCTTCGGTGTGTGCTTTTTCGGCGCGCTGGTGCAGATCGTTCTCAGCCGTTTCATCGGTCAATTGCGCAGAGTCGTCACGCCGCTGGTGACAGGGATCGTTATCACTCTGATCGGCATCAGCCTGATCAAGGTCGGCATCACTGATCTCGGCGGCGGCTTCAATGCGCCTGACTTCGGTGCGCCGGGCAATCTGGCGCTTGGCGTGTTCGTGCTGCTGACGATCATTCTGCTCAACCGCTCGAACACGCCATGGGTGCGCTTGTCGGCAATCATTATCGGTTTGCTGCTCGGCAGTCTGGCCGCGTGGTTCAGTGGGAAACTGGTGCCGCAGCCGTTGCCTGACTTGCCACTGGTGAGTTTTCCTACACCGTTCAAGTTTGGCTTCAGCTTCGACTGGACGGCTTTCCTGCCGGTCGCGCTGATTTATCTGATCAGCACCATCGAAACCGTCGGCGACCTCACCGCCAACTGCATGCTCGCTCGCCAACCGATCAGCGGCGCTTCTTATATAAGCCGCCTGCGCGGTGGCGTACTCGGTGACGGCGTGAGCTGCATGATCGCCGCGACCTTCAGCGCTTTCCCCAACACCACCTTCGCGCAGAACAACGGCGTGATCCAGTTGACCGGCGTCGCCAGCCGCTACGTCGGTTTGTACATCGGCGCGATCCTGTTTTGTCTGGGTATGTTTCCAATGATCGGCGCGGTGCTGCAACAGATTCCGAAACCGGTGCTCGGCGGCGCGACCCTGGTGATGTTCGGCGCGGTGGCCGCTGCCGGCGTGCGCATCCTCGCGCAGTCGCCGCTGGATCGGCGCAGCATGTTGATCATCGCCACGTCATTCGGCGTCGGTCTGGGCATTGCCGCGCAACCGAACCTGCTGCACCTGCTGCCAAAACTGGTGCAGAACCTGTTTGACTCGGCGATCACCAGCGGTGGTCTGACCGCGATCATCCTTTGCCTGCTGCTGCCGGAGTCGAAACCAGAGGCCGCTGAAGCACCTGCTTCGCTGAACAAGATCGAACAGGCGTAACGGTTTTATTGCGCAAGGACTTGTCGGATGCCTGTGGGTGCGCTATCAACGCAACTGGTTGCACCCACAGACAAACCCGGAAGTGCCTATGACCTTTGAAGTCCCAGCCCATGGCGGCAAGCCCGCCAGCCGCATTCGTCAGAAGAACGAAGAGACCATCCTCAAAGCCGCCGAAGACGAGTTCGCCCGTCACGGTTACAAAGGCACCAGCATGAACACCATCGCGCAGAATGCCGGGTTGCCCAAGGCGAACCTGCATTACTACTTCACCAACAAACTCGGTTTGTACGTGGCGGTGCTGAGCAACATCATCGAGCTGTGGGACAGCACCTTCAACACACTCACGGCCGAGGACGATCCGGCCGAAGCGCTGACCCGTTACATTCGCGCCAAGATGGAATTCTCCCGTCGTCAGCCACAGGCCTCGCGGATCTTTGCGATGGAAGTGATCAGCGGCGGCGAATGCCTGACCGAATATTTCAATCAGGATTACCGCGCCTGGTTCACTGGCCGCGCGGCGGTGTTTCAGGCGTGGATCGATGCCGGCAAAATGGACCCGGTGGATCCGGTGCACCTGATCTTCCTGTTGTGGGGCAGCACCCAGCACTACGCTGACTTCGCCACGCAGATCTGTCGCGTCAGCGGTCGCAGCAAGCTGACCAAGCAGGACATGGAAGACGCCGGCAACAACCTGATCCGCATCATTCTCAAAGGCTGCGGCCTCACTCCTCCTCTATAAGACGCTTATGCCTTTCACCCTCAGCGGTTTTTGCGAATACCGCGAAGAGATTCGCAAAAGCCGCTTTATCACCTTCGCCATGCCGATCGGCAGCCCTGCCGAGGCGCAGGCGTTTTTTGAACAGCACAGCGATTTCAACGCCTCGCACAATTGCTGGGCGTGGAAACTCGGCGATCAATACCGCAGTAACGACGATGGCGAACCGGGCGGCACGGCCGGGCGACCGATTCTGGCGGCGATTGAAGCGCAGGATTGCGATCAGGTCGCGGTGCTGGTGATTCGTTGGTACGGCGGCATTCAACTCGGTACCGGCGGTTTGGCCCGGGCCTATGGCGGTGGTGCGAACAAGTGTTTGCAAACGGCAGCCAAAATCGAATTGATCAGCCGGGTGCCGTTAAGTTGCGCTTGCGGGTTTGCCGAGTTGGCGCTGGTGAAGTTGCGGGTCGCGGATCTGGGTGGGTTGGTTGTTGAAGAAAACTTCACGGCAAACGGGGTTGAGTTGAAGTTGGCGGTGGGTGAGGCGCAGATCGAGCTGTTGCAAAGCCAATTGGCGGATTTAAGTCGTGGGCGGATTTTGTTGCAGCGGTGAAGCAAGATTGAAAGATCGTCCGAAGGCTGCGATCTTTTGGGGCGGACCCGATTTTCCTTATTCCACGGACTTGCCCACATCTGCTGTGCACCCGGCTGTGGATAACCTGAGTACATTCTGCTGTAACCCTTCTGTCACGTGGCTTTGCGCGGTTTGTTCACTTTTCGTTCAATTCCCCCGACGAAACGATTTTTTCTAACAGGAACAGTCAGTTAGCTCGGTTTATCACCATTAGAAGAAAGCACCGCAGTGCTTATGCCCGGGTTTTCAGCTTGCGCACAATAACTGTGGAGCAACCTGTGGATAACCCGTTCATGGCTGGCGCAGTCGCAGGTCCTGCCTAGTCCACAGGGGTTTGCTCGTTTTTTGATCAGTTGCCAGCGAGCAAAACTGGAGCCCGGTCAACGGCTTTGCTCTGAATTGGTGCCGTTAGCCCAGCTCATTTTGAAGGCAATGCTCTGCCTCAGGCACTCGCACATGCGGCCCGCTCGCGTTCCTGACTCAATGGCCAGGAAATTGCTTTATCCACAGGCACAACTCCAAGCAAGTCGAGCCTGTCATGTCCATTGCTCCTGCAACCCCGCGCCTGCAACTGCGCCAGATCAGCAAACGTTATCCCGGTTGTCTGGCCAACGATGCCATCGACCTGACCATCGCCCCCGGCGAAATCCACGCCCTGCTCGGTGAAAACGGTGCGGGCAAAAGTACCCTGATGAAGATTATCTACGGCGTCACCCAGGCTGATTCGGGCGAGATGTTCTGGCAAGGCCAGCGGGTCATCATCCGCAATCCGGCACAGGCGCGGCAGTTGGGCATCGGCATGGTGTTCCAGCATTTCTCCCTGTTCGAAACCCTCAGCGTGGCGCAGAACATTGCGCTGGCGATGGGTGCTGCGGCCGGCACACCGAAACAACTGGAACCGAAGATTCGCGAAGTGTCGCGCCGCTATGGCATGGCGCTGGAACCGGAGCGACTTGTCCACAGCCTGTCGATCGGCGAGCGGCAACGGGTGGAAATCATTCGCTGCCTGATGCAGGACATTCGTCTGCTGATCCTCGATGAGCCAACTTCAGTGCTGACCCCGCAGGAGGCAGATGAGTTGTTCGTCACCCTGCGCCGCCTCGCCGCCGAGGGCTGCAGCATTCTGTTTATCAGCCACAAACTCGGCGAAGTACGCGCGCTGTGTCACAGCGCGACGGTTCTGCGCGGCGGGCGCGTGGCCGGGCATTGCGTGCCGGCCGAATGTTCCGATCAGCAATTGGCGCAATTGATGGTTGGCGAAGCGGCGGCGTTGATTGGTGACTATCCGAAAGTCAGCGGCGGCGCGGCGTTTTTGCAGGTGAAGGGCTTGAGCTGGCACAACCCCGATCCGTTCGGCTGTTCGCTGACTGACATTGATGTGCAGGTACGCAGCGGTGAGATCGTCGGTATCGCCGGGGTTGCCGGTAATGGTCAGGATGAGTTGCTGGCCCTGCTCAGCGGCGAACAAACCCTGCCTGGGGCGGAAGCCGCGACCATTCGATTCGCTGAGCAACACGTCGCCGATCTGCGCCCGGATGC
Organism: Pseudomonas crudilactis; assembly: GCF_013433315.1. GTDB lineage: Bacteria > Pseudomonadota > Gammaproteobacteria > Pseudomonadales > Pseudomonadaceae > Aquipseudomonas > Aquipseudomonas crudilactis. The sequence continues at coordinate 273,827 of NZ_WXVV01000003.1, read as the reverse complement.
GCGTCGCAAACTCGGCCTGGCGTTCGTGCCGGCAGAGCGTCTCGGCCATGGTGCGGTGCCGGAATTGAGTCTGGCCGATAACGCTCTGCTCACCGCGTTCCAGCAAGGCTTGGTCAGCCACGGTTTGATCGAGCGCGGCAAAGTCGAAGCCCTCGCCCAGCAAATCATTCAGCGCTTCGGCGTGAAAACCCCGAACACGCAAACCGCTGCGCGCAGCCTGTCCGGCGGCAACCTGCAGAAATTCATCCTCGGCCGGGAAATCCTCCAGCAACCGAAACTGCTGATCGCTGCGCACCCGACATGGGGCGTCGACGTCGGCGCCGCGGCGACCATTCACCGTGCGTTGATTGCGTTACGCGATGCGGGCGCAGCGATTCTGGTGATTTCCGAAGACCTCGACGAACTGTTCCAGATCAGCGACCGCCTCGGCGCGTTGTGCGGTGGCCGTTTGTCGGCGCTGCACAACACGGGCGATACCCAACTCAGCGACGTCGGTGGCTGGATGGCCGGCCAGTTCGATCATTCACCTTCAGCCGCCACGGTTTAACGGAGTTTTACTCATGCTGCTTTCCCTCGAACCCCGTGGCCAGCAATCGCGCCTGATGCTGTGGTGCTCGCCGTTATTGGCGGCGGCGCTGACGCTCGGTTGCGGCTCGCTGCTGTTTATCGCCCTCGGTCACGACCCGCTGCAAACCTTGCACACGCTGCTGATCGCGCCGGTCAGCGACTTGTATGGCGTCTCCGAATTGCTGGTCAAAGCGCTACCGATTCTGCTCTGCGCACTGGGCTTGGCAGTGGCCTATCAGGCGCGGATCTGGAACATCGGCGCTGAGGGGCAATTGCTTCTCGGCGCGCTGGCCGGCAGTGCGTTGGCGGTGAACATCATCGACCTGCAAAGCCGTTGGGCGCTGGTGTTGATTCTGCTCACCGGCACCCTCGCCGGCGCCGCATGGGCCGGGCTGACGGCGTGGTTGCGCACACGCTTCAACGCCAACGAAATTCTCACCAGCATCATGCTCAATTACATCGCCCTGAACCTGCTGCTGTTCTGCGTGCACGGGCCGCTGAAGGATCCGGCCGGATTCAACTTTCCGGAGTCGGCGATGTTCGGTGACGCCAGCCGTTTGCCGCTGTTGATGGAGGATGGCCGCGTGCACGCCGGGGTGTATTTCGCCCTGCTCGCACTGGTCGCGGTGTGGGTGTTGTTGCAGAAAAGCTTTGTCGGTTTCCAGATCAAAGTGCTCGGGCTGGACAAGCGTGCGGCGGGGTTTGTCGGCTTTCGCGAGAAGCGTTTGATCTGGCTGGCGCTGTTGATCAGCGGCGGTTTGGCGGGGCTTGCGGGTGTCTGCGAAGTCACCGGACCGATTGGGCAATTGGTGCCGCAGGTGTCGCCGGGTTATGGCTACGCGGCAATTACCGTGGCGTTTCTCGGGCGCCTGAATCCGATCGGGATTTTGTTTTCGAGTCTGCTGATGGCGCTGCTGTACATCGGCGGCGAGAGTGCGCAAATGAGCCTGAATCTGCCGCAGGCGATCACCCAGTTGTTTCAGGGAATGATGCTGTTTTTCCTGCTCGCCTGTGACGTGCTGATTCTCTATCGACCACGCCTGAATCTGCGCTGGGTGAAGCGCACCTCGACCACCGCCGTAACCGCCGGAGCGCTGTGATGGATATCGATCTGTTGAGCAATATTTTCTACGCCATGGTGCGTTGCGGCACGCCGTTGTTGCTGGTGGCGTTGGGAGAGCTGATCTGCGAGAAGAGCGGCGTGCTCAATCTTGGGCAGGAAGGGATGATGCTGTTTGGCGCGGTGATCGGTTTTATCGTCGCGCTGAACAGCGGCAACCTGTGGCTGGGCGTGTTGTTGGCGATGCTTGCCGGAATGTTGCTGTCGTCGCTGTTTGCGGTGGTGGCGCTGGTGTTCAACGCCAACCAGGTGGCGACCGGTTTGGCCCTGACGATTTTTGGTGTCGGGCTGTCAACCTTTGTCGGCGCGGCCTGGGTGGGTAAACCGCTGGCCGGTTTTGAGCCGTTGGCGATTCCTTGGCTGAGTGAAATTCCGCTGATCGGGCGGATGCTGTTTGCCCAGGATCTGCTGGTGTATCTGTCGTTCGCGCTGTTTGCGCTGGTGGCGTGGGTGATCATCAAAAGTCGTGTCGGGTTGATCATTCAGGCGGTTGGCGAGAATCCGGATGCGGCCAGTGCGATGGGGCTGCCGGTGTTGACCGTGCGTACCTTGGCGGTGCTGTTTGGCGGGGCGATGGCCGGGTTGGCCGGGGCGTATCTGTCGCTGGCGTACACGCCGATGTGGGCGGAAAACATGACCGCCGGGCGCGGCTGGATCGCGCTGGCGCTGGTGGTGTTTGCCAGTTGGCGGGTGTGGCGGTTGTTGCTTGGCGCATATCTGTTTGGCCTCGCCAGCATCCTGCATTTGGTGGCGCAAGGGTTGGGGCTGGCGATTCCGTCGAGTTTGCTGGCGATGCTGCCGTATGTGGCGACGATTGTGGTGTTGGTGTTGTTGTCGCGGGATGCGTTGCGGACGCGGTTGTATGCACCGGTTTCGCTGGGGCAGCCTTGGCAGTCAGGGCATTGATGTAGTGATTTCAATGCCCCTATCGCGAGCAGGCTCACTCCCACAGTTGACCTCATTCCCCTGTGGGAGCGAGCTTGCTCGCGAAGGCGTCCGCACAGGCAACACCTGAGCAATGCCCCACGCCAGTTCGAAGACCAGGAAAACAATCAGAATCGAACTCGCACCATGGGCAAGCGCATACGCTTGCCACCCCGCAAACAAAAATCTGGCCACCGCGTCATACCTTCCATAAAGCGCCTGCGGATCACGAATCCGCAGCACCGCCCAAACACACACCACCGATCCCAGCAGATTCGCCATCAACATATGCACAGGCTGAAACACCGGCAGCTCGCCGGGCAAATTCAGTGCGCTCAACAACCCGTGCACAAGCGCAAAACTCCACGGAGTGGCAAACGCTGCCGTGACGATCAGGTCATACCAGGCACTGCCGCGCACCACGTGGCGATACTGCGTTGAAGTCCACATCATTCATGCTCCAGAAATTCAGGGAGCAAGCACGGTAAAGCCTGGAGTATGCTCCAGGGTCAATAGCCCTTTTGAGAGTCGCCATGCGCATCGGTGAATTAGCCCTGGCCAGCGCCGTCAGCCGTGACACCCTGCGTTTCTACGAGCAGCGCGGGTTGATTTCGGCGCAGCGCAGTGCCAATGGTTACCGCGACTATCCACCGGAGATGGTGCAACTGGTGCTCTATATCAAAACGGCGCAGCGTCTGGGATTTACCCTCGGCGAGATCGGTGACAGTGTCGCGGCGTTGTGGAACGCGCCCGATCCGGACAACGCTGTGGCGCAGTTGCTGCGCGACAAACTGCAATTGATCGAAACCCGCATGCGCGAACTCGACGTTCTGCGGCAGGAGTTGCAACTTCGGCTCCGTCAGGCCTGTCCATTGAATCCATGATCCTCATTCATCAAGGAAGCCCATCATGTCTGCAAAAAACGCACTGATCATCGGCGCCTCCCGGGGCCTTGGCCTTGGTCTGGTGAAAACCCTGCTGGCCGACGGCTGGCAAGTCACGGCTACTGTGCGTAATCCTGCCAATGCCGACGCACTTCAAGCATTAGGCAAGGTGCGGATCGAGAAGCTTGATATGGACGACCAGCAAGCGGTGATCGCGTTGAGTCAGCAACTCAAGGGCGAAACCTTTGACCTGCTGTTCGTCAACGCCGGGGTCAAAGGCCCGGCAGATCAGTCCCCGGGCGGCGCGACACTGGCTGAGGTCGGTCAGTTGTTTTTCACCAACGCGGTGGCACCGATCAATCTGGCACAACGCTTCGTCGGGCAGATTCGTGATGGCAGCGGCGTGCTGGCGTTCATGAGTTCCGTGCTCGGCAGCGTGACCATGCCGGACTCGCCGGGACTGGCGCTGTACAAGGCCAGCAAGGCAGCGCTGAATTCGATGACCAACAGTTTTGTCACGCAATTGGGTGAGCAGAAGATGACGGTGTTGTCGCTGCATCCGGGTTGGGTGAAGACCGATATGGGCGGCGAAGCGGCTGACCTTGACGTGCAAACCAGCACCCGTGGGCTGGTCGATCAGGTGAATGCGTATGCCGGCAAGGGTGGGCATCACTTCATCAATTACAAGGGTGAAACGATCCCCTGGTAAGCCCCCAAATCCCCTGTAGGAGTGAGCCTGCTCGCGATAGCGGTGTGTCAGACACTGATCTTCCGACTGACACACCGCTATCGCGAGCAGGCTCACTCCTACAAGGGACCGTGGTGAGTGGTCGGGTTGGGCTTGCCCGATGCAGCGTTTTGTTTGAAACTGCGCACCTCGTCCCCCGCGGCGACCCTGGATCAGCAGACAGGGCATCACTGAGCTGGCAACCCTGAACCCCATTTTCAGAGGAGCCGGCAACATGCCCGCGACCCGTACCTGGTTAAAAAATCCCCTCGCCATTTTCACCTCCAACGAGCTCGACGCCCGTGGCGGTCTTGTTGTGCAAGACGGTGTCATCGTCGAAGTGCTGGCTGCCGGCCAACAACCGTCGGCGCCGTACAATGAAATCTTCGATGCCCGCGAGCATGTGATCCTGCCGGGCCTGATCAACACCCACCACCACTTCTATCAAACCCTCACCCGCGCCTGGGCGCCGGTGGTCAATCAGCCGTTGTTTCCGTGGCTGAAAACCCTTTATCCGGTGTGGGCGCGACTGACGCCTGAGAAACTCGCCCTCGCGACCAAAGTCGCTTTGGCTGAGTTGCTGCTGTCGGGTTGCACCACCGCTGCCGACCACCACTACCTGTTCCCGGACGGTCTGGAAAACGCCATCGACGTACAGGTCGAAAGCGTCCGTGAACTGGGCATGCGCGCCATGCTCACTCGCGGTTCGATGAGCCTCGGCGAAAAGGACGGCGGCCTGCCACCGCAGCAGACCGTGCAGGAAGGCCAGGTGATTCTCGACGACAGTCAGCGCCTGATTCACGAGTACCACGAGCGCGGCGATGGTGCGCAGATCCAGATCGCGCTGGCGCCGTGCTCGCCGTTCTCGGTGACCCCGGAAATCATGTCGGCCAGTGCTGACCTGGCAAACAAGCTCGACGTACGCCTGCACACGCATCTGGCCGAAACACTCGATGAAGAAGATTTCTGCCTGCAGCGTTTCGGCCTGCGCACCGTCGATTATCTGGACAGCGTCGGCTGGCTCGGCCCGCGCACCTGGCTGGCCCACGGCATCCACTTCAACCCGGACGAAATCGCTCGTCTCGGTCAGGCGGGTACCGGTATTTGCCATTGCCCGAGTTCGAACATGCGCCTGGCTTCCGGCATTTGCCCGAGTATTGATCTGACTGACGCGGGCGCGCTGTTTGGTCTGGGCGTCGATGGTTCGGCGTCCAACGATGCCTCGAACATGATTCTCGAAGCGCGTCAGGCCCTGTACATCCAGCGCCTGCGTTACGGCGCCGAGAAGATCACCCCGAAACGCGTGCTGGGCTGGGCGACCAAAGGTTCGGCGAGCTTGTTGGGCCGTACTGACATTGGTGAGATTGCCATGGGCAAGCAGGCGGATCTGGCATTGTTCAAGCTCGATGAGCTGCGCTTCTCCGGCAGCCATGATCCGATTTCGGCGCTGCTGTTGTGCGGCGCGGATCGTGCGGATCGAGTGATGATCGGTGGCAAGTGGCGCGTGGTGGATGGCCAGGTTGAAGGGCTGGATCTGAAAGGCCTGATCGCCGATCACAGCCAGGCGGCGCGCCAGTTGATCGCAGGTACCTGATCCCTGTGGGAGCGAGCTTGCTCGCGAAGGCGTCGTGTCAGTCAGTACTTGAGTGGACTGATACACAGCTTTCGCGAGCAAGCTCGCTCCCACAGTTGTTTAGCGTCAGGTTCAGAGACCGAGCAGGGACAACATGATGAACGTCGCGAACAGCACGAAGTGCGTCATGCCTTCGATGGCATTGGTCTCGCCGTCATTCAAGTTGATCGCGCTGACGATCAGCGTAATGAAGATCATCACCGTCTGCACCGGCGTCATCGCCATTTGAAATGGCTGGCCGGTGTACAGCGCCATCGCCTCCATCACCGGCACCGTCAGAATCACCGTCGACAGTGACGCGCCCATCGCAATGTTCACCACCGACTGCATGCGGTTGGCCAACGCTGCGCGCAACGCCGTCAAAATCTCCGGCGCCGCGGAAATCGCCGCGACCAGAATCGCCGTGATCACCGGCGGTGCGCCCGTGCCTTCCAGGCCCAGATCGAGGGTCTTCGACATCACTTCGGCCAGGGCGCCGATCACCACAATGCCAAATACCAGAATGCCGATCGACAGGCCGATGCTCGGTGCTTTCGCCTGCGCGTCCTGCGGTTCTTTCTTGCGGCGTTTGTCCGGATAGCTGTAGCTGAAAAAGTAACTGTGCGGGCCGACCTGCATGCGCAGGAACAACGCATACAGCACCACCATCGCGCCGATGGTGAACGCCGAATAAATCTTCCAGTTGGCCTCGGGAATAAACTCCGGCACCACCATCGACACGCCCATGGCGGTGAGGATCATCACGCTGTAGCTGCGCGCTGAATCGTCGTTGTAGGACTGTTCGCCGTGCTTGATCCCGCCCATCAGCGCGGCGAGGCCGAGGATGCCGTTGATGTCGAGCATCACCGCGGAATAGATCGTGTCGCGCACCAGTGTGGGCGACGCTTCGTTGCTCATCATGATCGCCAGAATCACCACTTCGACCAGCACGGCCGCGAGCGTGAGGATCATCGTGCCGTAAGGGTCGCCGACCTTTTCGGCGAGCAATTCGGCGTGATGGGCGACGCGCATTGAGGCGGCGACGATGAACGCGATCAGCACCAGGCCGGCAGTCAGCGCGACGATCTGGCCGCTGTGCAGCATCCAGTGTTCGAGCGGATAGGCGACGCACGCGGCGATGACGGCCAGGAGCAGAAAGCTTTCTTGCTTGAGGATTGTGAGCATGGCGGGCCTTTTTGCCGAAGAGAGCGAATGAGCTACTGACTGCGGGGCGGCGCTAACGTTTCGTTACACCTTAGCGCACCAAGCGATGGCAGCTGGTTTCAGGCATGCACTTTTATTGGCCCTGCCGACCCCTTCGCGAGCAAGCTCGCTCCCACATTGAAATGCGACCCCCTGTGGGAGCGAGCTTGCTCGCGAAGGCCGCGCCTCGGTTCTGGAATGTTTGTTGTCCTGTTGGTCAGCAATTTGCATTGGCCCTGACCACACACAACAAAATGGAGCTCCAATTCATGCAAATACGTCCGCTGCACAAACTGCTGTGCGCCGTCCTCGGTCTGGGGATCAGCCTGAGCGCCAGCGCTGCCGATCCGCTGAAGGTCGGTTTCGTCTACATCGGTCCGATTGGCGACCACGGCTGGACGTATCAGCATGAGCAGGGGCGCAAGGCACTCGCGGAGAAATTCGGCAATCAGATCACCACCAACTACGTCGAGAACGTCGCCGAAGGTGCCGACGCCGAGCGGGTCATCCGCAACATGGCCAAGGACAAGTACGACCTGATTTTCACCACCTCTTTCGGCTACATGAACCCCACTGTCAAAGTCGCCAAGCAGTTTCCCAAGGTGACCTTCGAACACGCCACCGGCTACAAACAGGACAAGAACCTCGGCACCTATCTGGCGCGCACTTACGAGGGGCGTTACGTCGGCGGTTTCCTCGCGGCGAAGATGACCAAGACCAAAAAGATCGGTTACGTCGCTTCGTTCCCGATTCCGGAAGTGATCCGCGACATCAACGCTATCCAGTTGGCCTTGAACAAATACAACCCCGGCACCGAGATCAAAGTGGTGTGGGTCAACTCGTGGTTCGATCCGGGCAAGGAAGCCGATGCAGCCAACGCGCTGATCGATCAGGGCGTCGATGTGGTGTTCCAGCACACCGACAGCCCGGCGCCGATTCAGGCCGCCGAACGTCGTGGCGTGTACGCGGTGGGTTACGCCTCGGACATGGCGCACTTCGGCCCGAAAGCGGTGCTGACGTCGATCGTCAACGACTGGGCGCCGCACTACATTCAGGCGACGCAGAGCGTGATCGATCACAGCTGGAAACCTCAGGATTACTGGGGCGGGTTGAAGGAAGGCACGGTTGAACTGCCGATCAGCGACCTGGTGCCGGCGCCGGTGAAAGCCGAGGCCGAGCAGATCATTGCCGACATCAAGAGTGGCGCGCTGCAACCGTTCACCGGGCCGATCAAGGATCAGGCCGGAGTCGAAAAAATTCCGGCAGGCGTGAGTGCGACGAATGCAGAGCTGGCATCGATGAACTATTACGTGGAAGGCATGAAGGCTGAGATGCCGAAGTAATCCCAGCCCCACCACCATCCCTTGTAGGAGTGAGCCTGCTCGCGATAGCGGTGTTTCAGTCGAGATATCTGAATCTGATACACCGCTATCGCGAGCAGGCTCACTCCTACATTTGATCTTCAGCGTATTCAAGGATTGTGTATGGATCAGCTTCCGATCATCGATATCAGCCCGCTCTATAGTGACGATGAAAACGCCTGGCCTGCCGTCGCCGGGCAAATCGACCAAGCCTGCCGCGAATGGGGCTTTTTCTACATCAAGGGCCATCCGATTTCAGCGCAACGCATCGACGCGGTGCTCGATCAGACTCAGCGTTTTTTTGCCCTGCCCGCAGCGGAAAAACTCAAGATCGACATCACCCAGACCCGCCACCATCGCGGCTACGGTGCGATCGCCACCGAGCAACTCGACCCGAGCAAACCCAGCGATCTGAAAGAAACCTTCGACATGGGCCTGCACCTGCCGGCCGAGCATCCCGACGTGCTCGCTGAAAGACCGTTACGCGGGCCGAACCGGCACCCATCGCAAGCGGGTTGGGAAACCCTGATGGAGCAGCACTACCTCGACATGCAAGCCCTCGCGCAAACCCTGCTGCGCGCGATGACCATCGCCCTGAACATCGAACGCGATTTCTTCGACAGCCGCTTCGTTGACCCGGTCAGCGTCCTGCGCATGATCCATTACCCACCGCGCCACACCGCCAGCTCCGTCGAGCAGCAAGGTGCCGGCGCGCACACCGATTACGGCTGCATCACCCTGCTCTATCAGGACAGCGCCGGCGGCTTGCAAGTGAAAAACGTCAATGGCGAATGGATCGATGCACCGCCGATCGACGGCACTTTCGTGGTCAACCTCGGTGACATGATGGCGCGCTGGAGCAACGACCGTTATCGCTCGACTCCGCACCGGGTGATCAGTCCGCTCGGTGTGGATCGCTATTCGATGCCGTTCTTCGCCGAGCCGCACCCGGACACGCGCATCGAATGCCTGCCCGGATGTCAGGACGCACAGCATCCAGCGAAATATCCGACCACCACCTGCGCCGAATTCCTGCTGTCGCGCTTCGCCGATACCTACGCTTATCGCCGTGAGCAAGAAGCGGTTTGATGGATCGCTTGGTCAGGTTTTGCCAATTGTTTCGGCGAGCATCTGTAGAATGCCGCCATTGCACCTGATGAGAAAAGAATATGTACGACTGGCTCAACGCCTTGCCCAAGGCCGAACTGCACCTGCATCTGGAAGGCTCGCTGGAGCCCGAGCTGCTGTTCGCCCTGGCCGAGCGCAACAAGATCGCCCTGCCGTGGAACGATGTGGAAACCCTGCGCAAGGCTTACGCCTTCAACAACCTGCAGGAATTCCTCGACCTGTATTACCAGGGCGCCGACGTATTGCGCACCTCGCAGGATTTCTACGACCTGACCTGGGCCTACCTGTTGCGTTGCAAAGCGCAGAACGTGATTCACACCGAACCGTTCTTCGACCCGCAGACCCACACCGACCGGGGAATCCCGTTCGAAGTAGTGCTCAACGGCATCGCCGCGGCACTGAAGGATGGCGAGCAGCAACTGGGCATCACCAGCGGTTTGATTCTCAGTTTCCTGCGCCACCTCAGCGAAGAAGAAGCCGAGAAAACCCTCGATCAGGCGCTGCCGTTCCGTGACGCGTTTGTCGCTGTCGGTCTGGACAGCTCCGAGATGGGTCACCCGCCGAGCAAGTTCCAGCGCGTGTTCGATCGTGCCCGTCACGAAGGCTTCCTGACCGTTGCCCACGCTGGCGAAGAAGGCCCACCGGAGTACATCTGGGAAGCCATCGACCTGCTGAAAATCCAGCGTATCGACCATGGCGTACGCGCCATCGAAGACGAGCGTTTGATGCAACGGATCATCGACGAACAGATCCCGTTGACCGTGTGCCCGCTGTCGAACACCAAGCTTTGCGTGTTCGATCACATGTCGCAGCACAACATTCTCGACATGCTCGAGCGTGGCGTGAAGGTTACGGTGAACTCCGATGACCCGGCATACTTCGGTGGTTACGTGACCGAGAACTTCTACGCGCTGCATGAACATTTGGGCATGACCCAGGATCAGGCCAAGCGCCTGGCGCAGAACAGCCTGGATGCGCGACTGGTAAAGCCATAAGCAACACCGCAAAACCCTTGTAGGAGTGAGCCTGCTCGCGATAGCGGAGTGTCAGCTAAAAAATCTATATCTGACACTCCGCTATCGCGAGCAGGCGAAGGCCTACATTGGATCGGTGTTAGCCGATGGATTGGGTTTCAGTCAGCTCTTCGAGGGTTTTCCCCCGCGTCTCCATCCCGAACAACCACACCACCCCCGCCGCGATCGCAAAGCATGCCGCGCCCAGCGCGAACACCCCGCCCTGCCCGGTAATCGGGAACACCAGTCCGGTCACCAATGGCCCGAGCAGCGAACCAACCCGGCCAATTGCCGAGGCAAAGCCCGAGCCTGTCGCCCGCGCCGACGTCGGATACAGCTCCGGCGTGTAGGTGTAGAGCACCGCCCACATGCCGAACAGGAAAAACTGCATCAACAGCCCGGTGCTGATCAGCAGCGCCACGTTGCCGCCAAACACCGCGCTCTGCCCATAAAGAAACGCCATTACACCACCGCCGAGCAACGTGACGATGCACACCGGTTTACGCCCCCAGCGCTCGACCAGCCACGCCGCCATCAAAAACCCGGGAATCCCGCCCAGGGAAATTAGCACGGTGTAATACACCGATTGCGTCACGGCGAAACCCGACTGTTGCAGCAATGCACTCAACCACGACGTCAGCCCATAAAAGCCGAGCAGCGCGAAGAACCACAGGCTCCAGATCATCGTGGTGCGCTGGCGATACTGCGGCGACCAGATCTGTTTGAGCGCCGCAAAGAAATCGCCCGGCGGCGTCACGGTGCGCGGCAAGCGCAGCGGTTCCGGCAGCGCGGCATTCCCGAGCGACGAACGTACCCGCGCCTCGATGCCGTTCAACACCTTGTCTGCCGCCTCATGTCTTCCAGCCTGTTCCAGCCAGCGCGGTGACTCGGGAATGAAAAAGCGGATCGCCAGCACAAACACCGCCGGTACTGCCAGCACCAGAAAGATGTCGCGCCAGCCAATCAGTGGCAGCAGAAAGTAGGACAGCACCCCGGCGGCCACGAAGCCCAGCGGCCAGAAGCCATCCATCAACGCGATGTAGCGCCCGCGGCGTTGCGCTGGAATCAGCTCGGACAACATCGACTGGGCGATCGGAAACTCCATGCCCATGCCAATCCCCAACAGGATGCGGAACAGCGTCAGCGTCTCGACCGTTTGTGCCGTCGAGCACAGATAACTGGCCACGCCCCACAGCACGATGCTCCACTGAAACACCGGTTTGCGGCCGAAGCGATCGGCGAGCATGCCGGACAGCGACGCCCCCAGCACCATGCCGAAAAAGCTCGAACTGGCGAGCAGTCCAGCTTGCGCACTGCTCAAGCCGAACTCGGCTTTGATCGAGCCAAGCAGGAACGTCATCATCGCCAGATCCATGGAGTCGAAGAAAAACGCCAGAGCGATGATGATAAAAATGATCCGGTGATAACCGCTGATCGGCAGTCGTTCCAAGCGTTCTGCCGCACTGTAGCCTTGATTATCCATGCCGCGTCCCCCAATCCGAAATGTCCCCGGATCGAGTGTGCGCGATCACGCCTGGGCGTTCGTGCTGGATGCGACCTGTTCGCAGCCGTGGACGACGCCAGCCGGAATGCCGCCGTGGCCGGTCATGATCAAGCGGCTCTGCTAGGCCATCTCCAGCTCGGTTTCCTTGGCAAATCGATGCAGTTCGCGCTGCCCGGTCGCCGTCAGTTGCAGCGCTCTTGAGTCATTGGGCAGGGTCAGCCAGCCGGATTGCATGAACAACTGCAGCAACGCGGCGCCGAGGGTACCGCCCATGTGCGGACGACGCTCGCTCCAGTCCGGGCAGGCACAGGCCACCTGAACATTGCGATGGGCCAGCGCCTGAATGAACACACCCCGCCCTGCCAGTTGTTTTGCACCCTTGAGGGTCACCACCACGCGCTGTTCAAGCTGTTCGATCCAGCCGGCGTCGAGCAGTCGCTGATACAGGTCGGCCGCCAGCGTGCCACCCAGATGATCGTCGCAAAAGCGTGCGCGCAACAGCGAAGACGGTGCCGCCTGGGGCTTCGCCAAAGGGGTGCTGCGTTTGAAAACCTCGGCGACTTCGCGCGGGGCACTGGCGATGGTGGCGCTGGCCAGCGCCTCTATCGCCGCGCCCACCTCCGGTGCCGAGAGACGGAAAAACCGTTTGCGACCACGAACTTCGACCTTCAACAGACCACCAGAGGCCAGCCGTGCCAGATGCGCACTGGCCGACGACGGCGACAGACCTGCCAGTAACGCAAGCTCCTCGGTCTGCCGGGCCGAGCCATCCATCAGCGCCCACATCATCGCGCTGCGCTTGGGGTCGGCCAGCAACGTGGCGATCTGGCTGATGCAAGGTGCATGTTCCATGTATTCACTCCCTGTGGAATCGTATCGTCTACTGCTCGCAGACATCTTGACCAGTAATGGGTCGGCGGCCAAGACGCGAAAATCGCTCTGAGCCGGGGCAAGGCAGGCCATTGACATAACATCTTCCGGCGCAGAAACCAGCTTCGCTGAACAATCCTGAACCAGACAGGAGCAGCACAGTGCGAAGGGGTTCGGGCCGGGTTAAGGTACTTGCATGAGGCGGGCGCTAGTATAAGCGGGATGCAGGCCGCGTCCCGTGCCGCAGCCTGCACGGGTGGTGATTGTTCCTGAGAGAAATTTCTCTATTTAGCTGCGACTAATGATCAACTTTCGAGAAAACGGGAAATTGGCTACTCAAATAAGCGCATCGGCTGGCGAGCATTTCCCTTAACAGGTTCACCGGCTTACTCAATTGTGCGCGATGGGCGCACAACAGATTCAGCGGAGCGCGTTCACACAGCAGCTCCGGCAGCAGCACTTTGAGGCGGCCGGCGAGCACATCGGCGCCCACGTCGAGCCAGGATTTGTAGGCTATTCCCGCTCCAGCCAGCGCCCACAGACGCACAACGTCGGCGTCATCACTGAAACGGTCACCACTGACGGTCAGACTGACCTCGCGTTTGCCGTCGTGAAAACTCCAATGGTCGTGAACCCGACTGCCGAGCATGTACAACAGGCAATTGTGCTGCGCCAGTTGTTCGAGCTGACGCGGTTCGCCGTGTCGCGCCAGGTACGCAGGCGATGCGCACAGCACACGACGGTTGTGCGGGGCGATGGGCAAGGCAACCAGGCTCGAGTCTTCCGGCTCGCCGTAGCGCAAGGCGATGTCCACGGGCTGGCGGAACAGGTCGGCGATGCGATCGCCGAGCAACAGACGCACGGTCAGCTTCGGGTGCTCACGCTGAAACTCGTCGAGCCACGGTAACAACAGGTTACGGCCGAAGTCCGAAGGCGCCGACAACTGCAAAATACCGCTGACCTGATCCTGCCCGCTGGCCAGCAAGCGCCGGCCTTCGTCGAGATGGCTCAGCGCTGCCCGCGCGTATTCGAGAAAGCCTTCGCCTTCGGCTGTCAGGCGCAAGCTGCGAGTCGATCGCGCCAGCAAGCGCGCGCCCAGTTGCTGCTCGATCCGTTTCAACGCCGCACTGGCCACGGCCGCAGACATGTCCATCACCCGCGCAGCCGCCGACAGACTGCCCAGGTCCGCCGCCCGGACAAACAACTGCAAGTCATCGAAACGCAGCATGCGTCAGCCCCGATTATCAAAAAAATATTGAAAGAGACTGCTCTTTTAGCCGGTTTTATCTCGCAGAGAAATAGCCAATCATCTCTCCATCGTATTCATCCCGCTTCTCTGGAGCCGAGCATGTCCCAGCCATTCACCGCCATTGCCACCCTGGTCGCCAAACCCGGTCAACAGGATTGCCTCGAACAGGGCCTGCGTGCACTGGTTGAACCGAGCCGCGCCGAAGACGGTTGCAGCCAGTACGACTTGCATCGCGACCTCGCTGACCCGCAGATTTTCTATGTGATCGAACACTGGACCAGCGAAGAGATTCTCCAGGCGCATAACGCCAGTGCGCACTTCCTGAATTTCCAGGCCACTGCCGGCCATACCATCGAACACTTTCAGCTCAAGCGCCTCGGCGCAATTGCCTGATTCCTTCTTCTATTACCTGTACGGAGCCAATCATGAAAGCCATTGCCTATTACGCATCCCTGCCGATCAGCGACGCCAAATCCCTGCAAGACATCGAACTGCCTGAACCGGTCGCCGGCCCGCGCGACCTGCTCGTGGAAGTCAAAGCCATTTCGGTGAATCCGGTTGATACCAAAGTACGGCAGAACGTGGCGCCGGAAAACGGCGCTGCGAAAGTGCTGGGTTGGGACGTTGCCGGTGTGGTCAAGGCCGTCGGCAACGAAGTGACCTTGTTCAAGGCTGGCGACAAGGTCTTCTACGCCGGCTCCATCGCCCGTGCCGGCGGCAACAGCGAGCTGCACGTGGTCGATGAGCGCATCGTCGGCCACATGCCAAAATCCTTAGGCTTTGCCGAAGCCGCAGCACTGCCGCTGACTGCAATCACCGCTTGGGAATTGTTGTTCGAACGCCTGCAAATCCGCGAAGGCAAAACCGCTGAAGACCAGAGCTTGCTGATCGTTGGTGCGGCCGGTGGTGTGGGTTCGATTCTTACTCAGTTGGCCAAGCAGTTGACCGGTCTGAAAGTGATCGGCACCGCTTCCCGCCAGCAGACCGCCGATTGGGTCAAAGAGCTGGGCGCCGATCTGGTCATCGATCACAGCCAGCCGCTGAGCGAAGAACTCAAGCGCGCCGGGGTCGACAGCGTGACCCACGTCGCCAGCCTGACCCAGACCGATCAGCACCTCGATCAACTGGTCGAAGCGCTGGCGCCGCAAGGCAAACTGGCACTGATCGACGATCCGAAGTTACTGGACGTGAGCAAACTCAAACGCAAAAGCCTGTCGCTGCACTGGGAGTTCATGTACACCCGCTCGCTGTTCGAAACGCCGGACATGATCGAGCAGCACAAACTGCTCAACCGCGTGGCGGAGCTGATTGATGCCGGGACGTTGAAGACCACGGTGGGCGAGCATTTCGGCACGATCAACGCGCAAAACCTGCGTCGTGCCCATGAGCTGCTGGAAAGTGGCAAAGCCAAGGGCAAAATTGTTTTAGAAGGTTTCTAAAAACCTGTACATCGCAGCCTTCGCCGAAGCTAGAGCGGTCGGCGGGGCTGCGCTGTTTTTTGCCGTCAGTCCGATGCTTGACCGTTGTCACAATTGCGATCGTATTCAGGTCTACAATCGAAGCCTCTGCGATACATCTTTTACGCAAGGGAGGTCAGCAATGAAGATCCTGATAAAAGAAGTGGCAAAGTCTCAATGGCAGGTTCGTCTGGACCAGCACGCCGTGACATTCCGCAGTGAAGCCGAAGCACTGGCCTTCACTCGCACCCTCGAAGCGCGACTTTGCGCGCCCCATCAGATTCCCGACCGCAGCCAGCAGCGCGCCGCCGGCTGAGGTTATTTATGCCTCGGCCTGAGCTTGCGCCAGTGCCCGGGCATTCTGTAGACGGCGGGTGAGCAGCGCCACGCACACCACCAGCAAACCGCACAGGCTGATGACTATTGCCATAGGCACGGCGCTGCCGTCGTGCAACACCCCCACCAGCGCCGAAGCACCAGCGGCGACACTGAATTGCATGCAGCCGAGCAGTGCCGAAGCACTGCCGGCGCGTGCGCCCTGACCGTTCATCGCGCAGGCGGCGGCGTTCGGGCTGATGCAGCCCAGGCTCGACACGCAGATGAACAGTGGAATCAGCAGCGGCCACAAGGATTCGGTGTGCATTGCGCTGACCGCGAGCAACGCCAGCCCCGCGCCGAAGTAAACCCACACCGCCCGCGACAGCAGGAACGCCGGGCCGCGCTTGGCCAACATCCGCGCGTTGACCTGCGCCACCAGAATGAACCCCGCCGCGTTGGTGCCGAACAACCAGCCGAAATGCTCGGCCGGGACGCCATACAGTTTGATGAAGATGAACGGTGAGCCGGCGATATAAGCAAACATCCCGGCGATGGCGATGCCGCCGGTCAGGGCATGACCGAGGTAAACCCGATCCTTGAGCAAGCGCCCGTACTGACGCAGTGCGCCGGACAACGGCTGGCGCGGCATGTGCGCCGGCATACTTTCCGGCAACCCCAGCGCCACGGCCAGTCCGGCCAACGCACTGAACCCGGTCAGCACCAGAAATATCGACTGCCAACCTGTGGTGTTAACCAGCAGACCACCGAGCATCGGCGCCAGAATAGGCGCCAGGCCCATCACCAGCATCAATTGCGAAAAGACTTTCGCCGAACCCACCGCGTCGCACTTGTCGCTGACCACCGCCCGGGAAATCACCATCCCCGCACAACCGCCCAATGCCTGGACAAAACGTGCAGCGATCAGCCATTCCAGATTCGGCGCATAGGCGCAAGCCAGGGATGCCAGAGTGAACAGCGTGAGGCCCACGAGCAACGGGATGCGTCGGCCAAAGCGATCCGCCACCGGGCCGTAAGCCAGCTGGCCAATCGACAAACCGGCGAAATAGGCCGCCAGCGTCATCTGCACATGTTTCTCGTCGGTTCCGAACGCCAGCGCCATCGAGGGGAATGCGGGTAAATAGAAGTCGATGGCCAAGGGCCCGAAGGCGGTCAAGGCACCGAGGATCAGAATGGTACGGAAGTTCATCAGGCATCCAGGTTGGCAAGTCGGCAGCCCGACAGTCTAGCCGTGCCCGAACGCCTTGAACATTCCGATAGCTCGCTAACGATCAAATTCAGACGAGCTTCACCTCATATCCTTCCTCGCGAATCGCTTCGATGACCTGATCAGCACTCATGGCGCTTTCGACGCCGACCTCTTTAGCTACCAGATCGACGCGCACGCTGGCTGCCGGATCCCTGGCCTGGACGGCATTGGTGATGGCTTTGACACAGTGACCGCAGGACATGCCTTGAACGTTGAACACTTGCATGGAATGACTCCTTCGAGTGAGATTGCCGGCAGTTTCGAGCTTGCCACGATGGCAAGGTCAAGTTCTTGAATAAACTGCCGGGCTGGCAATCGGCGCCGCGCTCGGCCAAGCTGCGTACATCAATGACTCGATTCAGGAGATTCAGCCATGCGCTGGTCAGCTTTCAGCCTGTTTGGCTTTCTCAGCCTCTTTGCCGCCGTTCCTCAAGTGCAAGCTGCCGGCGAGGACTATGCGGTGCTGATCATTTCCCGCGAGCGTCTGGAAGTGTCGACTTCCTGCGAGATCGGCGTGTACATCCAGGATCAGCTCTCGGCGCGGCTGCTGCAGGAGCAAAGCATTTCCTTCAACCTGCCGCCGGGCACTGTTTCGCTGCGCTTGAAGTTGCTGCCGGGACAGGTTGCTGGCTGCAATCCAGGGATGCTCGCGCCGGGGTCGCAGGAGATCAAACTGCATGCCGGTGATGTGCTGAAGTATCGGTTGGCGATGAATTCAGAAGGCGTCTACTTGAAGCCTGCGGCTCTCGAATACTGAGTCGCTAGCCAAAAGATCGCAGCCTTCGGCAGCGCCTACAGGGGTTGCACTCCAATGTAGGAGCTGCCGAAGGCTGCGATCTTTTGCTTTTGAGATTGGCACTTGACCTTGCCCGCATGGCAAGGTTGATCCTTGTAGGCATCCACTACAGGGAGTACGACCGATGTCCGATTCCATCACGTTCGATCTGCCGATTGCCGGCATGACCTGCGCCAGTTGCGCCGGCCGTGTCGAGCGGGCGTTGAGCAAAGTCAGCGGCGCCAGTGCCGTCAGCGTCAATCTCGCCACCGAGCAGGCCCGCGTGCAGGCGCCGGGTGACAGCCTGCCGGCCTTGATGGCGGCGGTTGAGCGCGCCGGTTACAGCGTGCCGCAGCAGACTATCGAATTGAATATCGAAGGCATGACTTGCGCCTCGTGCGTCGGTCGCGTCGAGCGTGCCCTGAATAAAGTCGCCGGGGTGAAAAGCGTCAGCGTCAATCTCGCCAACGAACGCGCCCACCTCGAACTGCTCGGCCAGGTCGATCCACAAACCTTGCTCGACGCGGTGAGCAAGGCCGGCTACTCGGCCAGCGTCTGGCAAGCCGAACACCCGCAAACCGATAACCAACAGCAACGTCTGAAACATGAACGCTGGGCGCTGATCTGCGCAATTGCCCTCGCCCTGCCGCTGGTGGCGCCGATGTTGCTGCAACCGTTCGGCATTCACTGGATGCTCCCGGCCTGGGCGCAATTCGCACTTGCCACGCCGGTGCAGTTCATTTTTGGTGCACGCTTTTACGTCGCCGCGTGGAAAGCCGTTCGCGCTGGCGCCGGCAACATGGACTTGCTGGTCGCCCTCGGCACCAGTGCCGGTTATGGTTTGAGCTTGTACGAATGGGCCACCGCTGCCGGGCGCATGCCGCATCTGTATTTCGAAGCATCGGCGGTGGTCATTGCCTTGGTACTGCTCGGCAAATACCTGGAGAGCCGCGCCAAACGCCAGACCGCCAGCGCCATCCGCGCCCTCGAAGCATTGCGTCCTGAACGGGCTATTCAAGTGATCGACGGCCGCGAGCAGGATGTCGCCATCAGCGCGTTGCGCCTCAACGATCTGGTGCTGGTCAAGCCCGGCGAGCGTTTCCCGGTCGACGGCGAAGTCATCGAAGGCCAGAGTCACGCCGACGAGGCGCTGATCAGCGGCGAAAGCCTGCCGGTGCCGAAACAACCGGGCGATAAAGTCACCGGCGGTGCGATCAACGGCGAAGGTCGCCTGCTGGTGCGCACTCAGGCACTCGGCGCGGAAACCGTGTTGGCGCGAATTATTCGCCTGGTCGAGGACGCTCAAGCCGCGAAAGCGCCAATCCAGAAACTGGTGGATAAGGTCAGCCAGATCTTTGTGCCGACGGTGTTGCTGATTGCTCTAGCCACATTGATTGGCTGGTGGCTGTATGGCGCGCCGCTGGAAACCGCGCTGATCAATGCCGTCGCCGTTCTGGTCATCGCCTGCCCCTGTGCACTGGGCCTTGCCACGCCGACCGCGATCATGGCCGGCACCGGCGTAGCGGCGCGTCACGGCATTCTGATCAAGGATGCCGAAGCGCTGGAACGTGCCCATGAAGTCAGCAGTGTGGTGTTCGACAAGACCGGCACGCTGACCTCTGGCACGCCGCGTATCGCCCATTTCAGCGCGGTGGATGGCGATGAAGACATCTTGCTGAAACTGGCCGGCGCGCTGCAACGCGGCAGCGAACACCCGCTGGCCAAAGCGGTGCTCGACGCCGCAGCGGAACGAGGACTGCACGTACCGGATGTCAGCGACAGCCAGTCGCTCACCGGTCGCGGCATCGCCGGCAATCTCGACGGCCGGCGCTTGGCACTGGGCAATCGGCGGTTGCTCGAAGAAAGTGCCTTGAGCGCCGGCAACCTGAGCGAATCCGCCCAAGCATGGGAAGCCGAAGGCCGCACCCTGTCATGGTTGATCGAGCAAAGTCCTGAACCGCAAGTGCTCGGCTTGTTCGCCTTCGGTGACACCCTCAAACCCGGCGCACTGGAAGCCGTGCAACAACTCGCCGCCCGGCATATCCACAGCCACCTGCTGACCGGCGACAACCGTGGCAGCGCGCGCGTCGTCGCCGAGGCCCTGGGCATCAGCAATGTCCACGCCGAAGTGCTGCCGGCGGACAAAGCCGCCACCGTCAGCGAGCTGAAGAAAACCGGCGTGGTCGCCATGGTCGGTGACGGCATCAACGATGCCCCGGCCCTCGCCGCTGCCGACATCGGCATCGCCATGGGCGGCGGCACCGACGTCGCCATGCACGCAGCGGGCATCACCCTGATGCGCGGCGACCCACGGCTGGTGCCGGCGGCGCTGGAGATCAGCCGCAAGACTTACGCGAAGATCCGTCAGAACCTGTTCTGGGCCTTCGTCTACAACCTGATCGGCATTCCGCTGGCGGCGTTCGGCTTCCTCAACCCGGTGCTGGCCGGGGCAGCGATGGCGCTGTCGAGCGTCAGCGTGGTGAGCAATGCGCTACTGTTGAAAACCTGGAAACCCAAGGACTTGGAGGAGCACCGATGAACATCGGTCAAGCAGCCAGACACAGTGGCCTGAGCGCGAAAATGATCCGCTATTACGAGTCGATCGGCCTGCTCAAAGCGGCGCATCGCACCGACAGCGGTTATCGGGTCTACGGCGACGATGACCTGCACACGCTGGCATTCATCAAGCGCTCGCGGGACTTGGGCTTTTCCCTGGAGGAAGTCGGCAAACTGCTGACCCTCTGGCAGGATCGCCAACGCGCCAGCGCCGATGTGAAGGCGTTGGCGCGCCAGCACATCGACGAGTTGAATCAGAAGATCCGCGAACTCGGCGAGTTGCGCGACACCCTGCAGGATCTGGTCGAGCACTGCAGCGGCGACCACCGCCCCGATTGCCCGATCCTCAAGGAACTGGCGTCGGGCTGCTGCGTGCAACCCGCCCGCGCTTGAGCGCCAGAGCTTTCATCAGCAGCAAGGTACTGAGCGGGATGCCGTGGAACAGCATGACCACGGCACCCGGCGCCCACCATCCGTAGAACGGCGCGGCGATCAGCATGCCGATGCCGAACCCGGTCATTTGCAGCAAGGTCAGGACGCTGAAAATCGGCAAGCGCAACTGCTCGGGTTCGCGTTGCAGTCGCGACAACAGCCCGACCTCGGAAAAGCCATCACCCAAACCCGCCGGCAAGGAAAACAGCAGCAGACCGTAGAGGCTGTGCTGCTGGAACATCAGGATAAAGCCGCAGGACATCAGTGCCACGCCAAAGAAAAACCGCCGTTCGAGGTTGATGTTGTCTGAGCCTTTGAGACGGCTGGCGATGCGCGCGCCCAGCAGTTTGCCGCTGGCCCATACCGCGAGCATCAGGCCCAGCGTGGTGCTCGCTGACTCCGGCGTGAGCAATTTGGAAATGATCGCAAAGCCGACGTTGTGCGCAGCGCTGCCCAAGGTGTCGGCCATGGTCACCGCGAGCATTGCGGCAATCACCGGTGCTGCACGCAGGCCTTGCTTGAGTGCGGTCCATTCGCCGCGTTCCGGCTCTTCGTTGACTGTCGCAGGTTCGAAACGCAGCGGCACGATCAACAACGCTGCCAACAGATAGGTCAACGCATTCAGGGCGAATACCGTTTCAAAACCAAAACCCGCGACCAGCAGACCTGAAACCAGACTGCCGCCGACCATCGCGGCGGATGAGGCCGAGGTGATCCAGGCGTTGGCCTTGAGCAATTGCTCGGCGGGGATCAGACGCGGCAACTGGCTGTTGAGGCCGATGGCGAACATCGAATTGCCCAGACCCAGACCGAAAGCGATGACCGGCAATAGCATGGCTTGCTGGCTGACGGGCACGATCAACAGTAAACCGAGGACGCTGGCGCGCAGCAGGTCGAACGCGATCAGCGGTGCGCGTCCGCTGCATCGACGGTAAAACGCGGTGCCGATCAGGCTGGCAAAAATTCCCCCGCCGACGCGACTGGCGAGAAAGATTCCGACGCTCATCGCGCTGTTGCTCAGCAGGTAGACGTAGGTGGCCAGCGCGACCATGTTGAGGAACGCGCCGAAATCGGAGATCAATCGTGCGGTGATGATCAGATGGGTGTTGCGCGGGGTGGTCACATTCAGTCCTTGAGTGTGGGTGGAGCGGTGGACAGTAGACTTGAATTTGCAGGGATCCGAAAGAGCCCTCACCCTAGCCCTCTCCCAGGGGGAGAGGGGACTGATTGGGGGATGCTGTGGAGATACGCCGACCTGAAATTTCTGTACCGAATCCAGACAGGTCCAAATACTGAACTCGTCCAATCCATAATCGGCCCGGTGTTTCAGGTCGACGTATGACGCATGACACCTCGGTCGGCCCCCTCTCCCTCCGGACGAGGGCTGGGGTGAGGGTGCATTTCGAAACCAAACAAAAAAACCCGGCCGAAGCCGGGTTTCTCATCAAGCGATCACTGCATCCACGGTGGTGGCGGTGGTTCGTCGGACTTGCCTTTCGGCTCGTCGTCCGCCGCACGGATGGCCTGCTTGCGTTCCTCGTCGAGGCGCGCCGCTTCGATCTCGCGCAACACCCCGCCCACATCGGCCAGATCTTCCGGATCATCGAACTCACCGGTCAGCACACTGTTCGGGTGCAAGGTGCCGGCTTCGTACAACGCCCACATTTCTTTCGCGTACTTGGTCAGTTTCAATTCCGGCGCAAAGCGACCGAAGTACGAAGCCATGTTGCCAACGTCCCGCTCCAGCATGCTGAACGCGTGGTTATTACCGGCAGCGTCGACAGCCTGCGGCAGGTCGATGATGACCGGACCGGTCGGCGTCAGCAGCACGTTGAACTCCGAAAGGTCACCGTGCACCAGACCGGTACACAACATCAGCACGATCTGCGAAATCAGGAACGCGTGATACTCGCGCGCCTGATCCGGCTCCAGCACCACATCATTGAGACGCGGCGCGGCATCGCCGAATTCGTCGGCCACCAGTTCCATCAACAGCACGCCGTCGAGGAAATCATACGGCTTGGGCACCCGCACGCCGGCACCGGCCAGACGGAACAGCGCCGCCACTTCGGCGTTCTGCCAGGCGTCTTCGGTCTCTTTGCGACCGAACTTGGAGCCTTTCGCCATTGCGCGAGCCTGTCGGCTGTTGCGCACCTTGCGGCCTTCCTGATACTCGGCCGCCTGGCGGAAACTGCGTTTGTTCGCCTCCTTGTAGACCTTTGCGCAACGTAACTGATTGCCGCAGCGCACCACATAAACAGCTGCTTCTTTACCACTCATCAGTGGGCGCAGCACTTCGTCGACCAGACCGTCCTCGATCAGGGGTTCAATGCGTTTTGGAGTCTTCATCAGCTTTTATTGTGGGTCCTTTATTACCAAACACGCGAATGTCACTCGTTATACGGCAATCCTCGCATTACGGGGAGGGGTTGCCGACCTGTGAACCTGTGAATGCACACACTGTGCCGAAAAAAATCGACCGCTGCGAATCATAGCCGAGCCTTGGTTATTTGTTGGTATCGGCCGTCGAGGGCATTTGCGACAGAATCTGACATCTGCGGTTTTTGCCCTTTACCCTCACCCCAGCCCTCTCCCGGAGGGAGAGGGCGCCGACCGAGCTGTCTGGCGTTATACATCGACCTGAAATACCGCGTCGATTATGGATTCGGTAAAGCTCGATCAGGTCGGCGTATCCCTCAAACATCCCCCAATCTGTCCCCTCTCCCTTTGGGCGGTCCGACGTTTCGGGAGGGTTAGGGTGAGGGGCTCTTCTAGCGTTCGATAATGGCAGTGACGCCCTGCCCGCCCGCGGCGCAAATCGAAATCAGGCCCCGGCCCTTGCCCGCGGCATCCAGCAATTTCGCCAAATTGGCGACGATACGCCCGCCCGTCGCGGCGAACGGATGCCCCGCCGCCAGCGAACTGCCCTTCACATTCAGCCGGCTGCGATCGATCGAGCCCAACGGTGCATCAAGGCCCAGGCGGGTTTTGCAGTATTGCGGATCCTCCCAAGCCTTCAGCGTACACAACACCTGCGCAGCAAAAGCTTCATGAATTTCGTAGTAATCGAAATCCTGCAAGGTCAGCCCGTTGCGCGCCAACAATCGCGGCACCGCATACGCCGGCGCCATCAGCAGCCCTTCCGCACCGTTGACGAAATCCACCGCCGCCGCTTCGCCGTCACGCAGATACGCGAGGATCGGCAAGCCACGTTCCTTTGCCCATTCTTCGCTGCCGAGCAGCACCACCGACGCGCCGTCAGTCAGCGGTGTGGAGTTGCCCGCGGTCAACGTGCCTTTAGCGCTTTTTTCGAAGGCAGGCTTCAACGTTGCGAGTTTATCCAGAGTCAGGTCCGGGCGCAGGTTGTTGTCGCGGGTCAGGCCAAGGAACGGCGTCATCAGGTCGTTGTGCCAGCCTTCGCTGTAGGACGCGGCGAGTTTGTGATGGCTTTCAAGGGCCAGTTGATCCTGATCTTCACGCGGGATCTGCCAGGTCTGCGCCATCAGCTCGCAGTGCTGCCCCATCGACAGACCGGTGCGTGGTTCGCCGTTGCGCGGAAATTCCGGGATCAGGTGTTGGGGCCGCAGTTGCAGAAAGGTTTTCAGTTTGTCGCCGGTGGTCTTGGCGCGATTGGCTTGCAGGAGGATTTTGCGCAGACCTTCGCTGACGCTGATCGGCGCGTCCGATGTGGTGTCGACACCGCCAGCGATGCCGCAGTCGATCTGGCCAAGGGCGATCTTGTTCGCCACCAGGATCGCGGCTTCCAGGCCGGTGCCACAGGCTTGCTGGATGTCGTAGGCCGGCGTGGCCGGTGACAAACGCGAGCCGAGCACGCATTCACGGGTCAGGTTCATATCTCGTGACAATTTCAGCACCGCGCCCGCCACCACCTCGCCGATGCGCTGGCCGTGCAGGTTGTAGCGTTCGATCAGGCCTTCAAGGGCGGCGGTGAGCATCGCCTGATTGCTGGCCGTGGCGTAGGGCCCGTTGGAACGGGCGAAAGGGATACGGTTACCGCCGATGATCGCGACGCGGCGCAGCTGACTCATGAATAACTCCTTTTCCGAAGGTTTGAATTCACGCCAATCCCTTGTAGGAGTGAGCCTGCTCGCGATAGCTGTGGGTCAGATAAACATTTCTTGACTGATACACCGCTATCGCGAGCAGGCTCACTCCTACAGGGGTATTGGCTGTGTTTCTGAATGTGCGTTCGCCAACAAAACCGCCGGGGGCAAACTACTCTGCTGTTCAAGCGTAGGCCCTATTGCGTTAATCGAACGATTGATTGCCATCGGCAGTCCACACTTTGAACCCCAACTTCTGGAGAGCGTTCCATGTCTGACCGCTATATCGACTTCGCCAACTCGTCCATCGGCCATCGTCTGGTCGGCGCGCTGGGCCTGCCGTCGCCGGTGCGACTGGAGCGCTGGCAGGCCGGGCGTCTGCGGCCGGTGGAAGGTGCGCTGCTGATCGGCGGCGGGCCATTGGCCGAACGCGTCAGTGCGTTCGCCAACCGTTTGACCGAGAGTATCTACCGCTACGGCGAGCAACCAGCGACCGCGACTGAATGGATTCCCGGCCACGGCCCGAAACTCAAAGCCGTGGTGTTCGACGCCAGCGACTTGCAGCAAACCGATCAGCTCAAACAACTGCGCGAATTCTTCCAGCCGCTGATGAAGAACCTTGAGCACAGCGCGCATCTGGTGATTCTGGGGCGTGCGCCGGAAACCCTCCGTGATCCATTTGCCGCCAGCGCACAACGCGCGCTGGAAGGGTTCTCCCGTTCGCTGGCCAAGGAGCTGCGCAGCGGCGGCACGCTGCAATTGATCTATGTCGGCGAAGGCGCGGAAGATCAACTGGAAGGCCCGCTGCGATTTTTCCTCTCGCCGAAAAGTGCGTTTGTGTCCGGACAGGTGATTCGCCTGACCGCTTGTGCGACGCCAGTGACTGACTGGACGCGCCCGCTGGCCGGGCGCAAGGCGTTGGTTACCGGGGCTGCGCGCGGCATCGGTGCGTCCATCGCTGAAACCCTGGCGCGCGATGGCGCCGACGTGATCCTGCTCGATGTCCCGCCAGCCAAGACCGATCTGGAAGCACTTGCCGCGCGCCTCGGTGGCCGAGCGATCACCCTGGATATCTGCGCCGCCGACGCCGCTACGCAGTTGATCGAACAACTGCCTGATGGCCTCGATATTCTGGTGCACAACGCCGGCATCACCCGCGACAAGACCCTGGCCAACATGACCCCGGAATTCTGGGACGCGGTGCTGGCGGTCAACCTCAATGCCCCGCAAGTGCTGACCAAGGCGCTGCTCGACAGCGGCACGCTGCGCGACAACGCGCGGGTGATTCTGCTGGCCTCGATCAGCGGCATTGCCGGTAACCGTGGACAAACCAACTACGCCGCGAGCAAGGCCGGGCTGATCGGTCTGGCGCAGGCATGGGCGCCCACGCTGCTGGAACGTGGCATCAGCATCAACGCCGTCGCTCCCGGTTTTATCGAAACGCAGATGACCGCACACATTCCGTTCGGCCTGCGCGAGGCCGGCCGGCGCATGAGTTCACTGGGCCAGGGCGGCTTGCCGCAAGACGTCGCCGAAGCCGTCGCGTGGCTGGCGCAACCGGGCAGCGGCGCGTTTACCGGGCAGGCGCTGCGGGTCTGTGGACAAAGTGTTCTGGGGGCTTAGGCATGAGCATCGAATGGCACACGCTGGATCGCGAACCGAGTCTGCCCGGGCTGTATGCACGGGCGGCGACACGCCGCAAAATCACCGGCACGCAATTGCCCGACAGCGGTTTGCGCTGTTGGGTCGATGTCGATGGCAAACGCCTGGCGGCCTATCGCAAGGTCTGTGGATTCGTCGATGACGGCCTGCTGCCACCGACGTATCCGCATATCCTCGCCTTTGCCTTGCAGATGCAATTACTCACGGCCAAGGACTTTCCGTTTCCGCTGCTGGGGTTGATTCATCTGAGCAATCGCATCCGCGTGCTGCGGCCGATGGGCGGTATCAGTCACGCGCAAGTCAGCGTACGCGTGACCAACCTGCAAGCACATCCCAAGGGTGCGACGTTCGATCTGCTGACCACACTGGATGATCAGCTCGGGCCGTTGTGGGAGGCCGAAAGCCAGATGCTCTGTCGCGGCGTGAAACTCGATGGCGAAGCGCTCGAACAGCACTGGGAACCCTCGCAAGCGCTGACGCAAGTGGCGCACTGGAAAGCCCCGGCAGACATTGGCCGGCAGTACGCCAAGGTGTCGGGGGACTACAACCCGATTCACCTGAGCGCGGCCAGCGCCAAACTGTTCGGTTTCCCCACCGCCATCGCCCACGGCTTGTGGAACAAGGCTCGGACCCTCGCGGCGCTGAACGATCATTTGCCCAAAGCCAACCTTGAGATCGCCGTGCACTTTCGCAAACCGGTGCGCCTGCCCAGTGAGGTGACCTTGCTGGCGAGTGCGGCGGGGTCCAGTGGTGAGTTGCGGCTGATCGGTGCACAAGACCTGGAACACATGGTCGGGCAGTGGCAGCCGATTGCCTGAGCACGCGAGACACTGTTAATTGTGTGTATATAACTTAAGTTTCTGCCAACCTTTTTCCTTTCGCCAAAAAAGCCCGGGCCTTGATTTTCAAGGCCTTTTTTTGTGCAGCTATATCGTGGGTATTAGTCACTAGGCGCTGCATGTCACCTTATATATAAAGGCGTTAATACCAACTTGAGAATGGTGCGAAACCTGCCCCTGGACTGAGATTGACACAACGGACGAGGCATCACCGGCGACAGATCGGCGAGCCATCGAAGGCAACGAACGTTGTGACAGGTGCAAGGAATACAAACATGAAAACTCAAGACGTGTGGTGCAAATCAGCAATCGCTCTGGCATTGATCCTTTCCCTCGGCCTCACTGGTTGCAGCAGCGGCGGTGGCGGGCATAAAAGCAGCTCCGGCAGCTCTTCCCCCGCCAGCAGCACCGATGGCACTGGTGGAACCGGAAGCACTGGCAGTACTGGCGGCACTGGAGGTACTGGCGGCACCGGTGATACCGCCGGTACAGGCGGAACGGGTGGCACTGGCGGCACTGGCGGGACCAATCCGACCAACCCGACTAACCCGACCGATCCAACCAACCCCACCAATCCGACAGACCCGACGGATCCGACCAACCCGACCAATCCAACCCCATCCCTGGTGACCACCACCCTTGTGCAGGATGTCGGCAAGACCGTCAGCGGCGTCGGCGATGGCGTCGGCCAGGTAGGCGACTCCCTGAGCGGCGTTCCGGTGGTAGGTGGCGTGGTGCAGAGCGCCGCCAACACCGCGGGCAATGTCGTCTCCACCCTGGGCGATGGCGTGACCAACGGCATCGGCAAACTGGCGACCGATTCCAAAGGCCTGACCACCACCGTCTCTTCGGTCGGCGGCGTAGTGCAGGATGTCGGCAACGGCGTGTCCGATCTCAGCGGCAAACTGGCGACCGCGACCAACAGCGTTCCCGTAGTCGGCGGCGTGGTCACCAAAGTGGCGCCGATACTCGATGGCGTCGGCGAGAAAGTCACCATGCTCGGCGACACCCTGACCACCACCCTCAGCACCGGCCCGACCAGCAATCTGACCAACACTGTCGGTGGAAAACTGGTGCCGGTAATTGCGATGGTCGAAAGCACCACGGACAAAATCGGCGACGCCACTGGCTTGGGCGATCCGCTCAAAGGCGTGATTTCGCAAGTCGGCGGTGCGGTGAACGGCTTGGGTGGCAAGGTCACCGACGCCGGCAACGGCAATGCCTTGACCAACACCCTCGGCGGTGCGCTGAGCAACACCGGCACGGCGGTCGGCAAGGCGGGCGGTCTGGTGGCCAACGGCACCGGCTCAGGGACTGGCGGGGTCGGCGGCGGGCTCGGTGGCACTGGTTTGTTGCAAACCGTCGGCGGCGCTGTGGTCAATGTCGGTTCAGGTCTGGGCGCAGGCAACGGCACGCTGGCAGCGCCGGGCAATGTCGTCGCAGCGGTCGGTAACACGGTGGCCTCGCTTAACACCGTGCTCGGTGGTTCCGGTGCACCGATCACGGCGCCGACAGCGACCCTCGCCACCGTTGGCGGCACCTTGGGCGGCGCACTGAATCCAGTCACCACGGCGGTCACCAGCCTGACGCAAAATGTCGGCGCCACCACCGGTATCGGCGCGCCAGTCGCGGGTCTCACCGGTCAGGTTGGCGGTGCAGTCAGCAGCATCGGCAACACGATTGCCGCGACCAACAACCCGGTCACCACCGCCGTCGGTGGTCTGGTCAACAACGTTGGCACGACCGTCGGTGCCGTTGGCGGACTGGTGAACGGTAGTGCCAGCGGCGGCACTACCAGTGGCGGTCTGGGTGGCGTAATCGGCGGCCTGACCGGCGCTCTGGGAGGCAACAAACGCTAATTTGCACCTGGCCGATTCGACGGCCGCACCTACAGCGCCTACGCTTGGTTGAAGGCGGGAGATTCCGACGAATCTTCCGCCTTTTTTCTTAGGAGCAACCAGCCCTGCGCTGTGATCTGACCATGGAGTGTCCTATGCGCGTTATGGCATCCCTGTTGTGCCTCAGTCTCAGTTCCGCCGCCCTCGCCGACACCCTGCCCAGTTTTCTCAACAGCAACGAAACCACCCGCAACCTGCCGGTGCCGAATCTGCCGGCCGATGCCTATCGTCCTGCGGCAACGCCGCTGCAAGTGCCTGACCCCGGCGCGACCGCCGCACAGCCACTGTTGATGGAAACCAGGATCAACCTGAAGACCGTGCAGATCGAGGGCGGGACGATTTATCCACTCAACGAACTGGCTGAGGTCTACAAGCCGCTGATCGGTCGTCAGACCAGCCTCGCGGACCTGATCGAAGCTACCCGCAACATCACTCGCCGCTATCAACAGGATGGCTACCTGTTGTCCTACGCCTTCCTGCCGCAACAGAGTTTCGATGACGGCGTGGCGCGGGTGGTGCTCGTTGAAGGCTATGTGCGCGACGTGCAGATGCAGGGTGATGTCGGCCGGGTCAAAGGCCTGCTCGATAAACTGGCGGCGAAAATCCAGGCCGAACGACCGCTGACCCGCAAGACGTTCGAGCGTTACACCACGCTGATGACGCGCATCCCCGGCGTGACCATTCAGGCGCAAGTGCCGCCGCCCGGCACCACCGATGGCGCGACGACACTGATTGCCGAGGCCAGCCGTAAGCCGTTCACCAGCACACTGAGCACCACCGAGGACAACCGCAACGGCCCGCAAGCGTTGCTCGGCGTCAGCAGCAACTCGCAAACTGCCATGGGCGAGCAACTGACCCTCAGCGGTCTGTTCCCGCCGGGGGATGACCATGAGCGTTACTACCGGCTCGACTACAACCAGTTCCTTGATGCCGAAGGCACGCAACTGAATCTGTCGGCTTCACGTTATCGCGCCGCCCCCGGCACCGAAGTGCTGGTCAACGGCGGCGGCCGCCTCGACACCCACCGTGAAAACGATCGTTACTCCATCGGGTTCAGCGTGCCGTTGATTGCCTCGTCCACCGAACAACTGACGGCAGCCTCGCGCCTGTATGCGGTCAATGACAAGACGCGCTACGACGGTATCAACTTTCCATTCAGCAAGGAGTTTCGCACCGACATCCGTGCCCTGGCGTTCGAAGGTGACTGGCGCAAGGCCGATGCGCGACAGTTGCGCATCCTCAGCGGTGGCGTCTATCAAGGCTTCGACAGCCTCGGCGCACACACCAATTACGATGACATCGCTTTGGATTTCTTCCGCGTGCGGCTGTCCGGGGTGCAAAGCGACAAGTTCTTCGACAACTGGCAGGGCGTGCTGTCGGCGGCGCTGTACTGGAGCGACGACACCTTGCCCGACAGCGAACGCGCGGTATTCGGCGGGCAGAATTTCGGCCGCGGTTATCCCGACGATCAGGCGTCCGGTGACAAAGGCTGGGGCGTGGCGTACGAGGTCAACTACAGCTTCAATCGCGGCGGCAATTGGCTGCGCATCCTGCAACCGTACGTGGTGCTCGACCGCTCGCGCAGCTGGTTCAATCAGTTGCCGGTGCAGGCCAACAACCTGTCATCAGCGGCGGTCGGCCTGCGCTTTGGTGATGCGAAGTACTACAACATTGCGCTGGAGGCGGCGAAGGCGATGTCGGATGAAGCGCTGGATACTTTCAATCGCAAGCCGCGGTACAGCATCAGCTTCAGTTATCAACTGTAGAGGGGGCGGCGCTTGTCTGAGTGCATTCGCGAGCAGGCTCACGCCTGCATTTCGCGTGTGTTCCGCTGAAGGAGTGAGCCTGCTCGCGATGAACGATGACGCGGTAACCTGTGAGGCAACTCAGCCCCCCGAACCACTGGCGACCTCGCCCCCCTGCTGCTGATCAAAAAACTCCGGGATCTCATGCTGGTAGCTTTTCAGCCAGCGCTGCATAGCCAGTTCGCGTTCTGTCGGCGTAGCCGTCTGCACCTTCGGTGAGGCGGCTTTGTTGCGGCTTTGCAGCAGCAGCCAGCCTTCGGTTTCCTGTTGCTGGGCCGATGACGGGCCAGCGTCGATGGCGTAGCTGGTCAGTGGCAGTGCCAGCAAGCCAAGGCAAAGCATCACGGTTTTCATCGCAGGTCTCCTTACTTGAGCATCGCCGTGACGGCGGCAGGCGATGGGCTGGGCACTTTGAGTTTTTCCGCGCGGCTCTGGGCCTCGCTGAATTGCGCCGGGCTCAGACCGAGGCGACTGACCAGTTCGGCGGCGCGGGTCCAGTCATCCTGATAGAGCAGCAGTGTCACCAGATTCAACGCCGCCAATGAGTCGCTCTGCTTAAGCTCCATAGCGGTGAGGAATTCGAAACGCGCGTCTTCGATACGCAATTGATTGAGGTAAACCACCCCCAGATCATTGCGGATTTTTTCGTCGGTCGGCGCCAACCGTGCGGCACGTTGCAAGTGCGCCTGAGCCTGACCGTAGTCAGACCTGGCTGCCGCGAGTTGGCCCAGACCATGCTCGGCCTCGGCAGCCAGACACGTGCCGAGCAGGCTGCGATACAACGGCTCGGCTTCGCTGCGCCCGAGCAAACGGTAAACCTTGGCCTTGCGCAGGCGCACATCGGCGAGGTTGTCCGGCAGTTTCTGCAGGTTGGCCAGGCTGGCGTGCAGTTTGCCGTCGTTGGCCATGTCGTCGGCCAGATTCAGTGACAGCTGTTGTTCGGAACTCAATTTGCCGCAACTGGCGTTGTTGGTCAGCGCCTCCCACGGGTTTTGCCCGGTATTGGCGCAGCCCCCGAGCATCAGCACACAGACACCTGCAATCATTGCTTTCATCACCACTCCTCAAGCACCCAACGCCTTCGCCAGGGCGGTAAAACCCGGGCCGGCGAGGACAATCAATAACGCCGGGAAGAGAAACAGCATCATCACGACGGACATTTTCGCGGACATTTTCGAGATGTATTCCTGTAGGCGCGTCAGGCGCCGGTCATCGAGCAGTTGCTTGAGCGAGAGCAGTGATTTCATTGCCCCGCCCCCCTGATACAGCAACTGCTGAAGAATCACGCAGGTGTCGGTGAACTCGTCGACCGCCAGCAATTGCGTGGCTTTGTTCAGTTCTTCGCCCAGTTCAAGGCCGGAATCGACACGGCTCAACACCAGCCGCAGTTCTTGGGTCAGCACTGGCAGCAAGGCTTGGCCTTCATGGCTCAGCACACGCAATGCCTGCTCCACGGCCATGCCGGATTCGAAGAGGATGCGCAGTAGCGGAATGAACGTGCTGATCTCACTGGCCAGTTGTTTCTGCCGCCGCGCGACCGCGATCACCAGCAGCCGCTTGGGCAACAGATAGCCGACGCCGAGGGCGAACAACGGTGCAATCCACGGCCTTTGCACGGTGGGAAAAAACACCGACTGCAGCAGCACCGTCAGGGCCAGCAGCAATAACGGCGAACCGATCTGACAGGCAGCGAACAGCGAACGCTGGCGGGCGCTGCGCCAGCCCAGGCGGTTGAGCAGGGTTTGGGTTTCGTTGTCGAGTTTGACGCTGTGCTGCCCGACTTTGCTGTCGCCGAGCACTTGCAGCAAGTTGCCGAAGCGATTTTGCCGCAGCAGGTCACCCTCCAGGCGCCGGCTGATCTGCCGGGTACGGCGGCGTTGGTCGAACAGACTGCTCAGCAGCAACAGCGCGGCGCCGAGCAGCAGCAAAGCGCTGATCATCAAGGGTGTCGTCATAGGCTGCGCAACATCCGCCAGAGTAGAAGACTGCCGATTACCTGCATGCCGAACGCCGTGGCCAGCATCCGCTGTCCGGAAGGGTCGTGCCACATGGCGACCAGATAAACCGGATTGGCTATCAGGAAATACCCGGCCATGATGATCGGCAACAAGCCCAGCACCCACGCGGTAAGGCGGGTTTCGCCGGTCATGGCACGCAATTGGCGGGAGGCCTGATCGCGCTCGCGAATCATCTTGATCAGGTTCTCCAGCAACTCGCTGGCGTTGCCGCCGTAACGATGATTGACCTTGAGGCCGAGGGCGAACAGGCGAAACTCATCGCGCTCGTAAAGCTCTGCCAGATCCGATACGGCGTCCGGCAGACTTACGCCCAACTGCACGTTGCGCTGGACCCGGGCCATGGCGTCTTTCAACGGATACTCGCTGGCCTCGATGCCACCGAGCACTGCGTCAGCGAGGGTACGCCCGGACTTCAGGCTGCGCACGGTGTGATCGAGCAGTGCCGGCAGTTGTTCGATCATTCGCCGCAATCGGCGCTGATAACGCCAACTGACATACACACGCAGCGCCAGCGGTGGCAGCACGATCAGCACCAGCAGACCGATCCATCCCGCCAGCGCAAATCCGATCAGAATCGCGAAGGCCCAGAGCAACAGCCAGACCCCGATACGCTCGGTTGGCCGGCCCAACCCCGCGCGCAGGAATGCGCGCTCCAGCCCGGCCCAATAAGGGGCGCTCACGGTCATTTGCGGCTGCCCCTGATTCAGCCGATCAAGCACCCGCTCGGTGCCACTCTGGCGCCAGCTGTTGTAGAACAGGCGCAGCGACAGCCCGAGCAAGGCCAGGCAAATGACGATCAGCAACAACGGTTTGAGCATGCCGTCGGCCCTCAGTGCGCGAGCGTCGGTTCGCGGCGCAACTTGTCGCCGGCCGGGTTGATGGCTTCGCGCAGAAAGCCCAGGCCACTGCGCCGATCAAGGCGAAACAGGGTATTGGTGACGTACACGTCGTCACGCACGCCAACCACTTCCACCACTTCGCTGACGCAACGGCGCCCGTCCGGCATTCGCGTCAGTTGAATCACCACGTCCAGCGCGGCGCAGATCATCTGGCGCAAGGTGCGTTCGGCGATGGTGCGGCCGGTCAGTCCGACCAGGGTTTCCAGACGCAGCAGAGCGTCCTGAGCATTGTTGGCGTGGACGGTGCTCATCGAGCCATCGTGGCCGGTGTTCATTGCGGTGAGGACGTCGACGACTTCAACGCCGCGAATCTCACCGAGGATAATCCGGTCAGGGCGCATGCGCAGAGCGTTGCGAATCAGGTCGCTGGCTTTCACTTCGCCGTGGCCCTCGGCGTTCGGCGGGCGCGTTTCCAGGCGCACGACGTGGGGATGGCCAAGCTGCAATTCGGCAACGTCCTCGATGGTCACCAGCCGTTCGTGGGGACTGATCAACTGGCTGAGGATATTCAGCAAGGTGGTTTTACCGGTGCCGGTACCGCCACTGATGAGGATGTTGCAGCGCTTGCCCACTGCCTCCTCGATGAAGTCGTAGATCGCCTGATCGATGGTCTGCATCGCCATCAGGTCGGTGCTCTTGAGCATGTCCTTGCGAAACTTCCGGATCGACAGGCACGGCCCGTCAAGGGCGATCGGCGGGATGATCGCGTTGACCCGGCTGCCATCGGGCAGGCGCGCATCGACCATCGGCGACGATTCATCGAGGCGTCGCCCCAGCGGCGCGAGGATGCGTTGCATCACCCGTTCGACGTGATGCGCATCGATAAAACGCAGATCGCTCAAGTGCAGCACGCCATCGCGTTCGATGAACACCCGGTGCGGGCCGTTGA
The DNA here is from genome assembly GCF_013433315.1 of Pseudomonas crudilactis. Taxonomy (GTDB): domain Bacteria; phylum Pseudomonadota; class Gammaproteobacteria; order Pseudomonadales; family Pseudomonadaceae; genus Aquipseudomonas; species Aquipseudomonas crudilactis. Next base: position 238,786 of record NZ_WXVV01000003.1, on the reverse strand, counting down.
CCAGAATTTCAGTGACGGCGCTGTCGCGCAACAGTACTTCCAGCGGGCCGAAACCGGTCAGCTCATCAACGATTTCTTCGGCCAGACGTTCCATTTCATAACGGGAAATCGCCAGGTGCAGGCGCGCGATGTACTCGGCAACCTTGTCGATGACGAACTGCGACAGCACCTGCCGCGAACCTTCCAGCAGGTTTTTCCCGGACTCTTCGATGGCGTCGATGATGTAACGGTGCAGTACCAGTTTCAGCCCGTCGTGATCAGTGTTGCCGGACGCGTTGCGCTGCGGCCCGCCAAACAATTGCTCGCCGTTCATGAGGTACCTCGCAGGCGGTCGAACCAGCTGACCTTGGGTTTGGCCATGCCTTCGGAGCGTTTCGCAAGGCGTTCGCCGAGGGTGCGCAGACTCTGGCTGATGGCCTCACGCGGGGCCAGCTCGAACAGGCTGACGCCCTGGTTTTTCGCGTTCAGACGGATCTCCGGGCTGTAGGCGAGCACCGCAATCACCTCCAGGCCAAAGCTCTTGCCGAGCGTCTCGGAATCCGGTGCGACGTGGCGCAGGTAGCGGTCCACGAGCAATCGCCCGTGGTCGAGTTTCATGCCTTTTTCGCGCCACAGGTTGAGCACCGCGAGGTTGCGCCGACAATCGAGCACATTCTGATCGGTGTACCACAGCAGCTTGTCGCAATGGCTGACGAAGGTTCGCAGCGCTTCGCTGTCGGGTTGCCCGGTGAGGTTGACCACGATGTGCTGGAAGTGTTGGCGCAGGGCGCTGAGCAACATGTACAACTCGGCGGCACTGGTACGCTCCAGTGGCTCGTCGCCGTTGGCGTAGGCAAGAATGCGCAGACCGGCTTCGGCGCTCGTGAAGGCGCTGTCGATCAGGGTCGCGTCGAGCCGCCGCAAGTGCCGCAACGCATCGCCGAAATGGAACGAACTCTCAAGCCCGAGCAACGCCAGACTGTCACCGCGCGGCAGGCCCAGATCGAGCAACAGGGTTTGCTGGCCACTCTTCTGCACCACCAGCGCCATGTGGTTGGCGAGCAGAGCACCGTCGGCGTTGCTCTGCACACCATAAAGCACGGTCAGGCCACCAAGCTGCGTGTTGGGGGTCACCGCGGGCAGACGTTTACTCAGACGCCGCACCAACCCGGCTACCTCACTGGAGCGCGAGCCATAAGCGACAAAATCCCGTGCACCGGCACGCATTGCATTGAGCACCAACTGGTTATCCATGCCGTCACCGAGGGCGACGATGGCAAGCATCGGTTTGGCTTCCAGCACGCCTTCAATCAAGGCGCTCTGGGCCACCAGATGATCACGATCGAGGCCGACGAAAACCAGGCTGGCAAAGGTCACGTCGACCAGCGCCAGCAACTCGTCAAGGCTGCCGCCACCGGCGCTGACCACTTGACCGAGGGGGGCCAGCGCCCCTTGCAGCCACTCAAGATCGGTGTCGTTGCGGGTGATGGCGAGGAAGGTCTGGCTCAGGCTCTGGCTCATTGCGATAACCCGCTGCGTTTATCGAAGTTGCCGTTTTCGAGGAAGTACAAGCGATACCAGTTCGGATCGTAGTTGCGCAGTCTTTCCCCGGGCAGCGACGGCAGCGGCGCATTGGCCGCCAGTGGCTGCACCAGATGCGGGGTGACGATCATCAGCAACTCTCGCTCTTCGCGATTGATCGATGAATTGCGAAAGAACGCACCGAGCACCGGGATGTCGCCAAGGCCGGGGAATTTGTTCACTTCAGAGGCGTTGCGGGTGCTGATCAAACCGCTGATGACAAAGCTTTCTCCGTCTGCCAGAGAGATGCTGGTATCGGTGCGGCGAATGGTGAACGCCGGCACCGTGGTGCCGCCGATGGTCACGCCATTGTTGTAGTCCAGTTCGCTGACTTCCGGGGCGACTTTGAGGGCGATGCGGTCGTTGCTGACCACCGTCGGTGTCAGGGTCAGGCGGATACCGAATTCCTTGTATTCGATCGAGTAGCTGTTGCTGTTGGCGCTGGGCACCGGGATCGGAATTTCACCGCCGGCAAGGAAGCTTGCGCTTTGCCCGCTCAACGCCACCAGGCTTGGCCGCGCCAGGGTGTAGGCGAACCCGCTGCCTTCCAGCGCGTTGACGATGCCGAGGAATTTGCTGCTGCCACCGCCCCAGACGATGTTGAACATGTCGTTGGCCAAGGGAATGTTCGGCGCAATGATCGGCACCGTACCCGGTCTGACGCCGGTGCCCGGCACCGTGCCGGGAGCGCCGATCAGGAAGTTGTTCGAGCCTTTACCGTAGATTGAAGTGCCGGCCTCTTTGAGTTTGGTCCGGCTGACTTCGACGAAGCGGATGTCTGTCTGCACCTGCGAGGGCAACGTCGGATCACCTGTCGCCGGCAGGGAAACCGTGGTCATCGCCGCACTGGCCTTGCCCTGGACGAACACCATGCTCTGGCGCGGCGCGCTGGCGCAGGCGCTCCAGATCATCAGCGTAGTGGCGCCTGGCGCGACGCCGGTCAGCAGGATGCCTTGATCACCGGTCACGCGCACATCGGCGATTTTCGGGTCGCCCACCGCCACCCGAGTGATCGCCACGGGGGATTGCAGTGCCTGTTGCAGGCCTTCGCCGACTTCCAGTGTCGCCGGCAACGAGCCGAGCGCGGCGCAGTTGCCGGTGGCGGCGACGGCAGTGCCGATCGAGGCGACGCTCAACAGCGAGGCTCGAAACAAGCCGTTGAACAGGGGCGTAAAGCGTGTGCGCATGTAAAGGCGTCCTTGCTCGAATCAGGGAGTGGGTTGTGCAGTATCGGCACCGCGAATCACTTCCACGGTGGCTTTGCGTGGGGCGGGTTGAGCGGCCACGTCCATGACTCTGGGGGGAGCCCTCAGGGACAACTGGCTGAACTCGAGCAGGTCACGGCGCGGTGTATCGAGGCGGGTGGCGGCGTCGTTTTCTCCGGCCCAGTATTTCGCCAGTTGCTGTTCATCGGCACTGCGCACCGCGAGGCGCAACACACCGGCGCCGGACGCCAGCATCAAACGGCTGAGCAACGCTTCAGGCACGGCGAGCACCACGCTGCGCGCGGCCATGCGTTGCTGCTCTTGTTTGAGGCGTTCGTCGTCACTGCGCGCCGGGCTGGCCGGTTGGCCGTCGTTGGTCAGGCCGCTCTGGCTGCCGACCACCAGCACGCGGACCGCTGGCACGACCAATTGCGCCGAGGCCTGTGGGGTGTTTTCGTCCTTGCGCAAAAACAGCAGCACGTCGACGTAATCGCCGGGCGCGAGTTGGCCGCCGGCGTTGATCACTTCATCCACCGCCACGGCCAGCGCCCGTTCACCGGGGCGGATCATCCGGGACAGTCGGCTGCCGGGTTCGAAGCTTTCTTCGCTCAGCCAACTGCCGGCGCTCAAGGGCCGCCACGCTGTACGACCGACCACCTGATCGACGGTGCCGAGGCTGCCGGCGGGCGCGGTGCGCAGTTTTTCCACCGCCACATCGGCAGCCGTGATTGTCACGAACGGCGCAATGTCGCGCAGCAGCACTACCACCGGTTGGCGGGTAGGATCTTCGACTGGCGCAGGTTCCGCGGACGGTGGTACGACGGCAACGGCGACCGGTGCTGTGGCCGGTTCGGCAACCGGCTGACGGCTCAAGGTGAGCCCCCAATATCCGGCGACGATGGCACCCAGCAAGAACAATCCGGCCAAGCCTAAAGTAACGCGACTGTTCATGACGGCTCTCCCTTTCCCGCTGCGTTGTGTCTTTTGCAATGACCCGTGGTTCCATCGAGACAAATTCGCAATCAGGCAGCTATGAACAAGTAACTATTTCGCTATTTGACGGTAGCGCAGGCCGAACAAAACGCCATTACGAAGGCCGAAATATCCAACGAAAGTAGAGGCCTAAAGCGCCAAACGTGGTTTTTTTGCGTTTTATCGCTGAGTACTACTTAGGTGTTAATCCGTTCTTACAGTTGTAGGGTCGAGGAATGCCGACAATGCTGATGCTGGCACAGGGAAATCATGTTGCGAACGCGTAACGCCTGGTGCGCTCAAGGAGAATTCTCATGTCGTATTCCCGCGTTGTTGCGAAAATCAAATCCGAGATCGCGTTCTTCAAAGGCCTGGCCAAAGACACCGAAGGCGCCTCGGCTATCGAGTACGCGCTGGTGGTCGGTCTCGTAGCGCTGGTGATTGCTGCATTCGGTAACGGCATCGGCACTCAGGTCACCAGGATTCTGACTGCTATCCAGACTGCGCTGACACCCGCCGTCACCGGCAGCTGATCGGACCCGATACTTGTCAATGCGGCCATTGGGTTCTACCGTCAGCACTCAGTCCATTGCAGGTGTTGCCTATGAACTCTCCACACACTCCACGCCAGCAGTTGCTCCTCGTCGACGATGAGGAGGACGCACTGCTGGAGCTTGCGGAGTTGCTGGAGGGCGAAGGCTTCACCTGTCATACCGCCACGTCGGTGAAGCTCGCGCTTCATCATCTCACCCGCCATCCCGATATCGCTTTGGTGATCACTGATCTGCGCATGCCGGAGGAAAGCGGCATGTCGCTGATCAAGCGTCTGCGCGAACACACCTCGCGCCAGCATTTGCCGGTGATCGTCACTTCCGGTCATGCGGACATGGAGGATGTCAGCGACATGCTGCGTCTGCAGGTACTGGATCTGTTCCGCAAACCGATCTATCACGTGCGCTTGCTGGAAACCCTGGACAACCTGTTTCCCAAGCAGAAGGCCAACAGCGTTCGCGGTGGCTGATTGCGCAGAACACCGGGAGCACCGGAGGTCAGTGTGCAGTCACGCGCTGACGGCCAGGATTGCCCGGTGACAACGCCAGTGCCAATTGGGTGCGGTTATGCATGTGCGTCAGGCGCAGGACCTGGGAAACATAAAGTTTTACCGTGTTCTCAGTAATCCCCAATTCGCAGGCGATCTGATAGTTGGTCTGTCCTTTGCCTACCAACCGCGCGACATCAAGCTGACGTGGCGACAACTGGTTGAAGATCGCCGGGATCTCCACAACCTCCCCATCACCCGGTACCTCGTGTATCACCGGCGAAGGCCCGCGACGGACTTTGTCGAGATCCTGATAGAGGTCGTCGATGGACTCCGACAGGTATTGCAGCTTTTGATTCAGGTGCCCCAGATGCAGGGTTTTCTGCCGCTCCTGCAAGGCCGCTTCCTGGCGCTGCAAACCTTCAAGCAACTCGTCCAGATCAATCGGCTTCTGGTAGTAATCGGCAATCCCGGCGCGCAACGCCTTGATCACGTCCTGCTTGTCGGCGCGACCGGTGAGCATGATGGCCTCGAACGCTCGATGTTTGCCAGACAGCCGCTGCAGTTCCTGCACCAGCTCTATGCCATCCATGTCCGGCATGTGCAAATCACAAAGCACCAGACCGATGGCAGGGTCTTCAATGAATTGCTCGATTGCCTGCCTGCTCGATTCGCAAGGCACGCAACGGTAGCCGCTGCTTTCGAGGAATTCGCAGAGCTCCTCGACAATCAGCGGCTGATCGTCGACCACCAGAACCTTCATTGCAGACGCTAGGTTGTTCACTTGCCACTCCCTGACCAAGCCAAAGGCTGACCGTTCCTGTACTGACAGCACGAGGCTGTACAACGTTGATTTGAAAGTAGACCTACTTTCCGACTATGTACATAGCAGTAGTGGCACGAGACGACTAATGGATCCAATACAACGTCACACAGGTTCCAATCAGCACGAACGGTGCAAATGGCAGCTTTTTTGACGCATCTGGCCCGAAATATCGAAGATATTCTCTAAGCCGTTGACTCATATGCAGCCAGAGTTTTGGCACGAGCAGGAGCCAGAGCGCGCTGGACAGCGCGGCGCCGGCAAACGCGCCGAGCAGGATTGTGCCGTCTGTCGCCAGCGCCAAGGCTGTCATTAATTTCACATCGCCCGCGCCGAATCGTTTCAGGATATAACCAGGAAGGGACAACGTCAGAGCCAGCAGTACGGCCCATCCACTATGAATGACATCGGCGCCAAGCCAGCTGTGACCATTGAGCAGTAAATACAGCGCTGCCAATGCGCCTGCTCCCAAAGTAAGGCTGTTGCTGATATGCCGCTGCCGGGCATCCTGTGCCGCGCATAGCGTCAGCCAGATCAGTAGGACAAAGCTGTGCATGCGGTAAAAAACGTCCGTTTTGGCCGAATGATTCTATGCTGATATTACGTAGTGAATGTCAGGGTAGACGCACTCATGAAATCCGGCCTCCCCCGCAAGCAAAAAGGCGCCGTCGCTATCGAATTCGCGTTGGTGTTCATCGTCTTCTTCGCCGTGTTTTATGGCCTGGTCAGCTACAGCCTGCCGCTGCTGTTAATGCAGTCATTCAATGAGTCCACCGCCGTGGCAGTGCGCCGCAGCGTCGCGCTGGATCCGGCCAGCGCCAATTACTCCAGCGCGGTCACGGCCGCTGCCCGAGCCGAACTGAGCCGGCAACTGGCCTGGCTGCCCGGTGCCTTGAACTTCAACGCCACCACCGATAGCAGCATTACCTATGTCGGTGGCGTGTTGACCGTGACCATCAACTATCCCACCAGCAAATTGAATCAGGCGCTGCCGTTTCTGGTGTTGCCGGGAATCGGCTCGGTACCGCGCCTGCCTGCGACACTGCGCGCCTCGTCGAGCCTGCAATTTTGAGTTCCGGTGACAAGTTGTTCGGTCGCCTGCTCAATCGACACGCCGACACGGTCCGGCCGACGGACAGCCCTGTGGTGTCGAGCGTCGGTTTGCAGCTGTATCTGGATGGCGACGGTCACGTCAATCACCTGAGCGGGCCGTTGCGCCATGTGCTGGCGCCGCGGATATCCGGCAGCCATCCCGCGCATTTGCTGGAATATGTGTTGCCCCATAACAGCCTCGCCCTGGAGGGCAATCCCGTCGACTGGCAAAGTCAGTTGCTCGACCTCGATTTTTTCAGCCTCACTGGCCCACCGTTGCACCTGCGTGGCTGGGTACAGCCGCAGGGTGACGGCTGGCTTTTACAGTTGCTGGACATCGGTGACTTGCTCAGCGATCGTCGTCAGGCACGCAGCCGCGAACAATGCCAGTGGCTGGCCACGCAGATCCGCGACCAGTTGCGCCTGGGCAGCCTTGCGCGCCTGCCCCAGGTGCTGGGCGAACAGTTGCAACGCTTGAGCCAGCATTTGCACATTCCGTGTGTGGCCGTGGCGCTGCTCGACGAGCAAGGTCAGGGTTGGCAGATTCATCAGCATTACGCGACGCTCAATGCGCCGCAGGTATGGCGTGATCAACAGCCATTGGGCACGGGCCTCGACAGCCTGAACGGTGCATTACCGCAACGTTTGCGAGCCGCAGAGCAGCCACGCCTGAGTACGCTGTTTGGCCCGAACGAAGGCTTCGCCGTGCCCTACCGCGATGCCCAGGGCGTGGCGGCGTGGCTGCTGTGCGCCGGCTGTGACGCACAGCAGCAGGCACCGGATCTGAGCGATCACGATTGGCTGTTGATGGCCGCTGCCGTGGCCGCGCCCTTGCTGGAACGCTTGCGCGAGCATCGCCATCATCAGCAACTGGAACGTTTGCAGAGTCTGCAAGCGTTGCTCGGCAGCGGGTGGTGGGAAGTCAGCAGCGCGAGCGCCGACGTGCAGTTGGCTCCGACGCTGGCCGACAACCTCGGTTTGCACGCCGCGCGGGTACCGATTCAGGAATGGTTCGGCCGCGTGCATCCCGCCGATCGAGATGAACTGCGCAGTCGTCTGCAAGCCCTGCAAGACGACGGCACGCCACTGCAATTGTGTGTGCGCTGGCAACTCGATGAGCAACCGTTGCCGCAGTGGTATCGCCTGCAAGGCCAGTCGCTGGGCATCGGCGCCGAACGACGCCTGGTCGGGTTCATGCTCGACATCAGCGACATCAAGCACCAGCAGCAACAGGCCGCCACCGCCCATGCACGGCTGGATAATCTGATTGCCAGTTCCCCGGCGGTGATCTACGTGCAGCGCTACGTTGAAGGGGCTTTGCAACCGACGTTTTTCAGCGCCAGCCTGCAACCCCTGCTGGGCTGGAGTCTCGCCGACTGCGCCGATGGCCGACTGGTGGAACACATACACCCGGATGACCGCCCAGGCTATTTCGAACGCACCCGCCAGTTACTGCGCGAAGGCTCGGTGAGCGCACGCTATCGGGTACTCGATCGCCAAGGCCATGCGCACTGGCTGCTCGACGAGGCCAAGTTGCTGCGCAACGATCTCGGTCTGCCCGTGGAAGTGGTGGGGTTGTGGCTGGACGTCACCGAAGCGACCCTCGCCGCCGAGCAGGTCAAGGCCAGCGAGGAACGTTACCGGATGCTGGTGGAAGATTCGCCGGCGATGATTTGTCGCTATCGTCCCGACCTGACCCTGACCTTCGGCAACCGGCCACTGGCGGATTATCTGGAGTGTACGGCCGCGCAATTGCCCGGAGTGAATCTGGGCAGCTGGATGTCCGACGAACAGCGCCAGGCATTCGTTGAGCGCTTGGCGCAACTGACCCCGGAACAGCCGGTGAGCACTGCTGAAATCAATCTGCGCCTGCCCGGTCGCGAACATGCGTGGTGGGTCTGGTCGGATCGAGGGGTGTTCGATGAACACGGGTGCCTGCTTGAGGTGCAGGCGGTGGGCCGAGATAACACGCAGGTGCGGCGCTCCCAACAACAACTGACACAAAGCGCGAAAATGGCCACCCTCGGCGAGATGGCTACAGGTCTTGCCCATGAGATCAATCAACCGCTGAACGTGATGCGCATGGCCATCGTCAATGTGCTCAAACGCTTGGGCAATGGCGATGTGCAGATCGACTATCTGACCGACAAACTCAAACGCATTGACGCCCAGGTACAACGGGCCGCTCGGGTAGTGGATCACATGCGCGTGTTCGGCCGCCGCTCGGAAGTCGAACAGCATCCATTCAATCCTCTGGATGCGATCGAAGGCACCCTGTCGCTGTTGTCGGAAGGCCTGCGCGGCAAAGGCGTCGAGCTGCGAATCAAGGAAGCCTGTTTCCAGGTGCAGGTGCGCGGTTACGTCGATCAGCTCGAGCAAGTGCTGATCAACCTGATGGTCAATGCCCGCGATGCCTTGCTCGCCAGGCGCGAGGCCGATCGCGACTTTCAGCCGTGGATCGCCGTGCATGCCGAGTGCGATGAGCACGTGGTGCGGCTGTGGGTCGAGGACAACGGGGGCGGCATTGACCCTCGCCTGCTGGAGCGTATTTTCGAGCCATTCTTCACCACCAAACCGGTCGGTGTCGGCACCGGTCTGGGCTTGTCGGTGAGCTACGGCATCATCGACAACATGGGCGGGCGCCTGAGCGTGCGCAACGGCGAGGAGGGTGCGCGGTTCTGCATCGAACTGCCGATTGCGCTGAACGCCCCCTAGATCACCAGTGTCGGTTGGCCGGCTGGCCGGCAACTGAGATTGGCACCGACATCGACTTTGTTCAGCGTGATGCCGAGGAGGTTGAGCAAGCTGTCGAGAATCGGGTCAAGCACCGGACTGAGCAGGTTATCGATGACCACGCCCAGCGTGTTGTTGACGCTGGCCAGCACGTCGGCGGTCGTAGTCAGCAGGCCACCCAACAGGCTCGAACCGGTGGGTTTGTATGCCTGGACCTGAACGCCACTCAATGTGCCTTTGAGGCTGTTGACCACGCCTTGTGTACCGAAGCTGTAGGTCAGCGGCGTTTGCTTTATTTCCGGAGGCTGGTTGTAGGTGTGGATGTTCTGGGTACTGGCCACCGAGGTGTCGACCTTCACGCCAAGGCCACCGCCGTAGAACGGTTTGCGCGAGTTGAGATCGCAGGTCGCCGCACCCAGTCCCAACAAGGGAATAGTGCAGGTGATGACCCCGACATCGATCAGCGCCAACGGCTCTACCGTGACATCCGTTGCGGATGAAAAAGCATTGGCAGGATCGATTTTGCCGACCTTGAGCTTGACCAGCGAGGAGTTGGTCTGGGTAGTCAGGCTTCGGCTGGCGTCGCTCAGGCAGTTGAAATCCGTGACGTGACTATCGGCGGCAGCGGCCTCCAGGAGGATGTCGATGCGCGACGTCGGAAGAATCTGTAAATGGGTGCGCTGACAGGTACCGCCCAGCGTGCACAACAACGAGTTCAATGTGCCGGCGATGTTCAAGTGCAGCAGGTTGTTCAGGGTATCGGTCAGCCCGCCCACCAGCGGTGTACTGACAATGGCACTGGCGAGCCCGGCCACATTGGACAGCACCGGCAGGTTCAGTGAGATCAAGGTGCGCACCTGCGCGGTCTTCACGTAGATGCGGTTGGGCCCCATGGGGTCGGCCTTGGCCAGCACAGGGTTACCGAGTGCCGAGAGTTGCGGCGGCTCGATGACTCTGGTCTTGACCGAACCATTGACCAGCCCCGGAATATTCAGCGGCGCTGACACCACCAACGCGTTCTGACTGTTGGCCACTTGCACGACGGCTTCAAGCAACTGAAACACCTGGAGATTGGCATTCAACGCTGCGGACGTCGCCCCGGTCTGCAACTGCAGCAATTGTCCAAGCGCCACTTCGGTACTGCCGACCCCGGCCTTCAACCCGAGCAAACCGTCGACCGCCACACTGGTAGTGGTGCCGCCCTTGGTCAGCACGGTAATAGCGGTGTCGATCAGTTGGCCGATCTTGATGTTCTTGCCTAGCAGTTGGGTGTAGTTGCCGGCGTCCAGGCTGATATCGAGCGCCAGTTGATTGAGGTAACCAAGCAGGTTGATATTGGAGTCCACCAGCCCCTGCCATCCGGCGACGCTGAGATTCAGGTTGCCGCCGAGCATTCCCCCCCAGATCGCGTTAAGGGCCGCGGACTTACTCGCATCGATGGTGACCAGAGTGGTACCGATGGTCAATTGGGCCTGAGGCGGCAGTATGGTGGAGGCGCCGACGGCTGTAGCGCGCAGAAGCGTGGTGGGTGACACGCTGCCCGGCGAAAACATTGCGTAAAGCGCGGCGGCCACACTGGTCGGCACCACCCGGGTGGCAACCACGCTGATGGCTTCTTTCTTGCTGGCTTGGGCGCTGAACACACGCAGGTTGTCACCGCCGGTTTGTACGGTGCCGCAGGTCACCGTCAGAGTCGTGCCCTGCTCAACGGTAAAACTGTTGCGCGCCGCACTTGCCGTGGCGTAACTGTTGGCCGTGGCGTTGCCGCCGGGCAGGCAATCGCCACCGCGCGATATGGCCTCCAGCGCGGCGACATCGACCACCCGCTGCAAGCGCCGTTGCTCCATGTACAAACGACCGCTGTCGACCACCAGTACCATGCACACCAGCGCCAGGCCGAGAGTCAGCGCGGCCGTCAAGCCGATCGCCCCGCGCTGCCGGACCCGGCCATTGAATTGCGAACGAGGCGACATCGCGCACTCCTTTGCCGGCGCACTGCCGAGCGCAACCTCCATTGGTGGTTTTGAGTGTAGACGCGGCTAGTGGCAACGCGCCATTTGGTAAGCCATAAAACAACGATGGGAGCCAGCGTGCTGGCTCCCATCGTTGGAAAGTGAGTCGACTTTGATTCAGCGCGGTGGATAGTTGGTAAGGATGCGGGCGACGGTCTCACGAATGGCGTTGCTGCGATCTTCCGGATTGGGCCTGCTGGCGAGCATCTGTTCATCGCTGCCGCGCCACACCAGTTTGCCGTCCTTGCCGTCGATCAGGTCGATCTGGATAGTCGCGACCTTGTAGGTGATGTTGCGCGTTTCGTTGTACATCGGCGCGCCCCAATAACCGTTCCACGGGCCACCCCAACCGCCGCCGTAATTGGTCGTCACTTGCTGCTGACGATCCTCGACGATCAGGTAGGTCTGCACGTTCAGATCACCCTTGGCGCCCGCCGCCGCAGGACGCAACCCGCGTTGGTCGAGCTGATCGGCCACCGCCTGGCGGATGCGTTGCTCGGTCAGGTCGCTTTTGATCCGCGGATCATCGGGGCGATATTGCAGGGCGGGGTCTTTCCAGCTCCAACTGCGATAGGCGGCAAAATCGCGGCTGGCATCAAAGTCATGATTGACCTGATTGGCGGCGCAGGCGCTGAGCAGCGCGGCCATGGCCAGTAAAGCGAGACGGCGGAACATGGTTTTTCTCCGGTTGAAGACATGAACCTGCTAGAGCTTCTCATTTGCAGGAAGCTAACCGGGAGGATACGCCGACATGGCTTTTTCCACAGCCTCCCGAATCGAATCCGTGCGGTCAATCGGGCTGCCCTTGGCGCCGGTTTCCGCGCTGGCACTCCACACCGGTTGGCCCGTGCCGGCGTCAAACAGATCGACTTGCACCACCACGACCTGCTCGGAATAGGTGCGCACGACCGGCACGCTGTTGTACATGCCGTAGCCGCGTCCATAACGATCATAGCCACTGTATCCGCCGCCGTAGTAGCCGTAATCGTCCTGCACCTGACGCAAGCGGGTTTGCAGGCTCAGATGAGCACTGACCAACAGGTCGGCTGGGCGATTGTCGTGCAACGGGCGCAAGCCGCGCTGATCCAGGGCATTGCTCACCGCTTCGGCCACTTGCGCCGAGTCCGCCCACGCGGTGCCCGGCGGCAATTGCCCGTTGAGCCAGGCCCAACTGCGGTAGCGCCCGTAATCACGCGGCGGCGCCGGGTAAGCGCTGCGATCAAAGGTGTTGGCCGCTTGCGCCGGTGCTGGCGGCAATGGCCGCGACTGCGCCACATAAGGGTTGCTGCCCTGGCAGGCGGCCAACCCCAGACACATCAGCAATAACCCGGATTGAGCTTTCATGTCGCGCTCCGATCAGATCGGCCGGCAGATCCAGTGCAAGTAGCGCCCAAGCCCGGCGAAGCTTGGGTGACGGCGGTGAGCGAGCTCCATCTCGAGCAAATCCACAAGTTCGGCGCGGGCCTGGAATTCCACCGGCATGTAGTCGTGAAAAACCCGGATCCCACTCTGGCTTTCGACCTGCCACAGGCCGTCGAGTTGCGTTGCCAATTCGCGCGGATCGAGGGGCTGCTGCGGAGTCAGACTCTGCTTTTCACCGGCCATGTCGTTCTTGCGCATTTTCTTGAAATGGCCTTTGAGCAGATTGCGATAAATCAGCGCGTCGCGGTTATAGAACGCCAGCGACAGCCAGCCGCCGGGTTTGGTCAGTTGATGCAACACAGGCAGGATCGCGTGGGGTTCGGCGAGCCATTCCAGCACGGCGTGGCAGATCACCAGATCGTACGGCTCGGTGAGTTGCCCGAGCAGTTCCTGCCATGGCGCCTGAATGAATGTCGCGGTCTGCCCGGCTTCGGCGAAACGCTGGCGCGCGCCTTCGAGCATCGGTGCGGCCGGCTCGGTGAAGGTCACCTCGTGGCCGCGCTCGGCCAGCCACAGCGACATATGGCCGAGACCGCCGCCAATGTCGAGGACGCGTAACGGTCGATCCGGCAGCGCTTCTGCGAGGTCGGCCTGCAACACCGCGAGACGGATCGCACCTTTGGCGCCACCGTAGATTTTTTCGGCGAAGCGCGTCGCCAACTGATCGAAATGCCGGTCGCTCATCAGCTGAACCGCCGTTCGCTGTCGGCGAGCTTGGCGCGCACCACTTCATTCATGTCCAACCCCAACTCGCTGCACAGCAGCAACAGGTACAGGACGATATCGCCGACTTCCTGCCCGGCGTGGGCGAGTTTGTCCGGCGGCAACTGGCGCGACTGGTCTTCCGTCAGCCACTGGAAAATCTCCACCAGTTCGGACATCTCGACGCTGGCCGCCATGGCGAGGTTTTTCGGGCTGTGAAATTGCCGCCAGTCATTGCGGTCGCGGATGGCGTGCAGGCGTTCGGTCAGTTCAACAAGGTTCATCGGGTTCTCCTGAAGGCGTATAGCTTCGGGGGGATGCGCCCTGAAGGCAAGCGGCACCGATGATCTATTGTGGGAGCGAGCCTGCTCGCGAATGCGGTGTGTCATTCAACGTTGATTTGCCTGATACCACGCTTTCGCGAGCAGGCTCGCTCCCACACAGGATTGGTGCAAACCCACTATCATGCAGGGAACTCGGCCACCCGCGTTGTGGCCCAAGGCTCAGCTCATTCATCAGGATGCACACATGCAGGTAGAAAGCTTTTTCGAATGGCTCGGGCAGGCGCTCGGTTCAGTCATCCGTTTTATCGTCGACGGGCTCAGTGGGCTTTTCAATATTTTGAGCAATGCTGGCGGCAACTTCGTCGACGGGCTGGCCAAAACCCTGGGCATGGACACCTCGATCATCAGCATCATCGCGCTGATTGTCGGGCTGATGCTGTTGTGGTCAGCGATTCGGGCATTCATGAATGCGTCGATCATTGCCGGGATCATCTGGTTGTTGCTGGGGTTGTGGTTGCTTAGCTGGATTATTCACTAACCCTTCAAGAGCCCCTCACCCTAGCCCTCTCCCGGAGGGAGAGGGGACTGACCGGGGTGTTTTCGAGAAGTACGCCGACCTGAGATACCGAGTCGAACTCGGGATAGGAATTAAACCGAGATCGGCTCCCTCTCCCTCCGGGAGAGGGCTGGGGTGAGGGCAGCTTCTACCGTTACAATGCCGCTCCCCCAAGGAGCCCGCATGTCCACTCTGATCGCCGACTGGCGCGACCGCCCGACTCACCGCAAGGTCTGGGCGCTTGCCGCGCCGATGATTCTTTCCAATATTTCCGTACCGCTGGTGGCGCTGGTCGACAGCACCGTCATCGGCCATTTGCCCCACGCCCATCAATTGGGCGCGGTGGCGGTCGGCGCCAGCCTCTATACCTTTCTCGCCTGGGCCATGGGCTTTCTGCGCATGGGCACCACCGGATTTGCCGCGCAGGCCGCCGGGCGCAGCGACGGCGCGGCGTTGCGGCAGATTCTGTTGCAAGGCTTGCTGCTGGCGATGGGGCTGGCACTGCTGCTTGGCACGCTGGGTGTGCCGCTGAGCGCAATTGCCCTGCACTTCATGCAACCGTCGGCGGAGCTGGATCAACTCACTCGTGATTTTTTCCACACCCGGCTGTTCGGCCTGCCGGCCGCGCTGGCCAGCTATGCGCTGGTCGGCTGGTTCCTCGGCACGCAAAACGCCCGGGCGCCACTGGCGATTCTGCTGACCACCAACCTGATCAATATCGCCCTCAACCTGTGGTTCGTCATCGGCCTGGACTGGGGTGTGGTCGGATCGGCGCGGGCCTCGGTGATTGCCGAATGGAGCGGTGCCCTCCTCGGCCTGTGGCTGACCCGCAAGGCGCTGCGGGCCTATCCGGGGCACATTGTCTGGGTGACATTGAGGGTTTGGCAGAGCTGGCGCCCACTGCTGGCGGTCAACCGCGACATATTCATCCGCAGTCTGGCGCTGCAATCGGTATTTTTTCTGATCACCGTGCAAGGCGCGCGACTGGGTGACGCCACGGTTGCCGCCAATGCGCTATTGCTCAATGGTTTGCTGCTGACGGCCCATGCCCTGGACGGTCTGGCCCACGCCGTCGAGGCCTTGTGCGGGCACGCCATCGGTGCCCGTGATCGCCTGGGCTTGCGCCGATCACTGGTAGTCGCCGGTGGCTGGTCACTGATCGCGAGCCTCGGCTTTGCCCTGTTGTTTGTACTGTCCGGGCATTTGTTCATCGAGATGCAGACCAACATCCAGAGCGTGCGCGATACCGCGTTCACTTACCTGCCCTACCTTGCCGTTTTGCCATTGATTGCGGTCTGGAGCTACCTGCTCGACGGCCTGTTCATCGGCGCCACCCGCGCGCGGGAAATGCGCAACGGCATGCTCATGTCGGTGGTATTGCTCATGCCTTTTGCCTGGGCACTGCAAGGTCTGGGCAATCACGGTCTGTGGATAACCTTTCTTTTATTCATGGTGCTGCGTAGCCTGACCCTCGGAGCGCAAGCCTGGTGGCTCAAACGCAATGACGGCTGGTTCAGCGGCGCCGCTCACTGAGTCGGCGTGTGCTTGATGAAACCGACCACTTGATCGAGCACTGGCGCCAGTCCCCGCAGTGGCCTCGACAGCGTCGCCACCAACGTAATGTGACTGGGCCGCGAGTAGTAAAGATCCTGCACCGACACCCCGACCTCGCGCATTTTTCGCGCCAGGCCAGCGGTGTTGCGCGCCGGGTCGACCAGATCATCCGTGCTCGCGGCGATGAGCAGCGCGGGGGGCGCACCGCGACTGACGTGGTTGATCGGCTGTGATTGCGGCGGTGAAAGGGGCCAGAAGAACACTGGACGCACGTCAGGATTCTCGATCGGCAGAAAATCGTACGGCCCGGCCAGACCGATCCAGCCGCGCAGATCCTTGGGAGACATTCCGACCGCGCCAAGCAGATTGGCGTCCAGGGCCAGCATTGCCGCGTTGTATCCACCAGAGCTGTGCCCCATCAGATACATCCGTTGTGCATTGCCGGAAAACTCGCGAATGTGCGCTCGGGTCCAGGCCACCGCTCGCGCGCTGTCCTCAAGAAACAGCGGATAACGCACCTGCGGATATAACCGGTAGTCCGCCACCACCACGACAATCCCACGAGACGCCAGCGCCTCGCCGACAAAGGTGTAGTCGTCGCGCGACCCACTGTTCCAACTGCCGCCGTAGAAAAACACCACCACCGGCGCATCGGCCAATGCGTGACGCGGTACATAGACATCAAGCTTCTGCCGGGGATCGTCGCCATAAGCGATACCCGTGGTCTTGTCGTACGTTTGACTGGGGGTCAGCGCATTGAGCACTTTCACTGGCGAACAGGCGCTCAGCGCCAACAGTAGAAGAGCGCCGGGCATCAAGCAGAGCCCCTTGCGAAAAAAACCTGCCATAGGCGCCGAACCTCACTTCAAGTTTGATCACCGCGCCACTGACGTCGCACATGCTCAAGCCGCTCCTGCTGAGTCAAGCCCTCCGGTGGCGGCACCAGCACGGCTCGCGGATGCAGCAAGCGTAGCCATAACCAGGCGTCGAGCACCGTGCGATCACTGAATCCCAACGCCAGACCTTGTTGAACATGGGAGGCCATCGCCGTGTAGTCGGTTCCCAGCGATTGACACCAGCGCCAGATATGCTGCTCCAACAGACAGGTTTGCAGGCGTTCGCGCTGACGGCGAGTGAGGCTTTCCTCGACGCTCAGGGGCTCGACAGCCAGCCCCGGATTGCGCAACTGCTGCCAGCCCTGACTGCCGATCGCACGGTCGGCCCACGTCCCGCCGAACCAGCGCAACTGGCGGATCGGCCCGAGCCAGCGACTCAGGTCCGCGGCATCACAGGCATCGAAAAAATAGCTCGCGGTCTGACGGTTGTAATAACTGAGCAAAGCCCGATGACTCAGCCCGAAAGAAACCGTGAGCATGCACTGCAAATGACTCAGCAGATCCTGCGTCGACGCCTCGCTCGCGAGCAACAAACCCCGCCAGGTGTCCGGATCGCTGTAACACAACGACGCCAGTGCCGGACAACCGCGCAAGTCGACCAGCACCGGGCCGTATTCACAAACCGGTTCAAACTCAGTGCCGTCGAACAACCAGAACCGCTGCGCCTCGGCGAATCCCTGGCGCAAAATCGTCAATGCCCGCGTCGCATCCGGGCCATCGAGCAGCAACCACTGCGCTATCGGCTCGCGCGCCGCGCCACTCATGTTGCGCCGCTCTGTTCAAGCTTGGTCACTAGCCGACAACTGCACACGGCTTGCGCGCAGTGGCTGAAACTGCCGCCGCCGGGAATCAGGCACAACAGCAATAACGGTTCGCCAGAGGTCAGCAGTTGCTGCAAGCCTTGACTCACCAGCCTGTCCGGTAACGGTGGCTCATCGCGGATGTCCGCCCCAGCGACCGACGGCTGTAGCACGCCGCTGATCATCGGCTGATCCGGATCGCCTTCAAAGAAACTCACCACCACTTCGACACCCTCGCTCAGTGCCACCAACGGCGCGTCGACCAGGGCTGGTGCAAGTGGCAGCCAACAATGACTCGGCGCCGCCCCTTCGCCCTGATAAAGCCAGTCGAACTGCACCGCCACGGGCCTGAAGCAGTCGGGCTGCGGCTCATCCACCGTCACAACCCAGGCCCGTTGCAGGCTGTGCATGCGCAGTCGTGTCGGCAAAGTGGCCGGCAGGCACGACGGCAATTGCAGTGTTGCAAACAGACGGTTGGCATAAGGACGGTCGAGCGATGGATCAGCGCTGTGCTCGATACGGGTCAGCAACCAATGGCGATTGCACTCGGCAAAAGGGTGCCCGGCCAATCGCAGCCAATAACCGCTGCGTAACGCCGCGAGATGACTGCAGCCTTCGGCACTGTGTGCCGGCCTTGCGTCTGACGGTGCGGACTGCAAGGTTTCCTGAAATTGCCAATGGCGCACGCCGGGGGACACGTTGTGACTATCGGGCTCGTCCCGATACAGCACGGTGCCAGCCAAGGGCAACTGTGTCGGATCATCACCGAATACCAGGCAATGCCGGTCGGGCCCGTGTTCGAAAAAGTAGTGAATTCGCGCCTGTGCACACAAGCGCTGGAGCAGTTGCAGATCGGATTCGCGGTATTGCGTACAGAACGTGCGGACGGGGTAATCGCCGTGCAATTCGAAGCGGCGCTGAGCGCCGATAATTCCGTGTTCCCTGAGCACCTGTTCGATGATCTGTGGCACCGAACAGCCACTGAAGATGCGTTGGCTGATACGCAATTCGAGACAGCCAAGTTTCGGCCCCAGACGGATCCGGCACAACCTTGAACCGTGCCCGTGTTCGTGCTGGACGAGGCTCTGCAATTGCCCGTGTACGCCCTCCCCCGACGCCCCGAAACACAGGAACGCCGAACGGTAAAGCAGGTCGGCAAGGTCCAGTTGCGGATCGTCGATCAACACATCGATCTCGAATGCAAAGGGCTCGCTCAGGGCTTCGCTACCGGTAAAGGCCAGAACTTCAAAAGGGTCGGACAGGCCCGCTACATCGAGACGAAACGAGGGCTCGTTGGCTTGATCGAACATAAGCGGATCTCTACAGGAGGGGCGGTCGGGGATTCTCGCCGAGAGCCATGGCCGAGTAGAGTGCCGAAGTACAACTTAGGAAATGACCTACGCGAAAAGCAGACCGGATGACTTTGCTGGCCGGGATCGGCAAGCATTTCGCGAAGATTTTGGGATGTATCCCACCGAGTCATCTGAATTTTCCACAACTGGTGGGAACATTTCAGACAACTCGGTGAAGATCGCCACCTGACGTCAGGAAGACAGGTAGGAGGAGCGGGTCAGGCCCAGACGCAAGGCATCGAGAAATTGTGTGCGCTCGCTGGCACTGATGCGGGCACTGGCGCACTTGTCGCGGTAGTGAGTCATCAGTTCTTCCGGCGACAAGTGCACGTAACGCAGCATGTCTTCAATGGTGTCGTGGGTCTCGATGCCGGCGTGGTACACGCTGCCATCGGCGTTCTGGTAGATGTTCACCGAGTCGGTGTCACCGAACAGGTTGTGCATGTCGCCGAGGATCTCCTGATAGGCGCCGACCAGGAACACGCCCAGCAGGTAGTCTTCACCTTCATTCAAACCGTGGACCGGCAGGCTGGTTTCGATGCTCTGCTCGTCGACGTACTGGTTGATCTTGCCGTCGGAGTCGCAGGTCAGATCCTGCAGCACCGCGCGGCGCAGCGGCTCTTCGTCGAGACGGTGCAGCGGGATGATCGGCAGCACCTGATCGATCGCCCAGGTGTCCGGCAGGCTCTGGAACACCGAGAAGTTACAGATGTACTTGTCGGCCAGCTTGTCGTTGAGTTCGTCGAGCACCTGACGGTGCGAACGCTGGCGCGCTTTCAGCGAGTTGTGCAGGCGACGGCACACGGCGAAGTAGCATTGCTCGGCCAAGGCTTTTTCGGCGAGGGTCAGTTTGCCGTCGGCGTACTGCGCAGCCACGTCGCTCATGTAGTGAGTCGCGCGCCAGTAGGTCTCGGTGACCATTTCGATGTCGGTCGGGCCGAGCAGGTCAACCAGCCACTGCACGGTCTCCGGCAGCGCTTCCTTGTTTTCGATCTGCGGGATTTCGTCGTTGTGCTTCTCGACGTCGGTCACCTGCACCACCAGCATCGCGTGGTGCGCAGTCAGCGAACGGCCGCTTTCGGAGAAGATGTGCGGATGCGGCAGGGCCTGCGCGTCGCAGAACTCCTTGAGCATACCGACCACGACACCGGCGTAATCGTCCATGTCGTAGTTGATCGAGCTGGCGTTGCGCGAGTGCGTACCGTCGTAGTCGACACCCAGACCGCCACCAACGTCGATGTGATCGACCGGCAGACCGAGGTTACGCAGTTCGCCGTAGTAACGGATCGCTTCCTTGAAGCCGTGCTGATAGTCAGCCAGGTTGGCAATCTGCGAGCCCATGTGGAAGTGCAGCAGGCGGATACCCTGATCGAGACCGGCGGCGCGGAAGCGCTCGACCACCGACAGCAGTTGCGCTGCCGACAGACCAAATTTGGATTTCTCACCGCCAGTGTCGGCCCACTTCGACGAGGCCAGCGACGACAGACGTACGCGCAGACCGACCTGTGGCTTGACCTTGAGCGAAGCGGCTTCTTCGATCACCAGGCCGACTTCGGATTCTTTCTCGATCACGATGAAGACGTTGTGACCGAGCTTCTGACCCATCAGCGCCAGACGGATGAACTCGCGGTCCTTGTAACCGTTGCAGACGATGGTCCCACCCTTCGGCGCCAGCGCCAGCACGGCCAGCAGCTCAGGCTTGGAACCGGCTTCCAGACCGATGGAAACATCCTGGGTGGCGATGATGTTCTCGATCACCGCTTCTTGCTGGTTGACCTTGATCGGATACAGCGCGGTGTATTTGCTCTGGTATTCCAGGCGCTCGATGTTCGCATCGAAGGCACCGGTCAACTGGCGAACACGGTCTTGCAGAATGTCGGGGAAACGAACCAGCAACGGCAAGGACAAACCGCTTTTGCGCAGTTGGTCGACTTGCTCGAACAGGTCGATAGGCGAGCTGCTCGGACCGTTCGGACGAACTTCGACGCGACCGGCGTCATTGATCGCGAAATACCCGGCCCCCCAATGGCGAATCCCGTAAACACTGCGGCTGTCCGCAACTGTCCATTGGCTGCCATCGTCTTTGCGTGTGCGTCGTACGGACATCGAAGTCCCCTATAAAGAAGTCATAGTGCGTCGCCTGATCGCAGGCCGGCGCAGTCTAAAGTATGAAAATGACGGTTCGTCAGTGCGGCGGTAGACCGCACTGACTGCGTGGAGTTTAGAAACCGGTCATGAACAGGCTCTGTGAAAACCATGGAGACGACGCCGGTTCTGAAGTGTTTCAGCGCCGGATCAAGCCGCAGATGGATTTCACAGAGGCTGCTAGCCGCCGGACTTCTTCGCTTTGAAACCGTGCTTGATCAGCTCAGCCAAGAGTAGCTCGACATGATCGCCCTGGATTTCGATGATGCCGTCTTTCAACGCCCCGCCAGTGCCGCAACGTTTCTTCAACGTTGTCGCCAACTCTTTGAGCGCGTCTTCGGCCAGCGGCACGCCGGTGATGGTGGTCACCGTCTTGCCGCCACGGCCCTTGCTCTCGCGACGCACGCGGGCAATGCCGTCGCCGGCCGGGATCACGGTTTGTTTGCAGATACAGGCGTCCACCGGCTGACTGCATTCCGGGCAATGACGACCTGCGTCGGTGGAAAATACCAGGCCACCTAAGGCGGCGAAGGATGCGGCTTTTTTGGCCACCGGCAATCCTCTTGGGAGGACAAAGACTGATCGCGACCTTGGGCAAGGTCATCGACCGCGAAGCCCCACTCAGGCAGGGGCAGCGCTACTGCACCGAAGCTTCAATAAAGCAGGACGGTGCAGCTTGAAAAGGTCGCGCAGTGTAACGGCAAAAATCCCGATTGCTAAGTGCCAATCGGCGCCAATTTATGTGTTCTTTGCGACGTCGCGCTGTTGAGCCTTGAGATAGCGCTTGAGCGCTGCCAGAGAGTCCGGGCAATAAGGCTTCTGCTGGATTTCCTGCATGACCTGCTCGACCGGAATAAACCGCGCTTCCAGCACTTCTTCAGGCTGCAGTTTCAGCGGGCCGTCCCATACGGCGGAAAACGCCGAACACCACAGGCGGTTGCCGGTGTCTTCGAAGTAGAAATGGTCATGGGCAGTCAACTCTACGCCGCTGACACCCAACTCCTCTTCCAGCTCACGGGCTGCCGACTCGGCGTAGCTCTCATCCGCCTGCACCATGCCGCCTGCCGCAACGTCCCAGAAACCGGGATAAATCGCCTTGCTCAACGTGCGCCGGTGTACGCAAAGATCACCGGCGGAATTGAACAGCATGATGTAGGTGCCACGTCCGATCAGCCCGCGCTCACGCAAATCGGCACGCACCAGCGCGCCGAGCAGGTTGTCCTGCTCGTCGACCCAGGCGATCTGTTCGGCATCCGAGGCGGCCCGATGGGCCGCCTCTTTGGCGTTCTGGCTCATGAATCAGCCCTGATTGAGCAGTTGACGCAAATCGATCACAGCGGCATTGGCCCGGGAAATATAGTTGGCCATGACCAGCGAGTGGTTGGCCAGCACACCGAAACCGCTACCGTTAAGAATCATCGGGCTCCAGACCGGCTCCTGCGAGGCTTCCAGTTCACGGATGATCTGACGCACGCTGACCGTGGCGTTCTTTTTCGCCAATACATCGGCGAAGTCGACTTCGATGGCGCGCAGCAGATGCGACAGCGCCCAGGCCTGACCGCGTGCTTCGTAGAACACGTTGTCGATCTGCATCCACGGAGTCTCGACGACTTCTTCGTCAACCTGCGGTACTTCGCCGATCGCCGGCACTTCGGTTTTCAGCGCGGTATTGAGCTTGACCCGGCCAACGCTGGCCGACAGGCGTTGCGACAGTGAGCCGAGACGAGTGCCGACATCGCCGAGCCAGTTGTTCAGGTTGTCGGCGCGGGCATAGAACAGCGCGTTTTTCTGGGTAGGATCAGACAGGCGAGCCTGATAGCGGCTCAGCGAGTTGATGCCTTCCTGATATTCCGACTCACTCGACGGCAAGATCCAGCTCTTGTTGTCGAAGTTGAAGCGCGGTTCGGCCTTGGCCAGATCGGCATCTTCCGCCGACTGCGATTGCGAACGGGCAAAGTCTTTGCGCAAAGCGCGGGTCAGGTCACGTACCTGCACCAGCACGCCGTATTCCCAGCTTGGCGTGTTGTCCATCCACAGGCCCGGCGGGAAGCGGTCGTTGGAAATGTAGCCGCCCGGCTTGTTGAGCAAGGTGCCGGCGACGGTCTTCAGGGTTTCGACCGTGGTGTAGCCGATCACCATCTGCTTGCCTTCTTTCTCGGCAGCCACTTGAGCGTTTTGCGCGACCGGAAACAGCGCCGGCTCCTGGCTCCAGTACCAGCCCAGGCCAATGGTCACCAGCAGATAAATGCCGATCAGCGTGGCCAGGGCACGACTGAAGAGCAGCCCGCCAACATAGCTGCGGGTGGCCGACTTGGGCTCGGCGGCACGTTCAGGCGCGCTGCCCGCGCGGTTTTTCCAGTCCAGCATGGCGATATCCTTTCAAATCTTGGGTTCAACGGTTCGACCACAACCATACAACAACGTGCCAGAGCCGGGCACCCGCGCGTAAAGATAAGCCGCAATTCGTATGGCCGAATGACGCTTCGACGATGACTAAGGGAATCCCCGATGCCCACGCTTAAGCCCATCGGATTGAAACCCATCGCAAAGGATATTCAGCGCATGGATAAAAGCACGACAGCCCCGTCATCCTGAACACCCTGCTTAGTCAAGGAGTGCCCGGCCTACAGAGAATTGTCAGACGCCAAGGTCAAAAACAAAACCGCTCGGTCAGAAACTGAATGGTGACGCATTGCAGATTATTGACGTACGACACTCGTCTAAGGGAAAAGAGGTGCTAGCATAGAGCCACCAGTCGATCTCAGCATGCAGCCTAACTAGTAGTCAGGATATGACCGAGCCAGAAGACCCCAGCCGCGAGCGCCTCAAGCACCATTTTGCCCAGCGGGTAATTCATCAGGCGCGTCAGATTCTTGAGATATGGCAGCGCCTGCAACGCAATGAGTGGTCCACTGTCGACCTCGCCGAACTGAGCGAGGCCAACTTGCGCCTGCTGCGATTTGCCGAGCGCTTCGAACAGCCCGAACATACTCAACTCGCGCGCCACATCAGCCAATCGCTGGAAGCGGTGGATGCCAATCGCGGACGCCTCAGCAGCGGCCTGATCACCGACCTCAATCGCTTGATGCAGCGCTTGTCGCGCACTGGCCTGCGCCACGGCGATCAACTCGACCAGACCTTCCTGCCGCCGCTGCGCAAACCGATTTACGTGATGCTGCAGGATCACGACCGCGCCGAACGCTTGGCCAAGCAACTGGAGTTTTTTGGCCTGAGCGCGCAAGCGCTGGACAGCGTCTCGGCGTTTCGCTCCTCGATGGTCGAGCGCCTACCGGCCGCGATCGTCATGGACGTGGATTTCAGCGGCGCCGGCATCGGCCTGAAACTCGCCGCCGAAGCCCAGGTCGGCCTGGAAGAACCGCTGCCGCTGCTGTTCTTCAGCCTGCACGAAACCGACACGCCAACCCGTCTCGCCGCCGTTCGCGCCGGCGGCCAGGAATTCCTCACCGGCACCCTCGAAGCGTCGAGCCTGCTGGAGAAAATCGAAGTCCTCACCTGCGTCGCCCAGTACGAACCTTATAAAGTGCTGATCATCGACGACTCACGTGCGCAGGCCTTGCACACCGAGCGCCTGCTCAACAGCGCCGGAATCGTCACCCGCACGTTGATCGAGCCGATTCAGGCGATGGCCGAACTGGCCGATTTCCAGCCCGACCTGATCATCCTCGACATGTACATGCCGGCCTGCACCGGCACCGAACTGGCCAAGGTAATTCGCCACAACGACCGTTATGTCAGCGTGCCGATCATCTATCTGTCGGCCGAGGACGATCTGGACAAGCAGCTCGACGCCATGAGCGAGGGCGGCGACGACTTCCTGACCAAACCGATCAAGCCGCGTCACCTGATCACTACCGTGCGCAACCGCGCCGCCCGCGCACGCAACCTCAAAGCACGGATGGTCCGCGACAGCCTCACCGGTCTGTACAACCACACGCATATTCTGCAATTGCTCGAAGACTGCTCGTTCCGCGCCCGCCGTGAGAACAAGCCGTTGAGCTTTGCGATGCTCGACATCGACCATTTCAAACGGGTCAACGACAGCCACGGCCACCCCATGGGTGACCGCGTGATCAAGAGCCTTGCGCTGTTTCTCAAGCAGCGCTTGCGCAAGTCCGATTTCATCGGCCGTTACGGCGGTGAAGAATTCGCCATCGTCATGCCCGACACCGATATAGAAGCCGCACACAAAGTGCTCGATGAAATTCGCCAGCGCTTCGCCGAAATCCATTACCCGGCGCAGCCGCAGGATTTGTGGTGCACCTTCAGCGCCGGCGTGGTGGAAATGCACGATGACTGCGACAGCCTGATGATGGCCAGTCAGGCCGACGAAGCGCTGTACCGCGCCAAGGGTGCCGGACGCAATCGCGTGCAGACCGCGCGCGACTCAAAGCAAAGTGCCACTTTTTCATCGGATTCCACTGATTCGGTCATAACCCTGTAACAGAACCGCAATAAATTCAGGCGCTTACCATTTCTGCCGTTGGTAGCCGTCATGCGCCTGAAGTTGCTCACCAATCTCAATACGCTGCTGCTGGTCGCCGTGTGCCTGGCACTCGGCGCCACGCTGTGGTGGTCGCAAAAAGCTCTGGAGCGCCCGTATCTGTTGATGG
Source organism: Pseudomonas crudilactis (assembly GCF_013433315.1). Taxonomy (GTDB): domain Bacteria; phylum Pseudomonadota; class Gammaproteobacteria; order Pseudomonadales; family Pseudomonadaceae; genus Aquipseudomonas; species Aquipseudomonas crudilactis. The sequence continues at coordinate 213,008 of NZ_WXVV01000003.1, read as the reverse complement.
AGCGTTACCTGGGGCTGTCGCAGCAATTTCAGAACGAGGTGGCACGCAATGTCGAGGACTACCTCGCCAGCGGCGACGCCTTGCGCCTGAGCAGCGCCAGTCAGGCCATCGACGCCTTGCAGAAGGAACTCGGTGAATTGCCCCCGGCGCTGGCCGACACTCTGCGCCCGAGCCTGTCGGGCCTTGATGAATTCAGCAAGACCGACCTGCTCGCTGCCGGCAAACTGGCCGGTGATCCGCAGGCCTTGCTGTTGCAGGCCGAGCGCGAACTGAGCGCCAGCCTCGATCAGCTCAGCACTTATGCCAACGGTAACGCGGCTTATCTGGCACCGCTGCTCGCCGCTTCGCAGCATTTGGGCAAACTGTCGCTGGCGCGGGACAAACTGGTCAGCAGCGGGCGCAGTGAGCTGGCCGCCGATGTAGAGCGCGAGGTCAGCAACATCCGCTCGCAGGCTCAAGCGATTGATGCCCTGCCCCTGCTCGGCGTTGTGGCCAAGAGTGAATCGGGCAGCGACGATTTCGCGGCGATGATGGGCATCGAGAACACCGAAAAAACTGTCGCGGAAGATGCTGGCGTCGGTCTCAAACGTGAACTCAACAGTTTGCTTGGCCGCTACCCGGCAGAGCTTGCACGCACGCGCGATCAGATCCAGAAACGCACCGACCTGAGCACTGCCACTCACCAGAAAATCGCCGCTGTGCAACAAGCCATTGCTGGACTGGAGCCGGTCGTGCGCGCTCAGCACGGGCAGATTCAAGGCGAAGTGCGGCTGATGCAGGGCGTGATGATCGGTTTGATTCTGCTGATCGCGCTACTGATCGACACCTTGCAGCGGCGTCTCTCGCGCACCCTGACCAATCTCGCTCCGGCGCTTTCAACCTGGGCCGAGGGCGATTTCAGTCGCGACATTCATCTGGGCAAAACCAACCGAGAACTGCACGACATCGAAGCCTCGCTCAACCGCTTGCGCGCCTATCTGGTGGATCTGGTCGGGACCATTCGTGGCAATGCCGAACAAGTCGCGGGCAGCAGCCGCACGCTTGCCGAGCTGAGCAGCGACTTGCACAGCGGCGCTGAACACCAGGCCGGCGATACTGCGCTGATCCGCGATTCCCTCGGCGAACTTGAAGCGACAATCCAGCAAGTGGCCGGTGATGCACAGCAGGCAGCAGACGCCAGCCGTCATGCCGGGCTGGCGGTCGAGCATGGCCAAGCGGTGATCGGCCAAAGCCTGACCGGCCTGCATGCCTTGGTCGGTGAAGTACAAGGCAACGCGCAAATGATCGAGCATCTGGCCGAGGAGTCGGCGACCATTGGTGGCGTATTGACGGTGATTCGCTCGATTGCCGATCAAACCAACCTGCTGGCGCTGAACGCGGCGATCGAAGCGGCGCGTGCCGGGGAAATGGGTCGAGGATTTGCCGTGGTGGCTGAAGAAGTGCGCTCGCTGGCACAACGTACAGCCGGCGCAACGGCCGAGATTCAAACCTTGATTGCCGGCCTGCAAACCGCCGCCCGACAATCAGTCGAAGGCATGCGCGCGCAGGTCGAGCACGCCGAAGCCACGGCCAATCAGGCGCAAGCGGCGGACGGTGCGCTGGATAAAATTGTCGGTGCGATCCAGACCATTTCCGACACGGCCATCCGCATTGCCGACGTTACGGCGCAACAAAGTGGCGCAGTCAGCGAGATTCGCAACCACAGCGAGCGGATTCATCAGTTGGGTGGGGATAATCTGGTGCGTATCGGTCGTGGGCGTGAACAGGGTGAAAATCTGCTGGTGTTGGGCGGGCAATTGCATACGGCCGTACAAGCCTTCCGCGTCTGATAGACCGCTATCGCGATCAGGCTCGCTCCCACATTGGAATGCATCTCCCTGTGGGAGCGAGTCTGCTCGCGAAGGCGTCAGTCCAGACACCACAAGTGACCGGATCAAATCACTCGGTCACATATTTCGCGCAAACATCGGCCATCGTGCTGGCTATTGCATAGAACTGGACAGTCACAAAGTCTTTGCGGCATAGTCGCCGGGTTCTGACGATTGCTCATTCATAACAAGGACTACGCAGATGGCAACCCTACTGGTGCTGCACGGCCCCAACCTGAACCTGCTCGGCACCCGCGAACCCGGCACCTACGGTTCAACGACCCTGGCGCAGATCAATCAGGATCTGGAGCGTCGCGCCCGTGAAGCCGGCCATCATCTGCTGTATCTGCAAAGCAATGCCGAGTACGAATTGATCGACCGCATCCACGCTGCGCGTGGCGAAGGTGTCGATTTCATTCTGATCAATCCAGCAGCTTTTACACACACAAGTGTCGCATTACGTGACGCGTTGCTGGGAGTGAGCATCCCATTCATCGAAGTGCACTTGTCCAACGTGCACAAACGCGAACCTTTCCGCCATCACTCTTACTTCTCCGACGTAGCGGTGGGAGTGATCTGCGGCCTTGGCGCCAGCGGTTACCGACTGGCCCTGGAGGCTGCACTAGAACAGCTTGAAACACAGGCAACGACTTGAACTACAAGCGTTAAGCGCCCCTGACCGACCCTTGGGAGTTGATGATTCATGGATATCCGTAAAGTTAAGAAACTGATCGAATTGCTGGAAGAGTCCGGCATCGACGAGCTCGAGATCAAGGAAGGCGAAGAGTCCGTACGCATCAGCCGTCACAGCAAGACCCCGGCTCAGCAGTACTACGCACCAGCGCCGATGCAAGCGCCGGCCGCCGCACCTGTTGCAGCTGCTCCAGTTGCTGCAGCAGCCCCGGCTGCCGCTGCTGCCCCTGCGCTGAACGGCACTGTTGCCCGTTCGCCGATGGTCGGCACCTTCTACCGTAAATCTTCGCCAACCTCGCCGTCCTTCGTTGAAGTCGGCCAGACCGTGAAGAAAGGCGACACTCTGTGCATCGTCGAAGCCATGAAGATGATGAACCACATCGAAGCTGAAACCAGCGGTGTGATCGAGTCCATCCTCGTCGAAGACGGCCAGCCGGTTGAGTACGACCAACCGCTGTTCACCATCGTTTGAACTGCGGAGAGCCTTTGATGACTGCGAAGTTGGAAAAAGTTCTGATCGCTAACCGCGGTGAGATCGCCCTGCGGATTCTGCGTGCCTGCAAAGAGATGGGCATCAAGACCGTCGCCGTTTACTCCAAGGCCGACAAAGAGCTGATGCACCTGGGTCTGGCAGACGAATCCGTCTGCATCGGCCCGGCGTCTGCCGCTCAGTCCTACCTGCACATCCCGGCCATCATCGCTGCCGCTGAAGTGACTGGTGCTACCGCCATTCACCCTGGCTACGGTTTCCTTGCGGAAAACGCCGATTTTGCCGAGCAGGTCGAGAACTCCGGCTTCGCTTTCATCGGCCCGAAAGCCGAAACCATCCGCCTGATGGGCGACAAGGTTTCGGCCAAGCACGCGATGATCGAAGCAGGCGTGCCAACCGTTCCTGGTTCGGACGGCCCACTGCCGGAAGACGAAGAAACGGCGCTGCGCATTGGTCGTGAAGTCGGCTACCCGGTGATCATCAAAGCCGCTGGCGGCGGTGGTGGTCGTGGCATGCGCGTCGTGCACAAGGAAGAAGACCTGATCGCCTTCGCCAAACTGACCCGCACCGAAGCTGGCGCGGCGTTCGGCAACCCGATGGTCTATCTGGAAAAGTTCCTGACCAACCCGCGCCACGTCGAAGTGCAAGTGCTGTCCGACGGCCAGGGCCACGCCATCCATCTGGGCGACCGCGATTGCTCGCTGCAACGTCGTCACCAGAAAGTTCTCGAAGAAGCGCCGGCACCGGGCATCGACGAGAAGGCGCGCGAAGAAGTGCTGGCCCGCTGCGTCAAGGCGTGCATCGACATCGGTTACCGTGGCGCCGGTACGTTCGAGTTCCTGTACGAGAACGGTCGTTTCTACTTCATCGAAATGAACACCCGTGTTCAGGTGGAGCACCCGGTTTCGGAAATGGTCACCGGTATCGACATCGTCAAGGAGATGCTCAGCATCGCCGCTGGCAACAAGCTGTCGTTCACGCAGGATGACGTGGTAATCCGCGGTCACTCGCTGGAATGCCGGATCAACGCTGAAGACCCGAAAACCTTCATGCCGAGCCCGGGCACGGTCAAGCATTTCCACGCGCCAGGCGGTAACGGCGTTCGCGTCGATTCGCACCTGTACAGCGGGTATGCGGTTCCACCGAACTACGACTCGCTGATCGGCAAGCTGATCACTTACGGCGCGACCCGCGACGAAGCCATGGCTCGCATGCGCAATGCCCTGGACGAAATCGTGGTTGACGGGATCAAGACCAACATCCCGCTGCACCGTGATCTGGTTCGTGACGAAGGCTTCTGCAAGGGTGGTGTGAACATTCACTACCTCGAGCACAAGCTGGCTGCCGAGAAGCACTAAGCTTCGAGCCTGCACCAGACAAAGCCGCCTTCGGGCGGCTTTGTTGTTTCTGCAGGTTTCACAAATCCCTTGCGGGAATGGTGTTTCAAGTCACTCCCACAAAAGCTTTGCGCTCGCGTAAACTTGCGCGCTTCTTGCCGGCCGCTAGGCTGCAATCAATATTTTTCAAAGGTGCCCGCCATGCCTTGGCTGCAAGTACGTCTCGCCATCAGCCCGGAACAAGCCGAAACCTACGAAGACGCTTTCCTTGAAGTGGGCGCCGTATCGGTGACGTTCATGGACGCCGAAGATCAGCCGATCTTCGAGCCGGAACTCAACACCACCCCGCTGTGGGCACACACCCACCTGCTGGCGCTGTTCGAAGGCGGCACCGAACCGGCACCGGTTCTGGCCCACCTGGAACTGCTGACCGGCAGTCCGCTGCCTGAGCATCACAGCGAAGTCATCGAAGATCAGGACTGGGAACGCAGCTGGATGGATGGCTTCCAGCCGATGCGTTTCGGCCAGCGCCTGTGGATCGTACCGAGCTGGCACGCCGCACCTGAGCCAGATGCAGTCAACCTGCTGCTGGACCCGGGCCTGGCGTTCGGCACCGGCACCCACCCAACCACCGCACTGTGCCTGGAATGGCTCGACGGTCAGGACCTGAAAGACTGCAATGTGCTCGACTTCGGCTGCGGTTCGGGGATTCTGGCGATTGCCGCCCTGCTGCTCGGCGCCAAGGAAGCCGTCGGCACCGACATCGACGTGCAGGCGCTGGAAGCCTCCCGCGACAACGCCGGTCGCAATAACATTGCCGACGAACTGTTCCCGCTGTACCTGCCGGAAGATCTGCCGCAGGTTCAAGCTGATGTGCTGGTCGCCAACATTCTGGCCGGCCCGCTGGTTTCGCTGGCGCCGCAACTGTCCGGCCTGGTGAAATCCGGTGGCCGGTTGGCGCTGTCGGGCATCCTCGCTGAACAAGGTGATGAAGTCGCTGCCGCGTATGCGCAGGACTTCGATCTCGACCCGATCGCCAATCGCGATGGCTGGGTGCGCATCACCGGCCGTCGGCGTTAATATGAGCGCCTGCATAATCCGGATCGCCGCATGACCGACAGTTTCGTCACCCAGTGCCCGCATTGCCAAACCAGTTTCCGCGTCAGCCATGCTCAATTGAGCGTGGCCCGCGGGGTGGTTCGCTGCGGCTCCTGCCTGCAAGTGTTCAACGCCGCCAAACAGCTGCTGGAACAACACGCCGGCAAGGACGTGGTGACGCCGGTTGCGCCACTCATTCCCGCGTTGCCTGACGAAGTGCCGACGGCCGTTGAGCCGCCGCCCATCGTCGAGCAACCCGAGACGCGCGCCATCAGCCAAAAGCAATGGAACGCCTCGGCACTTGATCTCGACAGCCTTGATCTGGACGAAGAGCTCGCACGTCTCGAACAACGGGAAATCCAGCCTGCCACCGAACTCGGACGCGCGCGCGAAGACTCCCTGAGTGCTCGTCGCGACAGCCCGGAGCCGGACGATGCCGCGTGGCCTGACAGCCTGTTCAGCGAACCCGCCGATGAGCGGCTGCCTGAGCCGGAACATGAGCCGCAGATCGACGACATTGAACCGGTCAACCCCGAGCGCACCGAGCCTTCGCTGTCACTGGAGCCGGTGGATCTGGATGACGAACCGGCGATCCCGCATCTGCGCCTGCACGACCCGATCGACCCGAATGCCCGCCGCGAACGCTTGTCAGCCAGCGACGAAAGCGCTGACGACGACTTGCCATCGATCGAACCGCTGCGCAAAAAACGTGAGCGCGCAGAACCCGGCGTACGCGCCGAAGTCCTGCAAGACCTGACCGACGACCCGTTGCAACTGGACTGGCAGAAACGCCGCTCGCCGTGGGGTCGGCGCTTGCTTTGGCTGGTGTTGGTCTTGCTGGCGGCAGGCGGGCTCGCTGCCCAATACATCTCTTATCATTTCGATGAACTGGCCCGGCAGGATCAATACCGCCCGTGGTTCCAGCAAATCTGCCCGCAGATCGGCTGCACGGTGCCGTCCAAAGTGGACATCGCCCGGATCAAGAGCAGCAACCTGGTGGTACGCAGTCACCCGGAGTTCAACGGCGCACTGGTGGTCGACGCGATCATTTATAACCGCGCGACATTCTCTCAGCCTTTTCCATTACTGGAACTGCGCTTTGCCGACCTCAACGGACACCTGATCGCCAATCGCCGCTTTAAACCCGGCGAGTACCTCAAAGGAGACCTGGAAGGCTTGGCGGAAATGCCGCCGCAGACGCCTATCCACATTGCGCTGGACATCCTCGATCCAGGCCCGAAGGCGGTGAACTACAGCCTGAGTTTCCACTCGCCCGAGTGAGTCGCTTCATCGTTTCTGAATTGACGACGGTTTTCTGACTTTGCCACCCACAACCAAACCTGTGGCGATAACAGAATAACTGTTCAGATTTTGTTCAATTCAGCCTTTATCCAGTCATCGAGAGCGGGTATCATGCCAACCCTTTTTCGAACTCTCATGATCCGGCCCCACCTCAGGGAAGTCCTATGTCGGCGGTACGCATCGGCCCATACACATTGCAGAACGGCTTGATTCTCGCCCCGATGGCGGGGGTCACCGACCAGCCCTTTCGTCAGCTGTGCAAGCGTCTGGGCGCAGGGCTTGTAGTCTCGGAAATGGTCACCAGCGACATGAGCCTGTGGAACACCCGCAAGTCGCGCATGCGCATGATCCACGAAGGCGATCCCGAGCCACGCTCGGTACAGATTGCCGGTGGCGATGCGCAGATGCTGGCGAACGCGGCCCGGGCCAACGTCGAACTGGGCGCACAGATTATTGATATCAACATGGGTTGCCCGGCAAAGAAGGTCTGCAACAAGGCCGCCGGTTCCGCGTTGTTGAAAGATGAAGCACTGGTGACCGAGATCCTGCACGCCGTTGTGGCGGCAGTTGATGTGCCGGTGACCCTGAAGATCCGCACCGGTTGGGATCGCGACAACAAGAACGGCCTGACCGTGGCGAAGATCGCCGAGCAGGCCGGGATCACCGCGCTGGCAGTGCATGGCCGCACTCGCGCCGATCTGTACAAGGGCGAAGCCGAGTACGACACGATTGCCGCAATCAAGCAGGCCGTGTCGATCCCGGTGTTTGCCAATGGCGATATCGATTCGCCGGAAAAGGCCCGTTACGTGCTCGACGCGACCGGTGCCGATGGCCTGTTGGTTGGCCGCGCCGCCCAAGGGCGGCCATGGATTTTTCGCGAGATCGAACACTTCCTGCGTACCGGCGAGAAATTGCCGGCACCGGAGCTGATCGAGGTGGAACACATACTGCTAGAGCATCTGGCCGCACTTCACGCTTTCTATGGGGATGTGATGGGCGTGCGCATTGCGCGCAAGCATGTGGGCTGGTATCTCGCAACCTTGCCGGGCGCCAGGGAGTTTCGCGCCCACTTCAATCGTTTGGATGGTACGGAAACACAATGCGCCAACGTTCGGGAGTTCTTCGCCGAGCGTTACAAGAGCCTGACAGGGGACGAAGAAGGGGTGGCCGCATGACGATGATGACCGAGACTTTAGTGAGTGGAACAGCACCCGTGAGCGACAACGTGAATTTGAAACAGCACCTCAATACCCCGAGCGAAGAAGGTCAGACCCTTCGCGGGAGTGTCGAGAAGGCGCTGCACAATTATTTCGCCCACCTTGAGGGCGCGTCCGTCACGGATGTGTACAACCTGGTGCTCTCCGAAGTCGAGGCTCCCCTGCTCGAAAGCGTGATGAACTACGTCAAGGGCAACCAGACCAAGGCCAGTGAGCTGCTGGGACTTAACCGCGGCACGCTGCGCAAGAAACTCAAGCAGTACGATCTGCTGTAAGCATTCAATCAAACCAGAAAGGCGCCCGCGTAAAAAACGGTCGCCTTTTTTGCTGACTTCCTTTGCTTTTGATGGAAATTGAGATGACCGACCAGACTACCCGCCTGCCGATCCGCCGCGCCTTGATCAGCGTTTCCGACAAGACCGGGATCCTCGAATTCGCCAAGGAGCTTGAAGCTCTGGGCGTCGAGATCCTCTCCACCGGCGGGACGTTCAAGCTGCTGCAGGACAACGGCGTAGCCGCAGTGGAAGTCGCGGATTACACCGGTTTCGCCGAGATGATGGACGGTCGGGTGAAAACCCTGCACCCGAAAATCCACGGCGGCATCCTCGGTCGTCGCGGTATCGACGACGCGATCATGAGCGAGCACGGCATCAAGCCGATCGATCTGGTTGCCGTTAACCTCTATCCGTTCGAAGCCACTATCAACAAGCCAGGCTGCGACCTGCCGACCGCCATCGAAAACATCGACATCGGCGGCCCGACCATGGTCCGTTCGGCAGCGAAAAACCATAAAGACGTAGCGATCGTGGTGAATGCCAGCGATTACGCCAGCGTTCTGGAAGGTCTCAAGGCCGGTGGCCTGACCTACGCTCAGCGTTTCGACCTGATGCTCAAGGCGTTCGAACACACCGCTGCCTACGACGGCATGATCGCCAACTATATGGGCACCGTGAATCAGGCCGCTGAAACCCTGAGCACTGACGGCCGCAGCGAATTCCCGCGCACCTTCAACAGCCAGTTCATCAAGGCCCAGGAAATGCGCTACGGCGAGAACCCGCACCAGAGCGCGGCGTTCTACGTGGAAGCCAAGCCTGCCGAAGTCGGTATTGCCACCGCGACCCAACTGCAAGGCAAAGAGCTGTCGTACAACAACGTGGCCGACACCGACGCCGCGCTGGAATGTGTGAAAAGCTTCGTCAAGCCAGCCTGCGTCATCGTCAAACACGCCAACCCGTGCGGCGTGGCAGTCAGCCCGGACGCAGAAGGCGGCATCCGTCAGGCCTACGAACTGGCTTACGCCACCGACACCGAGTCGGCATTCGGCGGCATCATCGCCTTCAACCGTGAACTGGATGCCGAGACCGCCAAAGCGATCGTCGAGCGTCAGTTCGTTGAAGTGATCATCGCCCCGAGCGTCAGCGAAGAAGCCCGCGCCATTGTTGCGGCGAAAGCCAACGTGCGCCTGCTGGCCTGCGGCGAGTGGTCGGCTGACCGCGCCGCTGCCTGGGACTACAAGCGCGTCAACGGCGGCCTGCTGGTACAGAGCCGCGACATCGGCATGATCAGCGCCGATGACCTGAAAGTCGTGACCAAGCGCGCGCCGACCGAACAGGAAATCCACGACCTGATCTTCGCCTGGAAAGTCGCCAAATACGTTAAGTCCAACGCCATCGTCTACGCCAAGAACCGTCAGACCATCGGTGTCGGCGCTGGCCAGATGAGCCGCGTAAACTCGGCGCGTATCGCCGCGATCAAGGCTGAGCATGCCGGCCTGCAAGTTGCCGGTTCGGTGATGGCATCGGACGCGTTCTTCCCGTTCCGCGACGGCCTGGACAACGCGGCCAAGGTCGGCATCACTGCGGTGATCCAGCCGGGCGGCTCGATGCGTGATGCTGAAGTGATTGCTGCTGCCGACGAAGCAGGCATCGCGATGGTATTCACCGGCATGCGCCACTTCCGTCACTGATACACCGCTCCCTCTGTGTAGGAGCTGCCGCAGGCTGCGATCTTTTGATCTTGCTCTTGAAGGTCAAAATCAAAAGATCGCAGCCTGCGGCAGCTCCTACAGGTTCAGTCCACAGAGGTTTTGCAGCGCCCCACAGAATTTGAGGTTTTTGAAATGAATGTTTTGATCATTGGCAGCGGTGGCCGTGAACACGCCCTGGCCTGGAAAGTGGCTCAGGATCCGCGCGTGCAGAAGGTTTTTGTTGCACCGGGCAACGCCGGCACCGCCATCGAAGCCAAGTGCGAAAACGTCGCCATCGACGTGTTGGCCCTTGAGCAACTGGCCGACTTCGCCGAGAAAAACGTTGCCCTGACCATCGTCGGCCCGGAAGTGCCGCTGGTGGCTGGCGTTGTCGACCTGTTCCGTTCCCGTGGCCTGGACTGCTTCGGTCCGACCGCCGGTGCTGCGCAGCTGGAAGGCTCGAAAGCCTTCACCAAGGATTTCCTCGCGCGCCACAAGATCCCGACCGCCGACTACCAGAACTTCACCGAGATCGAGCCGGCTCTGGCTTATCTGCGTGAAAAAGGCGCGCCGATCGTAATCAAGGCCGACGGCCTGGCCGCCGGTAAAGGCGTGATCGTCGCGATGACTCTGGCTGAAGCCGAAGACGCGGTGCGCGACATGCTCGCCGGCAATGCTTTCGGCGACGCAGGTTCGCGCGTGGTCATCGAAGAATTCCTCGACGGCGAAGAAGCTTCGTTCATCGTCATGGTCGACGGCAAAAACGTTTTGCCGATGGCCACCAGCCAGGACCACAAACGTGTTGGCGACGGCGACAGCGGCCCGAACACTGGCGGCATGGGTGCTTACTCCCCTGCCCCGGTGGTCACCGCCGACGTGCACAAGCGCGTGATGGATCTGGTGATCTGGCCGACCGTGCGCGGCATGGCCGAGGAAGGCAACGTCTACACCGGTTTCCTTTATGCCGGTCTGATGATCGACAAGGCCGGTAACCCGAAGGTTATCGAGTTCAACTGCCGCTTCGGCGATCCGGAAACCCAACCGGTGATGCTGCGTCTGCAATCGAGCCTGGTGCTGCTGGTCGAAGCCGCGCTGGCGCAAGCGCTGGACAAGGTTGAAGCCCAGTGGGATCCACGCCCGAGCGTTGGTATCGTGCTGGCCGCTGGCGGTTATCCGGGCGACTATGCCAAAGGCGCCGCGATCAACGGTCTGGATGCAGCCGCCAGCCTGGAAGGCAAAGTCTTCCACGCCGGTACCGCGCTGAAGGACGGCAACGTCGTCACCGCCGGTGGTCGCGTACTGTGCGCCACCGCAATGGGCGCAAGTGTCGGAGAAGCTCAGCAGCAAGCGTACAAGCTGGCAGCGGCCATCGACTGGGAAGGCTGCTTCTATCGCAAGGACATTGGCTACCGCGCCATTGCCCGTGAACGTGGCGAAACCCAGGAATAAGCTGTCGTTGTAGCCCGGCGAGGAATGCCATTCCCTGCCGGGCTGTTCCACCGTCGCGCATCGTTATATTCTGGCATCAACCTACGAAGGGATTTCGCCGTGCGCTGGCTCAGGATTGCCATAAGCTTCACCGTCACGTTGCTGACCTTGCTCTGCATGCTCCCGGCCCAGGCCGCGCAAGGCAGTGGCTGGTCGGTATTGCTCGACGATCAGGGCAATCTGCAATTGAGCGATATCCGCTCCGCTCGCTACACCAATCAATTCAGCCCCATCGACCTTGAGCGCCTCACCGCGTCCGCACCCGATGGTGCCTTGTGGCTGCGTTTCAGGCTGGCGCCGGGCAAGCACGAGCAAGTGCTGCGCATCTTCGCGCCTGACCTGTCACAGCTCAGTCTTTACGTGCTCGACGGTGACAAACTGATCGAGCAACGCAACACCGGCACCGACCAGCCACAGGCCGAACGGCCGTTGCCGAGCAGCGACTTCATGCTGCCACTGCCGCAGAGCGAAAAATCCCTCGACGTGTATCTACGCCTGGTGTCCGACCATCAGTTGCGCCCGCACGTCACCCTGCAATCGGCAGTGATGAGCGCGGCCAATCACAATCAGACGCTGGTCTTCGGCTTACTCTTCGGCTGCCTTGGCATGCTGCTGCTGCACAACCTCGTGCGCTATGCCTATTCCCGCTCGCGCAGCAGCCTGTGGCTGGCAGTCTGCGAAGGCCTGTTGGGCCTCAGTCTGTTGCTGCTGCTCAATCTCGCCGGCCCCTGGCTGCCGAACTGGCACGCGATCCAGACACCGGGTGCCTATCTGGCCTTACTGCTGACCGCCCCCGCCGGCTTGATGTTTGCGTTGCGCTTCTTCGCCCCGCTCGGCCCGCATCCACTGAACAAGTTGCTGCTGGGCGACATTTTGCTCATCGTGATTTGCAGCCTGCTGTTGTTGTTCGTCAACACCCTGCCGCTGAACATCATCACTTACGCGCTGGTAGCTCTGGCAGGCCTGAGCATGTTGCTGGTCGCTTTCTATCACTGGCAAAAAGGCTACCGCCCGGCGCGCCTGTTCGTGGCAGCGATGGTGGTGTTCAACATCGGTACATTGATCATTCTGCCCGCCTTGTTGGGGCTGACACTGGTGTCGCCGCAAGGCTTGATCATGACCCTGATGGCATTCATCTGCATCAGCGGCCTGCTGATGAGCATCGCCCTCGGCGAGCGCCAGCGCAGCATCACCGAAAGCCGCTTCAGCGTCAGCCGCGACCTCGCCGCAAGCAATGCCGAAATCAACGCCAAGGCCGAGTTCCTCGCCAAGATCAGCCACGAAATCCGCACGCCGATGAACGGCGTGCTGGGCATGACCGAGCTGCTGCTGGGCACGCCGCTGTCGGTCAAGCAACGCGACTACGTGCAGACCATCCACAGCGCTGGTAATGAACTGCTGACCCTGATCAACGAGATCCTCGACATTTCCAAACTCGAATCCGGGCAGATCGAACTGGATGATGTGCAGTTCGACCTCAATGCCTTGATCGATGACTGCTTGAGCATCTACCGGGCCAAGGCCGAGCAGCAGAACGTCGAGCTGATCAGCTTCATCCAGCCTCAGGTTCCGCGCGTGATCAGTGGCGATCCGACGCGCCTGCGCCAGACACTGCTGAGCCTGCTGGAGAACGCCCTGAAGAAAACCGACGAGGGCGAAGTACTGATCGTCGTCGCCCTCGATGAGCGCAGCAGCAAACCGCGCCTGCGCATTGCCGTGCAGGACAGCGGTCAACCGATGGAGCAGGAAGAGCGTGATGCATTGATGCACGCCGAACTGCACAGCAAGCATTTCCTCTCGGCCAATCGCCTGGGCGGCAATCTGGGGCTGGTGATCGCACGGCAATTGATCCGTCTGATGCACGGTGAGTTCGGCATCAAGAGCGGCACCACTCAGGGCAGCACCTTGTGGCTGACCCTGCCTTTGGATCCGGATCGCCTCGAACACCCGACCTCCGATCTCGACAGTCCGCTTCAAGGGGCACGGGTGCTGGTGGTCGATGACAACGACACCTGCCGCAAAGTACTGGTGCAGCAATGCAGTGCGTGGGGGTTGAATGTCAGCGCCGTGCCTTCCGGCAAAGAGGCGTTGGCCTTGCTGCGAACCAAGGCGCATCTGCGTGATTACTTTGATGTGGTGCTGCTTGATCAGAACATGCCGGGCATGACCGGCATGCAGCTCGCGGCCAAGATCAAGGAAGATCCAAGCCTGAACCACGATATCCTGCTGATCATGCTCACCGGCATCAGCAATGCGCCGAGCAAGATCATCGCGCGCAACTCGGGGATCAAACGCATCCTCGCCAAACCGGTGGCCGGCTACACGCTCAAGACGACGCTCGCCGATGAACTGAACCAGCGCAACAAAGGCCAGGTGGTGTTCCAGCCGCAAGTGGTCAGCCCGGCCACAGCAGCGAAAGTGCCAAGCGATTTCCGCATCCTCGTTGCCGAAGACAATACGATTTCGACCAAAGTGATTCGCGGCATGCTCGGCAAGCTCAATCTGCAACCGGACACTGCCAGCAATGGCGAGGAAGCGCTGCAAGCGATGAAGGCGCAACGCTACGATCTGGTGCTGATGGACTGCGAAATGCCGATACTCGACGGTTTCTCCGCGACCCAGCAATTGCGCGCATGGGAAGTCAGTAACCAACGCATTCGCACGCCAATCGTGGCATTGACGGCGCACATTCTCGCCGAACACAAAGAGCGCGCGCGCCAGGCCGGGATGGACGGGCACATGTCCAAGCCCGTCGAGCTGTCGCAGTTGCGCGAACTGATCGAGCACTGGGTTGCACAGCGTGATCAGCAGAACCGGACAGCCTCGACGTTCTGAGTTGTCCTGGTCGCCGATTCGATCATACTTCCAGACTGCTCAAGGACTTGAGCGAGCCAGCGATTACCGGCTTTTTGACCTTTTCCTCCTGCTGCGAGCCAAGACCATGCTCCACGTGTTGTTCAGCGTTTACCTGAAGATGCTGGTGCTCTATAGCCCGTTCTTCGTGTTGTCCTGTTTTATCAGCCTGACCCGTGGTTATTCGCGCAGGGAGCAACGGCGCCTGGCCTGGAAAGTGGCGATCGCCACTCTCGTTTCCAGTGTGCTGCTGTATTTGTTCGGGCGGGTGATATTCGATGTGTTCGGCATCACGGTCGATGCCTTCCGTATCGGTGCCGGCAGCGTCTTGTTCATCTCTGCGCTGGGCATGGCGCAAGGCAAGTCCGTGGTACAAACCGACAACGTGCAGCAGGACGTGACCATCGTACCGCTGACCATTCCGTTGACCGTTGGCCCCGGCACTATCGGTGCACTGCTGGTGATGGGGGTCAGCCAGCCGCACTGGGATGACAAACTCACGGCGATCATGAGTATTGCGTTGGCCAGTTTCACCGTCGGCGTGGTGCTCTACCTGTCCAATCGCATCGAGCGGATTCTCGGCGACCAGGGTTTGCAGATTGTCAGTCGTTTGATGGGTTTGTTTGTTTGCGCACTGGCAGCGCAGATCATCTTCACCGGGGTCAAAGGCTATCTGGTGTCCTGAACCAGCGCCTCGAACCATGATCGGACAGCAGAACGCCGCGAACAGCCTTGTTCGCGGCGTTCTGTCGTGAGGCGGACTTAGCCGGCAATAACCGGCTCGGCGGTCAGTGCCCGGAATGTCACGCTGCCACGTCCTTTGCTGGTCTGCAACTGCCGCACCCACGCGGAGATCGGCAAGGATTGCCGGGCTTTGAAGGCGAGGAAGACTTCCCCGCGCAATAACGGATCGGATGAGCCCACATCACGGAATATCAGTGCATGCTCATTGGCTGGGTCAACGATGACCAAATGCTCCTGCACGATCTCGAACAACAGGTTATCCGGCGTGTCGAAGTCCCAGATCAACTTGCCCGGGATCGCCGGCGCTTGCCCCAGCGCCTGGCGACAGTCGACGACGACCGCGTCCAGTCTCGACCAGGCGGCCTTCGACAAATGACAGATCACACCGCCCTGCCCCAATCGCAAGACCAGCGTGCTGACATCGTCGGCAATCAGCGGTAGCAGATCATTTATCTTGTCGTGGCCTTCAAGGGTCATGACCTGTGCATTGCGCTGAAGATAGTCGAACGGTCCGAAGCTGTGCATGCCTGGATACGCCTGCACCGTGCCCTGCCGACGCTCGTGCAGTAATACGTTGACCTGATTGCGGGTGCCCAGCATGACGACGTCCGCAGGCAGGCGGTCGGCGGCAATGCTCACCAGCCGAGCGCTGTGCACGTCGTACCACTGCAAATGGCCAGGCGCGGACTCCACTGACACAAACGCCTCATGTTCAACCCTGGCTAACAAGGCTTGCATGTGCTCTACCAGATGCTCGCCGTGTGCCGCCACCCAACGACGGTCGACAGCGGTGACCAAGGCTGTCTGCTGATGCCCCAGCTGCAGCGTTATGCCGTCAACGGTTGTACCGCGCAACCCGGAGCCATCCACGGCGACGTCGCTAAACCGCCAGTCACGCCACGCCCGCTCGGGAACTGGCAGAACGTCGCTGTGCAGCATTTGTGTCCCCTCTCCAAATGCCCGAACGAGCTGCTGTGGTTCAACGAACCCCTGTGTCCAGATTTCACCTGTGGACATATTGAACAGCCAGGCCGCCCGATTATCGGAGGCCATGCCCAGCAAGCGCACTGGAACGTCGCGCCCCGGATCGCACAAGAGCAGGCGGCCGTTCATACACCAGGCACTGAGGTTGCCGTCACCGGCCAGGTTGCGTAAACCAACGATCGCAAAACTGTCCACCGGATAACGTTTGGCAAGCGGCTCCAGCGCCAGCCACCAGTGCGCATGATCCTTCAGCCACTGCTCACCGACACCGTACAGGGGGAACTCGCCTTGGGCAGACAGATTAAAGAGTCGTCCCTCGTCGTCCAGAATCAGATAGCCGTTCTCGACCGCCACGATTTGCTTGAGCCCTGGCGGCTGCACCCAGCGATCCGACCACTGTTCGACAGCTTGCGCCACCAGCCGCTGCCGGCGACAAAGGGTCTGGTCGAGACGGTTGTAGATGAAGTAGACATTTTCTTGCTGCACCATCGGCAACAGCACCAGGTCCGCCAGATTCTTGATCGAGTCCGGCCAGCCACGGGCGTGACGCGCCACAGGCAATGGATGAATCAACAAGCGATCGAGACTGCGAATCCAGACGATATCGCGCTTGTCCGTGTCGAATGTCCAACTGACGGAAACGTACGTCGCCGGTTGCCAGTCGACGGTCGTCTCACCGTCCCGCTCAGCGACGGGACGAAGCACTGTGTACTCGCCCAGCACCGATGACCAGTCGCCCAGGATTTCGCTGGCGAATACGGTCGCCTGCAGCTCCCGCGCCATGTCGTGGGTGACGGAACTCAGCAGCAGTTGCTGCCGGTGAATCAGGTAATTGAACCGTCGCGGCCCATGGGCGCCGGTGACAGTCTGCTCGACATGAATCACGCCATGTGCATCCATCTCGACAGGGCCAATCAGGCTTTCGCCCTCAGCCACGATCAACCGATAGCGATACCTGAGCAGCCCGCTGACGGCATCGACCTGCCAGATGTCATAGCTGTCCGGCAGATAGAAATACGCATACCCATCGGCCACCAGTGCCAGTTGTGCGTCCTCGGTATCGGCGATGTCTTCGTTGCGGATGTAGACGAAACGGTCTTCCCGGGCGTCATACCAGGCGGTGGTGGAGCGCGGTGCCTGCGGCGACTCGAACGGGATCAGCCAGTCACGCACCGGCGTATAGGGCAGTACCAGGCGATGCTCGCGCGCCAGCGCTCTGAAATGCGTCAATAACGCTTGCTCATCAAGTCCCTCCGGAGCACTTTGCTGGAGGACATCCAACTGACGCTTGCCACGGTTAACGCTGAACAATTGATGATCGCCCGTGCGAATCAGCAGCGAATGACGTCCATGACCGGTCACTTTCACGTGAACATTACCGATATACAGATCGCCCAGTTGCTCGATCCGGACATCACCTTCGCGCGCCCAACCGGCCTCCAGTACCCATCTGGAGAAGTACTGGCTCGACGACACGAGTTCTATGTGAGCGTCCGGACTGAGCGCCAGAGTGCAATGCGCGCCAACGCCGAAAATCTTGTATGACACCTGATTTTTCCAGGCGCGGGGCAGCGACGGGACCACCAGCGTGCGTTGAGTCCTGTCCAGAAGAACCTCGATAACGGTTTCGCGATACTGAGGAAGCAGACGGCTGACGATGTAGTGCGAAGGAAATGAGTAAAACGAAAACAGAAACAGCCAGTTGCCGTTTGCTTGCCGTTTTTCCAGACGGCGGGCGATGTCGAAACCGCGGTCGTGCCGCGAAGAAGCAAACGGCAGCGCCTTGTATTCATAGCCATAGCAGGTCTCGGGGGTGCACGGCAGGACGATGGCTTGTCCCTCGGCCGGTGCGAACGCAAGCTGCCCGGGCAAACCCAAGTGTTGGCGCACATTGATCGCCCGGGAGTAGTCGGCGTCGAAATCCGGCACACCGAAGTGGTCGCGTAACGGGTAAAGCCTGGGGCTGTCGAGTAACAGCGCAGTGGCTGCCAGATCGATTCTTTTGACCACCAGCGCCGGCGCCACAACCCACGCCTTCAGGGCATCGTCGAAGCGATAACCGATACCGCGGTGGGCCTCTTGCAGATCCGCAAAAAACGTCCCGACTTCCTGGGCGTTGCGTGCGATGGCGGCAAACCCTTGCGCCAGTGCCGCCACCCCCACAGCCAACCCGCCCAGAATCACCCCGGCGCCGCCCAGCACCGCAGCGGCAGTCGACGCGCCAGCGACTGCCGCTCCGACCCCGCCGGCCGTCAATGCCAGACTGGCGGAGTCAAACGCCAGCTGCGTGCCGAATTGCGCTTTTTCAACATCGTCGCCAGCGGTTACCAACTGATAAATATCAAACCCGACGTTGGCCAGTCCCAGCACGGCCCCGACACCTTCATTGGCCGCATGGCCCAACGCCTCTGAGACCACCGACGCACAAGTGCGGGCGATGATCTTTTCTTCCCCCAACGCGGTTTTGACCAACTGAACCAGACCGACCACATCCACGACATTGCCATGCAGCAACTGCGCGTAATTGAGGTAAGCGTGCAGACGTACCGCGGTGGTCAGCGTGCGGCCTTCGCCTTCACGTCCGCGCAAGGCGTTCATCAGCGCCTGGATCGCGAAACCGGCATTGAGGGTATGCACACTGCCAGCCTCGGTCGGATCCAGTACCGCCGCAGTTGCGACCGGTTTGCGGGCCAGGGTCGTAAACTGCTCGGACAACCAGTTTTTGATCCGCAGCAGTCGGTGGTCGTCGCTGACAACCTGCACCACACGTTCAGGCTGCGCCGGGTCGATCATATGCAATCGATACTGGCCCTCGGGGGTGACTTCCAGGGTGTCGAACAATGGCACCAACGGCGTGGCCGACGTATGAAGGTCTTGCAGCGCCGTCGTCGCATGAGCGATCTGCTGCCCCCACCAATGACTGTCCAGCCCGAGCAGGCTGGCCCCCAGATGAGAATTTTCCACCAGTGATCGACCATGGGCGCTGTTCAGACGCTGGCGCAACTTGCCGGCTGGCTGCCCAGGCAACGGCTCGCCCTTGAGCATCTTCGCCACCTCGAACCCGGTGGACAATGACAAGGCCGCCACTCGCTCGCCCTGCAACTCGATCAGGTCGAACGTCGGCCGGATTTCGGCACCGTAGGCCGCATAATATTTGGCCATGCCCATCTTCAGGAAAAAGTGCTCTAGCGCCCGCTTGAGCATCGCGGCACTCTCGAATTCGAACACGCCGAAGTTGGGGTCGTAAAAATGATAGAGGACCTTTTCACCCTCTACGGTTTTCGCCACCAGCATCGAGTGATTGTCCGAGTTGAGCATCAGTGTTCGGATGCCTGTATGGTTCTCCAGTGCCATGGTGACCTGCCCCAGATCAGCCCGCGAGAGCGTCGTGCCCACCTCACTCAGCCGGGTCCCTCGCAGTTCCTCCAGCGCTTGCACAAAAACAATCGAATCATTCTGCTGTGGCTCAAGAACGGCCAGGTAAAAACGTTCGCGCAGGTGATGGGAAGCCGTTTTGCCCGTCGCAATGGCAGCGGCCATCATCAAGGCCAGGGGATAGCAGCGCCCACCAATCGTTTCGCCAACGCCATCAAGCAATAGATCTTGCGGCACGGGTTTCACGCCGCTGACTTCGATCTGACTGAAGACCTGATCCATCTGCCGGGCAATCTGCAAGCGATGTTCAAGCGTGGCCACTTGTTGGATCTGTGCAACGTAGCGCCCCCACTGTTGCAGGGTGTGCGCCTTTATCAGCGCCGCTTTTTTCAGATCCAGTGCGCTGACCGATGCTGCCGCTTCAGCGATCTCGCCGGCCAGACCGCTCAGGAACGCTGCATCTTTGCGGGTATACAGATGTCGTTCAATGACGGCATAGCGACTCGAAGCACCCAGCTCACGAACACTGTTGGCCAGGTTATCCAAATCACCGCTGTACGCGTCAAAGCGTTGGCTGTGCAGCGAGTCGATTCCCAGCAACACGCCCAACGCCAAACGCTGCAGTGGCGTTGTCTCGGCCAGTGTCAGCTCACCATGGGCCATCGCGCTCAGCACTTCATCCAGCCCCAGATCGAGGAATCGCCTGTCTCGCGGAAAAACCGCAGGTCGCGCTGTGATCGGCTGATTCTTGATGAGCTGACGATCGGCAAAGCTCAGTGGCAACGGATCCCCGAAAGTCATCGTTCCGTCGAAACCCTGACGCATGGCGTCGACAAAGCGATCGCCGAGCCCGTCGACCAGACGCTGCAAGATATCGGTCAGCAGCACCGCACGCCCTTCAATCAGAGGCCAACCCTGCTCGAACTCAATGCTCGAACCTTTGAGCAATTGCACGACATCGCCCTTGTAGCGGGTTTTGTAATGGCCTTGCTTCCAGCGCGCCTGCTCATCCTCGACCCATTTCACCGGATCGGTCGCGTTGTCTTTCCAGGAGTGATCCAACTCTTCTTCGGTGGCACGGTTGACCGAGGCGTAGCGTGCAATGGCGGCCTCGGTGCGAATTTCCCTGGCCTGCTCCGGAGTGAGATGCACTCTGGCGTAATCGGCCATGGCGTCGCGTATCGCTCCCGGGCCGGTCAAATAGATGGTGCCTTCGCTCTGGCGCCGGATCCCGTCACTGAAGTAGCTCGCAGCCGCACTGGCAAGAAAGCCTGCGAGGAGTTCTTCCTGGTTCGGCAGTTCGCGGAACGGGCCGTAAGTCTGTTCCAGAATCGTCTGTGCCAGCGGCAACACACTTTCAAAGTCAGTCAGTGCGACACCACGCTGCGCCGCCTGGCGTAGCGTGTCGTCGACCAACTGATAGTTGAAGCGGATACGCTCGATCACCGCTTGCAACGTCGCCGATCCGGCATGGGCCATCAGGAATGCATTGGTCATCGAACTGCCTTCGGCGACTGCTCGCAACATGAAGGGACGAGCCAGCAAATCGGTCGGTGCCTGGAAAACCTGGCTTAGTGCCGGACGGCTCTGAGCGAACGCTTCAAATGCCGCACGGTGCTCTGCCGGAATGCTCTTGGCATAGCTGTTGGAGGGCTGACGGCCCGGCATCCAATCGGGATTGTGGTTGAGCAGCAGTTGCAAAATACCCAGGCGGGCGTCGACACCCAGTACCTCAAGATCGACCCCCGCCAACTTCGCCACCAAAGGCGGCAAGTTATCGACATCGGCATAGCTGCCACTCTCGCGATACAGCACTTCGACCCGCACGATATCCGAAGCTGCCGCCAGATTGCCGCGCAAACGCATTTCCTGCTCATAGAGGCTCTGAAGCTGCAAGGGAACAGACGCAGCGTCAAGGTCGCGCAACTGCAGATCGCCTCCGGCCATGGTTTGCAGGGTGCGACGGTTCTGCTCGCGCAGCGCCAGCAATGACGCCGCGTCCTGGCCATAGGCGCGAACCAGCAGGTCAACCCGCGCGTCATCGGCGGATTGCCCTTTGGCCACAGCCTCATTGAGGTGTGCCTGCATCTGCCGCTTCAGCACAATGGCACGCTCTTCGTAAAGGTCAGCCAGCGCATTTTCATCGACGGTTTTATCGCCGACATGGGCCAGGGCGTCAGCCTTGGCCGCCTCTACCATCAGCTTGTTGGTCTGATATGCCAGCAGCGCATCGCTGTCGTACCAGAGATTGAGCGTGTACCCCTGCCCGGCGAGCACCTGTTTCCAGACATTGAGGTAATCACGCTGAATCTCGCCAAGCCCGCCCCCGAGCCAGACGAAGTGCAGCGTTTTTGCAACGCGTGTCGGCGCGGTTTTGAGCAGTTCGACCCCCACATGCACCCGCGACTCGAAGGCTTCGACCCGCTCATAAATCCGCGCCAGATCCGCGGCGGACGCTTGCTCGGTTGGCAAAGGCGGTTCCAGCTCACGCCTCACCCGACTCGATCCCAGCAAAGGCTCCAGCGTCTGACGTAACAGCCTCAAGGGCTCAAGCAACTGCTGTGAATCCTTGGCGCCGGCACAGGCGGCGTAATAGCGCAGCAGCGCGTCGTAATGTTTGTTGTTTTTATGCAGTAATAACGCCTGTTCAAAATCACTACGCGCAAAGAGCGCTGCAAAGTTCACAAAAGCCTCGCCAACTGCAACTTCAATATCTCGCATGATGCCCTCACAACCTTCTGAAAGAATAGTAACGAGCACCACGCTAATCATCAAACCGGCAAATCTCAAACTAGAACAAACTCAATTATTTTCAGAAATCATGTGCAACTTAAAACACCTGATTCATTATCAGAACATTCGCTTTCCGTATATTTCCGCCGAGCACAAACACCTTTAAAACCTGAATACTCCAAAACAAATAAAAACAATTAAACGCATAAGGGTCGTGAACTCTCGGTCACGACCCTTTTACCTTTTAGTTTGGCTGTATATTTCAGATCAGCTGTTTTACCAACTTTTCCAGTGTTGCACTCTCTTTATCGGACTGTACGTATGCCAGCGCATCAAGCCACTGGTCGACACCTCGCCGGTAGTCCACCGCGCCGAGCCTGATGTTTATCTGCAGTGGCCTGCCTGACTCGTCATCTTCCGGCGCGGCATCACGCACGATCAGACTGTGGGCCGTATCCGGGTCCGAGAGTACCAACTGCCCGTCAACCAAAGACACCAACAGGCGCCCGGCAGCGTCCACGTCCAGTACCAAAGTACAGATAGGCGTATCGGCTGCACCTTGCGGACGCTGGCGATCGACTACGATGCAGTCCAGCCGTTGCCACGCTTGTTCCGACACCCGATAGCTCAATGCCTTGGCACCATAAGTGAGAATCAGTTTTTCGACCCCGTCAGGCAGCATTGCCATGATATCGGTGACCTCACCACTCACCTCGAGCGCCAGGAGCTCGCCTTCGCGTCGGGCGTAACTGTCTTGTGCCCAGACGCCCTGCGCCGCCCCGCGACTGTAGATCAGGCTGTCAATCGGGTCGAACAGTATGGCCACCGATGTGTCGCGCGCGCCAAGAAACACCGGCCACTGACCATCGGCCCGGCCCGAAATATCAAAGAGACGATCCAGTTCCGGCACAAAGTACGTATAGCGACCCAGGGAATCTTCGACGTGCACAACCGGTGCATGGGCTTGTCCGCTCAATAACGCCTTCAAGCGGGCCTGCAACTGCTCGGCAGTCTGCCCGGGGATGAATGACCATTGTCTTTCGACGCCGACGATGCGTGCCGGCTGTTGATCGAGCAGTTCCAGGTTAACGCCTTGGCGGGTACGCCCGAGCAACCCTTGCCCCTGCGTCAGCACCTCGGCGAATGACCATTGCCCCCAGACTTTTTCCGCCACTGGCAACAACGTGCGATCCAGTAACCGCGGGCCGTTGGCAAACGCTGCGCGCAACGTCTGGGTCTGCACCAGCGCCTGGCGGTAAAGCTGCCCCGCCGAAACGTCCAGCAGCCAGGCGGCCTGCTTGTCGGGCGTCAGTCCAAGCAAGGCCAGCTCCGTACCTTCACCGACCTCAACGAGCAACACCTTCGCGCCGATACACCACGCCGCCACTGAGTGCAGGCCGGAAACATTACTCAACCCGATGATCGAAAACGGCGCATCCCGATAAGCATCGGCCAGCGCCGGTAATGCGCTGAGCCAGTCGGCATGGCTGCGCAACCAGTGGGCGCCGATGCCAACGAATTGCAGCGCGCCTTGCTTGTCGACCTCAAACAGGCGTCCGTCTGCCCGGGTTGCGATGTAGCGCTCAGCGAATGAACTGACATCGATGACATCCTCGGCGACGACTTGCCCACCCACCGGCCCGGCTCCACGACGCAGCATTCGGGCCTGTTTGCTGTAGAACAGCGGCAGGTCGTCCACGCCGTCATCCCAGGTCAGCAGGATTGTGTCCAGCTTGAGCCCGGTGCTATGAGCCAACTGGAAATACAGCCGGTCGGCCAGACGAATCCAGCCCAGATCTCGCAGCGTTTCCTTCTCATGGCTGTGAATCTGCACGAACCCGGCGGGCCCCCATGTGCTCAGGCTCGACGCCATGCCAGACGTGCCATCGGCATAGGTCCGCGGCGTCTTGAAGCGAGCCACTAGTGAATGCCAGTAATCGGCCGGACGCCTAGGCGTGTAATCACTCCAGGCGGCTGATGTATGGATGCCGGTAAGCACTGCAGAATATTCAGTCAGCAGGTATTCGAATGCGATCTCTACCCCTCCGTTGACTTCAAGCATTTTCTGCCGCAGACGCAGGCCGTTGGCAGTCTGTTCACAGCCAATGATTCTTGCACCAAGGGCAGGGTTCATCAGTCGGTAGCGATGCTTGACCGTGCCGGTGATCGCATCAACCCGCCAGACCGTCGCGTGCCCAGGGTGATAAAACCATGCCTGCCCGGCGTTGGCTGCAGCCAATACAACGCCGTCATTGACATCCTCTGGCAGGTTGCGCGCATACAACAGCCGGGCACGCGCAACGTCGTAGTAGGCGGTGACCAGGACGGGCCGCAGCGCAGCGTCCATAGGCACCCGGAATTTGTGTAACGGCACAAAAGCCGCTGCAACGCGTCGCTCCACCACGCGTGTCCGAACGCGTGCCAGCAGCGCAGCCTGCGAATCCTCTTGCTCCTGGGTGACAGACACCAGCAGCAGACGCTGGTTTTTCCAGTCGAGACTGAACATCTCGCCATGGGTCAGCTGGATGAAGTCCACCTGACCCTCGATCCGTATTCCATCGACACTGAGAAACGACTCTTCAAATCGCACCTTGTTTTCGCTGACCCATGGCGCATGAAGTACCCACTGGGTCGCCGCGTAATTGCGCAGGAAAACGGCAACCAGACCGGGAGTCAACCAGAGCTGGCGAGCACCTGGTGTACGGCTGAAGATCTCGTAGGAAATGCATTTTTTCCATTCTGCCGGCAATGTCGGCACCAGCAACTGGCGTACCTGTTCGTCCAGCGTCACAACAATCCGTGTGGGCTTGTTGAACGGGTAGAGCTTGTAGAGGATGTGCGGGAACGGTGTGTTGGCGAAGAAATAGAAACGCTGGTTGCCATGCTCGTCGTACTCCAGCTTGTTGACGGTACTGTTGCGCAGGCTTGGATACCAGGTTTGCATGAGTGGCTGGTGGAGCTCATCAGCCAGGACGCCAAATGGCAGAAACGTGCTGAGGAAGCTCGCTGAGGCCTTTTCGCTTGCTTGCCGCGGCTCACGCGCCAACTCGCCAGGCTGTGGCTCATAGGCATAGCCGGACGTTCCGACCTGGTACTCATAACCGAAGTAACACTGCGGTGTACACGGGAGCACCACCGTCTGTACGTCACCGGGCGCCGGCCGGATGAGACTGACCACTTGCGGCAGTCCGAGCGTCTCGCGGATATCGATCGCCTGGTGCAGTCGCGACGGGTGATTGTTGAACTGCGGCAGCTCAAGTCCGCCGCGATCCATGGGGTAAAACTTCTGACTGTCGAAACGGATTCGGTTGCCTTGCAAGTCCAGCTCGGTGATGACGGCTTCGGGTTCAAAACTCAGCGCCCCGTCCTTGCGCGTGTAAACGCCAGGGCCGTAGACGTCTTGGATCTTGCGCAAGTACGCACCCACGCCTTTGGCCTTGTCGCTGATCTGTCCCAGGTTACTGGCGATCGCCGTCACACCAATGCCGACGCCGAGCAGCGGCACCGACAGAATCGCAGCGGCACCGCCCACCGCTCCGCCAACCGCCAATGCGGTGATATCCAGCGCCAGGGCCGCGACATTGAATACCAGTTGCGTGGCCAACCGTGAGCGCTGTTCCTGATTGGTCGCCACTGCCAGACCATAGAGGTCAAACCCTATATTGACGGCGGAGAAGACAATCCCGGCAGCTACGGAAGCCCGGCCCAGCAGCCGACCGGACAGCGATGACTGGCGCAGCGCCAATGCCTGCTCACTGGCTGCCACTTGACGAACCAGACTGACGATCTGTGCCGCATCGTTCAATACGCCATAACCTAACTGGGCATAACTGACATAGACCTGCACCTGCAGGGCGATCGACAACGCCGGCACCTGTTCTTCACCGGCCTGGTATTCGCGATGGCGCATCTCGGTAATCAGCGTCTGAATCGCAAAAGCGAAACTCAACCGACTACCGCCGTCGGCCTCACCCGCTGCAGTATTTTTGCCGGCCAGGGACTGCACCAGGCGCTGGATGTGCTGTTGGACTTTGCTGAAGCGCGCGTCGGTGGTGGTAACGACTCGAGCGTTTTGCGGATTGCGCGCGTCTACCAGCGTCACGCTGTAACCTGCGTCGGGGTGCTTCTGCAGCGTTTCCAGCAGCGGCAGAAACTCACCCCCCAGTTTGTTTTCGGCACGTAATTGACCGGTGGCCTGCTCGAATGCCTGCACCCAATAACGCGCATCCAGTTGCGCCAGGCTGGCGCCCATCCGGGCGTTTTCACCCAGCGATCGCTGGCGTCCAACGGCTTGTTTTTGCCAGACCGAAGCGCTGCCTGGATCGACAATCGGAGCGTTTTGCAAAAAGCTGCCCAGCGGCGTACTCGACAAAAGTGTCCGGCCCATGATCGCCGTGGTATCGAGCTCAACAACATTGAACCGCGCACGGTCGCCCTCCGCGAGACCGTATAACCGGGCCATTGCAGCGTTATCTCTGCTCAGGTAGCGCTGCACGCCCTCTTTAAGTTGCTCTACCCGGGCAAACCCGTAAATCGCGAAATTCGGCTCGTAAAACCGGTAAACCGTCTGGCTGCCCTCCACTGTTTTCGCCACCAGCAGCGCGTGATTGCCGGTGTCGAGCAGCATGACCGTCGAAGCGGTTTTCGCCTCCAGCATTTGTGCGATGGCGTCCAGGCCATGATGGCCGTGTGGCTTGCCCACGGCTGTCAGCGGCACAGCCTGCAATTCGTCCAGCGCCAATAACAAAGCCCGCGAGTCGGCGTCCTCCGGGGCATGGCTGACGTTCGCCACCCGGCCGATCAGGGCACGCTCAGCCGCCTCACCACCGGTCAGCGCTGCCGCCATCATCAGTGCCAGCGGATAGCATCGACGACCAGGATCGCCCGGCGTGGTCATGAGCAGGTCCTGCGGCACTTTCCTGGCGGACATGGCGCCAGCCTTGAACAATTCGGTACGAACCGCCTCACCGCTGCGCAGAATCTGCGCGTGATATTCACGGCGTGCCGTGCTGTTGATCCGGGCGATACGTTCACCCCACTGACGCAACGTCAATGGCTCGCCCAAGGCGCGCACCTTGAGTTCGCGGGCGGTGTACGTGGTGGAAGGTTCAGCGCTTGCCAGGCCCGCCTTGAAGGCCGGCGTCGCGTGCTGACGCAAGGCACTTTCGATAGCGTTGAAGCGGACAAACAGCCCATCTTCGGCGGTTTGCGCCGCGAGGCTGGAAAGGTCCTTCCACGCACCGGCAAAGCCATCGATATCCAGGCTCGCCGCGCCGAACATTCCGCCCAGCATCACGCGCAGCAACGGGCTGAGTTGTTCGACGGCGAGCGAGCCGCGGGCAACCCGGACCAACAGTTCGTTCAGGTTACTGGTGGATTCCGCACCGTAAGACGGCGGCAGTTCAAGGGCAGGCTGGGCGAGAATTTGCTGGCGGGCATCGAAACCGATGGCAAAAGCTTCGTTGAAAGTAACATCGCCGCTCAACTTGTCTTTCATTGCGCGAATGAACGGCTCGCCCAAGTCATCCATCAGCTGTTGCAACACCGAGGTCAACAGCACCGGTTTACCTTCGATTACCGGCCAGCCTTGTTTAAAGGTCAGGGTCTGCGGCCTCAGTAGATCCGCCAACTGACCGATGTAACGTGACTTGAGTTTGCCGTTGCGCCATTTGTCCTGCTCTTGCTCAAGCCATTTGTTTTCATCGCCATTCACGGTCCAGCCGGAGATCCGCTCCTCTTCCGTGGAAACGTTATAGCCCTCGACCAATTTCAGTCGATTGCGAACCTCATCAATATGATCGGAATGCAGACGCTGTTCGATATATTTGCCAAGTCCTGCCGCCGCCGCACCCGGCCCGGTAAGGGCAATGGTGCCGCGTGCATCGACCCGAATACCGTCCTGATAATACGTGCGAATGGCATCGATCAGCTTCGCTGACGAATAGTGTGTTTTTGAAACGGGAAACTTGCCCGCAGCCGCCGTTTCATTGACCACATTTTGAATGATGGGCAACGCCCGTCCCTCATCCGCAATATCAATGCCGGCAGCGAGCAAGCGGCTCTCCACTTCTAGCAGGCAGTCATAATTGCTTCGAATCATCTGCATGTAAGACAGCGTCATGGCACTGCCCGAATGGGCGATGAAATGCGCGTTCATTTCCCCGGTATTCGCACTGCCATGGGCAGTTCCCAAGCGAAGGGCATCCTGCGGTACAGCGTGCTCCAGCGGTGCGACGAAAATCTCGGAAATACCGGGCTTGCCACGCGCAAAAGTGGTTAATGCCTCTTTATGCCGAGCGGCAATTTCGCCGGATATCTGTGTATAGCGGTGCGGATCCCGCCCGGGCATCAACGCTTGATTGTGATCCAGTAAAAGTTTCAGTACCCCGAGTCGCTCATTGCCATCAAAACCACTGATATCCACGCCGCCCAACGTCTCGGCCAGTGGCGGCAAGTAATCCATGTCGCTGTAACGTCCCCCCTCCAGGTACTCGGCCTGCAACCGCACGACATCACTCGCCGCGGCAAAATTGCCGCGCATGGCCACTTCACGCTGATAGACATCCTGTAGAAAATGCCCGGCAAATTCGTGGCGAACGTCACGCAACTGCAAGTCCGTGCCGGCCATGGCCTGATGTGTCTCCAGGCACTGCTGACGGAAAGCCTCAAGCGTCGCGCGATCCTTGCCGTAAGCGCGAACCATCAGATCGATACGCGCCTCGTCCGCCCGACCTGTCCATTGCGGCTGGTTCAGGTAGTCGAACATCTGATGTTTCAATACCCGCGCGCGGTCTTCAATCATCTGCGACAACTGGAGGGGCCTGGTGACCTTATCGCCTTCCGATGCCATCGCATCCGCTCTTGCACTGTCGAGAATCACCCGATTCATCTCAAAGGCGAGCAGTGCATCACTGTCGTACCAGAGATTGAACCGATACCCCTGCGGCTCCAGCACCTTGCGCCAGATGTTCATGTAATCGCGCTGATTGTTGCCCACCTCACTGCCACCGACCCAGACGAAGTGCATGATGTTCGGCACGGGCCGGGCGACGCCGTTCAGCATGTCCACCGTGGCTGACAATCTCGCCACATAGCGATTCAACCGGGTTCGAATCCGATGGATGTCCATAGGCACTGGCGTCGACTTGCGATCCATCAAGGCCTCGAGTCGTTCCTGAAACAGTTTCGCCGGCAGCAGTTTTTCGACCGCTGTGAAGGTCTTGCTGGCAAGTTCATGAGACTCGGCCAGCGCCGCGTATTCGCCTGAGTCGGCAAACTCGCTCAATGCCCCTTGAAGTGTCGAATACTCTGCAGCCGAAGTGAATGAAAGTTCGCCTGCATTGTTTCCCGTAGCACTCATCCGTATTCTTCCTTGATTCAACAGTTCTAAGTCGGGCAAAACTATTGAGTAAACACGGCGCGCTCAAACTTGAAGAAGCTCAAATAATGTCGAATGAAACATCGACCCACATTCAAATGCGACAACGGTATGATTCAGCAACAACTAAGCCTGTTATTTATTTTGTCATAAACAACGAAAAGGCCACGCCCCCGGAAAGGGCGTGGCCTTGTCTTACTGTCGACATTCAACTTGGCAAGTGTTGACACGATGTCACGATGCGAGAAGTTATTTACAACTTCTCCCGGCGATCAATAACGGCAAACTCAGACAATCGGCTTTTCACCATACCAACGCGGCGTGTAAACCCAATCCCCACCGGTTGCCCGTGGAAACGTGCACGTGGTCGAAGAGCCGATCAGTACCATCGTGCGCATGTCCACCTGGTCCGCGGTCAACGCGCCCAACGTCGTGGTGCGTAAGGTCTGTCCCGGGCGACCGATGTCACGGCCCAGAACCACCGGGGTTTGCGGCGTGCGGTGCTGTGCGACGATTTCCAGTGCCCGGCCCAGTTGCCACGGACGGGCGCGAGAGATCGGGTTGTAGAACGCCAGCGCCAGATCCGCTTCCGCAGCCAGGTCCAGACGTTTCTCGATGATCGACCACGGCTTGAGGTTGTCCGATAGCGACATTACGCAGAAGTCATGACCCAGCGGCGCACCGGCCTGCGCGGCGGTGGCCAGCGAGGCCGAGACACCCGGCAGGATTTCCAGGTCAACGCTGTGCCACGCCGGATCATCGGACTCGTGCAACGCCTCCAGCACCGCCGCCGCCATGGCAAATACGCCCGGGTCGCCGGACGATACAACAATCACCGAGCGCCCCTCGGCCGCCAGCCTGAAGGCGTGACGAGCACGCTGCATTTCTTCGCGGTTGTCGGTGCAGTGCTGGATTTGATCATCACGGAAAGGCCCGGCCATGCGCACGTAGGTTTCGTAGCCGAGCACGTCGGTGGCGCGGGCCAGTTCGGCTTTTACCGCCGGCACCATCAGTTCGGCAGCGCCGGGACCGAGACCGATCACCGCCACACGCCCACGTGCTCGGCCGATTTGCGCGACGTCCAAAGGCTGTTCGGCAATAGCGATTGCCATGTCGTTGGCAATGACGACCTTCGCCTGTGGCACAGCCGCCAATGCCATCGCCTCGATATCGCTCAATGCCGAGACAAAGCGCAACGGCACACCCAATTCCATTGCCGCTTCATGCAGATTCGTCGAGGCCATTTCGGTCTCTGCCGCCAACAGACAGGCCAGCGCCTGCACTGCAAGATGCGCTTGCTGCAACGCCGCGCGGACGATGTTCGGCAAATCCGCCACTTCGGCGCTGACTGCCACCGCGACACTGCGCGGATAAATCAACAACTCATTGGCACACGCCACACGCTCGGCGCTGCCGACATGAATCGAGCGCTGCGCCTGCGGATCTTCCGGCAATTGCGCCTGATCCAGCCAGGGCGCCGCGCCTTCGATGCGTACGCTGTGCCCGGCCAAAAGATCGGAGACAAATCGCTTGCCCAGTTCCAGATCGCCCAGCGCGTAACCACTCGGTGGGTTGAGCAGGCACGTGCCAAAACGCAACTCGCCGCTGGTGGTGATCGCCGCTGCGACTTGCAGCCCGGCAGCGATGTCCCGCGCCATGACATTTACTCCGCCGAGACCACCAAGCAGCGGCACCACCGCGCTGCCGTCTTCGGCAACGGCCAGCACCGGTGGTTCGGCGCCTTTCTCCAGCAGCAGCGGCGCGAGTGTGCGGATGACAATGCCGGCCGCGCACAGGGCAATGATCGGTGTGTCCTGCTGATACAACTCGCGCACGGTCGCGCCGAATTCCTGATACGTCAGGTCGGCGCCTTCGACGCGCCCGGCGAGGCCGTGGATCTGCGCCGCCGGATAGACCTGCTGAATGCGCCGCGCGGTGGCCAGGCTGCCCTGACCGAGAATGACGATGGCTGGTGTGGATTGAGTCATCAGCCTTGCCACCGTTCGCCCGGCACAATGATCAGCGAGAAGTACGGCGACGACATCGGCTCGACCTGATCCATCGGCACAATCTTCTGATTGGCCATGGTTGCGCGCTCGACGTACAGCGCGCGTTCGGCCAGACCGAGTTCTTCCAGCACCTGACGCACCTTGGGGAAGTTGCGCCCCAGCTTCATGATCACCGCCGCGTCGGCATCGGCCAGACGTCGCTTCAGCTCTTCATGGGGCAACACGCCGGAAAGCACCGACAGGCTCTGATTGCGATACACCAACGGCGCGCCCAGCACCGAAGCGCCACCGAGCATTGAGCAAACGCCCGGCACCACTTGCGCTTCGTACCGGCTGGCGAGGCGATCGTGCAGGTACATGTAGGAGCCGTAGAAGAACGGATCGCCTTCGCAGATCACCGCGACGTCGCGCCCGGCATCCAGATGTGCCGCGACGGTTTCGGCAGCCTCATCGTAGAAATCGCTGATCACTTGTTCGTAAGACAATGGCGCCGGCAGCACTTCGGTGGTCACCGGGTACACCAGCGGCAGCAGATTCTGTGCGTCTTGCAGATGCGCTTCGATGATGCCGAACGCATTACCTTTCTTGCCTTTGGCAACGAAGTACGCCACCACCGGCGAATCGCGCAGCAGGCGCAAGGCCTTGACGGTAATCAGTTCCGGATCACCGGGGCCGACGCCCAGGCCCAGCAAACGTCCTTTGGCCTGCATCATTCGATCTCCGTGGCGAGGGCATTGACAGCCGCAGCGGCCATGGCACTGCCACCGAGGCGGCCTTGCATGATCACGAACGGCACACCACGGCTGTCGGCGGCCAGTGCGGCTTTCGACTCAGCGGCGCCGACGAAACCCACCGGGAAGCCGAGAATCAGCGCCGGTTTCGGTGCGCCGGCGTCGAGCATTTCCAGCAGATAAAACAGTGCGGTCGGCGCATTGCCGATCACCACCACACTGCCCTCAAGGTGCGGACGCCACAGTTCCAGCGCAGCAGCGGAACGGGTGTTGCCCAGTTCACGAGCCAGCTCCGGCACACTCTCGTCACGCAACGTGCAGATCACTTCATTGCTGGCCGGCAGGCGTGCGCGGGTCACGCCTTCGGAAACCATCCGCGCGTCACAGAGGATCGGCGCACCGGCGGCCAGCGCATCGCGCCCGGCCTTGCCGGCACCTTCGGAAAATTGCAGACCGTCGATGGCCTCGACCATGCCGCAGGCGTGGATAACTCGCACCGCGAGTTTTTCCAGATCGGCCGGGATGCGCGCCAGATTGGCCTCGCTGCGAATGATCGCGAAGGAGTTGCGATAGATCTCCTGACCGTCGCGGATGTAATCAAGCATCAAAGGGGCTCCGAGAGCGGGCGGCGAGCAGGGTCGCGACCGCTTCAATAGTAAGGTTGCGTGCGTGCAGCGTGCCGAAACCCGGCAGCGTGGCATCGCGGAAATAGAGGTCATAATGACCGCGGCTGACCGCGAGCAAAGTGACTGGCGCGCGGTGAGCGGCAGCGCACGAACGCGGGCAGCCGGACAGGTGCACGCTGACACCCGAGGGCAGCAGCGTCGCCAGATGGCGCGCATCCTGTTTGGTGTCGGCCAGGCCTTTGCCGCAGCCATTGGCACCGGTGCAGGCGATCAGCTGTGCCAGCGGCTCGCCGGAATCGGTCAGCAGGTTCGACTGCTCGAGTGCCTCAAGCACCACAGGTGCATCGGCCGCTTCGACATTCGGCAGCAGCAGACTTTGCCATGGTGTGAAGCGCAGGCTGCCGTCGCCGTACTGGCGAGCCAGTTGCGCAGCAGCGCGCAACATCGCCGGATCAAGACGACCGAGCGGCGGCACGGCGCCGACGTACACCCGCCCCGAGGTATGTTGCGGATGAGCGCCGATGTGCAGATCCCGCGCAACGGCAGTGCGCTGCCACTGGCTGACCGACTTGATCGGCACGCGCGTGCGCAGGGCGTCGAGAAAGGCCAGCATCGGCAGTTCATCGAGCAAATGGCGCATCCGCGTTTGCTCGGGGCGGGCCAATTGCAGGAACAATTCCAGCACAGCGACCACCAGCGCATGGCCGTTTTCTGCCGCCACGGCGCCGACTGCGCGATCCGTCGGGCACCCGGCCAGGCCGAATGCCCAGAATCGTTCCCCGTCGCGCTCAAACGCCGACAACCACAGGTCATGCGGATGTTCGAGCATCGCCAGCGCTTCGCCGCCATCGAGTTGCACGGCAAACTTGGCGCTCAATTCATGAAAGCGTGAATGGCTTTGCAAGGTGTCGAGGATCAGCTCGGCCAGTGCGCGGGTGTCGACGCGCATCTGTCGGTCGATGCCGGCGGCCGGGCTGAGCATCAGGTTGCGCACGTCATCACCGGCGGCGGTGCGCGGGCCGAGCCCGGCAGCCAGCAAACGCTCGATCAGCGCTGCGGATTGCTCACCAATCCCGCGAATCTGCAGATTGGCCCGGTTGGTCGCTTCAATGGCCCCGCCAGCAAACTGTTCGGCGGCCGCGGCCACCGCGTCAGCCTGATCGGCACTGATCGACCCGCCATTGAGCTTGATCCGGCAGATACCGCCGTCCAGTGCCTGGACGATACGCAGCAACCCCGGACAGGCCGAGGGGCGTAAGGCGGTGGACATCGGGCGTTCGTTCAAGGGGCTGACCGGCTGCGTGGTAAAGGCGCTTCGCGGGCGAAGGCGCGGTATTATGCCTGCTTTGTCCACTGGCATGAAAAGTCTGCCCGTCGGAACGGCAGTCTGGCCAAGCGAGCGAGCACATAAAGCGCCCGACACCGGTCAAGGTAAAGCAATGATTTGCTCCTGACGCCGCTCACCCAGTAACGAAATAATCGTCTGGCGGGACAACTCGTAGTCGTCCGGGTCTGCCAGCGCCCTGTAAATATCGATAGAAACGTTCCCCAGGACTTTTTCAGTACTGAAGCGGTGTTCAAGCACATGATCGACAATGGGCTCGTCAAACTCGAAAGCTATCATCACGGTCGTGATGTTCAGTTCCGGGGAAATGACAGCTAACATAAAGCGTATCCACCTTTGTTCATGCAGAACATGCTTTTGCAGCGTGTCTCTTGCCAGCGCCGCCGTCGCCCGCTCCAGTAGTGACGAGAAACTTGAGTCACCCCATATAGCGGATGAAGGCATTCTTTTATGGATAACCTGTTGTGCCAGCCCCAACAAACTGAAATGTCCGGGAGTTGCTGGCGGAAGACTGACCCCGGGATTATCCAACAGCAGTGCGCCAGTGATTCTCATCGCCATTTTGTTGGCATGACACCAGGATTCCCCTAGCGAATAATCCGCAACTTTCCTGGCGGCTGCCGTTTGTGAATAAAGCAAGGCGTCCAGGCTATCGCACTTGTCGGACCCCGACACCTCATCAGCCACGAGAACGATTGCACCCGCGCATACAAACAACTTAAATCCGAAAGCTTCGTCCATGTTTTTTACTTCCTTGAAAGCCAGAGGTTTTCACCTCCGGCCCGGGCTCAATCAGGACTTCTTGCCAAATTCAAGGCTAAGTGCTTTTTGACGCTGTTTCGCGAGTGCATCAACGATTAGCTGTTCAACATCCTTATAGTCTTGCTCCTCGATAGTCATGGTGGCTGCGCCGTTATAGATATCAACACTGGAAGTTGCCCATTCGACGAACAGGATTTTGGTGGGTTGTACCTTGGCAATATAGTGGACCGCGGCGACCGCCATGGTGATATCACCGTCAGCGTCCTCAAAGGAACTTGTCATACACAAGTTGCCACCACTAGCCTTCTTCGAGTTATTTTCAAACAGCTTCAACGCCTCCGGCTCATTCTTCAGCGCTTCCATGGTGCTGTCCGCCACAGTCGACAGCACTTTCAATGCCGCTTGCCCCTGATTGATCGCCGCACCCACAGCAGTATGGAGAATGGATAACGCCACGTTATCCATTTTCAGCGATTGCGAAGTGGCCTGATAACGATTGTAGGGCTGACTGAAAGCGAACCAGCCGGCAAGCTTCAGCAGTTTCATGAATTCCTGAAAACGCTGTTCCTTTTGGTTTGCACCAGGGAACCTCAGCAGGGAAGTGATATCGGCGTACATAAAAGTGTTTTTGACGATCCGCTTGCTGCGCTTCGACATACTGGCATCAAAGCCGGCAATGCCCGAACCCATTATTGCAGCATTCAATTCATCCTTGTCGACGGGAAGCGTGGAGACAGCCGCCGAGCGTGGAGAAATCGGCAACGGTTGCGACGCGAGAAACTCATTATTCTCCTTAATTAACGCGATACGTTGTGCGGCGGTTACTACTTGCGTGGATACTTCACTCATTATTTAAACACCTTCGATATATTGTGAACGCCAACATGGCGCAGATAAAAAATAACCCGCCACCCAAGCACATTCAAACTTAAACATTATTCAATTAATTTCAACACAGCGACAAACTGGAAATATGCAACACGACAAACATCAAGCTTGAGTCGACAGTTCTATTTCCCTGACCCGAATTTCGCGAACAGCGGCAATCAAGAACTCCCGATGTTTGTCCATCTCGCGAAACGAAGTCACGAAGCGCCTGGACTGAATATCGAGTTGAGCGCGCGTCTGGAAAATATTCCAGAACAAATAAGTTGACGACCCGTTCGATTCGATCAAACGCACGTTAGTTACCACAACCTCCAGTTCCTTGTGAAAATTGTACTGAGCCGGAGAAAATCGAAAGTCACCCTCCTTGCGAAGACCATCGGTCATCATTTCAGTGCCGGCCGTATCGTTTCGAAGTAGCTGGAAGGATTCCCTCATGCTTCTGACCGTCGCTTTGCTCAACTGTCCCGACAGCGACTTTTCCCAAGCGTCCAGCACATCGCCGGTGAAACTCTTTTCTACAACTATCACTGGAGCATGTTCCAGGCTCCAGCCGATCGACCAAAGTACTCCGGAATAATATTCGAACCAGTCCGCCGAGGACTGCTTTCTGTTGTAGCGCAGGTCTGCCCGGTATTCCGCCAGACGCATACTGTCCTTGATGAAGCGCTGATCCTGCCGAGCAACCCCGGACATAAAAGTCAGAAAGTTACTGCCCATGACGGCGGCATCGCTGCCCCCAGAGTACAACTCAGCACTCACATGTAATTCATTCATATATAAAACTCTCTCATTATTTATTTACCCGTTGACACTTGCCCACCCGCACTGCAAACACTGTGAAAACCTCATAACATGAACAAATGAAAAACAACTTACCAACAAAAAAAGCCCAACTAAAAAAACAACCTAGACATCTTGTTTCTGACAACCCATTCAAATGGAGAGCAGTCAGTTGGCTGCCGGCGAGTTATCATGCCGCCCAATAATGGCAGGCGCGGAATAGAGGAACGGCATGACCCCTTGGCTGACGGTTGTAGGTATCGCCGAAGACGGCTTTAAAGGCCTGGGCAAAAATGCCCGGCGTGCCCTGCTGGGCGCCTCGCGGATCGTCGGTGGCCAGCGCCAACTGGATCTGCTGCCGGTGTGCATTCGCGGCGAACGGCAGTTGTGGCCGAGCCCGTTTTCCCTCGCGCCGGTGCTGGCGCAGCGTGGCGAAGCGGTCTGCGTGCTGGCCAGTGGTGACCCGATGTTCTACGGCGTCGGTGCAAGTCTCGCTCGCCAGGTACCGAGCGACGAGATGCTGATCCTGCCGGCACCGTCGTCCTGCTCGCTGGCCGCCGCTCGTCTCGGCTGGCCGTTGCAGGACGTGGTGACGCTGTCGCTGGTGGCCCGACCACTGGCGGCGCTCAATGCGCAACTGTTCAGCGGCGTGCGCCTGTTGTTGCTGAGCAACGACGGCCAGAGTCCGGCAGCGGTCGCGCAGTTGCTTTGTGAACGCGGCTTCGGTTCGAGTCGCATGAGCGTGCTTGAACATCTTGGCGGTGACGCCGAGCGACGCATCGACAGCACCGCCGACGCTTGGGACGACGCACCGATAGCCGACCTCAATGTCATCGCCATCGAGTGCCAGGCCGATATCGACGCCCCGCGTCTGTCGCGCCTCGCTGGATTGCCAGACTCAGCATTCCAGCACGACGGCCAATTGACCAAACGCGACGTACGCGCCATCACCCTCGCCCGCCTCGCCCCGACCCCCGGCGAGCTGCTCTGGGATGTCGGCGCCGGCAGCGGTTCGATCGGCATCGAATGGATGCGTGCCCACCCCAGTTGCCGTGCACTGGCCATCGAAGCCGATGGCGGCCGCCAGCACCTGATCGAACACAACCGCGATGCGTTGGGTGTGCCCGGCTTGCAATTGATTCGCGGCAAGGCACCGCAGGCTCTGGCCGGACTGGAACGCCCGGATGCGATTTTCATCGGCGGCGGCGTCACCCGTGAGGGCGTCTTCGAAACCTGCTGGGAGCAACTCAAGCCCGGCGGCCGCTTGGTTGCCAACGCAGTAACCCTGCAAAGTGAAGTCGCCCTGATGAACTGGCGCGAACGCCATGGCGGCGAACTGACGCGAATTCATGTTGCGCAGGCGCAGCCGCTCGGCGAGTTTGACACCTGGCGTCAGGCGTTGCCGATCACCCTGCTCGATCTGGTCAAACCCCTCGATGCGTGACGAAACCGCCGAACAATCCGCGCCTTTGCGCAGCGGCCTGACCACCGGCAGTTGCGCCACCGCGACCAGCCTTGCCGCCGCACGTCTGTTGCTCGGCGGGGTTTCGGCCGATGCGGTGCAGATCGTCCTGCCGAAAGGTAAACAGGTACAGATGCGTCTGGAGTTCTGTCGTTTGACCGATGACGGCGCCGAGGCCGGGACGATCAAGGATGCTGGCGACGACCCTGACGTGACCCACGGCGCCCTGCTCTATTCGCGGGTACGGCTAATGGCCGAACCGGGGATTCGCTTCAATGCCGGCGCCGGGGTTG
Source organism: Pseudomonas crudilactis (assembly GCF_013433315.1). Lineage (GTDB taxonomy): Bacteria > Pseudomonadota > Gammaproteobacteria > Pseudomonadales > Pseudomonadaceae > Aquipseudomonas > Aquipseudomonas crudilactis. The sequence continues at coordinate 174,586 of NZ_WXVV01000003.1, read as the reverse complement.
GCACCGTGACGCGGCCGGGACTGGTGCTCGGCGTCGGTGAACCGGCGATCAACCCGGTACCGCGCAAAATGATCAGCGATCACCTGACGCTGCTCGCCGCCGAGACTGGTTATGCCGGCGGCTTCGACGTCACAGTCAACGTCGAGGGCGGCGAAGCGCTGGCGCTGAAAACCATGAATCCGCGACTGGGCATTCTCGGTGGCCTGTCGATCCTCGGCACCAGCGGCATCGTCCGGCCGTTCTCTTGCGCGGCCTACATCGCCTCGATTCATCAAGGCATCGACGTGGCGAAAACCAACGGTTATCTGCACATCGCTGCCTGCACCGGTAATGCCAGCGAAGACACCATGCGCCGGGTCTACGATATGCCGGAAATCGCCCTGATCGAAATGGGCGACTTCGTCGGCGCCGTGCTCAAGCATTTGCGCAAAGTGCCTGTGGATAAGCTCAGCCTGTGCGGCGGCTTCGGCAAGATCAGCAAACTGGCGGCCGGGCACATGGATCTGCACTCGCGGCATTCAAGTATCGACTTGCCGCAACTGGCGGAATGGGCGGCGGCGATAGGCGCGGACGAAGCGTTGCAGCAAGGCATTCGCGAGGCCAATACCAGTCAGCAGGCATTGGCGATGGCCAGTGCGGCGGGAATCGCCCTCGGAGATGAAGTGTGTCGACATGCATTGAATTTCGCCCGCAGCGTGGTACCGGCGCAGGTACGGGTCGAGGTGTTTGCGATTGATCGTCAGGGCGGGATTGTCGGGCATGCCGGAGGTTTTGCATGAAGCGGATTTTACTGCTCGGCGGCGTCACCGAAGCGCTGGCGATTGCCCGCACGCTCGGGCCAGAACATATCTACAGCCTCGCCGGTGTTGGCCGGGTACCGACGGACCTGACCTGTCAGGTGCGCGTCGGTGGTTACGGTGGCGCTGAAGGACTGGCGCAGTTCATTCGCGACGAAGGCATCGATCTGCTGCTCGACGCCACGCATCCCTATGCCGCACAGATCAGCCAGAACGCCGCAACCGCCGCGCAATTGACCGGCATCCCCTGCTGGGCCTTGCGCCGCCCGGTATGGCAGCCGCAGCCCGGTGATGACTGGCGTGAAGTCAGCGACTGGGCCGAGTTGATCACTGCCCTCAAGCCGTTTCGCCGACCGCTGTTCACCCTTGGCCGCGAACCGCTGCAACACCTTGATGAAATCCCCGCCGACCAGTTCTGGACCCTGCGCGCCCTCGACGTTTACCCGGGCAATGAACACTGCGAAGTGATCGGTGCGCGTGGGCCGTTTCTGCTTGGGGATGAGCGCGCACTGTTCGAGCGGCGGCAGATCGATGTGTTGATCAGCAAGAACAGCGGCAGCACCGCGACCGAGCCGAAGCTGGAAGTGGCGCGCGAGCGTGGGGTGCCGGTGCTGGTGTTGAAGCGTCCGGGGTTGCCGGGGGTTGATCGGGAGTTTCGATCAGCGTCTGAAGTCCTTGAAGCCCTGACGACGTCAGACTTTTCCTGACTTCGAATTTATTTGCGAATTTACCTGCAATTTTTGAGGACGCAGCCGACTGTTTTTCACTACACCCTCCCCCCAATACTTCGGTTCCTTTAATCCCGACAAGTAGACAGCCAACAAAAGCGGCTTGCCAGCTTGTATCCCAAGGAATACGATCCCGACATGATCGCTTTTGAACGATCCCGCATATTTTCCGAATGGCTCGACTCCTTGAAAGACATCAAAGGTAAAGGCCGAATCATCTCCAGAATTAAAACAGCCGAACATGGCAACTTCGGCGATTGCGGGTTCGTCGGTGACACTGTTTATGAAATGCGTGTTCATTACGGCCCTGGTTACAGGATGTACTTCACACGCAAAGGCGAAGTGATTTATCTGCTGCTGATCGGGGGCGACAAATCGACACAAAAAAGAGATATCAAACGCGCCGTGCAGATGGCTCATAAAATCGGAAATGAGGAGTAAATCATGACCGAAGAATTCGCCCGTTTTGACGCCGCCGAGTACCTCAAAACTCCCGAGGACATGGCGGCATATCTAGATGCCTGTTTTGACGATGATGAAGGCGACGGCGTCCTTATCCGTGCAGCGCTCAATGACATCGCCCGGGCTCAAGGCATGACACAAGTGGCGCGGGATGCAGGTTTGGGCCGCGAAAGTCTTTATAAAGCGCTGAGTAGCACTGGCAATCCCGAATTCGCAACTATCATGAAAGTCATGAAGGCTCTGGGTTTGAGATTGCATGCCGTAACACTGTGACCGCGCTGCGACACCAAACCGCACGACGCTTTTTTACTTATCGGCCCTGATCAGGCTAAATAGCCGCGCCTGATCGCCCACCCAATGGATCTGTCCCATGAACCGACACCGGCTGGCAATTGCCTGGATCGCCTGCTTTGCAGTGCTGTTCAACATGCTTGCCATGCCGATGACCGGGGCGATGGCGCAGGCGGCCAGTTCACCGGCCGAACAGTTGCTCTGGAGCAGTTTCTGCACCGGCAGCGGGACCAAGATGGTGGCGATCAATATCGGCACCATCGATCAAAAGGCCCCGAACAACGACACGCATTCGAACATGCAGCATTGCTGGTGCTGCTCAGGCTCGGCGCCATTGGTGGCGCTGCCGGGGCATGCGCCGCAGCTGTATTTCGCCCGCTACGAAAGCAATCGCAGCGTCGCGCCCGCCTCTCTGCAAACACCCACGCCGCGCCAGCAATGGCCGAGCCTCAATCCCCGCGCCTCCCCTCTGGTTTGATTTGTTCGCGCAATTGACCTGCGTTTCAAATCGTTCTGGAGAACTGCCATGTTGAACAAACTCATCGTAATCGCTGCGCTGCTGCTGCCGGCGTGCTTTGCCCATGCTCACGAATACAAGGCCGGCGAGCTGGAAATCGCTCATCCGTGGTCGCAAGAGTTGCCGCCGAATGCACCGACGGTTGCCGCCTATTTCATCATTCACAACGGCGGCAAGACGGACGACCGCCTGCTCAGCGTCGACTCGCCCATCGCCCCCGAAGCGCAACTGCACGAACACGTCATGCAGGGCGATCTGATGAAGATGCAGCAAGTGCCGAGCGTGGAAATCCCGGCCGGCGGCAACGTGACGTTTGCGCCGATGGCCTATCACGTGATGCTGCTCAACCCGACCGATCGCAGCCTGCTCAGCGACGGCAAGCGCTTCCCGCTGACGCTGCATTTCGAGAAGGCCGGTGACGTCACCGTCGAAGTCTCGGTGCAGAAGAAACCGCCGGAAACCACGCAGGCTCACGCGCACGCTCAGTAAGCCTTCCGGCAGACTCCGCCCATGCGCCCGCTGAGCGCCAGACCTTTCCGGCAATGCCGTCAGACTCAAACTCTGACTCGCGGCAGCTGGATCGCCCTGTTCGCCATGTTGATGATCTTCATCGGCCCACTGATTTCTCAGTCGATGCCGATGGACCAACACGCCTCGACTTCGATGCCGATGAGCATGGACATGTCGATGGACATGCCCGGCATGGATCACTCGGGCCACGACGCCAAGCCTTCCGCCGAACACTGCCCACCGCAATCCTCGCACCACGTGCTGTGGGAAAAATGCGGCTATTGCAGCCTGCTGTTCAATTGCCCGGCACTGACCGGCGGTGGCGATTTCGTCGCCTTCAATATCCCGCCGCTGAACACCTTCACCCCGCCCTCGCCCCACCTGGGCCACGCCCGGCAAACCTTCTTTCCCGGCGCTCGCACCCGCGCCCCGCCCGTCACAACGTAAACACGCACCTTTGATTGCACACGGTTGAGAAGACAGCTTCAGGCTGCCGGCCGTGTCGTTTACGACTGTTTGATGGAAATTGTCATGTCCAGGTTTGCTGCTGTTCCACGCTCGGGTTCCACCCCGGGATCCTTCGCTTTGAACGAATCGCGGATTCGTTTCAGGCACGCTACCGCCGTCCTTTGCGGCGTCCTGCTGTCCCCGCTGGTGCTGGCCGATGATCACACCGCGCACAACGAAGAACTCAGCCCGACGGTGATTACTGCAATCGCCCCGAGTTCACCGCTGACCATCGTCACCAATCCAAAAGACCCGCGCCAACCGGTGCCGGCCAGTGACGGCGGCGATTATCTGAAGACCATTCCGGGCTTTGCGCTGGTGCGCAATGGCGGCACCAACGGCGATCCGGTGCTGCGCGGCATGTTCGGCTCACGCCTGAACATCCTCACCAATGGCAGCATGATGCTCGGCGCCTGCCCCGGCCGAATGGACGCGCCGACCTCGTATATCTCGCCGGAAACCTACGACAAACTCACCGTGATCAAAGGTCCGCAAACCGTGCTTTACGGTCCGGGTGCATCGGCAGGTACGGTGCTGTTTGATCGTGAACCGGAGAGCTTCGGCGAACTCGGCACACGGGTGAACGCGAGCATTCTGGCTGGCTCCCACGGACGCTTCGACAAGGTCGTCGACGCCGCTGCCGGTGGCCCGTTGGGCTATGTTCGCGTGATCGGCAACACCGCGCATTCCGACGATTACCGCGACGGCAACAACAACATCGTCGCCTCGCGCTACGACAAGTGGAACGGCGACGTCGCCGTCGGCTGGACCCCGGACGCCGACACCCTGATCGAACTCACCGTAGGCAAGGGTGACGGCGAAGCACGCTACGCCGGACGCGGCATGGACGGCTCGCAGTTTCTGCGTGAAAGCCTCGGCCTGCGTTTCGAAAAATCCAACATCACTGATGTGTTGGAGAAACTCGAAGCGCAGGTCTACTACAACTACGCCGACCACGTGATGGACAACTACACCCTGCGCACGCCGTCCGGCACCGGCATGATGGCCGGGCCCATGGCGTCCAACGTCGACCGCCGCACCCTTGGCGCACGGATCAAAGCCACTTGGCGTTGGGCTGATATCCAGTTGATCACCGGCCTCGACGCGCAGACCAACGAACACCGCCAACGCAGCGGCATGGGCATCGACACCTACAAGGATCAGCCGTACAGCAAGGACGCCGATTTCCATAACTACGGCGTGTTCAGCGAAATGACCTGGTACGCCGCCGACCGTGATCGGCTGATCACTGGCGCCCGCGTCGACCGCGCCTCGGCCAAGGATTATCGGCAAACCACCGGTTCGGGAATGATGAGCCGCCCCAACCCGACCGCCGATGACACCCGTGCCGACACCCTGCCGAGCGGTTTCCTCCGTTACGAGCATGACCTCGCTGACAGCCCGACCACGCTCTATGCAGGCCTCGGCCACGCACAACGTTTCCCGGATTACTGGGAGCTGTTTTCGCCCAAGTCCGGCCCGGCTGGCTCGGTCAACGCGTTCGATTCGATCAAACCGGAAAAGACCACGCAGTTCGACTTCGGCGTGAACTACAAGAGCGCCGGGCTCGAAGCCTGGGCCTCGGGCTACGTCGGTGTCGTGCGCGACTACATCCTCTTCGACTACACGCCCGGAATGATGGGCATGAGCACCTCGCGCGCCGAGAACATCGACGCGCGGATCATGGGCGGTGAGCTCGGTGCCGCCTACAGACTCACCGACCACTGGAAAGCCGATGCGACCCTGGCCTACGCCTGGGGCAAGAACAGCAGTGACGGCAAGGCTCTGCCGCAAATGCCGCCGCTGGATGCACGCTTCGGTCTGACCTATACCGAAGACAACTGGAGCGCTGGCGCACTGTGGAGGGTGGTTGCCGCGCAAAACCGTATCGACCAGAACAAGGGCAACGTGGTCGGCAAGGATTACGACAAGAGTTCGGGCTTCGGCGTGTTCTCGCTTAACGGTGCCTACCGGATCAACAAGAACTGGAAGGTCAGCAGCGGCGTCGACAACCTGTTCGGCAAGGCTTACGCCGAACACCTGAACCTGGCGGGCAACGCCGGGTTCGGCTACCCGGCCAACGACCCGCAAGCGATCAATGAACCGGGGCGCACGCTCTGGACCAAGGTCGACATGAGTTTCTAACAAGAAAGTCAAAAGATCGCAGGCTGCGCCAGCTCCTACAGGGGAGCGCGTACTCCCTGTAGGAGCTGCCGAAGGCTGCGATCTCTTGATCTAAAAAATTCGCCAAGCGGAGCACACGTGATGAAACAGCCCAAACCGAATTTCTACAACCTGGCCTGGCGTTGGCATTTTTACGCCGGCCTGTTCGTCGCCCCCTTTATGGTGATGCTGGCCCTGACCGGCATCATCTACCTGTTCAAACCGCAGCTCGATTCGCTGATGTACAGCAGCCTGCTCAACGTCCCCGCCGGCCATCACACCGTCCCGGCCGATGACCTGCTGCAACGAGTGAAAAGCGCCTATCCGCAAGGTCAGATCACCCAATACCTGCCGCCGGTCAACGCCGAACGCAGCGCACAGTTTGTGGTGAAGAACGCCGGCCACGAACTCAACGTGTTCGTCGATCCGTACCACGGCGATATCCTCGGCGAACAGGATGCCAAGCAGAACCTGCAAGCCATCGCCCGCGCCATCCACGGCGAATTGATGATCGGCACCGTCGGTGATCGCCTCATCGAAATGGCTGCGGGTTGGGGCGTGGTGCTGGTGGTGTCCGGTGTGTTCCTGTGGTGGCCGCGCGGTCAGGCGGCGGGGATTTTGTGGCCACGGCTGAACAGTCGCGGCCGCGTGCTGTGGCGTGATCTGCACGCTGTCACTGGGTTCTGGGGCGCCACACTGTTGCTGGTGATGCTGCTCAGCGGCATGACTTGGACCGGTTTCTGGGGCAAGCAATACGCCCAGGTGTGGAACGTGTTCCCGGCGGCGATGTGGGACAACGTGCCGACCTCCGACGTCGAAGCCCGCAGCCTTAACACCGCCACGCGCCAGACCGTGCCATGGGCGATGGAAAACACGCCGATGCCAATGTCCGGCGACCACGCCGAACACATGGCCCACGGTGCCGCCAATGCCGGCCCCGCAGCACCCACCATCAGCCTGCAAGACGTACAGAACATCGCCACCCAGCGCAAGGTCGAGCCGGGTTACAGCATCACCCTGCCGACCACTGCCACCGGCGTGTTCACCATCGCCGTGTTCGCCGATGACCCGCGTAACGACGCCACCCTGCATGTCGATCAGTACACCGGCAAGGTCCTCGCCGATGTGCGTTTCGAGCAGTACGGCAGCGTCGCCCGCGCCACGGAAATCGGCGTGATGCTTCACGAAGGCAAGATGTTCGGCACCTTCAACCAGATCGTCGTGCTGCTGATCTGCCTGATGATTCTGCTCAGCGCCGTCAGCGGTGTAGTGATCTGGTGGAAGCGTCGGCCGCAAGGCAAATTCGGCGTACCGCCGCTGCGCCATGACCTGCCGAAATGGAAAACCGGCGTGGTGATCATGTTGGCGCTGGCGGTGGTGTTTCCGCTGGTCGGCGCTTCGCTGGTGGTGGTCTGGTTGCTGGATCGATTGCTGCTGGCGCGGATGAACCGACAAACCGGATCTGCCTCGACTTCATCCTGAAACCGCACTCGATCTTCTTCAACGCCAATCCCGTGCAGGCTCCCTGCACGGGATTTTTTTGCGCCCCAATCTGGCGCGGCGGCCTGCACCAATGCGCCATGGGCGTTCCTTCGTGGTGCATGCGCCAGACAGCCAAACGCTCTAACACGACATTTTCTTGCCAAAACCCGACCGGGCACAGCCCTTGCAAAACACCCTTCAGTCGTTCGCATCTGCCAACCAAAAAAACTTCAAACGTTCATGGAGATCGCACAATGAAGCGTCGCAGTTTGATCAAGGCTTTCACACTCACGGCATCGATTGCCGCGATGGGCATGACCTGGACTGTCCAGGCCGCCGAGACCATCAAGGTCGGGATTCTGCATTCGTTGTCCGGCACCATGGCGATCTCCGAAACGTCGCTCAAAGACATGGCGCTGATGACCATCGACGAGATCAACGCCAAGGGCGGTGTGAACGGCAAGATGCTTGAACCGGTGGTGGTCGACCCGGCGTCGAACTGGCCGCTGTTCGCCGAAAAGGGCCGGCAGTTGCTGACCCAGGACAAGGTCGCCGTGGTGTTCGGCTGCTGGACCTCGGTGTCGCGCAAATCGGTATTGCCGGTGTTCGAAGAGCTCAATGGCCTGCTGTTCTATCCGGTGCAATACGAAGGCGAAGAGATGTCGCCGAACGTCTTCTACACCGGCGCCGCGCCGAACCAGCAAGCGATCCCGGCGGTTGAATACCTGATGAGCGAAGAAGGCGGCAGCGCCAAGCGCTACTTCCTGCTCGGCACTGACTACGTCTACCCGCGCACCACCAACAAGATCCTGCGCTCGTTCCTGCACTCCAAAGGTGTGGCCGACAAGGACATCGAAGAGGTCTACACGCCGTTCGGTCACAGCGACTATCAAACCATCGTTGCCAACATCAAAAAATTCTCCGCCGGTGGCAAGACTGCCGTCATCTCGACAGTCAATGGCGACTCCAACGTGCCGTTCTATAAAGAGCTGGCCAACCAGGGTCTGAAGGCCACCGACGTACCGGTTGTAGCGTTCTCGGTCGGCGAAGAAGAACTGCGCGGCATCGATACCAAACCGCTGGTGGGCAACCTTGCGGCGTGGAACTACTTCGAGTCGGTAGAGAACCCGCAGAACAAGAAATTCGTCGCCGACTGGAAAGCCTACGCGAAGAAACACAACCTGCCGGGCGCGGATAAAGCCGTGACCAACGACCCGATGGAAGCCACTTACGTCGGCATCCACATGTGGGCGCAGGCGGTTGAGAAAGCCAAATCGACAGACGTCGACAAAGTCCGCGAAGCCCTCGCCGGGCAGACCTTTGCCGCGCCGTCGGGTTACACATTGACCATGGACAAGACCAATCACCACCTGCACAAACCGGTGATGATCGGCGAGATTCAGGCCGACGGTCAGTTCAACGTGGTGTGGCAGACCGAAGGGCCGATCCGTGCGCAGCCGTGGAGCCCGTTCATTCAGGGCAACGACAAGAAGCCGGATTATGCGGTGAAGAGCAACTGAGTCTGACTTGGGTTTTGGGCTGGGGTGGAGATCTTTTCCCCCTCACCCCAACCCTCTCCCCCAGGGGGGGCGAGGGGGAAGGGAGCAGATCTCTACGGCTTTCAGAACCTGAGTTCGACGCAGGAATGTCAGGTCGATGTTGGATGCCCTGACAACTCGGTCAGTCCCCTCTCTCTCTGGGAGAGGGGGGAAGGGAGCAGATCTCTATGGCTTTCAGAACTTGAGTTCGACGCAGGAATGTCAGGTCGGTGCTGGATGACCTGACAACTCGGTCAGTCCCCTCTCCCTCTGGGAGAGGGTTAGGGTGAGGGGTGGATTCACAGCCGGACACCGCTCCTTCGGCCACCGCAAGAAAGGAAACTCCACTAATGCCCACTGCCATACACCGCTTTCTCATAGCCATCGCACTGTTGCTGCCAATGCTGGCCCACGCCGGCGATGCCGAAGACTTCGTCGCGGCCATTCCTGTGCAGCAAGCCAAACTGCTGGAAACCTGGGCCGCGCAGCCCGATCCGGCGCGTATCGAACTGATCAACGCCCTGCAACAAGGCGAGTTGACCATCGACGGCCAACCGAAAACCCTGCGCCTGAACAATCGCCTGCGGGGTCTGATCGACACCGCCATGGCCAGCCACCAATTGCTCGCCGCCGACGCCAAAATCCGTCTGACTGCCGCGCAGCAATTGCAGAAAAGCGCGAAACCCGCGCAGCTGAAATTCCTCGACCAGCAACTCGCTGGTGAAAAAGATGAAAGCGTCCACGCCGCCCTGAGCCTGGCGCTAGCCAATCTGCAACTGGTCGATACCGATCCGGCGGTGCGCCTCGCCGCAGTACGCCTGCTCGGCGAAACCGGCGATCCCTTGGCGCGCACGCGCCTTGAAGGCTTGCTCGAGCCCGGTGTCGAAAGCGATGCCAACGTACGTACCGCCGCTGAAACCAGTCTTGCTCAAGTCAAACGCAAACTGCTGATCGGCGAAATGCTCGGCCAGGCGTTCAGCGGCATGTCGCTCGGTTCGATTCTGCTGCTCGCGGCGCTCGGTCTGGCGATCACCTTCGGCCTGCTCGGCGTGATCAACATGGCCCACGGTGAGATGCTGATGCTTGGCGCCTACTCGACCTACGTGGTGCAGTTGATGTTCCAGCGCTACGCACCGCAAGCGATCGAGTTTTATCCGTTGATCGCACTGCCGGTGGCTTTCTTTGTCACGGCGGCGATTGGCATGGCGCTAGAGCGCACGGTGATTCGCCATCTCTACGGCCGGCCACTGGAAACCCTGCTCGCCACTTGGGGCATCAGCCTGATGCTGATTCAACTGGTGCGTTTGTTGTTCGGCGCGCAGAACGTGGAGGTCGCCAACCCGGCGTGGCTGTCCGGAGGCATTCAAGTGCTGCCGAATCTGGTGCTGCCGTACAACCGCATCGTGATCATCGCTTTCGCCTTGTTTGTGGTGGTGCTGACCTGGCTGCTGCTGAACAAAACGCGTCTGGGCCTCAACGTCCGCGCCGTCACCCAGAACCGCAACATGGCGGCCTGCTGTGGCGTGCCGACCGGGCGCGTCGACATGCTCGCCTTCGGCCTCGGCTCGGGCATTGCCGGCCTCGGCGGTGTGGCGCTGAGCCAGATCGGCAACGTCGGCCCGGACCTCGGTCAGAGCTACATCATCGACTCGTTCCTGGTGGTGGTGCTCGGCGGCGTCGGCCAGTTGGCCGGTAGCGTGCTCGCGGCCTTCGGCCTGGGTATCGCCAACAAGATTCTCGAACCGCAGATCGGTGCGGTGCTCGGCAAGATCCTCATCCTCGCGCTGATCATTCTGTTTATCCAGAAACGTCCGCAAGGCCTCTTCGCACTGAAAGGACGGGTGATCGACTGATGAACCAGCCTCTGTTAGTCACGGCCACACAAAAGGCCGGGCCGAAAGTCACGATTGCAGTCGGCGCGGTGATTCTCGCGCTGCTGATCGCCCTGCCGCTGCTGTCGTTGTTGCCGGCGGAAAGTGCACTGTCGGTCTCGGCATACACGCTGACGCTGGTCGGCAAAATTCTCTGCTACGCCATCGTCGCCCTCGCGCTGGATCTGGTCTGGGGTTACGCCGGTTTGCTCTCGCTGGGTCACGGTCTGTTCTTCGCCCTCGGCGGTTATGCGATGGGCATGTACCTGATGCGTCAGGCCGCTGGCGATGGTCTGCCGGCGTTCATGACCTTCCTGTCGTGGAGCGAATTACCGTGGTACTGGACCGGCACCAGCAGCTTCGTCTGGGCGATGTGTCTGGTGGTGTTGGCGCCGGGTTTGCTGGCGCTGGTGTTCGGTTTCTTCGCCTTCCGTTCGCGGATCAAGGGCGTGTATTTCTCGATCATGACCCAGGCCCTGACCTTCGCCGGCATGCTCCTGTTTTTCCGCAACGAGACTGGGTTTGGCGGCAATAACGGCTTCACCAATTTCCGCACGATTCTCGGTTTCGGCATCACTGAACCGGGCACGCGCGCGGTGTTGTTTCTGGCCACGGTGTTGCTGCTGGTGGCCAGTCTGTTCATCGGCTGGCGCCTGGCGCAGAGCAAGTTCGGCCGCGTGCTGACGGCGTTGCGTGATGCGGAAAACCGTTTGATGTTCTGCGGCTACGACCCGCGCGGTTTCAAGTTGTTTGTGTGGGTCTTGAGTGCGGTGTTGTGTGGCCTGGCCGGGGCGTTGTATGTGCCGCAAGTGGGCATCATCAACCCGAGCGAGATGTCGCCGACCAATTCAATTGAAGCAGCGGTGTGGGTGGCCCTTGGCGGGCGCGGTACCTTGATCGGGCCGCTGCTCGGCGCCGGTGTGGTCAATGGCATGAAGAGCTGGTTCACCGTGGCCTTCCCGGAATACTGGCTGTTCTTTCTCGGCGCGCTGTTCATCGTCGTGACGCTGTACCTGCCCAAAGGCGTGATCGGCCTGCTGAAGAAACGAGGTGAACAATGAGAGTCACGGCGAGCGCGGAATTCATGTTGGAGCCAGCCTTTTTTCCCGTCGAACCGAACAAGGACGCTGGCACCAGTCGCGACTCGATCGGCCTCGGCCAACGCGTCGGTCCGGGTCTCGACACCCGTCACGGCACGATCCTGACACTGGAAGACATCAGCGTCAGCTTTGATGGCTTCCGTGCGCTGAACAATCTCAATCTGTACATCGGCGTCGGCGAACTGCGCTGCATCATCGGCCCCAACGGCGCGGGCAAAACCACGCTGATGGACGTGATCACCGGCAAGACCCGACCGAGTCACGGCAAGGCGTGGTTCGGTGAAACGTTGGACCTGACGCAGATGAGCGAAGTGCAGATCGCCCAAGCCGGCATCGGTCGCAAGTTCCAGAAGCCGACGGTGTTTGAAGCGCTGAGCGTGTTTGAAAACCTGGAACTGGCACAGAAAACCGACAAGTCGGTGTGGGCCAGTTTGCGTGCGCGGTTAAGTGGTGAGCAAAAGGATCGCATCAGCGAAGTGCTGGAGACGATTCGCCTGACCACCTCGGTCAATCGCCCGGCCGGGTTGTTGTCCCACGGTCAGAAGCAGTTTCTCGAGATCGGCATGTTGCTGATGCAGGACCCGCAATTGCTCCTGCTCGATGAACCGGTGGCAGGCATGACCGATGCTGAAACCGAGTTCACGGCTGAACTGTTCAAGTCGCTGGCCGGCAAGCATTCGTTGATGGTGGTGGAGCATGACATGGGCTTTGTCGGCTCGATTGCCGACCACGTCACCGTATTGCATCAGGGCAGCGTGTTGGCGGAAGGCTCGCTTGAGCAAGTGCAGGAAAACGAGCGCGTGATCGAGGTCTACCTCGGCCGCTGAACTGCAAAAGAAGTCACTGTGGGAGCGAGCTTGCTCGCGAAGACGGCTGCAAATCCGACATCTCAGTGACAGGTCAATAGCATTCGCGAGCAAGCTCGCTCCCACAGGGATTTGGGTGAACTTTAAGGAATTTGAACATGCTGCAAGTCGACAAACTGCACCAGTACTACGGCGGTAGTCACATCCTGCGCGGTCTCTCGTTCGACGTGAAGGTCGGCGAAGTCACCTGCCTGCTCGGCCGTAACGGCGTCGGTAAAACCACCCTGCTCAAATGCCTGATGGGCCTGCTGCCGGCCAAGGAAGGCGCGGTGAATTGGGAAGGCAAAGCGATCACCACGCTCAAGCCGCACCAACGTGTCCACGCCGGGATCGCCTACGTGCCACAGGGCCGCGAGATCTTCGGACGCCTGACCGTGGAAGAGAATCTGTTGATGGGCCTGTCGCGCTTCCCCGGCAGTGAAGCCAAAGAAGTGCCAAGTTTCATCTACGAACTGTTCCCGGTGCTGCTACAAATGAAGCAGCGTCGCGGCGGTGATCTTTCCGGCGGCCAACAACAGCAGTTGGCAATTGGCCGCGCATTGGCCAGTCGCCCGCGTTTACTGATCCTCGATGAGCCGACCGAAGGCATTCAACCTTCGGTGATCAAAGAGATCGGCGCGGTGATCAAGAAACTCGCAGCACGCGGCGACATGGCGATTCTGCTGGTCGAGCAGTTCTACGATTTCGCCGCAGAACTGGCCGATCAATACCTGGTGATGTCCCGGGGCGAGATCGTGCAGCAGGGGCGCGGTGAAAATATGGAGGCCGAGGGTGTACGCGGGCTGGTAACGATCTAGTACAACGAACTAATCTGTAGCTTCCTAACGATAATTACAAACCATGAATTCGACTGTTGCACCTGCCCTGTTTACCCCGAGCTGGCACGCCGAGCTGGAACTCGCCTACGCCCGCTTCGGCGACTGCACACGCCCGGTCATGCGTCGGCACCTCGGCCCGCTGCGGGTGCAAAAGCACCTGTATGCCGAAGGCCCCGAGGTCTGTCAGCACATCATCGTCCACCCGCCGGGCGGGATTGCCGGCGGTGATCGACTGGACATCAGCGCTCGCGTCGAGCAACACGCCTGGGCGCAGATCACCAGCCCCGGCGCGGCCAAATGGTATCGCGCCGGTGGGCCGGCTTATCAGCAGCTCGACTTGAAAGTGGCGGCCGGGGCGACGCTGGAATGGCTGCCGCAGGAGACCATTGTCTACAGCGCGGCCCAGGCTGAGCTGACCACTTCGATTGATCTTGAAGGTGATGCGCGGCTGTTCTACTGGGACGTGGTGGCGCTGGGTCGCCCGGCCAGTGGCGAGCGTTTTGACCGTGGGTATTTTCAGGCGCACCTGGATATTCGCCGCGATGGCCGATTGATCTGGCATGAGCGCCAGCGCATCGTCGGTGATGACGGTTTGCTTGATTCACCGATCGGGCTGGATGGTCATCCGGTGTTTGCGACGTTGTTGGTGACCGGTGAAATTGATGCTGAGTTGCTGGAACGTTGTCGCTCGCTGGGCCATGAGGTGCGCGGGGACTTGACCCAGTTGCCCGGCCTTTTGGTCGCCCGTTGTCTGGCGTCTGAAGCACTGCTCGCCCGCGCCTGGCTGATTGATTTATGGCGTTTGCTGCGGCCGGTGCTGCTGGGCCGCGATGCGGTATCTCCCAGAATATGGAGTACCTGAAAAAGCCCCTCACCCCCCGCCCTCTCCCGGAGGGAGAGGGAGCCTGACCGAGTCGTCTGAAATGAATTTGACTGCCTGAACAAATACCGCTGACTGAACCGGTCATTGAAACAGCCGAGATCAGTCCCCTCTCCCACGCAAGAGGGAGCCTGACCGAGTCGTTTGAAATGAATTTGATTGCCTGAACGAATACTGCTGACTGAACCGGTCATTGAAACAGCCGAGATCAGTCCCCTCTCCCACGCAAGAGGGAGCCTGACCGAGTCGTTTGAAATGAATTTGATTGCCTGAACAAATACCGCTGACTGAACCGGCCATTGAAAACAACCGGGATCAGTCCCCTCTCCCTCGCAAGAGGGAGCCTGACCGAGTCGTTTGAAATGAATTTGATTGCCTGAACAAATACTGCTGACTGAACCGGCCATTGAAAACAACCGGGATCAGTCCCCTCTCCCTCGGGAGAGGGCTAGGGTGAGGGGTTGCTCCAACTGACACCCCGCGCCCGCAAGAACCTCACAAATCTGCCCTGACGGAACCCCACAATGGACCTGACCCCACGCGAAAAAGACAAGCTGCTGATCTTCACCGCCGGCCTCGTCGCCGAGCGGCGATTGGCGCGCGGCGTGAAGCTCAACTACCCGGAAGCCATGGCCTACATCTCCGCCGCACTGCTTGAAGGCGCACGTGACGGTCAGACCGTAGCCGAGTTGATGCACTTCGGCACCACCCTGCTCAGCCGCGAGCAAGTGATGGAAGGCATCGCGGAAATGATCCCGGAAATCCAAGTCGAAGCGACGTTCCCCGACGGCACCAAACTGGTCACCGTCCACCAACCGATCGTCTGAGGCCGCGCCATGACTTACTCCATTCGCGATGCCATTCATGCCGATCTGCCGGCGATCCGCGACATCTACAACGACGCCGTGCTCAACACCACGGCGATCTGGAATGAACAAGCCGTCGACCTCGGCAACCGTCAGGCGTGGTTCAGCGCGCGTCAGGCACAGGCTTATCCGATTCTGGTGATCGTCGACAGCGACAACACTGTGCTCGGCTACGCTTCATTCGGTGACTGGCGGCCGTTCGACGGCTTCCGTCACACCGTCGAACACTCGGTCTACGTGCGCAGCGATCAGCGCGGCAACGGCCTCGGCCCGCAACTGATGACTGCGCTGATCGAGCGGGCCAGAACCTGCGGCAAACACGTGATGGTCGCCGCCATTGAAAGCGGCAACGCCGCCTCGATTCGCCTGCACGAGCGCGCCGGTTTCAGCATCACCGGGCAGATGCCGCAAGTGGGCACCAAGTTCGGCCGCTGGCTCGACCTGACCTTCATGCAATTGACCCTCAACCCTGGCGCGGAGCCGCCTGACGCCAACAAGGAGTGATACCGATGAACGCCGCCCAACTGCGCCGCGTCAATGCTGAAAGTTTTGCGCATTACCGTCAGGGCCTGATCGACCTGCTGCTGGACGCCGTGGGTTACGGCGCCAGCGTCGGCTTCATGGCCGACCTCGACGCTGCGCAGGCGCGCGCGTATTTCGATGAGGTGCAGGACAACGTCAACAAGGGCAGCGTGCTGCTCTGGGTGGTGGTCAAGGACGAGCAGGTGCTGGCCAGTGTGCAACTGGGTCTGTGCCAGAAAGCCAACGGCCTCAATCGCGCCGAAGTGCAGAAACTGCTGGTGCGCGAACACGCACGGCGTCGCGGCCTCGGTCAGCAATTGATGAGTGCGCTGGAACTCGAAGCGCCCAAACACAAGCGCGGCATGCTCTACCTCGACACCGAGGCTGGCTCCCCCGCCGAAGATTTCTACAAGGCGCTGGGTTACACCCGCGCGGGCCAGATTCCCGATTACGCCTGCGACCCGCACGGCACCTATCGCCCGACCGCCCTCTATTACAAGATCCTGCAAGGAGCCCAGTGATGATTCCTGGCGAGTACCAGATCCAGCCCGGCGACATCGAACTCAACGTCGGCCGCCGCACCGTCAGCCTGAAAGTCGCCAACAGCGGCGACCGGCCGATTCAGGTCGGCTCGCACTATCACTTTTTTGAAACCAACGATGCGCTGACTTTTGATCGCGCCGCGAGCCGTGGCATGCGCCTGAATATTCCGGCTGGCACCGCCGTGCGCTTCGAACCGGGGCAGAGCCGTGAGGTTGAGCTTGTGGATTATGCCGGGCATCGGCGGGTGTTCGGGTTTGCCGGACGAATAATGGGTGACCTCTGACATCTGCGTGCACCGCTGCCCCTCACCCCAGCCCTCTCCCGAGGGAGAGGGAGCCGATCACCGATAGCCGCTCCACCGTGAACTGTCTCCTCTGCGGAGCCGATCACCGATAGCCGGCCCACCGCGTACAGTCCCCTCTCCCTCTGGGAGAGGGCTAGGGTGAGGGTCAATGGCTCACCACTATTTTCCTGAAGGACGCTGCATGAAAATCTCCAGACAAGCCTACGCCGACATGTTCGGCCCCACCGTCGGCGACAAGGTGCGCCTGGCCGACACCGAGCTGTGGATCGAAGTCGAACAAGACTTCACCACCTACGGCGAAGAAGTGAAATTCGGTGGCGGCAAAGTCATCCGTGACGGCCAAGGCCAGAGCCAGCTGCTGGCCGCCGAAGTCGTCGACACGCTGATCACCAACGCGCTGATCATCGACCACTGGGGCATCGTCAAAGCCGACGTCGGTCTCAAGGACGGCCGCATCGCCGCGATCGGCAAGGCCGGCAACCCGGATGTGCAGCCGAACGTGACCATCGCCATCGGCGCCGGCACCGAAGTGATCGCCGGCGAGGGCATGATCCTCACCGCCGGCGGCATCGACACGCACATCCACTTCATCTGCCCGCAACAGATCGAAGAAGCGTTGATGAGCGGCGTCACCACGATGATCGGCGGCGGCACGGGACCTGCCACAGGCACCAACGCCACGACGTGCACTTCGGGCCCGTGGCACTTGGCGCGGATGCTCCAGGCCGCTGACGCGTTCCCGATGAACATCGGTCTCACCGGCAAAGGCAACGCCAGCCTGCCGGAGCCGCTGATCGAACAGGTCAAGGCTGGCGCGATCGGCCTGAAACTGCACGAAGACTGGGGCACCACGCCGGCGAGCATCGATAACTGCCTGAGCGTCGCCGACCAGTTCGACGTGCAGGTGGCGATCCACACCGACACCCTCAACGAATCCGGTTTCGTCGAAACCACCCTCGGCGCGTTCAAGGGCCGCACCATTCACACCTATCACACCGAAGGTGCCGGCGGTGGTCACGCGCCGGACATCATCAAGGCTTGCGGTTTCCCTAACGTATTGCCGAGCTCGACCAACCCGACCCGGCCGTTCACCCGCAACACCATCGACGAACACCTCGACATGCTGATGGTCTGCCACCACCTCGACCCGAGCATCGCCGAAGACGTCGCATTTGCCGAAAGCCGTATCCGCCGCGAAACGATTGCCGCCGAAGACATTCTGCATGACCTCGGCGCGTTCTCGATGATCAGCTCCGACAGCCAGGCCATGGGCCGTGTCGGTGAAGTCATCACGCGCACCTGGCAGACCGCCGACAAGATGAAAAAACAGCGCGGCCCGCTGCCGCAGGACGGCGAAGGCAACGACAATTTCCGCGCCAAACGCTACATCGCCAAGTACACCATCAACCCGGCGATTACCCACGGCATCAGCCATGAAGTCGGTTCGGTGGAAGTGGGGAAATGGGCGGATCTGGTGCTGTGGCGCCCGGCTTTCTTTGGCGTGAAACCGACGCTGATTCTCAAGGGCGGCGCGATTGCCGCGAGCCTGATGGGTGATGCCAACGCCTCGATCCCGACACCGCAACCGGTGCACTACCGCCCGATGTTCGCCAGTTACGGCGGCTCGCTGCACGCCACCAGCCTGACCTTCATCAGCCAGGCGGCGCAGGCAGCCGGGTTACCCGAAACGTTAGGGCTGAAGAAGAAAATCGCCGTGGTCAAAGGTTGCCGTGACGTGCAGAAAACCGACCTGATCCACAACGACTATCTGCCGGACATCGATGTTGATCCACAGACGTACCAGGTCAAGGCGGACGGTGTGCTGCTCTGGTGTGAGCCGGCTGATGTGTTGCCGATGGCGCAACGGTATTTTCTGTTCTAACGGCGACGTTTACCAATACGGGCAATGCTGCCCGTATTGCGCCGAACAGCTTCTCGTCATGAGAAAAGCAGGCCGATGTCTTCGTCACTGTAGTTATAGTTCCAGCGCAGTTCGGTGCCGGCAGGAATGTCTTCAAGCGCAAATGCGCTATTCAGCAAGTAAGTCTTGCGGGTGACACCGTCACTGTTCGGCAGATCAGCCTCGACCTTAAACCCTATCAGGTTGATGTTGTAGCCGTCCGGCGCTTGCCGCAGGGGTTTGCCGGTATCGTCATAAATAAAGTGGGTATTGATCCTGGAAATCATGTTGTCTCCCACGACGGCGATCGGGCCAGGGCCGAGTTGACCTGACCTGAGGACCACATCCATGCCAATGGTCATCGAAAACACTTGCTCGGCGGGGAGCAGGAACCGCCCTGATCGAATGGTCCCACCATAGACGCCGACGACCTCACCTTGGGCGATCCGTCTGTTCGCCACCACCATCGACTGACCGATCAGCGCTCGTTCACCCGGCACCTGCACGTCTGCTTCGGTAAATTGGCGCAGTTGCAGCTTTTCCTCATAGAGTCTGGCAACCGTTTCATAACCTTCAAACTTTATAT
The DNA here is from genome assembly GCF_013433315.1 of Pseudomonas crudilactis. Classification (GTDB taxonomy): domain Bacteria; phylum Pseudomonadota; class Gammaproteobacteria; order Pseudomonadales; family Pseudomonadaceae; genus Aquipseudomonas; species Aquipseudomonas crudilactis. The sequence continues at coordinate 155,335 of NZ_WXVV01000003.1, read as the reverse complement.
ACGGCTTGATTTGCTCTGAGGTGTAGGTTTCTCCCGAGTCAAAAGTAACTTTGCTCTGCAATGTGCGGATACGCACGGGCCTGCCGAGACTGTCCCTGAGCGGGTACTTGCCGTTGTTGGCGCGATTGTAGGAGCCTCGTTGATTACTCAACGATGTATAGCGTACCTCTTGCCTCATGAAGCTGAGTTCCTGCGCGGTATACGGCTGGATCGGCATCGATTCGGAGGCCATTTCAAACACGTCATCCACGGTTTGCGACCGGTCCGGCAAGAACTCCAGAGCCATCTCGAACTCGTCGTCGGACAGCGGTGTTTCCACAGAACTCTTGCGGCGGTTGGAGCGCAGGATCGGCGACCCGGATTCCTCCAGCGGATGCCAGAGATCCACGTCGGGATCCCAAACGAGCACGGGGCCTTTGGGATTCAGTTGACTGGCCAGCTTGGCCCGTAATTGCCCCGTTAGAGGATCCTCCCCCACCTGTACCACGCCGTCAGGTACTTTGGCATACCGACGGCCCTTCAATGTCCACAGCCCCGGCGCCTCGGCCGGCCGCAGAAGCCGGATCGGGGCGTTGCTCAGATAATCCGCCCACGGCCGTTGATCCGCCTTGGTCGCCGTGCTTGAGGAGGATGGAGTTTGTCGCACTGCAACCGTGGGCGTGGACGATGGGGCATCCGCGTCAAGAGTCAGCGCGGATCCGCCCGGCGCAGAAGATGATCGCGAGGGCGTGGCGGTGGCAGGGCCGAAATCGGTACGTGGCGGCGTTTGCGCAGGCGACGTATGCCCATCGGGCGTGGTTGTCGGGCGTGTGTGCACATCACTGGTGACGGCACCCTTGGAAGGCGGCTTTAGCGGCATGGTTTTCATCCTTGAACGTTAAGGGCGACATTGCCCTTTTGCTTATCCGAAACCTGAATCTGTAACTTTTTGCATGGTGCCCTGAAGGGAGAGTTCCATTTCTCCACCACAGGCCCGACCAGACTATGCAGTTGGCAAAAGAAATTAAAAACCGGAATATTGTTAATAGCCGCGTACCGGGCTTACTGAGCAGCGAATTTCACAAGCAGGAAAATCAGTAGCAACGAACTCGCCATCCAGTCTGTAAGACACACCCCTGAACGGTAGTTTTTACCGTCGGGCAAAGAGACTAGTATCGCGAGACTCTCCAGAAAGGAACCAGCCATGCGTCTATCCGAATTCATCAGGCAGCACGTGGACTGTATCGTCGATGACTGGGAGGAATTTGCAGCCACCATTACCCCCGCTGCCGATTATCTGGACGCCACTGCACTGCGTGACCACGCCAAAGCTATCTTGCTGGCCGCCGCACGAGACATGAACAAACCACAGACTGCCCAGGAGCAAGCCGCCAAAGCCAAGGGTGAAGGCCCGGAAATGACCCCGAGTCTGGACCAGGCCGGCGCCAGTCATGGCGAGCTGCGCCACACTGTCGGTTTTGACCTGGTACAGATGACCTCGGAATTTCGTCACTTGCGTGCCTGTGTGATTCGGCGCTGGGTCGACAGTCTTGAATCACCGGACATGGCCTGCTTTCAGGACATGATCCGCTTCAATGAAGCCATTGATGAAGCGCTCGCCGAGTCGACGGCGGCCTACGCTGAACAGGTCAACCGTTCACGGGATATATTCCTGGCGATACTCGGCCATGACTTGCGCGCACCGTTGCAGGCGGTGGGCATGTCCAACGACCTGTTGCTGCGCAAATCCACGCTCGAGGGCGAAGCGCTGATGTGCGCTCACAACATCAAACGCAGCGTCCGGCACATGGCGGCAATGATCAGTGATTTGCTGGAGCTGGTGCGCAGTCGTCTCGGTAAAAGCCTGCCAATCGAGCCGGCCCCGATGGATCTGGCCGAGGCGGCGCAGGCGGCGATTGCCGAAGCCTGCGCTGGCAACCCGCAATGCTCGCCGGTGCTGCACATGCACGGCGATACGCGAGGTGTGTGGGACGCGGGGCGTATCGATCAATTGCTGCAGAACCTGATCGGCAATGCGTTGCAGCATGGCTCGAATACACAGCAGGTGACGTTGACGTTGCAGGAGGAAGCGGACGCGGTGTGCCTGTCGGTGCACAACTTCGGCACACCGATTCCGGAGGAGGCGCTGGGGACTATTTTCGACCCGTTGGTGCGCAGCGCCGATGAAGAACCGGGGCAGCCTTCGACCAGCCTGGGGTTGGGATTGTTTATCGTCAGGGAAGTGGTCAACGCCCATGGCGGGACGATTGAAGTCAGCTCGAATGAGGCTGACGGCACACGGTTCAGCGTGGTCTTGCCCAAGAGGGTGTAGTCAGCGATACCGCGTTATCGTTCTTCGCGAGCAAGCTCGCTCCCACATTGGAATGCGTATTCCTGTGGGAACGAGCCTGCTCGCGAAGAGGCCCGATCAACCAACCGGAAAACATCAGGCTATCTACTCAACTACCAACCGCCCCAACCGTTGCCGCAACATGCGGTTTTCGGCGCGCAATTCGCGGACTTCTTCGAGCAGATCCAGCGCCAGGGCGACACCTTCCCATTCCAGCTCCAGATCGCGCCGCAACTTGGCGGCGCGTTTGGCCAGGGCCAGTTCGTAGTCGGTGAAGCGCCATTCCCGGGGCTGCGCACCCTGAGGTTCGAGGATGCCGTGTTCGACGATTTCGATCACGTAGACGTCCGACAAATCGGCCGCCTCACAGAATTCTGCCAAGTCCAGTTGAACGATCAGGGGGCTGCTCATGATGGGCTACTCCGTCGTCGGATTCAGAAGTTCTCGCGCGGGTTGAACGCGGCTTTCTTCGCCAGTTCCTGCCACAGTGCCTTGACCTCATCGTCGGACGCTTTCGGCATCACGGCTTTGAGTTGCACGAACAGGTAACCGCGCTCGCCGGCCTTGTTTTTCAAGCCATGACCTTTGGCGCGCATGCGCTGACCGTTCTGACTGCCGGCCGGCACTTTGAGATTGATTTTGCCGGTCAGGGTCGGCACCGCCACTTCCGCTCCCAGCGCCAGCTCCCAAGGGGCCAGCGGCAAGGTGATGATGAGGTTTTCACCTTCGACATCGAATTTCGGATGCGGCGCAAAACGAATGGTCAGGTACAGATCGCCATTCGCCCCGCCACCGATGCCCGGTGCGCCCTGGCCTTTGAGGCGGATGCGCTCGCCGTCGGTCACGCCCGCCGGGATCTTCACGTTCAGACTCTTGCTGGTGTTGCTGACGTGCTGGCCGTTGGCGTTGTATTGCGGCACCTGGAAGGTGACTTTCTTCGACTCGTTCGCCAGCGTCTCCTCGAGGAAGATCGGCAGTTCCATTTCCACGTCTTGCCCTCGGCGCCCGGCACTGCGTTGTTGCCGGCCTTCGCCGCCACCGAAACCGGGGCCGCGATTGCCGAAGATCGAACTGAAGAAGTCCGAGAAGTCACCGGTGTCGCCACCGCCGCCGCCAAAGCCGCCACGGCTCTGCCAGCCCGGTGGCCCCTGGAACGGCTGACCATGCTGGCCATAACGGCGCAGCTCGTCGTATTCGGCGCGTTTGTCGGCGCTTTTCAGCGCTTCATAGGCTTCCGAGGCGTCTTTGAATTTGGCCTCGGCGTCCTTTTCCTTGCTGACATCCGGGTGGTATTTGCGCGCCAGCTTGCGATAGGCAGCCTTGATTGCCTTGTCGTCTGCTGTCGGCTCCACGCCGAGTATCTTGTAATAGTCTTTGAAGTCCATTGAAGGAATCACCATCCGTTATCGATTTCGCGCCGATGCCAGCATGCGCCGATTCGCGCGTGCCGGGTTGACCGATCTCAAGGTTGTGACCGGGTGGCGCAGCAGAAGTTTATCGGCAGTGGACGGCGGTTCTTGTGACCGCCGGTGGTTCTGCCGGCCCATGCCAGCAAGTTTGGGGCAAAGTCCGCACTTTCAACCCAGTCTAGTCGCGAAATAGCAGATGACCGGCCTTCGAATCTGGCGCGCACTGACATACACTGCGCGGCCGTTTTTTTGACCGGAACCGAAAGACATGAAAGACGCCTCTCCAGCCCGTGCCTGCGGCATCGACTTCGGCACGTCCAACTCCACCGTCGGCTGGCTGCGCCCCGGCATGGAAACGATGATCGCGCTGGAAGACGACAAGATCACCCTGCCGTCGGTGGTCTTCTTCAACATCGAGGAACGCCGCCCGGTGTACGGTCGTCTGGCGCTGCACGAGTACCTGGAAGGCTACGAAGGCCGACTGATGCGCTCGCTGAAGAGCCTGCTCGGTTCCAAGCTGATCAAGCACGACACCAGCGTGCTCGGCACGGCAATGCCGTTCAAGGACTTGCTCGGCCTGTTCATCGGCCAGCTGAAGAGCCGTGCGGAGACCGCCGCCGGTCGAGAATTCGAACAAGTGGTGCTCGGCCGCCCGGTGTTCTTCGTCGATGACGATCCGCTGGCTGACCAGGAAGCCGAAGACACCTTGGTCGATGTGGCGAAGAAGATCGGCTTCAAAGAGGTCTCGTTCCAGTACGAGCCAATCGCTGCCGCTTTCGACTACGAGTCGACCATCGAGAAAGAAGAGCTGGTGCTGATCGTCGACATCGGCGGTGGTACCTCCGACTTCTCGCTGGTGCGCCTGTCGCCCGAGCGTCGCGGTTTCGATAACCGTCACGATGACATCCTCGCCACTGGCGGCGTGCACATCGGCGGGACCGACTTCGACAAACAGTTGAGCCTGCAAGGCCTGATGCCGCTGTTCGGCTACGGCAGCCGGATGAAGAGCGGTGCCTACATGCCGACCAGCCACCACATGAACCTGGCGACCTGGCACACCATCAACTCGGTGTACTCGCAGAAATCCAGCCTGGCCCTGGGCAGCATGCGCTACGACATCGAAGACACCGGCGGCATTGATCGCCTGTTCAAGCTGATCGAACAGCGTGCCGGCCACTGGCTGGCGATGGAAGTCGAAGAAACCAAAATTCAACTGACCCACACCGACAGCCGCCATGTGCCGCTGGACCGGATCGAGGCCGGGTTGAGTGTGGAACTGACGCGAGCGCTGTTTGAATCGGCAATTGATGCGCTGCTGGAGCGGGTGCGCGGCAGTGTTACGCAGCTGTTGAACGATGCCGGTGTGGCGGTGGATCAGGTCGATACCGTGTTCTTCACCGGTGGTTCGAGCGGGATTCCGGCGCTGCGCAACAGCGTCTCGGCGATGTTGCCGAATGCGCGGCATGTTGAAGGGAATATCTTTGGCAGCATTGGCAGCGGTTTGGCGATTGAAGCCATGAAACGCTATGGCGCCATGGACTGATCTGAAATCGGCGTCGCGCCTTTCGCGAGCAAGCTCGCTCCCACATTTGACCGCATTTCTTCAGTTGAAATGCAATCCAGTGTGGGAGCGAGCTTGCTCGCGAAAGCGCCAGATCAGGCAACACAGATCCATCGGTTAGACCATCCCGCCCAGTTTCAACTCACTCTTCAGGTACGCATAATAAATCGGCCCCGCCACCACCCCCGGCAGGCCGAACGCGGCCTCGAACACCAGCATCGCCAGCAGCAACTCCCACGACTTGGCACTGATCTGCCCGCCGACAATTCGCGCGTTGAGGAAGTATTCGAGCTTGTGGATAAAAATCAGATAACCCAGCGCCGCCAATGCCACCCAGATCGACAGCGACAGGCCGACGATGGTGATCAGCGTGTTCGACATCAGGTTGCCGATCACTGGCAGCAGGCCGAGCAGGAAAGTCAGCACGATCAGGGTTTTGGTCAGCGGCAGCTTGATACCGAACATCGGCAGGATCACCGCGAGGAAGATCCCGGTGAAGAAGGTGTTGAGCAGGGAAATCTTGATCTGCGCGAACACGATGTTGCGAAACGCCTGCACCAGCAGGTGCAAACGGTCGAACAGCGCGGCGGCCAACGGTTTGCGTTTGGTCACGTCGGGGATGCGCTGCAAGGCGATGATCGCGCCGAGCACCATGCCGATCAGCAGCGTGACGAACATGTGCGCCGCGTCCTTGCCGACCAGTTGCAAGTCGGACAAGTGCTTGCTCATCCACTCGCCGATCGCCACGCGAAATTCCGCAGCACTGGCCGGGAGGTAGGCGTCGATGAACGGCGGCAATTGCCCACGCGCGCGGTCGACCACGCCCATGAATTTATCGAGGGAAGCGCCGGGGTTTTCTGCTTCGTGCAGGAGAAAACTGATCGCGCCGGCGAAGATCAGCGCCAGAACGCTGACGACCAGCGTCCCCAGCAACGCCACCGCCAGCCAGCGCGCGCGGCGGCCTTCGATCAGCCGTTGCAGTTGCGGAGTGAGCATGTTGACCAGCTCATAGACCAACAACCCGGCCAACAGACTGGGCAACAAGCGCAGCGGCAGCACCAGCAGCAAACCGCCGAAAATGATGATGCAACTGACCCAGAACACTACATGACGCTCAGAAAACGTTGGCATACAGCCTCAAAACGAACGGCGTAAAAGGATTGGCAGTCTGCCAGCGTTCCGGGGTGAGCACTAGAAATATGCGGTGCTTCAGCTTTTGGTGCCCGGCTTGAGATCCAGCCCTCACCCTAGCCCTCTCCCAAAGGGAGAGGGCTAGGGTGAGGGCTGAGCCAGTGACCTGAGACAGCGACATGGAATCCATAATCGACCGGTTTTTTCAGGTCGACGAGTTTCTCGAGACACCGCGGTCTGTCCCCTCTCCCTCTGGGAGAGGGTTAGGGTGAGGGCAAATCTCAAGCGAACGCCTCGACCCAGTCCCCCCACAGAACCGGGTTATTTTTTCTTCAGACAATCACTCATGAACGTCTTGCGCGCATCGCCGGTCAGGGCTTTGGTTTTCGCGTCGGCGTTGCAGGTTTTCATTTTTTCCTGCTGCGGGGTCAGGGCCTTGGCATCGTTGGCCGCCGGCGCTGCCTTGAGGCAGGTGCTCATGAAGGTTTTGCGCTCATCGCCTTTCAGACTCTTGGCGGTCGCATCGGCATTGCAGGTGGTCATCTTGTTCTGTTGCGCCGTAGCGGCGAAACCCTGGGAACACAGGAGCAAACCAATCATCAACAACGGCACACGCAACATCTTCATGGAGTTTTCTCCTTGTCGCCGCACCGAGGGGGGCGGCCTCTGCTGGAGTGTAGCCAAATCTTGTTACACCTTCCTGCCTTCCAGGTGGCTACGGCGATACTGCTCCGGCGTACACCCCGCCTGCCGCGCGAACATGGCGATGAATGCCGAACCGCTGCTGTAACCGAGATCGAAAGCGATTTCCTGCACGCTGCGCGATGTTTCCAGCGCCTCGATCGCGGCGAGATAGCGCAGACGCTGGCGCCACTCGCCGAAACTCATTCCCAGCTCACGAACGAATTGCCGGGCCAGCGTGCGTTCGCTGACATGCACTTGCAGCGCCCAATGCGCCAGCGGCTGATTGTTGCCCGGCTCGGCCTGCAAGGTTTCGAGGATCGCCAACAAACCCGGGCTACTCGCGTAGGGCAGATAACACTCATGCACCGGGGCCTGTTGCAGTTGATCGACCAACACTTGCGCCAGACGCTGGTCGGCATCGAGTTCGGGAATCTTCACGTCGCGGGCGGCGAAGTCTTTGAGAATCGCCTTGAGAATGTCGCTGATCGCCAGGGTGCAGGCGCGTTTCGGCAGTTCGGCACAGACCTTGGGGTCAAGGCACACCGCACGATAGTTGACCGGTTGATGGCTGTAGAAACTGTGCTCGACCTGCGGCGGCACCCACACCGCGTACTGCGGCGGCGACATGAAGCGACTGCCATCGACGTCCATGTGCAGCACGCCGTGCGCCGCGTATTCCAGCGTGCCCCACGGATGGCGATGCGGCGCAGCGTATTCATGGGCGTTGAAGTCGGCGTAGCGGAAGTACACCGCCGATGGCAGTTCGCTGAAATCCAGCAGATCGATGTGTTTGCTGTTCATGCTGTCCGGTTTCAGAGGCAGGTTGTCCGGTTCGCAGTATAGGCTTGCATCCAGACAAGGGATAATTGCCCTTCATCAACGTACTGGTTTCGACTCATGCAATACGCGTTTCCGCTGCTGGCGATTTTTATCTGGGCCGGCAATACCGTGATCAACAAACTGGCGGTCGGGGCAATTTTTCCCGCCGAGATCGGTTTCTATCGCTGGCTGCTCGCCGGTTTGCTGTTCACCCCGTTCATGCTCAAAGCGGTGATCGCGCACTGGCCGCAGATCCGCCCGAACCTGGGCAAGATTTTCATTCTCGGCGTACTCGGCATGGCGGTGTATCAGAGCCTCGCCTACTTCGCCGCGACGCTGACCACCGCCACCAACATGGGCATCATCCTGTCGCTGATGCCATTGATGTCGCTGGCCATGGCGATCATCAGCCTCGGTCAACGTCTGACGGCGGGGGCACTGGTCGGTGCCGTGTTGTCGTTTGCCGGTGTGCTGGTGGTGGTCTCGTCCGGCAGCCTCGGCGCGTTGCTGCAGCACGGCGTGAATATGGGTGATGCGATGATGTTGATCGCCACTCTGGCCTATGCGATCTACAGCACTTTGCTGAAAAAATGGCAGCTGCGCCTGCCGCCGCTGGTGTTGCTGTATTTGCAGGTGCTGGTGGCGATTGTCGTGTTGTTTCCGTTGTATGCGGCTTCGCCGAAGACCGGTTTCACCCTGCAGAACATTCCGCTGGTGCTGTATGCGTGTCTGCTGGCGTCGATGCTTGCGCCGCTGGCGTGGATGCAGGCTGTGCAGCGCCTGGGGCCGAGTCGCACGACGTTGTTTTTCAATCTGCTGCCGTTGATTACTGCGCTGATTGCGGCGGTGGTGTTGAAGGAACAACTGGCGATGTATCACCTGGTGAGCGGGTTGTTGACGTTGGGCGGGGTGATTCTGTCCGAGCGCTGGACCACCGTGTTGGGCCGCCGGGTCAGCGTTGCCTGATCCGGCCTCTTCGTCGGAACGCCGCCCGGAGACAAGCTCGCTCCCACAGGTGACCGCATTCCTTCTGTTGGAATGCATTCGAATGTGGGAGCGAGCTTGCTCGCGAAGAACGATAACGCGGTCTGACTGTTAAACCCCGGCAGCCTCAAGCCGCGCCGCATGCTCGACAAACAGTCGCACCGGATCCGCACCCTTGCCGACCAGCCCCAGCGACTGATTGACGATATCGAAGTGATCCAGCGGATAGTCGTCACCAATCACCGTACCCAGATGCGAGCTGTAGCGCCCGACCATCCCGTCGCACTGCCCCGGCTCGCGCACGAAGGTTTTCGCAAACAAGCGACAGCTGCGATTGGTCCCATCAAACAAATTCCCGCCGCGATCAGTCTTGCCCGGTTGCAACGTCCCCGACCACGAGTAGTAGCGCACGCCGTTAACCTCTTCCGGCCCATGCCCGCCTCACGTTTCCGGCAGGCCCTGTGGATAACGCTGATTGAACAGCGCCACGCCCGCAGTGGTCAGCGACTGGTGTGAGGCGTGAATATCCACCGGCAGTTTCGGCCCGCGATAACCGGTTTCCAGTAACGCCATCAGCCACCCGATAAAACGCAGCAATGCTTCAAGAAGGCGTCCCTTGGCACTGTCCGCCGGGTAATGTTTCGCCAGGTAGTCCGCCAGTTCCGAGCCATGATTCGGTCCGGCCACCGACGTGACCGACGCCACCAGATCCGGCCGTTTCGCCGCCGCATAGCGCGCCGTCAGCGAACCCTGACTGTGGCCGAACAGGTTGACCTTTTGCGCCCCGGTCTCACGCAGAATCTCATCGATCCGCGCCAGCAACTGCTCGCCGCGCACCTCTGTGGAATTGAGCGGCGATACCTGCACCGCAATCACCGTCGCACCACTCCGGCGCAATGCCTTGATGATGCCGTACCAATACGGATAGAGGACCAGCCGGATAAACCCGAGCATGCCGGGCACCAGCACCAGTGGATAACGCGTCGACATGGGCAAACATCCTTGTGGTCGGTGTGTGGATGCAAGGCGTGCAAAACGCCCGCCAAGCATCCTCCCTGATGATGACAACTCAACGACCAGCCTACTTCAGGCCCACCACCCCCGCCACAATCAGCCCTACCGAAAGCAGTTTGACCAGAGTCAGGCTCTCGCCCAGCAGAGCAAAACCGAGGAACACAGTGCCCAGTGAGCCAATCGCCGTCCAGATCGGGTAGGCGATGCTCACCGGCAGTTCGCGCATCGCCAACGTGAGGAAGTAGATCCCGCCGACCGCCGCAATCACCGTGATCAGCGAGGGCCAGAGCCGGGTGAAACCTTCGGCGTACTTCATGCCCATGGCAAAAGTTACTTCAAACCCGGCGGCGATCAGCAGGAACAGCCAGGCCACCTAAAACACCCGCGCGAGGTCGAGCAGGCGCTGCTCGGTCTCCGCCACCGACACCGCGAAAGTGCGCTCGGCGGACTCTTCGCCCTCGGCCGCGACCACCGTGACGTCGTTGATACCGATGAACCCCAGCGCCGTGCGCAACCATGGATCGGCGTGGTTCAAAGCTTCCAGTTCACCGCCCGGACCGAAGCCAAAACCGCCGCGACTGGTGACGATCAAGGCTTTCTTGCCCTGCAACAAAGGCGTGTACTGGGCGACACCGTTGTCCAGCGTGTGATCGAAGGTCAGGCCCAGACGCACGATCTGGTCGACCCAGGCCTTTAGGCCGCTGGGGACACTGAAGTTGTACATCGGTGTGGAAATCAGCAGCAGGTCATACTCGAACAACTCGCCGACCAGTTGATCGCTCAATGCCAGATCGGCCTGCATCGACAATGGACGCGCTTCGGGCTGTGGATAAAACGCTGCAGCGACAAAGGCTTCATTGACCGCCGGAATCAATGCCCGCCCGACCTCGCGGCGATTCACTTGCGCCTGCGGATGGCGCACCTGCCAGGCGCTGAGAAAATGTTCCGCCAGCCGCCGCGAATGTGAACGGTCGCCACGTGGGCTGGCATGAATCGCAAGAATTTTGCTCATCTGAAACTCCTTGAGGCTAGACTTTGATTGCTGTGTCGCTGCAGATTGCGGGCTGCACATCGTTGCCTCAAATGAGCAAAAATCAGTCCGGATGAATTCATTTCATCCGTGGAGCGTTTCAATGTTCGCCTCGCTGCCTCTCACCGCCCTGCGCGCCTTTGAATCGGCATCACGATTGCTGAGCTTCAAGGCTGCCGCCGAAGAGCTGTCGGTCACGCCGACCGCCATTTCTCATCAGATCCGCTCGCTGGAAGACTGGCTCGGCGTCGCGTTGTTCGAACGTCTGCCGCGCCAGGTGCGCCTGACCGAGGGCGGCGAACGCCTGTTTCGGAGTCTGCACGGCGCGTTGCTGGACGTGGCGCAAAGCGTCGATACCCTGCGCCCGCAGCGCAACGCCAGCACGCTGACGCTATCGACCACCGCCGCCTTCGCCGCGCTGTGGCTAGTGCCGCGCCTCGGGCGATTTTATGCCCAGCATCCGAACATCAACGTGCGCCTCGATACCCACTGTGAAGTCATCGATCTGCACCAGGACGCCAGTGTCGATCTGGTTTTGCGCTACAGCCTCGACGACTACCCGAACCTGTATGGCCTGTGCCTGTTCGATGAATCGTTCGGCGTTTACGGCTCGCCCGAGCAAGTAGCGCTGGCCGCGCGGCGTACACCGACGTTGATCAGCGTGCGTTGGCACAACTCGAAACTGTATGCCCATGGCTGGGAGGCATGGTGCGCCAAGGCCGGTGAACACTGGTTGAACCAGCAACCAGCCAACCGCGAATACGATGAAGAACACTACGCCTTGCAAGCAGCAATCGCCGGACAAGGATTGGTGCTGGCGAGCAACATTCTGGTCTCGGAAAGCGTCGCCAGTGGTTTGCTGGTGCCATACAAGGGTGAGATTCAAGTCGATGGCGCCGGCTACAGCGCGTTGTGTGTGCCGGGTCGCGAGCGGCATCCACCGGTGCGGGCTTTTTTCACCTGGTTGCGGGAGGAAGCGCAGCTCTCGGGACTGGTCCCAAGGTCGCCGCAAATCGCATAAAACTTTTTGCAACGCTCATGACTCACAGCTTAGGTAGCGACCGCGTCCGCAGAACGCGGCGACAATCGGATTAGCCTCCAGGAGATCGAAATGAGCGACGACCTGCATCTGTCAGATGTTCAAACCTTGCGCGACCGTGCGCGCCAACATGTCGAGAACGGCGCCGTCACGGAGGGCTACAGCGCCGACCGTGAAGAGGTGCTGCGCTTGCTCAATGAATCGCTGGCCACTGAACTGGTCTGCGTATTGCGCTACAAACGCCACTACTTTATGGCCAACGGCGTGAAAGCCCACGTGGCCGCCGAAGAGTTTCTCGAGCACGCCACCCAAGAAGCCCAGCACGCCGACCGCCTGGCCGAGCGCATTGTGCAATTGGGCGGCGAGCCTGAGTTCAACCCCGACATGCTGTCGAAGATGTCCCACGCCCAATACGTGGCCGGGGAAACCCTGAAAGAAATGGTTTACGAAGACCTGGTGGCCGAGCGCATCGCCATCGACAGCTACCGCGAAATCATCCAGTACATCGGCGAGAAAGACCCGACAACCCGGCGTATCTTCGAAGATATTCTGGCGCAGGAAGAAGAGCATGCCGATGACATGGCCGACATCCTGAACGACCTGTAACCCTTCCAAACCTCTTTCGCGAGCAGGCTCGCTCCCACACTCGACCGCATTCCTTCTGGTGGATGCGGTCAAATGTGGGAGCGAGCCTGCTCGCGAAGAGGCCCTTACGGGCACCGACTATTTAGTCGGTTTGACGGTGACCGGCGCCTTGCCCGACTTCATCTGCTCCAGCAACGGCGCACACTGATTCGGCTCGCCACCACTCGGCGCCACCAGCGCCAACAGCCCCGCCGCTGGTGCTGCAATCACACCCAACGCAACCATCCCTGCCCCGCGCAACATCAGCGGCACAGCCTTCACGCCAGCATCCGGCTTGATGAACTTGCCACGCACATACAGCGGCGAGCGCAGGGAAATCAACCGCCAGCCCTTGGATTCCGGCGTCACCGTCAGATCCAGTTGCTCGGTGGCCATGTTCGCGGTGCCGTCGATATAAATGATCGCGTTCTCGGTATCGAAGACAAACAGCTGCGTCGTTGCCAGGCCGGTCTTGATGTCGAAGTCCGCCGCTGCGCAGTTGATCTTCACTTCCTTGTCGCCAAAGATCTTGCCGACCACATAGTTACCGACGTTGAGCCCGGCCAGTTCCATCAGCTCACGACTGATCGCGCCATCGTTGATCAGCATCTTCAATTTGCCGTTGGCACCGCCCAGCAGCTTGGCGACCGAGTTGCCGCGCCCGCTGATATCGGCGTCGCCATTGAGCTCACCGAAACTGGTCTTCATTGGCTCAAAGGTCGGGAACAACTCCTTGAGCTTGAAGCGGCGCGCGGTCAGTTTGGCGCGGCCCTCCAGCGGTTCGGTGCGACCGTTGAGGCGAATCTGTGCATCGAGATTGCCGCCGGCCACACCGAAGCGCAGAGGCTCCAGGCTCAGTTCGCCGTCGTTGAGTTTCAGGTGGGTATAGAGGTCGTTGAACGGCAGTTTTTCGCTGTGGACGATGCGCTTGCCGGTGAACTCGACGTCGGCATCCATCGCGCGCCAGCGGTCAGTCTTGAACTCCTCTACCGGCAGCACTTTGTCCGCCGGTTGCTTGCTCTCGCCGCCGCGGGCCTTTTGCTTGTCATTGGAGTCGGCGCCGATCAGCGGTGCGAGGTCAGCGAACAGCAGTTGATTGGAGAGCAACGCGCCGCTGAGCTTTGGCCGTGGCTGGCTGGCAACGTAGGTCAGGTCGCCATGAATGTCACTGCTGCCGATCTTGCCGTTGAACTGCTCGTAGGTGAATTTCGCCCCGGCCGCGTCATGCAGCTTGGCGATCAAATGGCCGTCGGTAGCGTACGGCGGCGTGTCCGGCAGGGTCACGCCGGTTAAAGGATAGAGATTGCCGAGGCTGGCCCCGGCCAGTTTCAAGCGCAGATCGAGCGCGCCAAGATTCAGTGGATCGGTCAGCGTGCCAGCCAGTTCGATGCTGGTGTCGCCGATCTTTGCCTGAGCCTGCAACGGGAATGGCTTGCTCGCGTCCTGCAACGCCAGCAGCCCGCCAATCTTGCCTTGGCCGGTGAGGTTCTGGCCGTGATATTGGCCTTTGACCTTTAGGGCAAACGCATAATCCTGCGGTGCGCCGCCCTTGTCCTGCGCGGTTTTCGCCGCTTTGGCACCGACGATGTCGCTGTACGGGATCGGCTTGCCCAACGGATCGATCAGCACATCGAGATTGGTCTTGAGCGTTTGATCGTCGAGGGTGACATGACCCTTGTCGAAACCGATGGAGCCGATGTCGACGACCCAATTCGACGGCTCAGCGTTCGGGTCTTTCGGATCGAACTTGAACGTCCAGTTGGCGCGGCCATCGGCCAGGCGCTGCAACTGGGCATTGGGTTCGGTCAGGTCGATGCGCGGAATCACCACCCGTTGCGCCAGCAATGCCAGCGGCGAGATACGCAGCTCAACGCGTTTGAGCGTGACCATTTGCGCTTTCTTCGACCAGTCCGGGTTGCCCAGGCTCAAGTCCTCGGCGACCACATGCGGCCACGGCACCCACGCACGCCAGCCGCCCTCGTCGGGTTCGCGCTGCCAGATCACCGCGAGGTTGCCGTTAATAGCAAACGGTCGGTGCAGTTCTTCCGAGACTTTGGCGTTGAGCGGCGGTTTGATCCGGTTCCAGTCGAAGAACACGATGATCAACACCAGCACGGCCAGTAGCAGCACGAGGATGGCGAAGGTCCAGCTGAAGATTTTTCCAGTGCGCGTCATGCACAAAGCTCCTGATCACGACCGCACGCACAAACTGCGGCGTACGGCTGAAACGGCGGGCCAAAGCGGCCCTCATGAAATCTACGACTGGCAAACCAGCCGCAGGTTTAATCGAAAGGTCGATTAAGGCGCAAAAAGTCGCGCGAAATCTGACCGATCAGTCGAACAGTGTTACCGCGACCCGCACTTTTGCGAGGCGCGAGTGAGTCGGAAATACCCACCCCGGTGCAAAACCGCTGCTCTGAAAGGCCCGATCTAGAGCCTCCCGGCAGAACAATCAATTCTGTTGATTATTACCATTGCGTTTATGAACTTTTATATCGACTTATCGAGAGTAGCATTGCCCTCGTACCCACTTTATCGCCCTCCCAAGGAGCAACCCATCATGAAACGCCAATTACTGCTTAGTCTTACCCTCTCGATGCTGGCCAGCACGGCGTTCGCCCTGCCGGCTGCCGACCAGGCCACTCCACAAGTAAAAGACAGCCACTCGGTGTTCAGCCAAACCCTCGCCGAAGATGGCTATGACAAAACGCCACAAGGTCAGACCCTGGCTGAAGATGGTTACGACAAAACCCCACAGGGTCAGTCGGTAGCAGAAAACGGTCGCAATCGTCTGGAAGAAAAAGGTCTGGTCGAAGACGGCTACGACAAAACTCCACAAGGTCAGGCTGTCGCTGAAAACGGTCGCAACCGCCTCGAAGAAAAAGGTCTGGTTGAAGACGGCTACGACAAAACCCCACAAGGCCAGGCGGTTGCCGAAGGTGGTGGTGACCGTGTGATCGAACGCAACAGCGCTGTGAGCTGAGCCCATGGTGGCCCAGAAAAAAAGCCCAATCGACGGATTGGGCTTTTGACTTTTCAGGTTTTGGTAAACGCCCCGTAAAAACCCTCGCTTTACTGCCCCGCCGTTCGACGCCGATAAAGCCGATTTGCTAGAGTGCGGCGCTTGTCTTGCCGAAGAAACCACCTTGCGATGCTGCCCCGCGCCGAACAGAAACAACAGACCCGCAACGCCCTGATGGACGCTGCCCGCCACCTGATGGAAAGCGGCCGAGGATTCGGCAGCCTGAGCCTGCGCGAAGTGACCAAAACCGCCGGGATCGTGCCCACCGGTTTTTACCGGCATTTTGCCGATATGGATGAGCTCGGTTTGGTGCTCGTCAGCGAAGTCGGCCAGACCTTCCGCGAAACCATTCGCCTGGTGCGGCACAACGAATTCGTCATGGGCGGCATTATTGATGCTTCGGTGCGGATCTTCCTCGACGTGGTCAGCGCCAATCGCTCGCAATTCCTGTTTCTGGCGCGTGAGCAGTACGGCGGTTCGCTGCCGGTGCGTCAGGCGATCGGTCGCTTGCGCGAGAACATCAGTTCCGACCTGGCTGCTGACCTGAAGCTGATGCCCAAGCTGCAGCACCTGGATGCCGCCGGCCTGAGCGTAATCGCAGACTTGATCGTCAAGTCGGTGTTTGCCACCCTCCCGGACATCATCGACCCAACCGCTGAAGCCCTGCCGGAGCATCTGACGCCGCAGGCGAAGATCACCCAGCAGTTGCGCTTCATCTTTATCGGGCTCAAGCACTGGCAAGGGCTGGGCAGTACCGAGTAACTCCCTTTTATGACTGACACACCAGATTCCCCTGTGGGAGCGAGCTTGCTCGCGAAGGCGTCGTGTCAGTCAACATCTATATTTCTGATCCACTGCATTCGCGAGCAAGCTCGCTCCCACATTTGGTTCGGCGCATCGGCCTCCATTTGGTGCATTAAAAAATCTTCACGCACCAAAACCTTCCATATTCCCGCAACATCTTGAAACATCCACTACGCTCCGACAGGGATTTCCTACATCTCGTCCGATTGGCAAGGCCCTTGCTCTAGCCAGAGTATTGTCCATAGCTGGAAGCTTTCCGATGCTGGTGATTCACCGCAGAATCGACCCTCAACCCGTCTGGGCCGCCGAGTTGCACCTGACCTTCGAAGCTCGGAGCAAAAGCCGTCTGCGCTGTTTCAGTGCCGAAGGCGAAGACGTCGGGTTGTTTTTGGAGCGCGGTCAGCCGCCGCTGTTCGATGGCGAATGTCTGCAAGCCGAAGACGGGCGCATCGTCCGCGTCTGCGCCCGCCCCGAGCAACTGCTGCACGTCACCTGCGCCAATGCTTTCGAGCTGACTCGTGCTGCTTATCACTTGGGTAATCGCCACGTTGCGTTGCAGGTAGGCGATGGGTGGCTGCGTCTGCTCGACGATTACGTGCTCAAAGCCATGCTCGAACAACTCGGCGCACAGGTTGAAGCCATTGAGGCACCGTTCCAGCCGGAACACGGTGCCTATGGCGGCGGCCATCACCATTCACGCCACGGCGACGAAGACTTCAATTACGCGCCGAAACTCCATCAGTTCGGCGTACGCCTGTGAATCCGGCCTGGGCGCTGCTGCGCCTGGCCAGTCCGCAATTGCCGATTGGCGGCTACAGCTATTCGCAAGGCCTGGAAATGGCGGTGGATAACGGCCGGGTGAAAAACCCGGACGACGCCCGCCGCTGGATCAGTGATCAGTTGCTGCTGAATCTGTCGCGCTTTGAGGCGCCGTTGTTGCTTGCGCATTGCCAAGCGGCGGCGGATGAAAACTGGAGCGAGTTGCTGACCCACTGTGAGAGCCACCGCGCCAGTCGCGAGACCCGCGAGTTGCATCTGGAGAGTCGGCAGATGGGCTATTCGTTGCAGCAGTTGCTCAACGGCTTGCCGGAACTCGACGCGCCGGCCCGCGATTTTCTCGATCAATGCACTGAACCGCATCTGGCCCTGTGCTGGGCACTGGCCGCGCGCGCCTGGGGCATCAGCCCGCAGGACGCCCTCGCCGCGTGGCTGTGGAGCTGGCTGGAAAACCAGCTCGCTGTATTGATGAAAACCCTGCCGCTGGGCCAGCAGGCCGCCCAGCGCCTGACCAGCGAGCTGCTGCCGCTGCTGCAACAAGCACAGCAGGACGCCAGCCGAATCAACCCCGAACACATGGGCAGCGCCGCGTTCGGTCTGTCCCTGGCGTGCATGGCCCATGAGCGCCAGTACAGCCGCCTCTTCCGTTCTTAGGAGAAACACTCGATGAACACACAACCTCTGCGCGTCGGCATCGGCGGCCCGGTCGGTTCCGGCAAAACCGCGTTGACCCTGGCTCTGTGCCTGGCCTTGCGCGAGCGCTACAACCTTGCCGTGGTCACCAACGACATCTACACCCGCGAAGACGCCGATTTTCTGGTGCGCAACGAAGCCCTCGCACCGGAGCGGATCATCGGTGTGGAAACCGGTGGCTGCCCGCACACGGCGATCCGTGAAGACGCCTCGATCAACCTGGAAGCGGTCGATCAACTGAACCGGCGTTTTCCGGGGCTCGATCTGATTCTGGTGGAATCCGGCGGCGACAACCTGTCGGCGACCTTCAGCCCGGAACTGTCCGATCTGACCATCTATGTGATCGACGTCTCGGCCGGCGACAAGCTGCCGCGCAAGGGCGGGCCGGGGATCTGCAAATCCGACCTGCTGGTGATCAACAAGATCGACCTGGCGCCGCTGGTTGGCGCCTCGCTGGAGATGATGGACAGCGACACAAAACGCATGCGCAACGGCAAGCCGTTCGTCTTCAGCAACCAGAAAACCGGTCAGGGCCTTGAGCAAATCATCGCCTTCATCGAACGCCAGGGCCTGCTGACCGCAGCCTGATTCACTGATCAACAAGGAAGCTTATCCATGACACTCAAACGTATTCTTGGCGCCGTGGCGCTGTTGCTGACCCCGGCATTGGCCTTCGCACACCCGGGGCATGGCGACAGTGGTTTGATCGCCGGTATCAGCCACCCGATCGGTGGCCTCGACCATTTGTTGGCGATGATTGCTGTTGGGTTGTGGGCAGCGCAGCAGCAAGGCGCTGCGCGTTGGGCGCTGCCCTGCACGTTTGTCGGCACCATGTTGATTGGCGGCCTGCTCGGGTTTGAAGGGCTGGAACTGCCGGCGCTGGAAAGCGGGATTGCCGCGTCGGTGCTGGCGTTGGGTCTGGCGGTAGCGCTGGCGGTGCGTCCACCGTTGGTCATGGCGGTGGTGGCGACGGCGGTGTTTGCGTTGTTCCACGGTGTGGCGCATGGCTTGGAGCTGCCGGACATGAGCAGTCCATGGGCGTATGCGGCGGGTTTCGTGGCTGCGACAGCAGCGCTGCATGCAGCGGGTTATGGCGTGGTGCGTTTTCTGCCTCAGGCGGCTGCACCGTTGGTGCGCTTGGCCGGAGCGGCTTCGGCAGTGACTGGGGCCTGGTTGCTGGCCGGCTGATCTTTTAGCGCCTGCACTGGCCTCTTCGCGAGCAGGCTCGCTCCCACAGGTTTTGTGTACGCTGCAAATCCACTGTGGGAGCGAGCCTGCTCGCGAAGGCGGTCTGACAGACACCACATCGCTCAGGCCGGTCTCTCTGCTACCATGTCGCGCAATCGCCCCAGCCCGTGACGACGTCCGCCCATGCCCCACGCTTCCCGCTCCACCTCCCTGCCTGAATTGACCGCCCTGTTCGGCGACGTGCAACAGCACTTCGTCAACGTGATCGTGCCGCTATGGCAAGGCCCGGGCTGGAATGCCGACATGGCATTGCCCTACGAGGCGCTGGACGCCGCGCATCAGCCGCTGCCACCGCAGCGCTATCGGGCGATGGCCTGCGCGCGGCAGCTGTATCTGTTTTCAAGCCTGATCGGGGTTGTGGATAACGCTGAGGTTCGTGCCGCGGCGCTGTTCCGCTCCTTGCAACAGCACTTTCATGACGCCGAGCATGGTGGCTGGTTCTACAGCATCGATGCGCAGGGCAAGCCGCTGGATCAGCGCAAGGATCTCTACACCCACGCCTTTATCCTGTTTGCCTGCGCGCATTACTGGGCAAAGTCCCGCGACCCGCTGGTCGAGTCGACGTTGAATGCAGCACTGGAAATCATCGGCCGACGCTTTGCCACCGGCGATGGCTTGTACGAAGCCTGTCTGGAACGCGACTGGATGACCCTGCAAACCGGGCCACTACAGAACCCGTTGATGCACCTGGCCGAAGCTTTCCTCGCTACGCTTGCCGTTCGTGAAGATGCCCAGACGCAGAAGGCATTGCTGGAGTTATGCACAGCCATGCACAAGCAGTTCGTCGATCCGCAATATGGTGTGTTGATGGAAAAGCCGCTTGGCGCTGTGGATAACTGGTATGAGCCGGGGCACCAGTTCGAATGGTATTTCCTGCTGGAGTCGTCGCCGTTGCTGCGTGGTTCGAAACTGCACGCAGCGCTCGGCCGGGCGTTTGCCTTCACCGAGCAATACGGTGTGGTGCAGCCATCCGGTGCGGTGCGGGCGATGCTTGATCTGGAAACGGATGGACGCCCGCGAGACTCGACTCAGCGGATCTGGGCTCAGGCGGAATATCTGCGCGCGCTGACGTTGCGTCAGGGCAGTGAGGCGGTGGTGCTGCGCCAGTTGCAGGCGTTGCAGCAGCGATTCCTGCATGCCGGTGGCTGGCATGAGTGCCGGGATGAGTTGGGCGAGGTTAGCCGTAAGGACATGCCTTCAACTACGCCGTATCACTTGGCGACTTGCTATAGCGGCATTGCTGAATATCTCCGCTGACTTATAGATCGCTTTCGCGAGCAGGCTCGCTCCCACAGTTGATTTTGTGCTGCTCACAAATAGTGTGTTCAGCGCAATTCAATGTGGGAGCGAGCCTGCTCGTGAATGGCCGTTATGCGGTCGCTAGGCGATCCACTTCTTGTCGCCGGTAAAGCTGATGGTCAGCCAGCGCGCCGCATCCGGCTTGCCCAGCTTCGCCGAAATCTCTTCGCGCAGCGCATCCAGCTGGCCGACATTGCTCAGCGCATAATCCGCCGGCAATACCACATGAATCTCGATAAACCGAGCCCGCCCGTGCTTCTGCACGTACGACACGTAATCGTCGAAACCATGCTCGGTTTTCGCCGCGTCCATCACTTGGCGCACCTGATCATCCAGCGTGTCCGGGGCAATCCCGAGCACATCGCGTAAGGC
Organism: Pseudomonas crudilactis; assembly: GCF_013433315.1. Lineage (GTDB taxonomy): Bacteria > Pseudomonadota > Gammaproteobacteria > Pseudomonadales > Pseudomonadaceae > Aquipseudomonas > Aquipseudomonas crudilactis. The sequence goes on along the minus strand of NZ_WXVV01000003.1, from coordinate 134,496 downwards.
CGGGCCAAGGATCTTGAACGCCGGTGGCAACATGGTCAGCGCCAGCACGATCAGGATCAACGGGTCGACATACACCGCCCACTGGCCATAGCCCTGAGACTTGAGCAGCAGCGCCGCGAGAAAACTGATCAGCAGGCCCACGGACAGCATCGCGTCCACCAGCCAGCTGATATTGTCGAACTGGATCAGGCTGGATTTGAGCTTGCGATTACGCTGCCGTACGTAGAAGAAGTAGGCGAATTCGACGACGGTAAACACCGCGGCATAAATGATCACCAGCCCCAACTCGATGTCGCGGCCACCGTTGATGATGCCGAACACGCCGTTGAGGAACGCGTAGATCGCGATCAACATCAGGAAGCTGCCTTCGATCAGCAGCACCATCGGCTCCAGATGCCAGAAACCGAACTGGAAACGGTGATTGCTTTGCTTGGCGATCAGCTTGGCGGTGATCAGCATCAGAACTTTGATGAACGTTGCGATCAGCGAGAAAAAACCATCAAACAGGATGGATTGCGAACCTGAAACAAAACCGGTGACGATCCCGGCAATCGCCACGGCAAACATCAGAATGGTCGATTGTTTGAGCAGTGCCTGCTCACCTCGGTTACTCACTTTGACTCCTCGAAAACCTTGAAAACCGCAGGGTGCGGTGGGGTTGTTGCGAGGGGAGTTTACCTTATCGCCCTGTTTTGGCCGTTTTGGCCTCTTCGCGAGCAGGCTCGCTCCCACTTTGAAATGCATTCCAATGTGGGAGCGAGCCTGCTCGCGAATGGCTTCAGCGCGGTCTTAAACCTTGTTCCGCTCGATCGCAAAACCCGCCCAGGTCTGGCTCACCGGCATCAATTCCAGGCTGTTGATGTTGATGTGCGCCGGCGCATTCATCACCCAGAAAATCGTCTCGGCGATGTCCTGCGGCTGGATCGGCTCGGCACCGGCGTAGGTCGCGTTGTAACGCTCCTGATCACCGGCGAAGCGCACCAGCGAGAACTCGCTTTCGCACAGACCCGGCTCGATGTTGCTGACGCGCACGCCGGTGCCCTGCAAGTCGCAGCGCAGGTTCAGCGAAAACTGTTTAACGAACGCCTTGGTCGCGCCATACACATGGCTGCCCGGATACGGATAATTACCGGCGATGGAGCCCAGGTTGACGATACCGGCGCCACGGCCATGGGAGATCAGGCGTGGCAGCAGCAAGCGCGTGGCGTACATCAGGCCTTTGACGTTGGTGTCGACCATGGTGTCCCAATCGTCCAGATCGCACTTCGGCGCCGGGTCCACGCCCAGCGCCAGGCCAGCGTTGTTGATCAGGCCACGCAGTTTGGCGAACGATGGCGGCAAGTTGGCAATCGCCTCCTCCATCGCCTTGCGATCACGCACATCGAGGACCAGACCGTGCACTTCGGTTTGCTTCGACAATTCGGCGCACAGGGCGCTCAGGCGTTCCTCACGACGGCCGGTCAGCACCAGTTTCCAGCCTGCCTCGGCAAAACGGCGGGCACAGGCTTCACCAAATCCGGACGTCGCGCCGGTGATAAACAGGGTGTTGGACATCGTGTTCTCCTTGCTTCGGCCGCCGGGGCAGCCCTTGGAATAGAAAATCAGCAGGCAGCATGCCCGCCCGCGCATTCACGGGCAACACCCACAAGCTGTACAAGAAACAACCAACCGCACCAACGCCATAGCCACCGTGGCCTGTAGCCATGTGCACGCATGTTATCCACAGTCCCTTCCACAGTTTCCGGGGGCAAGTACAAACGCGCAAAGCCGCGCCACACAAGGCTTTGCGGGCGAAATAGAAAGTTTTTTGCTTGACCCTGAAGTGGCAGGTGTGCCGAACATGGCATTTTGCACGACTGACGCGTCAACGCAGCGATTGCGCGAGGCCAGTAATTACGGCCCTCAGCGCAGTCTTTCCAGAGTTTAATCACAGACTTATCCACAGGCTTGATCCCATCGAATTGCCTAAGAGACGATGCCCAGAAAAGGGTTGACAACGACGCCTTCAGCTTCCGTAAAAACGCTTGATCAAAAAACAACCACACACTTGAAGGCCACGTTTTACAAGGCCTGCAGCCAGATACACCCACGTTATTCACAGCCAGCTCCACAGTAACCGGGGACAAGTCAAAACTGTGGAAAAACAGCCATTTGCAGCGTCTATATGTCGCGCTTTGGCAGCTTCGGGAATTTGTTTTCCACAATTCTGGGATCTGGCGCAGAACAACTGTAGGAGTGAGCCTGCTCGCGATAGCGGTGTATCAGTCATCGGTAATGGCGAATGGGAAACCGCGATCGCGAGCTGGCTCACTCCTACAGGGGTTTGCGGTGGATTCAAGAGATAAAAAAACCCCGACATTTGCGTGTCGGGGTTTGTGGACAACTTGTGATTAATCAGTGCCCGCCCAGATAGGCGTTACGCACCTCCTCGTTCACCAACAGCTCTTTACCTGTACCGGTAAGGCGAATCTCTCCGTTGACCATCACATACGCGCGGTCCGACAGCTTCAGCGCATGGTTGGCGTTCTGCTCGACCAGAAAAATGGTCATGCCGGTTTTCGCCAATTCGCGCAGGGTCGCAAAGATCTGCTTCACCACAATCGGCGCCAACCCGAGGCTCGGCTCATCTAGCAGCAACAACTTCGGACGGCTCATCAACGCCCGGGCAATGGCGAGCATCTGCTGCTCACCACCGGACATGGTCATCGCTCGCTGGGTACGCCGCTCTTCAAGCCGTGGGAACAGCGTAAACATGCGCTGCATGTCCTCTTTGGCGTACTTGTCGCCAATCGGGATGGTGCCCATCAGCAGGTTTTCCTCGACGGTCATGTCGGGGAACACCCGCCGCCCTTCCGGCGACTGCGCAATGCCGTTGGAGGCGATGTAGTGCGAAGACTTGTGGGTAATGTCGACGCCTTGATAGAGAATCTGCCCGCTCGCCGCCCGTGGCTGACCGAAGATCGACATCAGCAACGTCGATTTACCGGCACCGTTGGAGCCGATCAGGCTGACGGTTTCCCCTTCGTTGATCTGCAGCGAAACACCTTTGAGTGCCTGGATCGGGCCATAGAACACGTCGAGGTCTTTGAGTTCGAGGATCGGTTGCGTCATACCAGCTCCTCTTCGTCGGCGCCCAGGTAGGCGGCAATCACTTTCGGGTCGTTGCGAATGGCTTCAGGTCCGCCTTCGGCAATGACGATGCCGTGGTCCAGCACCACGATGTGGTCGGAAATACTCATAACCATGCCCATGTCGTGTTCGATCAGTACCACGGTCAGATCGTGCTCGTCGCGCAGCAGCCGGATCATCGCGCTCAGCGCTTCGGTTTCCTGAGGGTTGAGGCCGGCGGCCGGTTCGTCGAGGCAGATGATCTGCGGCCGCGTGCACATGGCTCGGGCAATCTCCAGACGGCGTTGCTGACCGTACGAGAGCTCACCGGCGAGACGGTTGGCGCAGTCGACCAGATCGACCACTTCCAGCCAATAGAACGCGCAGTCCAGCGCATCGCTTTCGGCCTTGCGATAGCCCTTGGTATTGAGGATGCCGGCAAGCATGTTGCGGTTGACCCACATGTGCTGGGCCACCAGCAGGTTTTCCAGCACCGACATCTCTTTGAACAGGCGAATGTTCTGGAAGGTACGGGCCAGACCTGCACGGTTTACCAGGTGCGTACCGCCGAACATCTTGTAGTACATGCGGCTGAGGAAAGATTTCGGCGAGACAAAATCCGTCGGTTTGAACGACTCGCCCAGCAACTGGATGACGTTGGTCTGCTGGCCGCGCACGTTGAGTTCGATCTTGCCGCCGGAGGCTTTGTAGAACCCGGTCAGGCAGTTGAACACCGTGGTCTTGCCGGCGCCGTTGGGGCCGATCAGGGCGAAGATCGAGTTGCGTTTGACCTTCAGGCTGACATCACTCAGCGCCTTGATGCCACCGAAATGCATCATCAGTTTTTCGACAGAGAGTACGACTTCACTCATGGCGCAGTCCTCTCATAGTGAATGGCACCTTTGCGTGGAGTGACCCCGGTACGGCTGATACGAATCAGCCCGCGTGGTCGCCAGATCATCATCAATACCATCAGGATGCCGAACAGCAGCACGCGATATTCGGCGAAGCCGCGCAGCAATTCCGGAGCGACGGTGAGTACGAATGCCGCAATCACCACGCCGATGGTCGAGCCCATCCCGCCGAGCACAACGATGGCGAGGATCAGTGCCGATTCGAAGAAGGTGAACGAGGTCGGGTTGACGAAGCCTTGGTAGGTCGCGAAAAACACCCCGGCGAGACCTGCGGTCGACGCACCGATGGTGAACGCCGAGAGCTTGACCAGCACGTGGTTGAGCCCCATCGAACGGCAAGCGATTTCATCTTCACGCAGAGCTTCCCAAGCGCGGCCGACCGGCATTTTCACCAGACGATGCTTGATGTACAGCACGGCCAGTACCACCAGGAACAACACCGCGTAGATGAAGTAGTACTTCACGTCCGGGTTGTAGGCGATACCGAAGAACTCATGAAACGGCACCCCGCCATCCTTCGCCCGCTTGCCGAACTCCAGACCGAAGAACGTCGGCAGCGGCGCCGGCATGCCGTTCGGGCCACCAGTCAGCGACAACCAGTTGTTGAGGATCAGGCGAATGATTTCACCGAAGCCCAGGGTCACGATCGCCAGGTAATCGCCATGCAGACGCAACACCGGGAAACCGAGGATGCACCCGGCCAGCCCGGCAGTGATCGCCGCCAGCGGGAGTACGGTCCAGAAACCCAGACCGAGGTATTGATAACCCAGCGCCAGACCGTAGGCACCAATGGCGTAGAACGCCACGTAACCGAGGTCGAGCAGACCGGCCAGACCGACCACGATGTTCAGCCCCAGCCCCAGCAGCACGTAGATCAACCCGAGGATGACCACGCCCAGCAGATAGGAGTTGGAGACAAACGGCACGATGATCGCCAGCACAATCAGCAGCGGGATGATCCAGCGCAGCGAGGATTTGTGATCGGCAGGCAACACATGCACACCGGAACCGGTGCTCTCGAATCCGTCGAGAATTTTCAGGCCCTTGGGCGTTTGCAGGAACAGGCTGAGGGCAAAGCGGCCAATCATGACAATGCCGATGATCCAGGCCACGCGGGTCGGTTCGAGGTTGAAGCTGTAACCCTCGAGCACAACGCCGACAATCGGTCCGAAAACGATCAGGGCAATCAGGCCGGCAAGAATCGCCTCAACCAGGCTTTTTTTGATATCGATGGATTTTTGAGTGGTTGAAGACATCGCTTACACCTTCGACACAAGAGGACGGCCCAACAGGCCCTGCGGCCGGAAGACCAGAACAAGTACGAGCAGCGAGAAGCTGAACACGTCTTTGTAGTCGGAGTTGACCAGACCGGAGAACAGCGACTCGGAAATGCCGAGGATGATCCCGCCGAGCATTGCCCCAGGCAATGAACCGATTCCGCCGAGTACCGCTGCGGTAAACGCCTTGATGCCGATAATGAAGCCGGCATAGAAGTCGAAGGTGCCGTAGTTCATGGTGATCAACACGCCGGCCAGCGCCGCCATGGCTGCACCGATGATGAACACATAGGAAATGACCCGATCGGTATTGATACCAAGGATCGAAGCCATCTTGCGGTCTTGCTGGGTCGCACGGCACATGCGTCCGAGCTTGGTGTACTTGATGACGTAGGTCAGCAGGCCCATGCCGACGAATGCGGCCACCAGAATGAAGACTTTGGTGTAGGTCAGTTGCACGAAACCGGTACCGATGTCGACACGCCACGCCCCGCTCAGCAGGGTTGGCACGCCCTGTTGTTTGGCGCCTTGAGCGATCTGTGCGTAGTTTTGCAGAATCAGGGAGATACCGATGGCGCTGATCAACGGAGCCAGTCGGGTGGAGTTGCGCAGGGGTTTGTAAGCGACTCGCTCGATGACCCAGCCATACACCGCCGTGATCACGATGGTGAAAATCAGGGTGCCGAGCATCAGCAGCGGGAAGGATTCAATACCGAAGTACGCCAGCAGAGCGAGACTGATTGCCGCCAGGTAAGCGGAAATCATGTAAACCTCGCCGTGGGCGAAGTTGATCATGCCGATGATGCCGTAGACCATTGTGTAGCCGATGGCGATCAGGCCATAGACCGACCCGAGGGTCAGGCCGTTGACCAGTTGCTGCAGGAAAATACCATCCATAACGCAATCTCACGCAGTGAGAACCTGCACACCCGAGGTGTGCGGTTCTTCTAGGAAAAATACAGATTTACGTCGGAGCAATGTCAGAGCGCGTCCAGAAAAACCAACCGGCCCTTGTGGGAGCGAGCTTGCTCGCGAAAGCGGTGTATCAGCTACCGTTTATGGCGACTGACACCCCGTATTCGCGAGCAAGCTCGCTCCCACAGGGGATCGTGGGTTAACTGATCGCGTCAGCCCTTACTTCTGTTTTTCCAACTGGTGATATTTGCCGTCCTTGTCCCACTGGTAAACCACGTAGTCGGAGACTTTCAGGTCGCCCTTGGAGTCCCAGGTTTTTTCACCCATGACGGTTTTCACCGGATTTTTCTTCAGCCAGGCTGCAGCCTCTTCGCCCTTGTTGGACTTGGCGCCGTTGAATGCGGCAGCCAGGGTCTGCACCGAAGCGTAGGCGTACAGGGTGTAGCCCTCAGGCTCGGTACCGGCCTTGCGGAAAGCGTCTACCACGGTCTTGCTGTCTGGCAGCAGGCGTGGGTCGGCGCCAAAGGTCATCAGCACGCCGTCGACGAATTGCGGGCCACCGGCGGTGGTCACCAGTTCGTCAGTCACGATGCCGTCATCGGACATGAACTTGACGTCTTTCAGGCCTTGTTCACGCAGTTGGCGAACCAGCGGGCCGGCCTCCGGGTGCAGACCGCCGAAGTAGACGACGTCGGCGCCAGCGCCACGGATCTTGGTGACGATGGTGCTGAAGTCTTTTTCGCCACGGGTCAGGCCTTCGTACAACACGGGCGTCACGCCGCGCTTGACCAGTTGTGCCTTGGTGGCATCCGCCAGGCCTTGGCCGTAGGTGTCCTTGTCGTGCAGCACGACGACTTTCTTGCCCTTGAGCACATCAACGATGTAGTCGCCGGCCACAATGCCTTGCTGGTCGTCACGCCCGCACATACGGAACATGGCGCTGAGGCCACGCTCGGTGACTTGTGGGTTGGTCGAACCCGGGGTGATCGCGATGATCCCGGCTTCGTCGTAGATTTCCGAGGCGGGAATGGTCGAAGAGGAGCAGAAGTGCCCGACCACACCAGCGACTTTCTGGTTGGTGAGGTCCTTGGCGACCGTCACGGCCTGCTTCGGCTCGCAGGCGTCATCGCCTTTAACCAGAACGATTTTCTCCCCGTTGACGCCGCCCGCCGCGTTGACCGCGTCAGCCGCCGCCTGTGCACCCTTCATGTACTGCTCGCCAAATGCCGCGTTGGCGCCCGTCATTGGACCCGCTACACCGATTTTCACATCAGCTTGAGCAAACGCAGAAACACCCAACGCAGTAGCCACTGCGAGGGCCAGAAAGCCTTTCTTGTAAAACGTCTGGGACATGAGGTGGTGCTCCAAGGTTTTTTTTAGTTGGCACTGCGACTTCACTTCAATGAATGCTCTGAGCAAGGGCCGTGCCATCGGTTTTTTATTCTTCAAAAAGTCGCTGCTTTCTTGTTATTTCGACTGTTTCGTTCCCATTTTCATTGGGCGTGCAACCGTCTAAACCGCGGAAGGTGAAACCATTTATTTTTTCAGGCGCAACCCACACGCGCCATCATTGCAACCGCGGCGCCAAACGACGTGCAACCAGCCTGTAACAGCCCGCGTCACCGAACTGCACACTGTTGGTGCGGGACTGCTACAACCCGCACCATTACAGGCTAGTCGCTGCATCGAAAAGCGCCGCTTCCGGCAACATATTTCAACACTCAAATCACGATGCGCAGGCACTGGCCCGCGTGATACAGCGAGAATCCGGCCTCATACAAACAACTGCGCAAGCCCACGCCGGCCAGGGGCTGCATCGGTGCGAAGGGAATCGGCAGGGCTTGCGGGTCGCCGTTGCACAGATAGTCGGCGAAGGCTTTGCCGACCACGGTGCCAGTGGTGACGCCGCGACCGTTGTAACCGGTGACGGCCACCAGTCCCGGCGCCGGCTCGAACAGGCGCATGAGGTGATCAGGCGTGAACGCGATGCGCCCGGTCCAGGTGCATTCCCACTCGACGGGTTTCAGATTGGGGAAGTAATGCTGCTGCACGCGGTCGGCCCAGGCCTTGAGAAACCAGGTCGGTTTCTGATTGCCATTGCCGAGGCTGCCGAGCAACAAGCGCCCTTCCTTGTCACGGCGGATGCTGCTCAAGACTTGACGGGTATCCCACGAGCCCTGCCCGCCCGGGAGGATTTCCTGCGCGGCATCTTCGCTCAGCGGCACCGAGGCGACCTGATAGTAATAACCGGGGAAGAAGTTGCGCTTGAGTTCGGTCCAGTCGCCTTCGGTGTAGGCATTGGAGGCGATGACCACTTGCTCGGCCAGCACTGAACCGTGCTCGGTCTGCACTGACCAGTTCGAGCCCTGACGCTCAAGGCGAGTGACCGGGGAATGATCGAACATTTGCCCGCCGAGACCTTTCACCGCGTTGGCCAGCCCGGTGACATACGCCATCGGGTTGAGCGTGCCGGCGCGACGATCGAGCAAAGCCGCGGCGATCTTCTGCGTACCGGTGGCTTGCTCGCACGCCTTGCCGGTGAGCAGTTCGACCGGCGCACCTCGGCGTTTCCATTGCTGTTCACGACTGCGCAGATCCGCCTCGCCCTTGGCGTTGTGCGCCATGTGCAACGTGCCTTCGCGGCGTAACTGGCAATCGATGTTGTACTTGTCCACAAGGCTGAACACCAGTGCAGGTGCGGCCCCGAGCATGCGATTGAGCTGACTGCCGACCGCTTCGCCGAAACCGGCTTCGATCTCGTCCGGCGGGATCCACATGCCGGCGTTGACCAGCCCGACGTTGCGTCCGGAACCACCGTGACCGGCGCGATGAGCTTCCAGCACGCAGACGCTTTTGCCTTTTTCCAACAGATGCAGCGCCGCCGACAACCCGGTAAACCCGGCGCCGATCACGCAGACATCGACTTTGACTTCGCCTTTGAGCGCGGTGTTATCCGGCCTTTGCGGCGTGAGCTTTTCCCACAGGCATTCTTCGCGTAACGGCATTGCCAGACTCCAACAGAAACCTAACAAACACTGCATACCCTGTGGGAGCGAGCCTGCTCCGGGCGGCGTTCCGACGAAAGCGGTATATCAGCCAACATCTATGTCGACTGACCCACCGTATTCGCGAGCAGGCTCGCTCCCACAAGGAGGGATCTCCACCAATCAGTCGAAGGTGATGCCCTGCGCCAGCGGCAACTCCAGCGAATAATTCACGGTGTTGGTCTGACGGCGCATGTACGCGCGCCATGCGTCCGAGCCGGACTCACGACCACCACCGGTCTCTTTCTCACCACCAAACGCGCCACCAATTTCCGCACCGCTCGGGCCGATGTTGACGTTGGCGATGCCGCAATCACTGCCGACCGCCGACATGAACTGCTCGGCCTCGCGCACATCGGTGGTGAAGATGCACGACGACAAGCCTTGCGGCACGGCATTGTTCAGGCGCAGTGCTTCCTGGAAATCGCTGTAGCCAACCACGTACAGAATCGGCGCGAAGGTTTCGCTGCAGACCACGTCGCTCTGCTCAGGCATTTCAACGATGGCCGGCGAAACGTAATAGGCATTGGGGAATTGGTCTTCCAGTTGACGCTTGCCGCCGAACACCCGACCACCCTCGCTCAACGCCTGCTCCAGTGCGTCCTGCATGTTTTCGAAGCTGTGTTTGTCGATCAACGGGCCAACCAGATTGCCTTCCAGCGGGTTGCCGATGCGCACTTTCGAGTAAGCAGCCTTGAGGCGGGTGACGATTTCTTCTTTCACAGACTCGTGGGCAATCAGTCGACGCAGAGTGGTGCAACGCTGACCGGCCGTGCCGACGGCGCTGAACAGAATCGCGCGCACCGCCATGTCGAGATCGGCGCTTGGGCCGAGGATCATCGCGTTGTTACCGCCCAGTTCGAGAATGCTGCGGGCGAAACGCGCAGCGACTTTCGGCGCCACTTCGCGGCCCATGCGTGTGCTGCCAGTGGCGCTGATCAGTGCGACACGCGGGTCATCAACCAGCGCTTCGCCAGCATCGCGACCACCGATGATCACCTGGCACAGGTTCGCCGGCGCATCGGTGAAGTTCTTCACCACGCGGTCGAACAGCGCCTGACAGGCCAACGCGGTCAGCGGAGTTTTCTCCGACGGTTTCCACACCACCGGGTTGCCGCAGACCAGCGCCAGCGTGGTATTCCACGCCCACACCGCCACCGGGAAGTTGAACGCACTGATCACGCCAACCACGCCCAGCGGATGCCAGGTTTCACGCATGTGGTGGCCCGGACGTTCGGAGGCGATGGTCAAACCGTAGAGTTGGCGAGACAGACCGACAGCGAAGTCGCAGATGTCGATCATCTCCTGCACTTCACCCAGACCTTCCTGAGTGATCTTGCCGGCCTCCCACGACACCAATTCACCGAGATCGGCCTTGTATTCACGCAATACCTCACCAAATTGACGCACCAGTTCGCCACGACGCGGAGCCGGTACTTTGCGCCATAGCTCGAATGCATGATCTGCGCGACTGATGTGCTGCTCGACTTCGGCCGGGCCTTCCCAGTTGACCGCAGCGATACGGCTGCCGTCGATCGGCGAATGCACCGGCACTTTGCCGTTCTGATAAAGGGCCGGGTTCACACCTAGACGATCAAGCAATGCGGCAACCATGGGTCACTCCTCAAGCAAAAAACTGAATGTGTGCGGGCGCTTTTTCGCGACCGGGCAGGCCTTTAGTTGTAGCGTCACAATGGCAAGGCAACAAACGACCTTTACGCGAGATATCATTCCGTTTATTCATGCTGGGCATAGAAAGACAAGAAAAGGATCAGCCATGCTGAACAAACGCCACTTGCCGTCGATTACCGCCCTGCAGTGTTTCGAGGCCGTGACCCGGCACTTGAGCTTCACCCGCGCCGCCGAGGAACTGAACCTTACCCAAAGTGCGGTGAGCAAACAGGTCGCGCAGCTGGAAGAACTGTTGCAGCACTTGTTGTTCCGCCGCGTGCGTCGGCGCTTGCAGATGACCCCGGCCGGGGATTTGTACCTGGTTGAAGTACGAAAAATCCTCTCGCAGGTGGAGATGTCGACGCATTACCTGCGTTCCTACGGCGGTGAGACTGAAGTCCTGCGCGTGTCTACGCCATCGACCTTCGGCGCGCGCTGGCTGGTCCCGCGCCTGAAAGGCTGGCGTCTGCGCCATCCGTCGATCCATCTGGATCTGTGCAATGAGCAGGAAGCGGATGATCTGCTGCAAGGGCGCAGTGATCTGGCCTTCTATTTCGGTCAGGGCTCACGGCCCGGCACTGAATGCCTGAAGCTGTTCGGCGAAGAGCTGGTGCCGGTCTGCGCGCCGGGCAGCCTGCCGGACACGCCGTTCACTGATCCGACGCAACTCACCGATCTGGTGCTGTTGCAAAATGCCTCGCGCCCGCAGGCGTGGCACGACTGGTTCGACAGTCAGGGTTACCAGACCGAGCACAGCTATCACGGGCCGCGTTTCGAAACCTTTTATATGTGCATTCGTGCCGCGCAGGTCGGCTGTGGTGTGGCGCTGTTGCCGCGATTTCTGGTGGAAGAGGAATTGGCCGACGGCAAACTGGTCATTCCTTTTGAGCATGCCATGCCCAGCACTGATGCCTATTACCTGGCGTACCCGGAGCACGCGGCGGAAGTGCCAAAGGTGCGGGATTTTGTGAAATGGATGCTGGAGCAGATCGACAGCCCAGCATGAGCTGCCTTGACTCCCTGTGGGAGCGAGCTTGCTCGCGAAGAGGCCGACACATTCAATCAATGTCGGCAGAAATGACGCCTTCGCGAGCAAGCTCGCTCCCACAAGGTTCTGCGGTGATCTAAAAAACTGCTGGCAATCTTCGTCCCTGATATGCGCCACTAGCGCCATTGTTTGAGACCGCGCACAGGCGCGGCGCACCTGGAGACCCCGTTATGAGCGAGAGTGTGTTTGCCGATCGCATCGTGCAGAACCTGCTCGACACCGACTTCTACAAACTGACGATGATGCAGGCGGTGCTGCACAACTACCCCAACGTTGAAGTCGAATGGGAGTTCCGTTGCCGTAACAGCGAGGATCTGCGCCCGTATCTGGCCGAGATCCGTTTTCAGATCGAACGTCTGGCCGAGCTGAGCCTGAGCGCCGATCAACTGAGTTTTCTTGAGCGCATCAGCTTCCTCAAGCCGGATTTCCTGCGCTTTCTCGGCCTGTTCCGCTTCAACCTGCGCTATCTGCACACCGGTATCGAGAACGGCGAGCTGTTCATCCGCCTGCGCGGGCCGTGGCTGCATGTGATTCTCTACGAAGTGCCATTGCTGGCGATCGTCAGCGAAGTGCGCAACCGCTATCGCTACCGCGAAACAGTGCTGGAACAGGCGCGCGAACAGCTCTATCGCAAGTTCGACTGGCTGACCGCCAACGCTTCGGCCGACGAGTTATCGCAACTGCAGGTCGCCGATTTCGGTACCCGCCGCCGCTTTTCGTACGGCGTGCAGGCAGAAGTGGTGAACGTGCTCAAGCACGACTTCCCCGGACGTTTCGTCGGCACCAGTAACGTGCACCTGTCGCGCGAACTCGATATGAAACCTCTAGGCACCATGGCCCACGAATGGATCATGGCCCACCAGCAACTCGGCCCGCGCCTGATCGACAGCCAGATCGCCGCGCTCGATTGCTGGGTTCGCGAATACCGTGGCCTGCTCGGGATCGCGCTCACCGATTGCATCACCACCGATGCATTCCTCGGTGACTTCGACCTGTTCTTCGCCAAGCTGTTTGACGGCCTGCGCCATGACTCCGGCGATCCTGTGGCTTGGGGCGAAAAATGCATTGCGCATTACCACAAGCTCGGCATCGACCCGATGAGCAAGACCCTGGTGTTTTCCGACAGCCTGACCCTGCCCAAATCGCTGGAGATCTTCCGCGCGCTGCACGGCAGGATCAACGTCAGCTTCGGCATCGGTACCAACCTCACCTGTGACATTCCGGGTGTCGAACCGATGAGTATCGTGCTTAAAATGACCGCCTGCAACGGCCAACCGGTGGCGAAGATCTCCGACGAGCCAGGCAAGACACATTGTAAAGACCCGAATTTTGTCGCCTATTTGCGACACGTTTTCCAGGTTCCTGCCGATCCCCGTCTATCTAGCAAGGAGTAAATTCATGCAAGCCGTACAGCGTGAGATTGCTGAACAGCTCAAGGTGCAACCGCCGTTCGCCGACTACCCGGCCCTGCAGGCCGAAGTCGCCCGGCGCATTACCTTTATTCAGGATTGCCTGGTCAATTCCGGGCTCAAGACGCTCGTGCTGGGCATCAGCGGCGGTGTCGACTCGTTGACCGCCGGCCTGCTCGCCCAGCGGGCGATGCGCGAGTTGCGTGACCAGACCGGCGACAACGGCTACAAATTCATCGCCGTGCGCCTGCCTTACGAAACCCAGTTTGACGAACACGACGCCCAGGCCTCGGTGGATTTCATTGCTCCGGACGAGCGCCACACGGTCAACATCGGCCCGGCCGTGAAGTCGCTTGCCAGCGAAGTGGCAGCGTTTGAAGGCAAGCACGCGGTGTCGGTGGATTTCGTCCTTGGCAACACCAAGGCGCGGATGCGCATGGTCGCCCAGTACACCATCGCTGGCGCGGCGCACGGTCTGGTGATCGGCACCGATCACGCGGCGGAAGCGGTGATGGGTTTCTTCACCAAGTTCGGTGACGGCGCTTGCGATCTGGCACCGCTCAGCGGTCTGGTGAAAAATCAGGTCCGGGCGATTGCGCGCAGCTTTGGCGCGCCGGAGTCGCTGGTCGAGAAAGTGCCGACGGCGGACCTTGAAGATCTGTCGCCGGGGAAACCGGACGAAGCCTCCCACGGTGTGACCTATGCCGAAATCGACGCCTTCCTGCATGGCGAGCCCGTGCGCCAGGAAGCGTTCGACATCATCGTTGCGACCTACAACAAGACCCATCACAAACGGGTCATGCCGTTCGCGCCTTGACTTGCAACGCGCATCAGGTCTTCCAGCCTGGTGCGCGTGTGACACAGACTAATGCTATTGCGGGAGGATACGGATAACCCATGATTTGGACTCACGGCCCGTCGAGGACTTCGCGATGAAACGGTATTCGCGCCGCTCCAGATGAGGAATATCGACCTGCCAGTGATTGTCCTTGTCGGCCTGGAACGGGAACAGATCCTGTGGAGGGGTGACGGATCCGTCAACGATATAACCGTGCTCTCCCCGCTCGGCTCGACCGATCAGCTTCAAAGTAGTGAACGGGGTCTCACCGGGATTTCCAATAGGAACCAGATCATCGCCTCTGACTGATTGTATAAAGAGCGTAGTTTTTTCTCGGACCTGGATTTTCCAAGCGTTGGAGGACTGCCCGGAATCTGCCGTTTTGGCATAGAACACATAGTCTTTGATCGCTGACAATGAAACGCTGGCGGCCCAGTTCCCTTTATCGAGAATCGTTGCTTCAGTCAGGTAATCATCACCGTCATAAATTTTCAGCCCCAAGGCGTTTTCTGGTGCTCTGCCACGAAGTTGAAGTTGCATTTCACCCGTGTCACCACCGTCAGCGATTTCGCCCTGACTGTCTCTCACGCTATCGATCGTCAACAACAATGCCGGTTTCACAGTAATACGCCACGCAGCGGACTGCTGCTCACCGTCCGGCGTTTTTACCAAGAACTCATGATCCTTCTCCGCAAACACGTGAGAGGGCTTCTCCCAGCGCCCTTCCCGAACTTCGAGACCTTTGCAAACAAGCTCTTCACCATCGTAAAGATCTACTTCTCCCGCTCCACGGGAATACCAGCCAAACAAGCTCAACTCGGGGTCATACGTACTGCCACCGTTTTCAATGGGCCGCAGCGAGTCCCTGACCTGATCTATTCCCAGATCGACTTTCGGATTGACGGTGAAACTCCATCTATCCGAAGGAACCGCCGAATCAGCGGCCTTGGCGTGAATTACATGACTTGTGGGGCTCAAATTCAGTAGTTGCGCAATCCAGGTACCCGATTGCGATGCAATCACGTGCACCCCATAGAGTCCCCCGAAAACCGCTCCGACATAAACGGACGTAAAGGGGGACGCACGTCCATTGACAGTTATTTGTGTGTCGTAGGTAGTACCACCGTTTCGAATCTCTCCTTTGGAGTCTCTGACCCCGTCAATCAACACGGGACTTGGGGGGATTACCTTGACCCTCCACTCCTCCGAGGGCAGCTCATCCCCACCGGTTGCCGTGAGAATAAGCACCTTTACTTCGTAATTGAAAATTTCCTTTTTCCAGTTTCCTGCACCGTCCACGGAGCTCGTTTCAAGCTGTCGCCCCTCGTCCTTGATCACGACTTGATCGAAAGGCTTACCTGTACCGCTTAAGATCAGTGTCGAGTCAGTGGTTTCAGCCCCTTGCTCCAGGAACCGTCCGTTCGTGTCTTCAATCCTGACAATTGCTGTCTGAGCTTTCTGGTTTTGCATGAGAAGTTCCTTTTTCGCAAACAAGTGAACCCTCATTCAGCATCCGATCGATAAAGCCGTCTACTGTCAGAAATTACAGGTCAAGGCTCCTTTCTGACCAACGGTTGCGGTGAGGCCTATGCAAAAAAAAACGCCGCTGCGGTCATCCCGCAGCGGCGTTTTTTATCAAGTAATCCAGGGAAAGATTACTTGACGGTAATGGTGCCTTTCATCATCGAGATGTGGCCTGGGAACGAGCAGAAGAAGCCGTAGCCGCCATCGGCAATCTTGGCCACGTCAAAGGTCACCGAATCGGTTTCCTTGGCGCCGATGATCTTGGTGTGAGCGATGATGCGTGCGTCACCTTCCGGCAGGTAGTTCTTGTCGATACCGGCGCCCAGGCCAGCGGTAGCGATCGGCTGCATGTCAGCTTCTTTGCTGATCACCAGGTTATGACCCATGACGTTCTTCGGCAGGTTGCCGGAGTGGGTGAGTTCGACGGTGAAGGTCTTGCAGCTCTTGTCGATCACGATTTCCTTGGTGTTGAAGGACATCTGATCGGTGGAGTCAACGGTGGTTTTGCACTCGGCAGCCATCAATTGGCTGCTGGCCAGCGCCAGCAGGGATACCGCAACAACTTTGGAAAACATGGTGAATCTCCAAGGCAGGGTTAACAAAAACACGAATGGTGGAAAGACTGCCTGAAATCTTCGCAAGTTCCTATGACTTGAGTCAAAAATTGTATACAACTTTCAGGCTATGACACTCATCGAGACAATCTAACGGCCAGATTCACCGGCCGGCCCTATGATCGGCGCATCTACTGAGACGGAGTGCCTGTCATGTTCTTTAACGGTCTGTTGTGCAGTTTGCTCGCCGCCTACGCCTGTGGTGCCAGCGGCACCTTTGAATCGCCGGAACGCGAAGTTTAGCCCTTGGATCGAGGCGTGCCAGCCATTACCCTGTGTCGAATTGACCCAGGAGGAAGGCATGTCTCTGAAATCCGTTTGTGTATTTTGCGGTGCCAACGCCGGCACTGTTCCGGCTTACACCGCAGCTGCAGTCGCTCTTGGCCAGGCATTGGCCGAACGTAAGCTGACTCTGGTCTATGGCGGCGGAGCCGTGGGTTTGATGGGCATCGTTGCTGATGCGGCACTGGCTGCCGGTGGCGAAGTGATCGGCATCATTCCGCAGAGCCTGATGGACAAGGAAATCGGCCACAAAAGCCTGACGCGCCTGGAAGTGGTCGACGGCATGCACGCGCGCAAGGCACGCATGGCTGAGCTGAGTGATGCGTTTATCGCTCTGCCCGGTGGTCTCGGTACGCTGGAAGAGCTGTTCGAAGTCTGGACCTGGGGCCAGCTCGGCTACCACGGCAAACCGTTGGGTCTGCTCGAAGTGAACGGTTTCTACAGCAAACTCACTGCATTTCTTGACCATATCGTCGGCGAAGGCTTCGTTCGCGCGCCACACCGTGACATGCTGCAAGTGAGCGAATCGCCGCAAACACTGCTCGATGCCCTGGATAACTGGAAGCCGACCGTCACGCCAAAATGGGTCGAGCAAAAACCCGGTTAACCGCAAGGCACCGATACAGGGCAGAATATGCGCCGCTCAACCTCACCTTCGACCCAAGAGGATCGCCCATGGCCAAACCCAATTACTCCTTCGCCAAACGTCAACGAGACCTGGCAAAGGAACAGAAGAAAGAGGAAAAGCTTCAGCGCAAGAAACAAACCGCTGAAGAAGCAGCACTGAACCCTGAGGGTGAAGTGGCAACGGAAGATGATGTTGATGCAACCGAAGCAACTGAAACACCGAAAGATCAGGCGCCCGACGCCTGAACCCCACCGGGTTTGATCATCGAATCAGACCCTGCGGATTTGTGACGGGGCTGGCAGTTTCACTGCCGGCCCTCACAGCCCTTCCAGAAACACCCCAATTCCCCCTGTAGGAGTGAGCCTGCTCGCGATAGCGGTGTGTCAGCAGCAAATATTTCCACTGACACACCGCTATCGCGAGCAGGCTCACTCCTACAGTTTGATCTGCGTTAATCCAGTGGCATTACCGTGACGCGCACTTCCGGGTCGTGATTGCCGCCACCCAGAATCACCCCACGCAACGGCGACACATCGGAAAAATCCCGCCCCCACGCCAGCGTGATGTGTTCCAGCGCCGGCTGCACATTGTTGGTCGGATCAAAATCCACCCAGCCCAGTACCGGGCAAAACACCGACACCCAGGCATGCGAAGCATCGGCGCCGATCAAGCGCGGCTGCCCTGGTGGTGGCTGGGTCAGCAAATAACCACTGATGTAGCGCGCTGCCAGCCCTCGCGAGCGCACGCACGCCAGCATCAAGTGCGCGAAGTCCTGACAGACCCCGCGCCGCCGCTCCAGCACTTCCACCAGCGGGGTCGCCACCTGAGTCGCCTCGGCATCAAAAGTGAATTCGCTGAAGATCTTCTGCATCAAGTCCTGCACGCCCAACAGCAACGGACTGCCCGGCGGAAAACAGCTTTGCGAGAACTCGACGAAGCTGCGCTTCAAATGCACGTACGGTGACTGGAACCGGTAGCGACAGGCCTCGAGCAACTCAGCGGACAACGGCTGGCTGCTGTAGGTGAGTGCATCGCGGGTCAATTCCCAGGCCGGCGACTGATTGAAATCCAGCGCCGGCCGCGCCAGCACCTCAACGGTGAGCCGGGCGTTGACCTGCAATTCATCGTGAGGCCGTTCGAAGGCCAGCCGGGTCAACGGATTGCCGAACACATCCAGCTCATCGCGGCGTGCTGTCGGATCCGGGCTGATCAGCAACTGCTGTTCGGTGCAGCGCTGCCATTCGCATTCACGCGGCCACAAGTGCGCCAGTTGCTGCGCCAGGGACACCGGGCTGTCGTAGTGATAACAGGTGTCGTGGAGGATCTGGTAGCGAGCATTCATCAAACGGACACCGTGCGCTGGCTGACGTCATCGACATGGGCGAAATGGCGCAGGGCCAGACGATCCGACACCTGCCCGCTGGCCTCGGCAATGTCTTGCAGCAGATCGGCCAGACCATTCAGAGCGGCTCGTACGCTGGACTCACCGAATAGTGGATTCTCCAGACATCCCAGATCGAACCGCGCCAGACGCTCGACCAATTGCGGTAGTCCGGCCTCCCGTGGCGCAGCAAAATCATCGTTCAAACGTTTCAAGGTGCGGGTCACCAGTTTCAACTGAAACAACACCGCGTGCGGGTTCTGCTCATCGAGCAGCAACAGGTCGAGCACCGGAATCAATTGCGCCACCGCCAGATAACGCGAACGGTAGGTGATGCTGCTGTTGCCCAGTTCCAGCAACCACTCCAGGCCCGCCTGATCGAACGCCCCGGCGCCGCGCAGAAAGGCCGCCAGACTGCTGCTGAGAAATTGCAGACGCTCGATACGCCGGCCAATCATCAGAAAGCGCCAGCCTTCGTCGCGGGTCATGTCGTCCAGGGCAAACCCGGACAGCGCCGCCAGCGACATCACCAGCCGGTTGAGGAAGTCCAGCAGTTCGCCGAAGTCGGGTTCGTCGGTGTCCAGCTCCATCGCCTCGCGTTGCAACTCCACCAGCGCCTGCCAGTTCTCCCGTGAAAGCTTGCCACGCACCTGCGAGGCCGCCCACTGCAAACGCTGCAGGTTGGCGCGCAGGCTGAACGACCAGTCGTCGCCCAGCAGTGCCGCCAGCAGACGCTCCGGCAGTTCACCCTCGTCCGGCAGCAGCGTCAGTCGCTCGCCGAGGTCGACAGCGGCCTGCAACGCTTGCGGGTCGTCGCCGTCGACATAACGCGCGAGCATGATGCGCAGCAACCGCGCACTGTCATCACAGCGCTCGCAGTAACGACCGAACCAGAACAGGTTTTCCACCACCCGTGACGGCAGATACGGATCGCGCCGCACCAGATCATGGACCCCAACGTTGCGCTGACTCTTCCACTGCTCACCGCTGGGAGGGCGATCACCCAGTACCCAAGTGTCTTTGCTTGCCCCACCACGCTGCATCGACACCACTTCGGCATCGGCCTCGGCCGCCACCCGGGTCAGACCACCCGGAAGCACGCGGTAATCGTCAGCACCGGCCACGGCGTACATGCGCATACCGATCGCCCGTGGTTGCAGTTGACCGTTTTCCGCCTGCCAGATCGGCGCCTGGGACAGCTGAGCCAATTCTTGCGCGACATAGGCATAGGGCCGTGCCTGCATGCGCTCGGCGAGTGCCTGACGCTGTTTTTCACTCAGATCACGGCCGAAAACCGGCGCGAAGCTTTGTGAGGGAAACGCCGGTTTGATCAGCAGTTCGGGAAGTTTTTCCAGGGCTTGCGCCAAGACTGGCGCCTCACCACACCACCACGTCGCGATCGACGGCAAAATCAGCTCTTCACCAAACAGGTATTGGTTGATCTTCGGCAGAAAGCCCAACAACCCCGGCGACTCCAGCACGCCGCTACCCAGCGCATTGCCGACCAGGACTCGACCTTGGCGCACCGCCTCAAGCAACCCGGGAACGCCGAGTGCCGAGTCCGTGCGCAACTCCAGCGGATCGCAGAAATCATCATCGAGCCTGCGCATGACCGCGTGCACCCGACGCAGGCCGCTCAGGGTTTTCAGGTAGACCGTGGCATCGCGCACCGTCAGGTCACCACCCTCGACCAGCGGATAACCGAGCTGGCGAGCCAGATACAGATGTTCAAAATAACTTTCATTGAAGCGCCCCGGTGTGAGCAGCACCACCAGCGGCGCGTCATCGTCACACGGCGCCTGTCGCGCGAGGGTCTCCTGCAACGTACGGAAGAAGCCGGCCAGATGCTGCACCTTCAGATCCCGATACAACTCGGGAAAGGCGCGCGACACGATGGTGCGGTTTTCCAGGGCATAACCGGCGCCCGACGGCGCTTGGGTGCGATCGGCGGTCACCCACCAGCGCCCATCCGGCGTACGCGCCAGATCGACTGCATACAGGTGCAGAAACGTCGCTTCCGGCGGCGCAACATGCTGACACGGCCAGAGAAAATTGTTGTGGCCGAAGACCAGCTCTGCAGGTAACAGACCTTCGCTGATCAGCCGTTGCGGCCCGTACAAATCAGCCAGCACAGCATTGAGCAATCGCGCACGTTGGGCGATACCTGCCGACAGTTGCTGCCATTCATCCGCAGCAATCACATGCGGCAGCAGATCCAGCTCCCAAGGTCGATCAGCGCCCTTGGGATCGGCATAGACGTTATAGGTAACACCGTTTTCCTGAATCTGCCGCGCCAGCAAGGCCTGTCGCTGCAGCAGTTGCGCCGGGGTGCTGCGCTGCAACTGATCGAACAGCCGCCGCCAGTGCGGGCGCACCGCGCCACTGCTGTCGAGCAGTTCGTGATAAGTGCCCGCCGTCAGCGGGTAGCGGTCTAGCAGGTCAGGCATGGAAAGCTCGGCAGACAGCAGGGAACGGTCAGACTAACGCAGGCACATGACGTGCGGATAGACGAAAAATCCGCGTGTCGCGTAGGCCTTAGAAACATCGTAAATCGATTGTCATCGGTAGCTCGTCACTGATTTCCACATTCGGTATAGGAAGTTTCCCCGGCGTGTGTCCGACGCGGAAAAACCGTGCCATCCGCCGGCTCTCCGCTTCGTTGGCGTTGACCGGCAACGTCTCGTAATTGCGCCCGCCCGGATGGGCAACGTGGTACTGACAACCGCCCAGGGAACGGCCCATCCAGGTGTCGAGCAAGTCGAACACCAGCGGTGCATGCACGGGTATGGTCGGTTGCAGGCAGTTGGCCGGTTGCCAGGCGCGATAACGCACGCCCGCGACAAACTCGCCAACCCGCCCGGTCGGGTGCAACGGCACCGCGACGCCATTACAGGTCAGCAGATAGCGCTGCGGCGGCAGTCCTTTGAGTTTGACCTGCAGACGCTCAAGCGATGAATCGACATAACGCACCGTGCCGCCCGCCGCGCCCTCCTCGCCCAGCACATGCCACGGCTCCAGCGCCTGACGCAGTTCCAGTTCGATGCCGTTGACGGCGTAATCGCCGACCTTGGGAAAACGAAACTCCTGGTGCGCGGCAAACCATTCCGCGCGCAGCGGGTAACCAGCGTTGTTGAGCTCGACGATGACGTCAGCGAAATCCTGCTCGATAAAGTGCGGCAGCAGGAAACGATCGTGCAGTTCGGTGCCCCAGCGCGCCAGTTTCGGCGGCGCATAAGGTTCGCGCCAGAACCGTGCGACCAGTGCCCGCAGCAACAACTGTTGCGCCAGACTCATGCGCGCGTGGGGTGGCATTTCAAAGGCGCGCAGTTCCAGCAAGCCGAGACGCCCGGTGGCGCCATCCGGCGAATAGAGTTTGTCGATGCAGAACTCGGCACGGTGGGTGTTGCCGGTGACGTCGATCAGCAAATTGCGCAGCAGTCGATCGACCAGCCACGGTGCGCATTCCTCACCCGGCTCGGGCATCTGCGCGAAGGCGATTTCCAGTTCGTACAGGGCGTCATTGCGCGCCTCATCGACACGCGGCGCCTGAGACGTCGGGCCGATGAACAGTCCAGAGAACAGATACGACAATGACGGATGGTTATGCCAGTAACTGATCAGGCTCCGCAGCAGATCCGGGCGGCGCAGAAACGGTGAATCAGCCGGCGTCGCCCCACCGAGAACGAAATGGTTGCCGCCGCCGGTGCCGGTGTGACGGCCGTCGATCATGAATTTTTCGGTGGTCAGGCGGGTCTGGCGCGCCTCTTCATAGAGAAATTCGGTACGTTCGACTAATTCGTCCCAGGTCGCTGACGGCTGCACATTGACCTCGATCACACCGGGATCGGGGGTGATGCGGAAATTGCTCAGACGCGGATCGCTCGGCGGCTCGTAGCCTTCGAGCAACACCGGGCAATGCAGTTCTTCAGCCGTCGCCTCGATAGCTGCCACCAGTTCCAGATAATCCTCAACCTGCTCCAGCGGCGGCATGAACAGGTACAAACGCCCCTCGCGCGCCTCGGCACAGAATGCGGTGCGGGTGAGCCAGTCGGCGGATTCGTCGATTTTCGGCGCGCGTTCGTCAGCCGCGGCAGGTTCGCCATGACTGTTGAGCTGCGCGGTTTCCGGCAGCTCAGGGAAGTCCTGATTCTGATCCTGAGGATGAATGAACGGATACTCCGCGGCCTTCACCCACGGCTGCGACCCCAACGGCAGGCGATAGCCCAACGGCGAATCCCCCGGCACCAGTCGGCAATGTTCGTCACGCAGGTACCAGCGCCCGCTCTGCCATTGATCACCCTTGGCGGTGCGCGCCAGCGGCAACACCTGGCCGATTACCTTGTTCAGGCCCTGACTGAAGACCTTGCGCAGGCGTGCGCGCTCAAGAGGTTCCTCAAGACGTGAATCTTCGGCGCTGACATTGCTCGGCAACGTGCCCTCGCGCCAGAGGTAGTAGAAGTTATCCTCGTAGGCCGGGAAGACAAAACGCGTAGGCAATTTCAAGCGCTCGGCGACACTGGCCAGAAAGCGCCCGGCCAGTTCACCGTCGGCGCCGTAATCCTGTTGTTCGTCGGCAATCAGCGCGTCGTTGTGCCAGATCGGCACACCATCACGGCGCCAGTAGCAATTGAGCGACCAACGCGGCAGTTGCTCGCCGGGATACCACTTGCCCTGGCCGAAATGCACCAGGCCTTGCGGCGCGTAATGCTTGCGCATGCGCTGGAACAGTTCGGCGGACAGTCGTCGTTTGTCTGCGCCCAGCGCGGCGGTGTTCCATTCGGCGCCATCCGGATCATCGATGGAGACGAAGGTCGGCTCGCCGCCCATGGTCAAGCGCACATCATCCGCCAGCAGGTCGGCATCGATCTGCCGCCCCAGCGCCTGAATCGACAGCCACTGCTCATCGGTGTAGGGCTTGGTGACGCGCGGCGCCTCCCAGATCCGTTCGACCGACATTTCGTGGCTGAACTCACATTCGCAAGGCTCGACCAAGCCACTGATCGGCGCCGCTGAAGACGGATCGGGACTACAGGCCAGCGGGATATGTCCTTCACCGGCAAACAGCCCTGACGTCGCATCCAGACCGATCCAGCCGGCACCCGGCAAATACACTTCGCACCAGGCGTGCAGGTCGGTGAAATCCACTTCGGTGCCGGACGGGCCATCGAGGCTTTTCACATCGGCGGTCAGTTGAATCAGGTAGCCGGAGACGAATCGTGCCGCCAAACCGAGGTTGCGCAGCAATTGCACCAGCAGCCACGCCGAGTCGCGGCAGGAACCGGAGGCGTGTTCGAGGGTGTGCTCCGGAGTTTGCACACCCGGTTCCATGCGAATCAGGTAACCGATGTCTTCGCTCAGGCGCTGATTGAGCGCTACGAGGAAATCCACCGCCGGCAGCGGTGTGCGGTCGATGGCGTCCAGATAGTCTTTGAATTTCGGCGTCAGCGGCAGTGTTTCGAGGTACGGCGCCAGTTCCTTGCGTTCATCGGCGGCGTAGGCGAAAGGGATTTTCTCGGCGTAGGGTTCGAGGAAGAAATCGAATGGATTGAACACGGCCATTTCGGCGAGCAGATCGACTTCGATGCGCAGCTCATTGGTTTTCTCGGGGAACACCAATCGGGCGAGGTAGTTGCCCTGCGGATCCTGCTGCCAGTTGATGAAATGCTGCTCGGGCGAGACTTTCAGCGCATACGACAAAATCCGCGTGCGGCTGTGGGCAGCCGGGCGCAGGCGAACGATCTGCGGGCCGAGTTCGACAGCGCGGTCGTAGCGGTAATGCGTGACGTGATGCAATGCGACATGAATCGACACGGCGTGCCTCCTGCGAGCCTAAGCGTATTCGAAAGCGCGCAAGACTTATGCCATGCAGAGGGCTCGGGCGCTTTCCCGGAATGCTTAGGGCAGTACAGCACCAAAATCGGGCGATGCGGGGAAATGGTTTGGGCTGATTGCACGTAAATGTTGCGAAGAGCCCCTCACCCTAGCCCTCTCCCAGAGGGAGAGGGGACTGACCGAGGTGAATGTTAGAGATACGCCGACTTGAAAGTCTTGAGTCGAACTCAGATCTTGAAAAGCATGAAGATCTGCTCCCTTCCCCCTCGCCCCCCATGGGGGAGAGGGCTGGGGTGAGGGGGATGGATCTTGCGGCCCACATAAATCCAACGGCAGAAATGCAAAACGCCAACCCGAAGGTTGGCGTTCTGTTCAGCTCAAGCGATGTTTAGCGCGGTACGACCGGCTTGCGGGTCGGCTTCGGCCCTTTGCCTTTCGCGGCGTCTTTACGCTCTTTGGCTGCCTGCTGGTTGCGGGCAAACGCCGCCGCCTTGGCCTGTTCACGCTTGTCCCAAGGATTACCACCATCACTGGCACGTGGCGGCAAACCGGTGTGCTGGGTGAGGATCTTGGTGGTCTTCTCTTTGCCTTCCTTCGCCACTTTATGGCTGCCGGCTGGCGTCGAGTTCTTGCGACGGGCGCTCTGGTAGCTGTCGGTGGCCGGTTGATGAGTCGGGATCAACTGATCCTTGCCCGAACCGATCAGATCACCACGGCCCATGCGGATCAACGCTTCACGCAGCATTGGCCAGCCTTTCGGGTCGTGATAACGCAAGAACGCCTTGTGCAGACGACGCTGCTCTTCGCTCTTGACGATGGTCACGCCGTCACTCTTGTAAGTGACCTTGCGCAGCGGGTTCTTGCCCGAATGGTACATCGCAGTGGCGGTGGCCATCGGCGACGGGTAGAACGCCTGCACCTGGTCGGCGCGGAAGCCGTTGCCCTTGAGCCACAGCGCGAGGTTCATCATGTCTTCGTCGGTGGTGCCCGGGTGCGCAGCGATGAAGTACGGAATCAGGTACTGCTCTTTGCCCGCTTCCTTGGTGTACTTCTCGAACATGCGCTTGAACTTGTCATAGCTGCCGATGCCCGGTTTCATCATCTGGTTGAGCGGACCTTCCTCGGTGTGTTCCGGGGCGATCTTCAGGTAACCACCGACGTGATGGGTCACCAGCTCTTTGACGTATTCCGGCGACTCGACCGCGAGGTCGTAACGCAGGCCGGAGGCGATCAGAATCTTCTTCACACCCGGCAAGGCACGGGCGCTGCGGTACAGCTGAATCAGCGACGAGTGGTCGGTGTTGAGGTTCGGGCAGATGCCCGGGAACACGCAGGACGGCTTGCGGCACGCGGATTCGATTTCCGGTGTTTTGCAGGCGATGCGGTACATGTTCGCAGTCGGGCCGCCGAGGTCGGAAATGACGCCGGTGAAGCCCGGCACCTTGTCGCGGATCTCTTCGATTTCGCGAATGATCGACTCTTCGGAACGGTTCTGGATGATCCGGCCTTCGTGCTCGGTGATCGAGCAGAAGGTGCAGCCACCGAAGCAGCCACGCATGATGTTCACCGAGAAACGGATCATGTCGTAGGCCGGGATCTTCTCTTTGCCGTACGCCGGGTGCGGAACACGGGCGTAAGGCATGCCGAACACGTAGTCCATTTCTTCAGTGGTCATCGGAATCGGCGGCGGGTTGAACCAGACGTCGACTTCGCCGTGCTTCTGCACCAGCGCGCGGGCGTTGCCCGGGTTGGTTTCGAGGTGCAGCACGCGGTTGGCGTGGGCATACAGAACGGCGTCGCCACGCACCTTTTCAACCGACGGCAGGCGAATCACGGTCTTGTCGCGGGTCATGCGCGGGCTGGCCAGAATCTGTACGACCTTGGCTTCCTGCGGATCTTCAACCGGGCCTTTTTCCTGCTCGATGGCGCAGGCCTGGGTGTCCTGGGTATTCACGTACGGGTTGATGATCTTGTCGACCTTGCCCGGACGGTCGATACGCGTCGAATCGACTTCATACCAGTCTTTCGGCGTATCACGACGGATGAACGCAGTGCCGCGCACGTCGGTGATGTCTTCGATCTTGTGGCCGTAGGACAGACGCTGAGCGACCTCGACAATCGCACGTTCGGCGTTGCCGTACAGCAGAATGTCGGCGCTGGCGTCGATCAGGATCGAGTTACGCACACGATCCTGCCAGTAGTCATAGTGCGCAATGCGGCGCAGGGAAGCTTCGATGCCGCCAAGGACGATCGGTACATGCTTGTAGGCTTCCTTGCAGCGCTGACTGTAAACCAGGCTCGCGCGATCCGGACGCTTGCCGGCCATACCGCCTGGCGTGTAAGCGTCATCGGAACGGATTTTCTTGTCCGCGGTGTAGCGATTGATCATCGAGTCCATGTTGCCCGCTGCAACGCCGAAGAACAGGTTCGGCTCGCCGAGCTTCATGAAGTCGTCTTTGGACTGCCAGTTCGGCTGCGCAATGATCCCGACGCGGAATCCCTGAGACTCCAGCAGCCGGCCAATGATCGCCATGCCGAACGACGGGTGATCGACGTAGGCATCACCGGTAACAATGATGATGTCGCACGAATCCCAGCCAAGCTGATCCATCTCCTCCCTGCTCATCGGCAGGAATGGCGCTGGCCCGAAACATTCGGCCCAATATTTTGGATAGTCAAATAACGGCTTGGCTGCTTGCATGTCGACGACCGGTGTTGAAGTGAAAAATCGCGGGCGCGGAATATAGCACAAATTTTGACCAATTCCGACGGCAATGGTCGGTTTCTAGTGACAACCCGCTCTGCGCACTTCGAGCAGAAAATCTCCGGTGACTTTCAACCCGCCAGACAGCGGCAATGACGCTGAATGCCTTGCAGTACTCGATGAACGGGTGCTGCAGCCGCCACTTTTTCAAGGATGAAGAAACATGGCAGTAAAACCGCCTCGCAATGGCACCGCCTACGTGGACGTGGACGTCCATATCCGCTCGAATCGACCGGTGGACGGCGACACAAAGACATCAGATACGCCGGGCCGCAAAGGCCTCGATCCGTGGCTTCATGGCGAAACCCCGAAACCGCGGACCCCGCCACCCGGCGTTAAAGACCTCGATGCGATCCTGCCAGCAGCGACTGTCATGATTCGCCCGACCCCAGCCCCCGCTGAAGTCCGTCTCGTCACCGATCAGCCGCTAAAGCATTACTGGGTCAGTACCACGGCAAAACTGCCGCCTGCCGACAGCGAAGGATTCAGGGTGTACAACAAACGGCTGTACGTCGACGTCCCCGATGGCGGCATCGTTCTGGTCGCAGTGCAGCCGGACACGGGACTGTACCGGGCCCGGCTATCGAGCGAACTGCACCCCTCTGGGCCGCTGCTATTACGCGACGTCGACAGTGGCGTCTGGCACCCACTCAATGATGTTGACGCCGGCAACGTCCCGCCCACCGACGCAAGCCTTCAGCCGTTTCGCACTGATCTGGATTTGCGCACAGCCGAGCCCGGCAGCGATGGTTTGTTTCGCCACGACGGCAAGCTCTACGTGATCATCCACAACCACGCGTATCAGGCGATGCAAGATCTCGACGCGTCGAGCCCGGCGCACAAGGTGTGGCGTATTGTTAACCCAAAGGATCCGGTGGCCAACGACAGCGCGAACATCTACCGCGCCAGTCGCAGCGGTAAAACCCGGGCGATCACTCGCAACGAGGCAAACGTCTGGGTCTCCGTGCTTACGGGGCTGAGGGGTGGCATGCCCCGCAATGACTCGACGCAGGCCAAAATGGCCCTCCTGATGCAACGCTATGAACCCTTCCAGAATGCCCACACCGCCCTGATCGAATCATCCACGCAGTACGACGCCCTCTGGAGTCGAGCCCGACAACAGGCGGATGGCCCCGCCAGGACCGCGGCCCTGGTCGCCGTTGAAGTGCATTTGCTCAAGCACATCAGAAAACAAACGGCTTTTGTTCAGTCGCTCGTCGACAACAAGGACTGGATGACCATCCTCAAGGCAGGCGGGCTATTCAAGGAAGAACTGCACACCTTCCGGATAGAGCGCGTCGAATACCTCAACAGGCTCATGGCCGTCATGGACCTCAGAACCAGGCCTGAGGTGACAGACATGAGTGCCGACAATTGCAGGAAAATCATCACTCACCTGAACAAGAAACTGAAGATTCTCGACGAGCGCCAGGTGGTGATGGAGCAAATCAGAAAAGCGTCTCCCGGAGCGGCCGCGCAACTGACTGAACTCGGCCGGCAGGTACCCGCAGCGGATCGCATCAACTTCAACAAACTGGCGCTTTATGTGCACCTGTTTGCCGACACTCCCGACCAGCCGCCTGACACGACCATGCCCTCGCTATCAGCCCTCGACCTGATTACCGGGGATCTGGGCAATGTTCCAGAGCGCGAGCATCCCATGGCGCTGCTGCTGGCTATTGATCAGTTGAAAGGAGACCGGAGCCGCTTTGAGATGCTGCTGAGCTCGCAAAGCCCGAGGAGCCAATACCTTGAGGAGATCATTGCTCTGATCGATCCGATCGAGAAGAAAATCGAAGGCAAACTGACTGAAATACTTGACGTTTCGATGCGCCGATCCGATCTGCCGAGCCTCGATCAGGACATTGATTTCGACTTCATTCCGACGCAACCGGTCTACGCCGATACAAGCCGTCCCGCCCCCGCCAAGAAAATGTTCCGAACCCGTCAGCACGGCACTTACAGGGTACTGGTCGGGGAGACTGAAACCGCCCCGGACGGGAGCATCATCATCAAGGTTCCCGATCCGTTGCGGCCCGATTCGCCGCCCAGGCGCTACGAAAAAAGACAAGACGAGTGGCTGCCGGTGCTCCCGCCGATTGTCCGCGTACCACGCTCGCAACTGGTCGGCGAGGCAATCCGGTTACTGGCCAGCCATGAGAATCACATGCTCGATGCGAGCGCCCAGGAAGCCAGAAAAACCAACCCGACAGAGATCATCGAAAGTCTGGGCAAGGAAAGCGATTTGCTCAACGAGCAGGCCAGACGGCTGGAGAACCACGCAAGCGAGGGCGAAGATAGAGGGATCATCGATTTGGCCGCACGCCTGCGAACCGCAGCCGACTCATTGACCAGCCAAGGGCAAGAGATTCTGGTGCGGATGTACAAGAACAAAGACGTGCTGGACATCATGCGCCTGAATTATCTGCTGGATCGCGCCGAGCTCAATGTGAGCAAGACCGTTGATCGCAAGGCGTTGGGCAAAGGCAAGGACAAGTCATTCCTCGACGTTTACGCCATCTCTGATCGCGCTGACGGCGGACCGTTGTGGCAAGCCCACTTCCACTATGACAAGCAGGACAGCCACCCGCTGAATTTCACTATCAAGGGCAGCCACCTGAAAACCCTGGAACAGAGCAAACGCGGGATCGAGTCGCAGCGCCGCGATGAACTGGCCGGTCTGGTGCATGTGCCGATCTGGCGAGAGAGGTTCGATGGCAAAACAGCGCACAAGATATTCACATTGGCAGACAACGCCGCAGTGCTTGCCGAGTAAACGGCCACGCCCGAGCACCGCGCTTGCGACCCTGTGACAACCACCAGGCAATGACGCCGAACGCTGTCGGCGCCCGTTCGCGGGCCCTGATAGCAAACCTGCAAGGAAGAAAAAATGTCACCACGACTGCCTTTCAAAGGCACCGTTGAAAGCCCCGTACGACCGACCCGGCAAGAATCGGAAACAGTAAGGTCCGAGACACCACCGCATGTCGATTTCGGCCCATCGAGCTCACGAGGAACACTGAACCGTGAAGGTCTCGGCAGACCCGCGAGCGACGCCAGCCTCGATAGCATCGCGCCAATACCGGCGGTAACGATCAGTGAGTCAGCGCCACCAATAGCCGCGATCACGCGTGAGCAATGGCCACTGGAACATTACTGGATTGCCACCCCCGCTGACCTGCAAGGTCCAAATGCCGAGGGTTTCCGGGTGCACAGGGGGCGACGTTACGTCGATGTCCCCAACGGCGGCACGGTGCTTGTCGGAGTCGACACGCTGACCCGACAGTATCGAGCCCGCTTATCAATCGATCTGGAAGCGCTCGGCCCGGTGCTGCTGCGTGACACCGAAAGCGGGCTCTGGCACCCACAGGAACGCCCCCAACCCGCCCCGTCTACGTCGGCCACGCCAAGCAATCGTGGATTGCCCCGGCCCGGTGACGGGCACGTACGCCCTGCTCATCGACAATTGGCAGACCGGGTTGCCGCCATCATCAATCGGCTGCGCAGTCCACACGCTCGCGCAAAGAGGCTGTTCCGCGCCATGAGTGAGGAACAGATTGGCGCTTACATCCGCTCGCTGGGCAGCGACATCGAAGGCGGGTTGAGTCGACGCGAAACCGAATACAAAACGCTCAAGCATCAACTGACGCTCTGGAGCACCGAATCATCTTCGACGCCAGCAATAGCAAAAGACTGGGCAGAACACGTCACCCAGGAAATAAAACGCTGCTTTCGCCGAGAGACCGGGACATCATTGAAGCTTGCGCCTGGCAGCGGCCCCCTGCCGGCATTGCAGGCTGATTTCAGCCATGTCCGGGAACTGTCTCTGGACTCCATCACCTGGACGCCCGCAGCCGACACTTTTCTCAGCGGATTCTCGCGCCTGGAGCAATTGACGGTCACCCGCGCCACGCTGGATAAACTGCCGGCAGCGGTCGCGCAGATGGGCAACTTGAGAACGTTGGATTTGAGCGCCAACCGGATCCGGCTGGACACACCAACCGCAGTTGCATTCACGTCCCTCAGCAATCTTGAAACCATCAACCTGTCGAACAATCCGCTGAGCATGACGCCCGACTTCAGCGCGCTGACCGGGTTGAAAGTGTTAAACCTGAGCAATTCGCAACTGGATCAGTGGCCAACAGGTTTGCGCCACCAGACCGGTCTGCAAATCGTCGACTTGCGCAATAACCAACTGCAGGAAGTACCCCAGACGCTGCTCAATCCCCCCGCCGCGCAGCTCGAGGCCACCGTCAGACTTAACGGCGTCACCCTTATTGAGGGCAACGCCTTTGCTCCCGGCTATTGGAAAACCCTGGAACTGTATTGGCGCCGCCTCGCTGCGGATCATCCTGCATTGTCTGGCTCTGCTCATCCACAGGGTCTCAGGCTGGTCGAAAATATTCCCGAGCTGACCGCGGTGCAGCGGATGTACCCGGGCAAGGATGCGCAAGCGGCGAAGGATTACGTTCTGCAATTGGGAGATCAGGAACTGACTCGCCGCCTGCAGGATTTCGACCTGCTTGAAACGCAGCTGGAAGATTATGTCGCCGGCCATCAATACCAGGGCTCCATCGACGCGGCCACAGCAAGACGATGGGCACCGCAACGTGTCGCCAGAATCATCAAGGCCTGCTGGCTACGGGAGTCGGGGGAAATGCTCAGACTTCCGCCCGGCAGTGGACCACTGCCCGCCCTGACGGCGGATTTCAGTCATGTCCGGATGCTCGATCTGCAAGAAATGAACTGGTCGGATAGCGGCGACACCTTCCTGGCCAACTTTACCAACCTGGAAAGCCTGTCCATCAACCGTTCCAATCTTCAAAAGCTTCCAGCCAGCGTGAACGATATGAACAAGCTGACCCGACTGGATCTGAGCGCCAACAATCTTGAGCTGGATGCGCAAAGTGCTGCAGCACTGAGCACCCTGAGCCGGCTGCAGATCGTCAATCTTTCGCAGAACCCGCTGAAAACGTCCCCCGATTTCAGCGCCATGTCCGGGCTGACAAGCGTTGACTTGAACAGCACGGGAATCGATCAGTGGCCGACTGGCCTGCTGGGCAAAACTGCTTTGGCGGGCCTTGATTTGCGCAATAACCACTTGACGCAAGTGCCGCAGGCAAACATCAACCCCGCTCCCGAGCAATTGGCCTCGATCGCTCGAATCAACGGCGCTACGTTACTGGAGGGCAATGATTTTCCATCAGGTTACTGGAGAAAGTTCGACGGCTACTGGCGACGTGTGCACGTTGCGCACCCGCAACTGTTGGACGCTGCGCATCCCGCTGCTTTCGATAGCGACAACTCTCGAGCGCAGCGATATCGCCGCCTCTATCCGAACAAAAGCATCAAGGAGTGCAGAGAGTATTTGTGGAACCTTGACCAAGGCACTGCCGGTACAAGGCTGGCCAGCCTCGAACGAGAATTCACCACACTGAAAACCCATCTGGACGCGTGGGTTTTTTCGGGAGGTGGCAACCGTCAGGGTTATCTTCGCGCGAATCAGGTGTTAATCAACGCCGAGACTCGCAACGATCGCACCACGGCAAGCCAGCGGATCATCAGTTGCTGGCGACGTGAAACTCCGCAAAAACTGGCCAATGACAGGACCCCCATCGGACTTGAGCTGGACCTGCGCGGTCTGAGGCTGCAAAGCCTGCCGGATATCGACGCAGACTTCAGTCACGTCGGCTCGCTCAACCTGAGCAATATGGGCCTGAGCACATCGCCGGAAGGCTTTCTGACCCGTTTTCGCCACGTACGCTGGCTGGATCTTTCACGCAATCAACTGCGCGAATTGCCGCCCGCCGCTGGAGAAATGAACGGTCTGACCCGACTGTTTCTGCAGAACAACCAGATCGTCCTGACGGACGACACCGCCCGCGCTTTGTCAGAACGCACAACACTGCGAGCATTGTGGCTGCATGACAATCCACAATTGGCCATCGCCCCGGATTTCAGCCGGATAATCGACATGCGCTCAATCAATCTGGCCAACACAGGCATCGACACCTTTCCTGCCGGCATTGCCGATCAACCCCTATTGGATACCGTTAACCTGAGCAACAACCGGATCGAGGAAATCCCCGATCCCGTCATTGCCCCGCCGGACGAGCGACTTGCACACACGGCTCGCGTCAACAACGTGACCAACATCACCGACAATCCACTGTCGGCAGAGACACGTACCCGGCTGAACCATTACAACGACCGACTGATTGAGGCAGAGATGCCGCTGACCGGCCGGAACAACCTGCTCGACACGGCGGACGGCCACGCGCCTGTTGTGCGCCGAGTCACCACCGACAACCCAATGGCTCGCTGGACAGTCGGGATGCCAACCGATCTGCTGTCAACCCGAAGAGCCCAATGGCGAACACTGCGTAACCAGCAAGGCTCCGATGGGCTGTTCAATACCCTTGCCCGTCTGCTGCATGTTCCCGCCGGCCATAACGACCTTCAGCAACGGGTCTGGAAACTGATCGACAGCATTACCGAAAACAACCCGCAATCCGAACGCCTGCGCAGCGAATTGTTCGAACGGTCAGGCGAGGCAGCCTGCTGCGATCGGGCAGCCTTCACGTTCGCCAATCTGGAAACCCGGATGATGATGCATAACGCTCGCAGCCTGGCTCGGGATCAGGCACAAGGTCCGCAACTTACTGCATTGTCCAAGGCCTTGTTTCGCTTGCATGAGGTCGACAAAATCGCATCGGCGGACATTGCGCAACGAGAGGCGAGCATCCTCGAATCCAGGCAGGGCCAGGAGACTCAGGCGCTTCCAGCCCCGCATGTCTCAGAAGAAGTCGAAATCAGGCTTTTTTATCGCCACGGTCTGAAAGACCGTTTGCAACTGCCGGGGCAGCCCGAGCGAATGGGTTTCGGGCATCTGGTCAATGTGTCAAAAGCACAGATGGATGCCGCATACGAAAAAATCATCGCACTGGATAACTCGCCCGAAGAATTTCAGGCTCTGTTATCGAGAGAGTTCTGGCAGGAGTTTGTCATCCACAAATACCAATCGCAGTTCGAAGCTCAGCGTCAGCCGTTTCAGGACCGCCAGGCGACACTCGATGAGTCTTATGCTGCCAACGAACTATCGTTTGCCGAATACGACGCGCAATCCAGAGCGCTGCAAGCGCCGCTTGCGATCGAGGAAGCGGCCTTGATCGAAACGCTGACCCAGCTGGAACTGGCCGGGCATGCGACCCGCGACAACGTCGAAGAACCCGCGGGCGAAAGCACGTAACACAGCGCAAGAGCGGGTGTTGGCCGAATGACTTCGGCCAACACTCATTCGTCGTCGTCGAAGTTGTAGCTGCCGGGCGCTAGGTTTTCGAAACGGGTGTATTTGCCGATGAACGCCAGGCGGATAAAACCGATCGGGCCGTTACGCTGCTTGCCGATGATGATTTCGGCGATGCCCTTGTGTTCGGTTTCCGGGTGATACACCTCGTCGCGATAGACGAACATGATCACGTCGGCGTCCTGCTCGATCGCTCCGGATTCACGCAAGTCGGAGTTCACCGGACGCTTGTTGGGACGCTGTTCGAGGGAACGGTTGAGCTGCGACAGGGCGACTACCGGGCAGTTGAACTCCTTGGCCAGCGCTTTCAGAGATCGCGAGATCTCGGAAATTTCGTTGGTACGGTTGTCACCGCTGGAACCGGGGATCTGCATCAGTTGCAGGTAGTCGATCATGATCAGGCCGACGTCGCCGTGTTCACGCACCAGGCGCCGGGTCCGCGCACGCATTTCCGACGGGCTGATACCGGCGGTGTCATCGATGAACAGTTTGCGATCGTTGAGCAGGTTGACCGCTGAAGTCAGGCGCGGCCAGTCATCGTCTTCCAGTTGACCGGAACGCACTTTGGTCTGATCGATGCGCCCCAGCGAGGAGAGCATACGCATGATCAGCGATTCGCCTGGCATCTCGAGGGAGTACACCAGAACCGCCTTCTCGCTGCGCAACACAGCGTTTTCCACCAGGTTCATCGCAAAGGTGGTTTTACCCATCGACGGACGGCCGGCGACGATGATCAAGTCGGACGGCTGCAGGCCGCTGGTCTTCTCGTCGAGGTCGGTGTAGCCGGTGGACAAGCCAGTGATGGCGTTGTCAGTGTTGAACAAGGTGTCGATGCGGTCGATGGCCTTGGTCAGCAAATCGTTTACACCTACCGGGCCGCCGGTTTTAGGCCGGGCCTCGGCAATCTGGAAGATCTGCCGTTCGGCTTCGTCAAGAATCTCGGCGGCAGTACGACCTTCAGGGTTGAAGGCGCTGTCAGCGATCTCGGTGCTGATGCCGATCAACTGGCGCAAGGTCGCTCGTTCGCGAACGATCTGCGCATACGCCTTGATGTTGGCGACGGACGGCGTGTTTTTCGCCAGTTCGCCAAGGTAACCGAGACCGCCGACTTGCGAGGTCTGACCTTCCTTGTCCAATTGCTCGGCAAGGGTCACGACGTCGATCGGGGAGTTCTGATCGGCCAGTTTGGCGATCGCACGGAAAATCAGACGGTGGTCATGCCGATAGAAATCGCCGTCGGAGACTTGATCGAGCACGCGTTCCCAGGCGTTGTTGTCCAGCATCAGACCACCGAGTACAGCCTGTTCGGCTTCGATGGAATGCGGCGGCACCTTCAGGGCAGCGGTTTGCAGATCGTATTGCTCGGGAGCGGAGATATCGTTCATGGCCACTTGTGTTGTTTGGAAAAACAGGGAATTCAGAAAGACAAAGGGCACGACCTGTAAACAGGATCGTGCCCGATGTTAACCGTCTGACGGACAAGCCGCCAGCCGATCAGTGTTGCTTAAGCTGCTACCACGACAACGCGTACGGTGGCTTCAACTTCGGCGTGCAGGTGCACAGCCACGTCGAATTCACCCACGTTGCGGATGGTGCCGTTCGGCAGACGAACTTCGCTTTTCGCAACTTCAACGCCGGAGGCGGTCAGTGCGTCAGCAATGTCGTGAGTACCGATCGAACCGAACAGCTTGCCTTCGTCGCCAGCGGTGGCAGTGATGGTCACTTCCAGCTCGGCCAGTTGGGCAGCACGGCTTTCAGCCGATGCTTTACGGTCTGCGGCAGCTTTTTCCAGCTCAGCACGAC
Source organism: Pseudomonas crudilactis (assembly GCF_013433315.1). Lineage (GTDB taxonomy): Bacteria > Pseudomonadota > Gammaproteobacteria > Pseudomonadales > Pseudomonadaceae > Aquipseudomonas > Aquipseudomonas crudilactis. The sequence goes on along the minus strand of NZ_WXVV01000003.1, from coordinate 98,138 downwards.
GCTCTTCAAACGCAGCCAGGTTGGCAGCGGTTGCAGCGGTAGCTTTGCCGAAAGGCAGCAGGTAGTTACGGCCGTAACCGGCCTTAACGTTTACTTTGTCGCCCAGGTTGCCCAGGTTGGCGATTTTTTCCAGAAGGATCAGTTGCATGTGGAAATCCTCTTAACTTTTAACCTTCACCGTTCGCGTTATCGGTGTCTTTCGACACGTGACGACCGCGAAAATCAATCAGGCTGTCGACAATGGCCAAGACCACGAGCAACGGATAGATCAGCTGCATGAACAGCAGCAGCGTGACGTACAACCCCACCAGCCAGAAACCGGCCAGTCGCTTCTGCCCGACCAGCCCGTGAATCAGGGCAAGTCCGGCGAACACCAGCGGTACACTGCACAACGGCGTCAACATGGCCATCTGTGCACCGAGATTCGGGCCCAGAAGCATCAACGCCAGCAGTAACATCGCCGGCCGCAGCGGGATCCGGATGGCGCGAAACTCGCGACCAAAACCACCCGGGTTGTACAACAACGCCTGCCAATGCCGCCCGACAATCAGGCTCAGCACGCTGACGATCTGCAACAACGCCGCAATCAGTCCGGTCAGGACCGGTGCAATCAGGGACGCGAAACGCGCTTGCTCATCGACCGACAATTGCTTGTAGGTCTCACCGAGAAGCGCTGGCATGACCTTTATCAAGGCCTGCGCGAGCATCTCGATCTGGGCCGCAAACGCAGCCCCGAGCACCACTGAAAACACCACTCCAATCACTACGCTGACCAGCAGCGTGCGGACCCAGGACTCACTTGCGCGCAAAACCAACGCAAGTCCCGAAGACCCCAGCAGCACCAGAAGTGCGCGTGGATCATCGGCATACAGCCACCAGATCAATGCCGGCAGCAGCCCCAGAGACAGAACACCCAGGGCGTCCGTCAGTCCGCGCCGCAGCAGCACAAGGCTCCCCGCGGCAGCGCCCAACCAATACAACAACGGCAATGTTGCACATCCGGCCACCACGAGAGTGGCCTGCATACGGCCTCGCATGATGAACTCAGCTAAGGCACGCATGCATTCAATCCTTTGCTACTTGTCGACTGCCCGGTCTCAGCGGCCGTGGCTGTCGGTGTAGGCCAGCAGGGCCAGGAAGCGGGCGCGCTTGATAGCGGTGGCCAGCTGACGCTGATAACGAGCTTTGGTACCGGTGATGCGGCTTGGAACGATTTTGCCGGTCTCGGATACGTAAGCTTTCAGAGTGTTGAGATCTTTGTAATCGATCTCTTTCACGTCTTCAGCGGTGAAGCGGCAGAATTTACGACGACGGAAGAAACGTGCCATTTGATAGGCTCCTTAATAAGGTCCGTGGATTACTCGTCAGCGTTATCGCTGTTGTCGCTGTCATCACTATCGGTGCCTTCGGCGCCTTCGTGCTCAGGACGGTCGCGACGCTCACGGCGCTCACTGCGGTTTTCTTCAGCCTTGAGCATCTCGGACTGGCCAGTTACGGCTTCGTCGCGACGGATGACCAGGTTACGGATCACTGCATCGTTGTAGCGGAAGTTGTCTTCCAGCTCGGCCAGGGCCTTGCCAGTGCACTCAACGTTCAGCATCACGTAGTGAGCCTTGTGAACATTGTTGATTGCGTAGGCCAGTTGACGACGGCCCCAATCTTCCAGACGGTGGATTTTGCCGCCGTCTTCTTCGATCAGCTTGGTGTAACGCTCAACCATGCCGCCGACTTGCTCGCTCTGATCCGGGTGGACCAGAAAGATGATTTCGTAATGACGCATGAATGCTCCTTACGGGTTGTAGCCTGCCGCTCAAAAACGGTCAGACAAGGAGTGAATGACACTTATGGACTTGCTGGCGCGGGGCACATGCGTGCCTGCCGTCACAGCAAGGGGCGCAATTGTAGAGAAGGGACAGAAGAGGTGCAAGGCAATTGGTGATTATTTGAACAATCACTCAGTTATGCCACACCACAAAACACTGTGGGAGCGAGCTTGCTCGCGAATGCGGTTTGTCAGGCAACATTTACGTCGACTGACACGCCCTCTTCGCGAGCAAGCTCGCTCCCACATTTGAATCGTGTACGACTCAGGATTTCTTGGTGGCAGCCTTGGCTTTGGCACCGCGCTGACGCTGCGCTTCAAACAGGCACACGCCGGTTGCCACGGATACGTTCAGACTGCTGACGCTACCGGCCATCGGCAGCTTCACCAGATAGTCGCAGTGTTCACGGGTCAGGCGACGCATGCCTTTGCCTTCAGCGCCCATGATCAGAATGGTCGGGCCAGTCAGATCCTGGTCGTAAATGCTGACTTCAGCTTCGCCTGCCGTGCCGACAATCCACAGACCGCGCTGCTGAAGTTTTTCCAGGGTACGGGCGAGGTTGGTTACCGCCACCAACGGAATCACTTCCGCCGCGCCGCAAGCGACTTTACGCACGACTGGCGTCAGGGTCGCCGACTTGTCTTTCGGCACGATCACCGCCAGTGCACCGGCAGCATCGGCCGAACGCAGGCAGGCGCCGAGGTTGTGCGGATCGGTCACGCCGTCGAGTACCAGCAACAGTGGCGCGCCTTCAGTGCGATCAAGCAGCTCATCGAGCATCGCCTCGCCCCAGACCTGGCTCGGGCTGACTTCCGCGACCACGCCCTGATGCACGCCTTCAACCCAAGCGTCCATTTCACGGCGTTCAGCCTGGCCGACCTGGACGCGATTTTCGTTGGCCAGCTCAACCAGCGTCTGCACGCGTGGATCATTGCGGCTTTCCGCCAGCCAGATCTGCTTGACGCGTTTCGGGTGGTGACGCAGCAGCGCTTCTACCGCGTGAACGCCGTAGATTTTTTCCAACTGACTCATGACTTCGCCTTCGGTTTACGTGCCCCGCCACTTTTGGCTGGAGCAGAACCCGCTTTTGGCGGGCCTTTACGGTGTTTGCTCGGTTTCGCTGGCTTGCCGCCGGAAGCCTTTTCAGGCGCCGACCGTCCGGTCTTTCCCCCGGACGCCGCTTTACCACCGTTTTTCGCGTCGGAAAGCAGCGCTTTCTTCATTTCACGGCTTTTGCGCAACTCGGCGTTTTTCGCCACGGCGTCGCTTGGACGATAGGCTTCGGCAGCCTTTTCTTTCGCCGGACGACGACCAGCGGTTTTCGCTGGAGCCGCTTCGGCTTTTTCCTTCGCGGCGGGTGCGGCCGTTTCAGCACCACGCTTCTTGCGGCCAATCGGCGCGCTGATGGTTTTTTCGGCCATCTCGAAGTCGATCTTGCGCTCGTCGAGGTCAACGCGCATCACACGTACTTCAACGGTATCGCCGAGACGGAAACTGCGGCCGGTGCGCTCGCCCGCCAGGCGGTGATGCACAGGATCGAAGTGGTAGTAATCGCCCGGCAGCGCGGTGACGTGCACCAGGCCTTCGACGTAGATATCGGTCAGTTCGACGAACAGACCAAAACCGGTCACCGCAGTGATCACACCCGGGAACGATTCGCCCACGCGATCCTTCATGAACTCGCATTTGAGCCAGTTCACGACGTCGCGGGTCGCTTCGTCGGCACGGCGCTCGCTCATCGAGCATTGCTCGCCGAGTTGCTCCAGCGCCGCTTCGTCGTACGGATAGATGCGCGCCTTCGGAATGGACATCGCACCGGCACGGCGAACGTGCGGGGTGTCCTGTTTCGAATGGATCACGCTGCGGATTGCGCGGTGCGTGAGCAAGTCCGGGTAACGACGGATCGGCGAGGTGAAGTGGGTATAAGCTTCGTAATTCAGGCCGAAGTGGCCCTGATTGTCAGCGCTGTACACCGCTTGACTCAGCGAACGCAGCATCACCGTCTGGATCAGATGGAAATCCGGACGATCCTTGATGCTCGCCAGCAGCGCCTGATAGTCCTTCGGCGACGGGCCGTCCTTGCCTTTGTGCAGGGACAGGCCGAGCTCGCCAAGGAAGGCACGGAGTTTTTCCAGACGCTCCGGTGGCGGACCATCGTGGACGCGATACAGCGCAGGGATTTCGTGCTTCTTGAGGAATTCGGCGGTGGCCACGTTAGCCGCCAGCATGCACTCCTCGATCAGCTTGTGCGCATCGTTACGGGTGGTCGGACGGATCTCGGCAATCTTGCGCTCGGTACCGAAGATGATTCGGGTTTCCTGCGTTTCGAAATCGATCGCGCCACGGACGTGACGAGCAGCCAGCAGCACCTTGTACAGCGCATACAGCTGTTTAAGGTGCGGCAGAACGTCGTTGTACTCACCGCGAAGCTGACGCGCCTCGGTGACTTTCGGCGTTTCCAGCATCGCGCTGACTTTGTTGTATGTCAGACGAGCGTGGGAGTGAATCACCGCTTCATAGAAGCAGTAGTCGGTCATTTCGCCGGACTTGGAGATGGTCATCTCGCAAACCATGGCCAGACGATCGACATGTGGGTTCAGCGAGCACAGGCCGTTGGACAGTTGCTCAGGCAGCATCGGCACGACGCGTTCCGGGAAGTACACGGAGTTGCCGCGCACTTGCGCTTCGTTGTCCAGCGCCGAACCAATCTTCACGTAGCTGGAAACGTCGGCAATCGCCACGTACAACTTCCAGCCGCCGGAGAACAGGCGCAGCTTGCCCGGTTTGGCTTCGCAATAAACCGCATCGTCGAAGTCGCGAGCATCTTCGCCGTCAATGGTGACGAACGGCAGATGGCGCAGGTCGACGCGCTTCTCTTTGTCTTTTTCTTCGACTTCCGGCTTGAGCTTGGCCGCTTCTTTCAGCACGGCTTCAGGCCAGACGTGCGGAATGTCGTAGGTGCGCAGGGCCACATCGATTTCCATGCCCGGCGCCATGTAGTTGCCGACCACTTCGACCACGTCGCCTTGCGGCTGGAAGCGCGGCGTTGGCCAGTGGGTGATTTTCACCTCGACAAACTGACCGATCTGCGCGTTGGCGTTGCGGCCCGGGGTGACCAGCACTTCTTGCTGAATCTTCGGATTGTCCGCGACGACGAAGCCGATGCCGCCCTCTTCAAAGTAGCGACCGACGATGGTTTCGTGGGCACGGGACACCACTTCGACAATCACGCCTTCGCGGCGACCGCGACGGTCGAGACCGGAAACACGCGCCAATGCACGGTCGCCATCGAACACCAGACGCATTTGCGCCGGGCTCATGAACAGGTCGTCGCTGCCATCGTCAGGAACGAGGAAGCCGAAACCGTCACGGTGACCGCTGATGCGACCGAGGATCAGGTCGAGCTTGTCTACCGGCGCGTATGTGCCACGGCGGGTGTAGATCAGTTGAGCGTCGCGCTCCATAGCGCGCAGGCGGCGGCGCAGGGCTTCGATCTGGTCTTCTGTGGTCAGACCAAACTCTTCCACCAGTTGCTCGCGGGCAGCAGGCGAACCCCGATCGGCGAGGTGCGCCAGGATCAGTTCGCGGCTAGGAATAGGGTTTTCATATTTTTCCGCTTCACGAGCGGCCTCGGGATCGAGGGACTGCCAATCGGCCATTAGAGAGTTTTCACCTTGTCTATATGCGGGTTAGTTTGGCATAGGCGCCATGAAACGGGAAATTTCCGACTCTATAAGGCGCGTATCCGGGGCTGTAGCGTTGCTTGAAAGCCGTTTTGAACACCGCTGGTAAAAAAAATCATGTTTTTTGCTGAGAGGGGTTTACAGTTAAAAAGACGCTCCGTATAGTGCGCGCCATCGACGACGCACAGCGTTGCCGATACTGCCCAGATGGTGAAATTGGTAGACACGCCAGCTTCAGGTGCTGGTGACCGCAAGGTCGTGGAAGTTCGAGTCTTCTTCTGGGCACCAATTTCGAGCTTGAGACTAGATCAGTTTCAAGGCTCACACAAAAACCCGCGAAAGCGGGTTTTTTGCATTCTAAGCCCGGGTTTTCTTAAAACTGATTTATTAAAATTAAATCAGGGGTTTACAGATCAAAATGCGCTCCGTATAGTGCGCCACATCAACAGCGGCAACGCTAGCGATGATTGCCCAGATGGTGAAATTGGTAGACACGCCAGCTTCAGGTGCTGGTGACCTTACGGTCGTGGAAGTTCGAGTCTTCTTCTGGGCACCAATTCAAACTCAAGGTTACGACCTTGAGTTTCACAAAAACCCGCGAAAGCGGGTTTTTGCGTTTCTGGCTTGCAGAAATTTATCACTACCCCGCCTATCAAAATGCCAGCCCCGCCGCAAGGCGCACTTGAGAAACAATATCGTTTATCATTGTTGCAAGTTTTTGCAATGCGACAGTGAGGAACCCTGCGAATGACGTTTCGAAATACCCTGCGCCGAGGCCTGACCTTCACCCTCCTCGGCCTGGCGCTCGCCACTCCCCTCACCCAGGCTGCCGATGCGGTTTCCCTGACTCTCTACAACGGCCAGCACAAGGAAGTCGGCGACGCGATCGCCAAAGCCTTCGAAGCCAAGACCGGCATTCACGTCAACGTACGCAAGGGCAGCAGCAATCAGTTGGCCAGCCAGGTCATCGAAGAAGGCGATCGCTCCCCTGCCGACGTGATCTACACCGAAGAGTCGCCACCGCTCAATAATCTCGGCGAGCTGGGCTTGCTGGCCAAAACCGATGACGCCACGCTGGCTGTTCTTCCGGAAAAATATGTGGCCGGCAACGGCACCTGGATCGGCGTGACAGCGCGGGTTCGCGTTGTCGCCTACAACCCGAAACTGGTCGACGAAAAAGACCTGCCGAAATCGGTGATGGAGTTCTCCGATCCGCAGTGGCAGGGCAAAGTCGGCTTCGTACCGACCAGCGGCGCCTTCCAGGAACAAGCCGTAGCGATCATCAAGATGCACGGTCGCGACGCCGCCGAAGAATGGCTGACCGGTCTGCGCGCATTCGGCAAGACCTACAGCAACAACATGGTCGCCCTCAAAGCCGTGGAAAACGGCGAAGTCGCCACCGTGCTGGTGAACAACTACTACTGGTTCGCCCTGCAACGCGAGAAAGGCAAACTGGATTCGAAGCTGCATTACTTCACCGGCGGTGACGTCGGCGGCTTGATCACTGTGTCCAGCGCGGCCGTGCTGAAATCCAGCAAACATCCAAAAGAAGCCCAGCAGTTTCTTGCCTACATGGCCAGCGAAGAAGGCCAGCGCGTGATCACTCAGACGACCGCCGAGTATCCGCTGCACAAAGGCATGGAATCGGATCGCGGGCTCAAGCCGTTCAGCGAACTGGAAGCGCCGAACGTGACCCCGGCCGATCTGGGCAATGCTGAAGAAGCGCTGGAGCTGGAACGCGAAGTTGGCTTGAACTGATGACCGCATCGTTATCCGCCCCTGCCGCGCGCGGGGGTTACGTACCAAAGCGCAAGCGGCCATCGATCTGGCTGGTATTGCCAGTTTTGTTGCTGGTGGTACTGAGCCTGTTGCCGCTGGCCTATGTCGGACTGAAAGCTTGGCAGGCCGGCTGGGCCGAAGCGCTGCACTTGTTGTGGCGTCCGTATGTATTCGGCCTGCTGCGCAACACCTTGGCGTTAATGGTTGGCGTAACCCTTACGTGCGGCGTGATCGGTCTGTCGCTGGCCTGGCTGCTGGAGCGCAGCAACTTGCCGGGGCGACGCTTGTGGGGCGTGATTCTGTGCTTGCCGTTCGCAGTGCCAGCATTTGTCAGCAGTTTCACCTGGGTCTCTTTGAGCGCACAGTTCGAAGGGCTCGGCGGGGCGATTCTGGTGATGAGCCTGTCGAAGTACCCGCTGATCTTCCTGCCAGTGGCCGCGACGCTGCGCAATCTCGATCCCTCTCTTGAAGAATCCGCCCGCACCCTCGGCCAGAATCGCTGGGGCGTATTCTTTCGCGTCACCTTGCCTTTGCTCTGGCCATCACTATTGGCCGGTTCGTTGCTGATTGCCTTGCACATGCTGGTGGAGTTCGGCGCACTGTCGATCATCGGCCTGCAAACCTTCACCACGGCGATCTATCAGCAATTCGAACTGGAATTCAGCAACGCCAACGCAGCGATGCTCTCGGCCGTATTGCTGGCGCTGTGCCTGGTTTTGCTTTGGCTGGAGTTGCGCGTACGCGGCAAGGGCCGGCATGTGCGCACCGGCCAGGGTGCGGCGCGCCAGGCTGAACAGGTTCGGCTCGGACCATGGGCAGCCGTCGGTCAGTTGTATTGCCTGATGCTGGCGGTTGTCGGCAGCGGCATTCCGTTGGGGATGTTGGCCTATTGGCTGGCGGTCGGTTCGTCGGCGGCTTTTCCGGTGACTGCGATTACTGAAGCGTTGCTTTCATCTTTGGCGCTTTCTCTTGGCGGCGCAGCATTGTGCCTGGTGCTGGCAGTTCCGGTGGGGTTGCTGGTGGTGCGCTACAAAGGCCAACTGGCGATTTGGGCCGAGCGCTTGCCGTATCTGCTGCATGCACTGCCAGGATTGGTGATTGCGTTGACGCTGGTGTATTTCGCCCTGCATTACGTGCCGGCGCTTTATCAGACGTCGGGGCTGCTGCTGATCGCTTATGCGCTGCTGTTTCTACCACTGGCGCAGGCGCCGATCCGCACGGCACTGAACAAGGCTGCGCCACAACTGGAAGAAGCTGCGCGGACGCTGGGGGCCTCGTCGTTCACAGCATTTTGCCGAGTGACGTTGCCGATCATCTTCCCGGCATTGGGCGCGGCGTTTGCACTGGTGTTTCTGGACGCGATGAAGGAATTGACGGCGACGTTGTTGTTGAGTCCGACCGGGCTCAATACGCTGGCGACCGAGGTATGGGCGCATACCGCGAACGTCGAGTTTGCGGCGGCGGCGCCTTATGCGGCGTTGTTGATTTTGGTATCGGGGTTGCCGGTTTATCTGCTGACGACGCGGATGTATTTGAGCCGTTGAAATAGCTATCGCGAGCAGGCTCACTCCTACATTGGTATGCGTTCCCCCTGTAGGAGCGAGCCTGCTCGCGAAGAGGCCCGACCAGACAACATCAAGCCCTGAACTGCCCCAGACTCGCCTTGAGCTGCGCAGCCAATCCATCCAGCACCTTGCCACTCGCCGTGGTTTCCACCACCGCCTGCGCCGCTTTCTCGGCCTGCGCATGAATCGTCTCGACCCGCCCGCGCACAGCCTGCGCGCCTTGCGCCTGATGCGCAGCTGCCTGCGTTGCCAAGCCAATCGCCGCATGCACTTGCTCGACCGACGCCTGCACTGATTGCTGCAACCGCGCACTGTCACGCAACACCAGCAACCCTTCGCTGGCCTGACGCCCGGCCTGGCCGATCGCCTCGACCGCCTCACGCGCGCCCTGCTGCAACGCGACGATATGCGCCTGAATATCGCCAGTAGAACTTTGTGTCTTGCTCGCCAGTGCACGTACTTCGTCGGCCACCACGGCAAAGCCACGCCCGGTTTCGCCAGCGCGCGCCGCTTCAATGGCAGCGTTGAGCGCCAGCAGGTTGGTCTGCTCGGCAATTCCGTGAATCACCGTCAGCACCACTTCGATCTGCTCGCTCTGCTGCGCCAGCCGCTCGATGACTTTCGCCCCGGTATCCACCTGCCCCGCCAGCGCTTCGATCAGGCTGCCGACCTTGGCGGATGTGCGAGTGTTTTCGTCAGTGGCCTGACGAATATCCACCACCTGCTTCAGCGCCGCCTGCATGGCATGGCTTTCCGACTGCGCCTCATCAGCCATTTGCGACAGTGCACGCAGGCTTTCCGCCACTTCATCACGCTGCATGCCCGCCGCCGCATCGGCACCGGCATTGCGCAGGGTCATCGCGCCGATTTCTACGCCGGTACGCTGCGCAACATCGCCCGCCTCGCGCACGATCGGCTGCAACTTATCCACAAAGCGATTGACCGCCGAAGCCATGTCGCCGATTTCGTCCTTGCTGTTGATCTGCACACGCTTGGTCAGGTCGCCCTCGCCCGCCGCCAGGTCATCCATCGCGGCGTTGAGCATCTTCAGCCGATTGACCACGCGATGACCCAACACTACCGCCAGCAACAGCAGCACACCGCAACCGACCAGCGCCAGACCCAGGCCTATGCGCCAGCGCAAGGTTGCCGCTGCTTCCTGAACGGTATTGGCGGTATTGGATTTCATCTCGGTCGCAGTGGACTGCGCCGACTGCAGGCGCGACTGCATGGCTTTGGCACTGTCTGCGGCGGCGCCCTTGAGACTGTCGCCGACCAACTGATCACTGCTGGCGATCAACGCCGAGAAGCGCTTGTCCAGCGCCGCCAGATCGGTTTCCACCGACGCAGTGGATACACCCATCAGCACTTTGCCGATTTCCACGCCGTTGGGGTTGATCGAAGCTTCGAGGTAGTAAACCGACGGATCGTTCTTGGCCGCATCCAGCACTTTATCCAGCGCACGCTCGCCCTGGCCTTTTTCCAACAGGGCCTTGTTGATCGGGTTTTCGCGGTTGAGATAACGGGTCAGGTGCTGGCCGGTGGCGTCGTCGTACACCACAAACAGCACGTTGGGATTGCGCTGGGCACGCCGAGCGAACTCGGACAGGGTCGGTACGTCGCTGTCCCACATGGCTCGCGGCGCTACCGAGGCCAGCAACTGCGCCATGTCATTGGCCGAATCCTTCAGATCCTTTTCCAGCGTCGCACGCAGCTGCGCCTGCTCATCTTTCAGGCGCGAAGACAGGCCGGCAGTCAGTCGCTGACGGGTACTGGCGGACAAGGCATCAAGGCTCGAGGTGACCTCTCGCCCGGCCTGCTCCAGCTCGCCGGAGAGTTTCTGGCTGTCAGCGCCCAGGCGCACCGCCAGATCAGCTTCCAGCGCCGTGACGGTGCTCCGCGTCAGGGCAACGGCCACCAGCACCTGCACCAAAAGGGCGATACCAAGGGTAACGAACACGGGGCGCAACAAACGGCTTTGTAACAGTGAGAGAACGGCCGACACTGTGAATACCTCTACTTCTGACGCCATTAATTTGATGGCACTCTTGTAGACAGATTCACAGCAAAGGTCATGCCGTCCAACAGGCATAAACGACAAAGGCCCCGATGAAGGGGCCTTTGTGTTTTTACATCAACGACTTATCAAGCAAACGGATGACGCAGAACGATGGTTTCGTTGCGGTCCGGGCCCGTCGAAATAATGTCGATCGGCGCGCCGATCAGCTCTTCAACACGCTTGATGTAGGCACGAGCGTTAGCTGGCAGCTCTTCCAGGGTCTTGGCGCCCACGGTCGATTCGGTCCAGCCCGGCACTTCTTCGTACACAGGCTGCAGGCCTACGTAGCTGTCAGCGTCAGTCGGAGCAACGGCATTGCCTTCGGCATCTTTGTAGCCAACGCAGATGTTGATGGTTTCCAGACCGTCGAGCACGTCCAGCTTGGTCAGGCAGATGCCCGAGATGCTGTTCACATCGATAGCGCGACGCAGGATAACGGCGTCGAACCAGCCGCAACGACGGGCACGGCCGGTGGTGGCGCCGAACTCGTGACCTTGCTTGGCCAGGTGCGCACCGACTTCGTCGAACAGCTCAGTCGGGAATGGGCCCGAACCAACGCGAGTGGTGTAAGCCTTGGTGATGCCCAGGATGTAGTCCAGGAACATCGGGCCAACGCCCGAACCGGTCGCCACGCCACCGGCGGTGGTGTTGGAGCTGGTCACGTACGGGTAGGTACCGTGGTCGATGTCGAGCAACGAACCCTGGGCGCCTTCGAACATGATGTCTTTGCCGGCGCGACGCAGGTCGTGCAGCTCGGCAGTGACGTCGAGCATCAGCGGCTTCAGCAGCTCGGCGTATTCCTTGCACTCGGCCAGGGTCTTTTCGAACTCGATGGCCGGTTCTTTGTAGTAACCAACCAGCATGAAGTTGTGGTAATCCACCAGTTCACGCAGCTTGTCTTCGAAGCGCGGCATGTTCAGCAGGTCGCCAACACGCAGGCCACGACGAGCAACCTTGTCTTCGTACGCCGGGCCGATGCCGCGACCGGTGGTACCGATCTTCAGCTCGCCACGGGCCTTTTCACGAGCCTGGTCCAGCGCTACGTGGAAGGACAGGATCAGCGGGCAGGACGGGCTGATACGCAGACGCTCGCGCACCGGTACGCCTTTCTCTTCCAGCTTGGTGATCTCGCGCAGCAGGGCGTCAGGTGCAACCACCACGCCGTTGCCGATCAGGCACTGCACGCCTTCGCGCAGCACGCCCGACGGAATCAGGTGCAAAACGGTTTTCTCGCCGTCGATCACCAGGGTGTGACCAGCGTTGTGGCCACCCTGGTAGCGCACTACGGCGGCAGCATGTTCGGTCAGCAGATCAACGATCTTGCCTTTGCCCTCATCACCCCATTGGGTGCCCAGGACTACGACATTCTTACCCATAACACTTGTCCTCATTCGCGCAAACTTGGTGCCGGCGATGGCCGGCAGGAAAACTCAAGAAGCCAGTGGCGATACTTGCCAAAGCCCGTTCTGCTGAATCAATTGCCGGTCGCAGTCCGCATCACGGGCGGCGGCCAAAGGTTGCCCAGGCAAAGCCTGAACGACACGCTGACCCTCACTGCGCAACTGGCAAACCTGCTGCCAGAGTGCCGCATCCGTACTGTCAGGCATCCAGATACCGCCAGACGGTAGCTCGATGTCAGCACGCCCCAGGGTCACCAGGGTTTTCAAATCGGTGGAAAAGCCTGTCGCTGGACGGGCGCGACCGAAGTCGGCACCGATGTCGTCGTAACGACCGCCCTGAGCGATGGACTGACCAACGCCCGGCACGAACACCGCGAACACCACACCGGTGTGGTAGTGGTAGCCACGCAGCTCGCCCAGATCGAAGTACAACGGCAGCTCCGGGAAGCGTGCCGACAGACGCTCGGCGATCGCCAGCAAGTCTTCCAGTGCCGCCAGAACCGGCGCCGGCGCATTGGCCAGACGCTCGCGGGCAGCGCTCAACACTTCACGGCCGCCGCACAGGTCGACCAGCGCACGCAGCATGCCGGACAGATCGGCCGGCAGGCCTTCGGTCAAGGTAATGACCTCGTCGATGGCCTTGCGTTGCAACGCATCGAACAACTGCTGCTCGACTTCACCGGACAGACCGGCGGCACGCGCCAGGCCACGGTAGATGCCGACATGACCAAGATCCATGTGCACATCCGGCACATCGGCCAGTTGCAGCATGGCCAGCATCAGGCTGATCACTTCAACGTCGCTGCTCGGGCTGGCGTCGCCGTACAACTCGGCGCCCAACTGGATCGGGCTGCGCGAGGACGACAGTGCACGCGGCTGCGCGTGCAGCACGCTGCCGGCGTAGCACAGACGGCTCGGACCTTCGCGACGCAGGGTGTGCGCATCGATGCGCGCCACTTGCGGCGTGATGTCGGCACGGAAACCCATCTGCCGGCCCGACTGCGGGTCGATGACCTTGAAGGTACGCAGATCCAGGTCCTGGCCCGCGCCGGTCAGCAGGGATTCCAGGTACTCGATATGGGGAGTCACGACAAACTCGTAACCCCAGCTCTGGAACAGATCCAACACCTGACGACGCGCGACTTCAATGCGCGCCGCTTCCGGTGGCAGTACTTCTTCGATGCCATCTGGCAGCAGCCAGCGGTCTACCGTTGCCATTACGCCATTCCCCTTTGATCCGGGCGGCCAGCCTGCGGGCGAGCCTTGAGTGAAGCAGAAAATGATCGGTCCGTTCAAAACGCACGCGCATGAACGACACGGCGAAAGGCCTGTTACCGGCTTCGCCCATCACTTTCCTCGAAATACTCTCGGGCCATTGAACCCGATGTCTGCAACAAAAAACAGCAATCAAACGTGCAGACGCAAAAAAGCCGGGAATTTCCCGGCTGCCGCATCATACACACGTTTTCCCAAAGGATCACCCCGCCCGAGGCTTTAGCCGCCGGGCGGAATGATTCAGGTCAACGGCGTATCAAGGCTTGGCCTTTTCCAGGTAGTGGAAAAAGTCGCTGCTTGGGTCGAGGACCAATACGTCGGATTTGTTCGCGAAGCTTTCACGGTAGGCGCGCAGGCTACGGTAGAAACTGTAGAACTCCTGATCCTGGCCGTAGGCCTTGGAGTAGATCGCAGCGGCCTGGGCATCACCATCACCGCGAACCTCTTCGGATTCACGATAGGCTTCAGCCAGCAGCACACGGCGTTGACGATCAGCGTCGGCACGGATGCCTTCCGCCAGTTCGTTACCCTTGGCGCGGTGCTCGCGAGCTTCACGCTCACGCTCGGTGCTCATACGTTCGAACACACTGCGGTTTACTTCTTTTGGCAGATCGATGGCCTTGACCCGGACATCGACAACCTCGATACCCAGCTCTTTTTCCGCCATTTTGTTCAGCGAAGCAGTGATGTCAGCCATCAGTGCGTCACGCTCACCCGACACCACCTCGTGCAGGGTGCGCTTACCGAACTGGTCACGCAGACCGGATTCCAGACGACGGGACAGACGCTCGTCGGCGATTTGCTTCAGACCGGAAGTCGCGGTGTAGAAGCGCTCGGCATCTTTCACGCGCCACTTGGCGTAGGCATCGACCATCACGGCTTTCTTTTCCAGGGTCAGGAAACGCTGTGTCGGTGCATCCAGCGTCATCAGACGTGCGTCGAATTTACGCACCTGGTTAACGTAAGGCACTTTCACATGCAGACCCGGCTGAACATCGGCCTGAACCACACGACCGAATTGCAGCAGCACCGCACGCTCGGTCTGAGCGACGATGTAGAAGCAGTTCCAGCCCACCAGTACGACAACGACGCCAACAATAAGGGCGATCAGCGATTTATTGCTCATCAGCGGGTCTCCCTTGTACGCGACTGCGGCAGGTCAGTGACATGCGGCGTGACGTCCGTGTTGTTGCTGGCAGCAGCCGAACCGGTGACCGGTGCATTGCTGCCCGAACTGTTCTGAATCATCTTGTCCAACGGCAGGTAAAGCAGGTTGCTCTGGCCGTTCTTGTTGCCGGTCACAAGCACCTTGCTGGTGTTGCTGAAGACTTCCTGCATGGTGTCCAGGTACAGACGCTGGCGGGTAACCTCAGGTGCCTTGCGATACTCGGCGACCAGTTTGGTAAAGCGATCGGCTTCACCCTTGGCGCGCGAGACCGTTTCGTCACGATAACCGTTGGCATCTTCAAGGATGCGCTGGGCCTGACCACGGGCTTCCGGCACGACGCCGTTGGCGTAGGTTTCAGCCTGGTTGCGCGAGCGCTGCTCGTCTTCACGGGCGCGGATCACGTCGTCAAAGGCTTCCTGCACTTCACGCGGTGCCGCTGCGCTCTGTACGTTGACCTGAGTAACGGTGATACCGGTGCGATAGGTATCGAGGAAGCGTTGCAGACGCTCCTTGATTTCGCTGGCCATCAACTCACGACCTTCAGTCAGCACCTGGTCCATGGCGGTGGAACCCACAACGTGGCGCAGGGCACTGTCGGTCGCATGCTGCAGGCTGATTTCCGGCTGATCGACGTTCAGCACGAAGTCCTGCAGGTTGCTGATCTTGTACTGCACGGTCAGCGGCACTTCGACGATGTTCTCGTCTTCGGTCAGCATCTGGCCCTGCTTGGTGTAGGCACGCTCACGCGTGACGTTTTCCATGTACTTTTTATCGATCGGCGGGAAGTAGATGTTCAGGCCCGGGCCGACAGTCTCGTAGTACTTGCCGAAGCGCAGCACCACGGCCTGCTCCTGCTCGTCGACCACGTAGACCGCGCTGTACAGCCAGACAGCCGCCAGCACAACGAGACCGATGCCGAGCAGGCCGCCGAAGCCGCCACCACTCCTGCCCGAACCACCGCCGTCATCACCACCGCGTTTCTTACCACCACCGAACAACCCGTTCAGGCTTTCCTGCAGCTTTCGGAAGGCCTCGTCGAGATCCGGTGGCCCCTTGCGGTCGCCGTTATTGCGGCGTTTGCCACCCCAAGGATCCTGATTATTCGAGTTGCCACCCGGCTCATTCCAAGCCATAGCGCTCTCCATCTGATAAAGCAAAGACGCACCCACGGCGCGCCGACCAATGCTACAGAATGCCTGCCGTTGCGGCACAACCGCTTTGTCAGGCTTTTATTGCAAAGTGTGTTGCTCGATGAACTCCATCGGCTGCAATCCTTCGCGGCTTACCAGTCGATTCAACTCGACACGGGGCAAACGAACGGCCAGCAGACTGATGCCTTCTTCGTCATGCTCTTCTTTCTGCACCGCACCGAGTTCGAAAAACTGCGCACGCAGTCGCGCGAATCGTTGCGGCAAGCGCAAGGTACCGATAAACAAATCACTGCCAAGTAATTCGGCGATGGCTTGCTCAAGCAATTCCAGACCACTACCGTCACGCGCCGAAAGCCAGACCCGCTGGGGCTTGCCGTTTTCGTCGCGCTGGATTTGTGGCTCAACGCCTTCAAGCAAATCGAGTTTGTTATAGACCTCGAGGATCGGCAAGTCCTGGGCACCAATCTCGCCCAGCACCACCATCACCTGCTCGATCTGCAACATGCGATCCGGTTCGGCCGCATCGATCACGTGCAACAGCAGGTCGGAATTGCTCGACTCTTCGAGGGTAGACCGAAATGCTTCGACCAGCTTGTGCGGCAAGTGACGAATGAAGCCCACCGTGTCCGCCAGAACGATCGGCCCCAGGTCGTCAATGTCGAGACGGCGCAGGGTCGGATCCAGCGTGGCGAACAATTGGTCAGCCGCGTAGACGTCGGATTTCGTCACGTTGTTGAAGAGTGTGGATTTGCCGGCGTTGGTGTATCCCACCAGAGAAACGGTAGGAATGTCCGCACGGGAGCGACCACGTCGCGATTGCTCGCGCTGGCTGCGCACCTTCTCCAGCCGGCCCTTGATCTGGCGCAGGCGGACCCGCAGCAAACGGCGGTCGGTTTCCAGCTGGGTTTCACCCGGACCGCGCATGCCGATACCACCACCCTGACGCTCAAGGTGAGTCCAGCCGCGAACCAGCCGGGTGCTCATGTGGTCAAGCTGGGCCAGTTCAACCTGGAGCTTGCCTTCATGGGTACGCGCGCGTTGGGCGAAAATATCGAGAATCAGACCGGTACGGTCGATCACGCGACACTCGAAAACACGTTCGAGGTTACGTTCCTGACTGGGCGTGAGGATGTGATTGAAAATCACCAGATCGGCTTCTTCAGCCTTGACCAGGTCGCGCAGTTCCTCGACCTTGCCGCTGCCGATCAGGTATTTGGCGGTTGGCCGATGACGCGGCACGTTAAAAAACGCAACGGTCTCGGCGCCGGCCGAATTAGCCAATTCCTGAAACTCCTGCGGATCTTCGCGCGCCTCAGGGTCCTGTCCATCCAAGTGAACGAGGATCACTCGCTCACCACCACCGTGGCGCTCAAAGAACAAAGGAGACTCCTATCAGGCGTTACCTGGCTCAGCGTCACCTGCTTCGGATTCGGTTGCGCTAGGCAGACGAATTGGACGAACCGGCACTACTGTCGAGATAGCGTGTTTGTAAACCATCTGGCTCACGGTGTTTTTCAGCAGGATCACGAACTGGTCGAACGACTCGATCGTGCCTTGCAGTTTGATACCGTTGACCAGATAGATGGAAACCCCAACTTTCTCTTTACGTAAAGTATTCAAGTAAGGGTCTTGTAGCGAATGCCCTTTTGACATGTGCCGCACTCCTTTAAGGATTCAATAATAAAAAATGGGTAATTCAGATGGCTTTGGCCGTCACACCCCCAAGGATAGACGGCAATTGCAAGGACTCAGCTCAATATGGAGATGGTCCCAAGGTATTTCAAGGCGCGTGGCAGATTGTCGCAATCAAGACTGTCCAGCCAGTGTATATCTTCCCAGCTGCGCAGCCAGGTGAACTGGCGTTTGGCCAATTGGCGCGTGGCGATGATGCCGCGCTCCTGCATTTCGGCCAACGTCAGCTTGCCTTCCAGGTAGTCCCAGACTTGGCGGTAGCCTACCGCACGTATAGACGGCAACCCCGAATGCAGGTCACTTCTTTTACGCAGGGCTACGACCTCGTCGATGAACCCCTGTTCCAACATATTTGTGAATCTTTGTTTAATGCGCTCGTGCAGTACCTGACGATTTGCCGGAGCAATGGCCAAGTTCGCGACAGTATAGGGCAATTGTTGCAGTCCCGAAGCGGCTGCTTCAGTACTTTGCGCAGATTGTTGCTGGCGCAGCTCGGTCATGCTCTGACCACTGACCCGATAAACTTCCAGCGCGCGACTCAGGCGTTGCGGATCGTTCGGATGAATCCGCGCCGCGGACACCGGGTCGATAACCGCCAACTGGTCGTGCAGAGCTTGCCAGCCAAGACGTGCAGCCTCTTCTTCGATCTGCGCACGGACGTCAGCATCGGCCGCTGGCATATCTGCCAGACCTTCGACCAAAGCCTTGTAATAGAGCATCGTACCGCCCACCAACAGCGGAATTTTTCCGCGCGCGGTGATCTCGGCCATGGCTTGCAGGGCATCGCGACGGAAATCCGCAGCCGAATAAGCCTCAGCCGGGTCGAGAATATCGATCAAACGGTGCGGATATTCGGCCAGCAATTCTTTCGAAGGCTTGGCCGTGCCAATGTCCATGCCGCGATAGACCAGCGCCGAATCGACACTGATCAACTCGCACGGCATTACCTTGGTCAGCTCGATGGCCAGGTCGGTTTTGCCCGCAGCGGTCGGGCCCATCAGAAAAATCGCTGGAGGGAGCTGGCTCATCAACGACCGCGCAGGAACAGTTTGTCCAGATCGTCCAGGCCCAATTGGGTCCAGGTCGGTCGGCCATGGTTGCATTGACCGCTGCGCTCGGTGTTTTCCATGTCACGCAGCAGACCGTTCATTTCTGGCAGGGCCAGGCGCCGGTTGGCGCGGATCGCGCCGTGGCAGGCCATGGTGCCGAGCAATTCGTTGAGGTGTGCCTGAATCCGGTCGCTGGTGCCGTACTCCATCAGATCCGACAGCACGTCACCGACCAGACGGTTGGCTTCAGCTTGCTTGAGCAACGCCGGAATCTGGCGAATCGCCAAGGTTTCCGGGCCCAGACGCTGCAATTCGAAGCCCAGGCGCTGGAACCATGCGGCGTGTTCTTCAGCGCAATCGGCCTCGCGCTGGCTAACGGCGAGGGATTCCGGCACCAATAACGGCTGCCCACTGAGACCCTCGCTGGCCATAGCGATTTTCAGGCGTTCGTACATGATCCGCTCGTGAGCGGCGTGCATGTCCACTAGCACCAGCCCTTGGGCGTTTTCGGAAAGAATGTAGATACCTTTCAACTGCGCCAAGGCATAGCCGAGCGGAGGAATATCTTCCTGACCAGCCGGCAATGCGTTGGCATTGGCCTCAGGCAGCGGCGCGAAAAACTCGCGGTATGCAGCCTGCGCCTCAGCCGCCGGCGGCACGGCCGATTGCGGACGCGGTGTGTATTGGTACTGATAGGCGCCGCCAGCACTGGCACCGGACGAGGTATTGAACGCCGGTTGCGCCTGCGGTTGCTCCAGCAGCGCATTGGCCGCCAAACGCATTTCGCCTTGCGGTCCGAACTCCCCGGCATCGAGGCCCGTCGGCCGCACGACGGCTGTGGTCACGGAACCGGCAAGCTGGTCTTCCGGGCGCACATCGCCCAACGCGCGGTGCAAAGTGCCGTAAAGGAAGTCATGCACCATGCGCCCGTCACGGAAACGCACTTCGTGCTTGGTCGGGTGCACGTTGACGTCGACGGCCGCCGGATCAACTTCGAAAAACAGCGCAAACGTCGGGTGACGGCCGTTGAACAGCACGTCGCGATAGGCCTGACGCACCGCGTGGGCGACCAGTTTGTCGCGCACCGCCCGGCCATTCACAAAGAAGTACTGCAAATCCGCCTGGCTACGGTTGAACGTCGGCAGGCCAACCCAGCCCCACAGATGCAAGCCGTTGCGCTCGATCTCGATCGGCAGCGCCTGCTCCAGAAACCCCGAGCCGCAGATTGCCGCCACACGCCGGGCGCGGGCCGCATCATCGTGGGCTTCGTGCAGGCTGAGAATGGTCTTGCCGTTATGGCGCAGATGGAAAGCCACGTCGAAACGCGCCAGCGCCAAACGCTTGATCACTTCTTGCAGGTGATCGAATTCGGTTTTTTCGGTCTTGAGGAATTTACGCCGCGCGGGGGTGTTGAAAAACAGGTCGCGCACTTCCACCGAGGTGCCGACCGGATGCGCCGCTGGTTGAACCCGGGGCGCCATGTCGCGGCCTTCGGTTTCCACCTGCCAGGCCTGATCGGCGTCACGGGTGCGCGAGGTCAGCGTGAGGCGTGCCACCGAACTGATCGACGCCAGTGCCTCGCCACGGAAACCGAGGCTCATCACCTGCTCAAGGTCTTCCAGGTTGCGGATCTTGCTGGTGGCGTGACGAGCCAGCGCCAGCGGCAGGTCATCGGCGGAAATCCCGCTGCCATCGTCGCGCACACGGAGCAACTTGACGCCACCCTGCTCGACGTCGACATCAATGCGTTTGGCGCCGGAATCGAGGCTGTTTTCCAACAGCTCCTTGATCACCGAAGCCGGGCGTTCAACCACCTCACCGGCGGCAATCTGGTTCGCCAGCCGAGGGCTGAGCAGTTCGATGCGGGCGGCAGCGCTCAACACTTCGTTCATTCTTTGGACGCCAGTTCGGTGCCTGGAATGGTCAGGTGCTGACCAACTTTCAACTCGTCACTTTTCAGGTTGTTGGCCGCACGCAGCGTGGCCGGCGACACCTGATAGCGCACGCCGATCATCGCCAGCGTTTCACCCGGCCCGACGCGATGATCGCGCGGGCCTTGGGCGATCTTGCCGGAATCACGCAGCCAGGCGATGTACGTGCCCGGTGGCGGATTCTGCTGGAAGAACTGGCGCACGCCGCTGCTGATCGAGCGGGCCAGCGCTTGCTGGTGGCTCGATGCCGAGAGCTTGTTCGCTTCGTTGGCATTGGAGATGAAGCCGGTTTCGACCAGGATCGACGGGATATCCGGCGATTTCAGCACCATGAACCCGGCCTGCTCCACACGCTGTTTGTGCAACGGCGTGACGCGGCCGATGTTGGTCAGGACTTTCTGGCCGACGTTGAGGCTGGAGGTCAGCGAGGCAGTCATCGACAAATCGAGCAACACGCCGGCGAGCATGCGGTCCTTGTCGTCGAGGCTGACGTTGCCGGCACCACCGATCAAGTCGGAACGGTTTTCGCTGTCGGCCAGCCAACGGGCGGTCTCGGAAGTTGCGCCGCGATCAGACAAGGCAAACACCGACGCACCGAAGGCTGCAGCAGATGGCGCGGCGTCGGCGTGAATCGAAACGAACAGGTCGGCGCCCTTCTTGCGGGCAATTTCGGTACGGCCGCGCAACGGGATGAAGTAGTCGCCGGTGCGGGTCAATTCGGCGCGGAAGCCTTTCATGCCGTTGACCTGACGCTGCAATTCGCGGGCGATCTGCAATACCACGTCTTTCTCACGCTGGCCGCGCGAGCCGGACGCACCCGGGTCCTCACCACCGTGGCCGGCGTCGATCACGACAATGATGTCGCGCTTGCCGGCCGGGGCTGGCGGCAACTTGATTGCAGGTTCGGTCGGGGTTACCGGCACCGCTGGCACGGTGGCCACCTGCGGCGTTGGCGCAGGCGGCGGTGCGGCGTCGGCCGGATTGTCGAACAGGTCGACCACCAAACGGTTGCCGTACTGCGCATTCGGCGCCAGCGAGAAGCTTTTCGGGGTGACGGCTTTTTTCAGGTCGATGACCACGCGCAGGTCGGTCGGTGTGCGCTGGGCCGAACGCATTGCGGTGATCGGCGTGTTCGCGGTCTGCACATTCAGCGGCGCACCGAGGGTGGCGCCGTTGATGTCGATCACCAGTCGATCCGGAGCGGTCAGGGTAAACACGCTGTGCTGCACCGGACCGCTCAGGTCGAAGACCAGTCGCGTGTTGTCCGGCGCCCGCCACAAGCGCACGCTGTTGACCTTCGAATCGGCCACAGCGTTGACGGTTACTGCCATCAACAACAGTCCAGCGGCAGCCACCAACGCGCGAAAGCGCATACCTAACCCCATCATTTAATTGGATTCCAATGCCAAAGCGGCACACCAGGCCTCGCCACGCGAGCCCTGGGATAAAATTTTCAGCGAACGCCCGCTGTCTTGCGGGCTAATGGTAATGGTCAGGTCAGGCTTTGGCAAAAAGCCTGCACCTTTATCGGGCCACTCGATCAGGCACAGCGCATCGTCTTCGAAGTAGTCGCGGATGCCGAGAAACTCAAGTTCTTCCGGATCGACCAATCGATACAGGTCGAAGTGGAAGGCGCGGACGTCGCCGATCTCGTAGGGCTCAACCAGGGTGAAGGTCGGACTTTTTACCGCACCGACATGGCCCAAGCCGCGAATGATGCCCCGTGACAGCGTGGTTTTGCCCATCCCCAGGTTGCCTTCGAGAAAAATCAGCCCGTGGCCCTGGGTCACGCGGGCGATCCGTGCGCCAAAGTCGCTCATGGCCTGTTCATCGGCCAGGTACAGGGTTACTTCAGACACGGTGCTTGCTCCTCCAACAACTGACGAATGGCTGGAATCAGATCACTGGCCGCCAGCCCACGGCCGAATTTACCTTGTTGCAGACCAGCATTGGCGTGCAGCCAGACGGCCAGGCAGGCAGCATCGAAGCCGTCCATGCCTTGCGCCAGCAGCGCACCGGTCAAACCGGCCAGCACGTCGCCAAGGCCGGCGGTGGCCATGGCTGGATGGCCCTGGTGACACAGCGCCAGGCGGCCATCGGGATGCGCGATCAGGCTGCCTGCGCCTTTCAACACAACCACTGCTGTATATCTTTTGCTCAGCGCCAGCGCCGCCGCGGGACGATCCGCTTGCACTTCTGCAGTGCTGATTCCCAGCAAACGCGCGGCTTCGCCCGGATGCGGCGTGATCACGCAATCCTTGGGCAACTCGACCAGACCACTGGCCAACAGGTTCAACGCATCGGCGTCCCAGACTTGCGGCAGCGCGGCATTGGCGGCAGATGACAACAGCGCCCGCCCCCAACTGGCCTGTCCCAACCCCGGACCAACCACCAGTACAGAAACTTTCTCCAGCAAACTCATCAACTGATTGGCCGAGGAGGTTCCGAGCGCCATGGCTTCCGGCACTCGCGTCAGCGCCGCCGGGACGTGTTCAGGACGGGTTGCGAGCGACACCATGCCCGCACCGCTGCGCAAAGCCGTTTCGGTGCTGAGCAAAATTGCCCCGCCAAAACCGTGATCGCCACCGATCAGCAACACATGGCCGAAGCGGCCCTTGTGCGAAGTCGGGGCACGCGCCGCTAACCGCGGAAGATTAGCCGTGTTGAGCCGTTGGGCGATAACCTGAATGCCACGATAGATGTCGGCACTGGCCTGCAAATCGTTAAACAGCAATTCGCCGATGTGATCCGCCGCCTCCCCGGCGAACAAACCGAGTTTCAGGCCGATGAAGGTCACCGTCAGATCCGCTCGCACGGCGACACCCAGCACGTGTCCAGTATCGGCACACAATCCGGAAGGGATGTCGACGGCGGTCACTTGCAAACCGCTGGCGTTGATTGCCTTGATCGCGGAGACATAAGGCTCGCGCACATCCCCGCTCAGCCCCGTGCCGAGCAAGGCGTCGAGAATGACGCCGCGCAGTTCACTATCAGGCTGCCAACCCTGCACCACGACGCCTTCAGTCAAAGCCTCGGCATGTGCCCGCGCGGCATCGCCCTGCAAACGCTGCGGATCGCCGACCGCCAATATGCGCACCGACCACCCGGCCCGCTGCGCCATGGCCGCGACCAGATAACCGTCACCGGCATTGTTGCCATGCCCCGCCAGCACCGTCAGTTCAGTCGCCGACGGCCATTGCCGCACCAGCGCTCGCCAGGTCGCATGCGCTGCGCGCTGCATCAATTCGAAGCCCGGCGTACCGGCGGCAATCAGCCGTGCATCGAGTTCGCGCACCTGTGCGGCGCCATACAGCGCGTCGGGTAATTCATCTTTCGTGTGCGGCATGCGTCTTCGGGCTCCGATGTCTGGCAGAATTATACGCACCTCAGCTCCGGTTTCTCTCGCCTCATGTCCGCCATCACCACAGACCTGCCCGCCCTCGCCCAATCGATCAAGGATTGGGGCCGCGAGCTGGGCTTTCAGCAAGTCGGCATCAGCGGTCTGGATCTGGCCGAGCATGAACAGCACCTCGCGCGCTGGCTCGAGGCCGGCTACCACGGCGAAATGGACTACATGGGCGCCCATGGCAGCAAACGCTCGCACCCCGAAGAACTGGTGCCGGGCACTTTACGCGTGGTCTCGTTGCGCATGGACTACCTGCCCGGCGACACACAAATGGCGCAAATGCTCGCGCAACCGGAAAAAGCTTACGTGTCGCGTTATGCCTTGGGCCGCGATTACCACAAATTGATCCGTAAACGTGTGCAGCAATTGGCCGACAAGATTCAATCGGAGATTGGCCCGTTCGGTTTCCGCGCGTTTGTCGACAGCGCGCCGGTGCTGGAAAAAGCCATCGCCGAACAGGCCGGGCTGGGCTGGATCGGCAAAAATACCTTGGTGCTGAATCGCAAGGCTGGCAGTTATTTCTTTCTCAGTGAGCTGTTCGTCGACCTGCCATTGCCGGTGGATGAGCCGCACAGCACTGAACATTGCGGCCGCTGTACCGCGTGCCTCGACATCTGCCCGACGAATGCCTTCGTCGGCCCTTATGTACTGGACGCGCGGCGCTGTATTTCTTATCTGACCATCGAACTGAAAAACGCGATTCCCGAAGACCTGCGTCCGCTGATCGGCAACCGCGTGTTCGGTTGCGATGACTGCCAGATCGTCTGCCCGTGGAACCGGTTCGCCAAACCTTCCGGGGAAAGCGACTTCAAGCCACGGCACAATCTGGACAACGCTGAACTGGCTGAACTGTTCATGTGGGATGAAGACAAATTTCTCAGCAGTACCGAAGGCTCACCGCTGCGTCGGGCCGGGTATGAACGCTGGCTGCGCAATCTGGCCGTGGGACTGGGCAATGCGCCCTCGAGCATTCCGGTACTGGAAGCATTGAAGGCGCGCCGTGAATACCCGTCAGCGCTGGTACAAGAGCACGTCGAGTGGGCGCTGAAGCAGCACGCCCAACGTCAAGGCGCGTCGTTATAAACGAACTTGGGCATTTCCCAGTGGAAACGAATTGCCAGCAGGCGCAGCAGGAAGCCGCCGAACAACGTGATCAGAATCGCCTGCTCGCTCGGTACGTTCAGGTACAGGCAAAGCATGTAACACCACGCCGCTGCAAACGAGACGCTGGCGTATAGCTCTCGGCGGAAAATCAGCGGAATGTCGTTGCAGAAGATATCGCGCAGGATGCCACCAAAGACACCGGTAATCACGCCGCTGACAGACGCCACCAACATGCCGTGGCCCATTTCCAGCGCAGTCATGCAGCCGATCAGGGTGAACGCCACCAGACCGACGGCATCGAGCACCAGGAACAGCGAGCGCAGGTGGCGCATCCAGCGCGCGGTGAACACGGTGAACATCGCCGCGACGGAAGTCAGCACCAGGTATTCAGGGTGTTTGACCCAGGTCAGCGGGTAATGCCCAAGCAGCACATCGCGCACCGAACCGCCGCCCAATGCCGTGACGCAGGCAATCAACACCACACCGAACCAGTCCATGCCGCGACGGCCCGCAGACAGAGCGCCAGTCATGGCTTCAGCGGTAATGGCGATCAGATAGAGCATCAGCAACATGGTGGTGATCCAGGCAGGAAGGCGCGCAGTCTAGCCATTTCAGTGCAGCACCAAAAGGGGGCAGTTGCAGGGTTTGCCCCCACCGCCAGCAATCAGAACTTGATGAAGTGCTTGCGGTAGTGCTGCAGTTCGGCGATCGATTCGCGGATGTCGTCCAGCGCCAGGTGCGTGCTGCCCTTCTTGAAGCTGTCGCGCACGTCCGGTGCCCAGCGCGCGGCCAGTTCCTTGAGCGTGGAGACGTCGAGGTTGCGGTAGTGGAAGTAGCTTTCCAGCCCTTTCATGTGGGTATAAAGGAAGCGGCGATCCTGGCAGATGCTGTTGCCGCAGATCGGTGACTTGCCCTTCGGCACCCACTTCTCCAGGAAGGCGATGGTTTCCGCTTCGGCTTCAGCCATGCTGATACGGCTGTCGCGCACGCGCTGGGTCAGGCCGGAGTTGCCGTGAGTGCGCGTGTTCCATTCGTCCATGCGCGCGAGCACTTCGTCGCTGTGGTGGATGGCAATTACCGGGCCTTCAGCCAGGGTGTTGAGGTCACTGTCGGTGACGATGGTGGCCATCTCGATGATGACGTCGTTTTCCGGATCCAGACCGGTCATTTCCAGGTCGATCCAGATCAGGTTCTGCGGGTTTGGCATATTTCGGCTCCTAGGCAATGGTGCGCAGTTTAGCCTAGGCCAGTGCCCGGGCGTGCTAAACTCGCGGCCGTTTTACCTAATCGCTGCATTCTTCAGACGGAACACCCATGGCCAAACGCCAACTCAATCGTCGTCAAAACTGGCGCATCGAAAAGATTCAGGGCGAACGCGCTGCACGCGCCGCCAAACGCGAGTCCTCGGCTGTCGAAGCCCTTGAGGGCGGCGATCTGGGCCCGGAACAGACAGGTCTGGTGATCGCCCACTTCGGTGTGCAGGTCGAGGTCGAGGCCGTTGACGGTGATCAGGCCGGCCAGGTCTTCCGCTGCCACTTGCGCGCCAACCTGCCCGCACTGGTAACCGGCGACACCGTCGTCTGGCGTGCCGGTAATCAGGGCATCGGGGTAATTGTCGCGCAACTGCCGCGCACCACCGAACTGTGCCGCCCGGACAGCCGTGGCCAGCTCAAACCGGTAGCCGCCAACGTCGACATGATCGTCATCGTCTTCGCGCCGCTGCCCGAGCCGCATGCCAACCTGATCGACCGCTATCTGGTCGCGGCGGAACACGCGGGCATCCGTCCGTTGCTGCTGCTGAACAAATTCGACCTGATCGACGAGCAGAACGCCCCGGCGCTCAATGCGCTGCTGGCGGTGTACCGCACGCTGGGTTATCCGGTGCTGGAAGTGTCGGCGCACCACGGCAATGGCATGGAACAACTGCAACAGCAGCTCGATGGCCGCATCAGTGTGTTCGTCGGCCAGTCCGGTGTCGGCAAGTCTTCGCTGGTCAACAGCCTGCTGCCTGAAGTGGAAACCCGTGTCGGGCCGCTGTCCGAGTTGTCCGGCCAGGGCACGCATACGACGACCACCGCGCGCCTGTTCCACTTTCCCGGTGGCGGTGAGCTGATCGACTCCCCGGGCATCCGTGAATTCGGCCTGGGCCACGTCAGCCGCGCCGATGTCGAAGCCGGTTTCATCGAGTTCAACGACCTGCTCGGCACTTGCCGTTTCCGCGACTGCAAACACGACCGTGAACCGGGCTGTGCGCTGCTCAAGGCGCTGGAAGACGGTCGCGTGCAACAGCAACGGATGAACAGCTACCGCTCGATCATCGCCAGCCTGCCTGAAAACGGCTATTAAACAGCCGCACCGGCAGCCCTGAAGCACAGGGCTGCCGGCCGTAGGATCACCCCCTGCAAATCCCCCGAACGCTTAAACATCAGACCTTTCTGTAGGGCTTTAGCGCGCCTGCTTGCAGGACATTTCTCTTTTGCCGCCAACACCTTGTAGCCATCACGCAGGTGCCTACAGTCACTTCCTCCTTCGCACATTCGCGACTTCCGAGGAACCCCATGCAAACCTATCATCTGTTCATCAGCCATTCGTGGAACTACTCCCACGCCCACGACAATCTGGTACGCCTGCTCGGCGCGCAACCGGGTTTCACCTTCAAGAATTTTTCCGTACCGCCGCATAACCCGATTTTGGGCGCGCAAACCGACAAGCAACTGGAGGAAGCCATCGAGAACAAGATCCGCCCTTGCTCGGCGGTGCTGATCATGGCTGGCATGTACTCGACCTACAGCAAGTGGATCAACAAGGAAATCGAGATCGCCAAGCGTATGGGCAAAGTCATCATCGCGATCAAACCCTTCGGCGCCGAGCGCATTTCCACGGTCGTGCGCAACGCCGCGAACGCCGAATGCGCGTGGAGCACCAAAAGCATCGTTAGCGCGATTCGCCTGCATACGGCGGTGTAACCATGCGCAAGGGACTGTTTATCGGCATCAATCATTATCAGCACGTGGCGCCATTGAGCGGCTGCAACAACGATGCGATGGCCATGGCGTCGGTGCTGGAACGCCATGCCAACGGGCGCCCGAACTTCAGCAGTAAAGTGCTGACCTCATCTGAGGAAAACCTGACACTCAACACCCTGAAGCAACAGATTCAGAGTCTGTTTTCCGGTGATTGCGACGTGGCTCTGTTGTACTTCGCCGGCCACGGCCAGTTCGATACCAGCATCGACGAAGGGCTGCTGATTCCGCAGGACTTCAAGCACGGCGGGGAAGGCATTCGCATCAGCGACATTCTGCTGTGGGCTGATCAGGCGTCGCAGATCAAAAACAAAATCGTCATCCTCGATTGCTGCCAGGCCGGCGCGGCCGCTGCCATGCGCGGTTTGCGCGGCGGTAGCAGTGTGATTGGCGAAGGCATGACCATTCTCACGGCCTGTAAAAAAGAACAGTCCGCGCTGGAAAGTCGCGGCCATGGCGTATTCACCGACCTGTTGCTGCAAGCGCTGCACGGGGGCGCTGCCAACGTCCTCGGCAAGGTCACGCCAGGTAGCGTTTACTCGTTTGTCGACAATGCGCTGGGCGCTTGGGAGCAGCGTCCGGTATTCAAGACCAATGTTTCGCAGTTTGTACCGCTGCGTGAAGTCGCACCGCTCATTCCCGAGGAAACCCTGCGCAAACTCAAAGACTGGTTTTCCGATCCCAGCTTCGTGTTCAGGCTCGATCCAAGTTACGAGCCCACAGAGCCCTCGTTCGATCCCGATCACGGCGACATCTTCAAACAACTGCAAATGTGCAATCGCCACAGCCTGATCGAACCGGTAGACGCCGAGCACATGTATTACGCCGCCATCCACTCCACCGGCTGCCGCCTCACCGCCCTCGGCGCCTACTACCGCGAACTCGCCCTCAAAGGACACTTCTGATGCCCGTCTTCATCAGCTACCGCCACATGGACCGCGCCCACGCCATCGCCATCAACAGCCGCCTGATCCAGGCCAACATCAAGACCTACCTCGATGTGCTGGATCCTGAATCGCAAACCACCGATGACATCACCGGCGTCATCACCCGCAACATCACCGAGTGCACGCACTTGCTGGCGGTGGTATCGGAGAAGACCGCGTTGTCGTGGTGGGTGCCGTTCGAAATTGGTGAGGCGACTATCAGCAATCGAAGAATCTGTTCGTTCAAGACCGGGCCGGCGGAATTGCCGTTGTATCTGGACAAGTGGCCGAAGTTGAGCACGGATAAAGATCTGAATTTTTTTATCGATGCGTATCGTGAGGAGGTGACGAACAAGCGGTCGGTGATGCTGGATTCGATGAGTGAGTCGCTGAAGGGGACTTACAAGAAGAATGCCGAGCAGTTTCATGATCAATTGAAGAGCAGGATTCGGCGGGGGTTTTGATCGGAGGTTTACCTTTGGAGCCCCTCACCCTAGCCCTCCCGAAACTTCGGACCGCCCGGAGGGAGAGGGGACTGACCGTGGTAAATGTGCGAGGTACGCCGACCTGAAATATCGATCCGAACCTGGATTCTGAACAACATGAAGATCGGCTCCCTTCCCCCTCTACCCCTTGGGGAGAGGGCTGGGGTGAGGGGGGATGGATCTCAAGTCCCCCACAAAAACCATACCGACAGCCACAAAAAAGCCGACATCACTGTCGGCTTTTTCGTCTCTTACTGCTTCGGCGCAGGAGCTGGCGCCGCACTGCCCGGCTCCGCCGGTTTCGGCGCGGCATCGTCGAACAGGTTCAGCCGTTCGCGCAGCTCGTGTGCCGGCACCGGTTGCTGATCCGCAGGCAAGGCGTTCGGATCAACCGGTGTCGCCGGAGCGTTACCGTTCTGGCTTTCGTCTGCCGGTTTCGCCGGATCGGCACCTTGCGAACCTTCGATGGCGGCCTGGGCCTTTTTGGTCAGCACCACGATATCGATGCGGCGGTTGACCGGGTTGAACGGGTTTTCCTTGTCGAACAGCGCCGACGAGGCATAACCCACCACCCGCGCCACTTGCGCATCCGGATAGCTGCCGGCGATCAAGGCACGACGCGCGGCGTTGGCGCGATTGGCCGACAGTTCCCAGTTACCGAAATCGCCGGTGCCGGTGTACGGCTTGGCGTCGGTGTGGCCGCTGATGCTGATCTTGTTCGGCACCGCTTTGATGGTGTCGGCCATGGCCAGCAGGATGTCTTCGAAGTACGGCTTCAGGCGTGCAGAACCCGAATCGAACATCGGCCGGTTCTCGGCGTCCATGATCTGGATGCGCAAGCCGTTCGGCGTGATCTCGAAGAGGATCTGGTCCTTGAACTTCTGCAGTTGCGGGTTCTCGTCGACCTTGTTCTGCAGTTCTTGCAGGAGCAGTTCCAGACGTTCCTTTTCGACCTGCTCGGCCATGCCTTCAACCTGCTCGGTGTCGACCGTGACCTTGTCAGGCTGCGGTTGCGACTTCACTTCCGGGTTGAGGGTGTTTTCCGGGGCCAGGGTCGGCGTGCCACCCAGGTCGATGATGTACGGCGTGCCGCTTTCGGAAAAGCCGACCGGGTCTTTGAAGTAACCGGCGATGGCGATCTTCTGCTCAGGCGTGGCGGTGGACAGCAGCCACAGCACCAGGAAGAACGCCATCATCGCCGTGGCGAAGTCGGCGAAGGCGATTTTCCACGCCCCGCCGTGATGCCCGCCGGCTATGCGCTTGACGCGCTTGATGATAATCGGCTGATTATTTTCCATGACTTAGCGACCGCGAACGGCTTGTTCCAGCTCGGCAAAGCTTGGACGGTGGGCTGGGTACAGCACCTTGCGACCAAACTCGACTGCCAGCGATGGCGGCATGCCGGAAGCCGAAGCCACCAACGAAGCCTTGATGGCTTCATAGACGTTCAGTTCTTCCTTGGCATCGTGGGCCAGGGAATGCGCCAACGGGCCGAAGAAACCGTACGCCGCGAGAATACCGAAGAAGGTACCCACAAGTGCCGCACCCACGTGCAGACCGATGGACTTCTGATCGCCTTCACCCAGCGAGGCCATGGTCACCACGATACCGAGTACCGCCGCGACGATACCGAAGCCCGGCATGGCGTCGGCGATGCCGTTCACCGCATGCGATGGGTGCTCAAGGTCTTCCTTGAGGCTGTACAACTCCATGTCGAATAGGCCTTCCAACTCATGCGGGGCCATGTTGCCGGACGACATGATGCGCAGATAATCGCAGATGAACGCGGTCATGCGTTCGTCTTTGAGCACCGCCGGGTACTTGGCGAAGATCGGGCTCGCAGCAGCATCTTCGATGTCGCCTTCGATGGCCATCATGCCTTCGCGGCGGCTCTTGTTGAGGATCTCGTAGATCAGGCCGAGCACTTCCAGGTAGAAAGTGTGGCTGAAGCGCGAACTGAACATGCTCAGGGACTTCTTGAGCACGTGCATGGTCATGTAGCCAGGGTTGGCCTGCAGGAATGCACCGAGTGCAGCACCACCGATGATCAACACCTCGAAAGGCTGGATCAGGGCGGCAATCTTGCCGTGGGAGAGCACGTATCCGCCGAGCACGCTCGCGAATACGACGATGATGCCGATAATTTTAGCCATAGGTAGAAAGTACTTACTTAAGTCGGGTTCAAGGTCATATTCGGAAGTTAAAAAATCTCTTCTTCTACTTATCGGCAAAACTGCGCCAGACTATAGCCAGTTCAGGCGAAAAGCCAATTTAGCCCATGCCGGGCGCGTCTACAGTCAGTGAAGATCCCCTCCAGACATGGCTAATGAAACGAACGTCCCACACGCAAAACCGACCACCCTCGACGGCTGGGTAAAGTTGCTCGATGGCGTCCGGCTGCCCGTGCCGCAAGAGTCTCACGACAAGGTGTGTAGGGCGATTCGCGACAATCGCAGCTCGCTGCGCGACATCGCCGACCTGATGCAGGACAGCCCGGCACTGGCCTTGAGCATCATCCGTGAGGCGAATCGTCACACCCACGGCACCATGGCCGCGCCGGCGGAAAATCTTGAAGTGGCGATCAATCGCCTCGGCCTTGCCCGTACAGAAGAACTGCTGGCGCGGTTGCCCGCCGAGCCGCAGATGCAAATTCCCAAGGCCCTGCGCCAGTTGCAGATGATCAGCCAGCATGCGACGCAACAGGCCAACGGTTTTTTCGCCAGTCGCCTGGCGCGGCTGTGGCAGGACATTCATTGGGGCAGCCTGCTGTTTTTGTCGCCGCTGTGGCCATTGGCGCTGACCTATCCGCAAATGCTTGAAGAGTGGGAATTGCGGGTTATCCACAAGGGCGAGTCGGCGCGCGTCGTCGAAAAGCAATTGTTCGGCGTGCGTCTGCTGAAAATCGCAGAAGCGCTGGTGCAGGCCTGGCATCTGCCGATCTGGGTGCAGCAGGGCTATAAACTGCTGCTGAGTGAGCAACGCGAACTGGTCAAAGTGCTGCGCATTGCCCGCGACAGCGAACATCCGTTGCGCCAGCAGAATCGCCTCGACGATGACCCGACGCTGCGCCGCTGGCTTAACCAGCCAGCCAACACCGTGTTGCTGGCCAACGGTCTGGCGCTGTCGGCGCAACAGGCCTGGGACAGTCCGCACAGCGAACGCTGGCAGTACCTGACCAGCCTTTATCTGCAGATTTCCATGGATGACGTGCAGCAGCAGTTGCACCAGCAAGCCGCCAACAGCGCGCGTCATCACGCGATGCCTGACCTGTGGCACCCGGCGGTTTCGCTGCTGTGGCCGTGGGGCACGCTGCGCTTGCCGGCCGGGATGTTGCCGGCCGCCGCGCCCTCAGCTGAAGACCTGGGCCAATGGCGCAAGCAATGTGCCGAACTGCTGGCCGAACCGAGTCGCTTCACCAATGCGATGAGCCTGACCGTCGCCGCGCGCGATGCCCTGGCCGCCAGCGGCATGCGCCGGGTAATGATCCTGATGGCCGACCGCACCCAATCCAGTCTGCGCGTGCAGCAAACCTATGGTTTGCCAAAAGAAGCCGCTGCGCTGACGTTTGCCGTCAGCCAAAGTAGCGTGCTGCAACGCTTGCTCGCGCAACAAGCGCAGGTGCGCATCACTCCGGACAACAATGCACAGTTCTCCGCTCTGCTGCCGCCGAGCCTGCGCACGCTGTTTCGTGGCGAGCATCTGTTCCTGCGCTCTCTGGTCAACAATGGCCGGGTGATCATGATCGTCGTCGCCGATCAGGGCGGCGGGCCGTTCGCCGACATCACCGTGCAAGCCTTTGGCAAAACCGCGCAGTGCATCGAAAAGGCCCTGCACAGCTTTAGCAGCCGTGGCCGATGAGGCTGCGCTACAATCCTCCCCTTTGTGCTCTGGAGACCTCACATGTCTGACTTCTCTGGCTTGCCGCTCGTCATCGAGCCGAGCGACCTGCTCCCGCGTCTCGATTCCCCTGAACTGATTCTGGTGGATCTGACCAGCGCTGCCCGCTACACCGAAGGTCATCTCCCCGGCGCACGTTTTGTCGACCCGAAACGCACCCAGCTCGGCCAGCCGCCGGCGCCGGGCCTGCTGCCGGTGAAAGCTGATCTGGAGGCGTTGTTCGGTGAACTGGGCCATCGCAAAGAAGCGGTCTACGTGGTCTATGACGACGAAGGCGGCGGCTGGGCCGGGCGCTTCATCTGGCTGCTCGACGTCATCGGTCACGACCAGTACCACTATATAGACGGTGGTCTGCCGGCGTGGCTGGCAGAAGGCATGCCGATGTCGATTCAGGTGCCGCCCGCTGTCGGCGGCTCGCTGGCGCTGACCTTGCACGAAGCGCCAACCGCCACACGCGAATACCTGCAAAGCCGTCTCGGCGCTGCCGATCTGGCGATCTGGGATGCGCGCGGGCCGCTGGAGTATTCCGGCGAGAAAGTGCTGGCGGCCAAGTCCGGGCACATCCCCGGCGCGGTCAATTTCGAATGGACTGCCGGCATGGACAAGGCCCGACAGCTGCGTATTCGCACAGACATGCCGCAGATCCTCGAAGGTCTCGGGATCACCAAGGACAAAGAAATCATTACCCACTGCCAGACCCATCACCGGTCGGGCTTCACTTATCTGGTGGCCAAGTCCCTCGGTTATCCGCGGGTCAAGGGCTACGCCGGTTCCTGGGGCGAATGGGGCAACCACCCTGACACGCCTGTCGAGATTTAAGGTTTTTAAGGACAACTAATGAAAGAGCGTCTGTTTATCCTCAGCCAGTACCTGCTGCCTCATCACCTGCTGTCGCGTCTGGCCGGCTGCATTGCCGAGTGCCGCGTGCGCTGGTTCAAGAATGCCTTCACCCAGTGGTTCGCCAAGCGCTACCAGGTGGACATGTCGCAAGCGCTGGTCGAAGACCTGACTGCTTACGAGCACTTCAACGCCTTCTTCACCCGCGCCCTGAAAGACGGCGCGCGGCCACTGGACCAGACTCCGGGCGCGATCCTCAGCCCGGCCGACGGCGCAGTCAGCCAACTTGGCCCGATCGAACACGGTCGCGTGTTCCAGGCCAAGGGGCACAGCTTCAGCGTGCTGGAACTGCTCGGCGGTGATGCGGCCAACGCAGCACCGTTCATGGGCGGCGACTTCGCCACTATTTACCTGTCGCCGAAGGACTACCACCGCGTGCACATGCCGCTGGCAGGCACCCTGCGCGAGATGGTCTACATCCCGGGCCGGATCTTCTCGGTGAATCAGACCACCGCTGAAAACGTCCCGGAGCTGTTCGCCCGTAACGAGCGTGTAGCGTGCATTTTCGACACCGAGCGCGGCCCGATGGCGGTGGTGCTGGTCGGCGCGATGATCGTCGCTTCGATTGAAACCGTGTGGGCCGGTCTGGTCACGCCGCCGAAGCGTGAACTGAAAACCTTCCGCTACGACGAAGCCGCGCGTGCGCCGATCCATCTGGAAAAAGGTGCCGAACTGGGCCGCTTCAAGCTGGGTTCGACCGCGATCGTGCTGTTCGGCCCGGATCAGGTTAAATGGGCTGAAGAACTGGCGGCGGGTTCGCCAGTGCAGATGGGCCAGGGCCTGGCGCTGCCAAACGCCTGAATGCTGTGAGCCACTGATCCGCCCGTTCGCACGTCTGCGAAAGGGCGGATACGACTCGGTGGTGCCGTTACTCTATCTGCCCACGGAAGCCGATCGGGCCTTCGTTGACATAGGTATTGGTGCCACTGAGGTTTTTCCCTCCGTCACTGGACGTGACGCTCAACGCGATAACGTTCTGATTGTCCCGGCCGCCAATCACCCACTTGCCGCCCGGATGCCATGGGGCATCATTGCCACCCCACTGATTCTCGACGTTGTACTGGTTCTGACCGGTGCGTTGCGCTTTGAAGCCAATGGGACCTTCCCCGGCATAGGTCATGGTGCCAGTGAACGTTTTGCCGTCATCGTGCGACTTGATGTCGATAGCGACGACATTCTGGTTGTCCCGCCCACCCAACACCCAAGTTCCACCCGGATGCCACGGCGCCGAACTGCCACCCCATTGATTTGCCACTGCATATTTAGACATGAACCTCATCTCCTTGAAGTTTCGGGAGACCTGCCCGAGGTTGACGGCAGGCCGTGCAACCGTGCGTTTCCGATCGCACGCCTGAGAGACTAGTAGGGCTTGGGGAATGGCATCCGGCCAGCAGACCAGCGGTCAAAAAGCCTGACGCCATCCGACGAAACAGACCACAGCTGCTAGAGTTTGGGGCATTGCCCATTTCGCCGCCGGAGCCCGTCACGGCATGAGTGAGTCTCGCCCCCAAGCCTCCCTGAGCGCCCCGACCCCGACGCAAACCCGCCTGTCGTTTTGCGAAGCCGCCCCGCGCGACCTCAAGCGCTGGATCGCCGGCCTGCCCAAAGCCAACATCGGCGAAACCGCCCGCCTGCTTTATCAAGCCATGGGCGAACTCAACCAACTGCTCACGCCCAGCGACAACCGCCTCAACCTGCTGGAGTTGCTACGCCCCGAAGTGTATTTCGTCTGCCAGCACCTGGAGCGACACTTCTTGCATCAGGCGATCATGCTGGATGAACGTTCGCGCAAGATCAGCAATCTCTGTCAGGCATTACAAAGCCATCTGGCCG
Source organism: Pseudomonas crudilactis (assembly GCF_013433315.1). GTDB lineage: Bacteria > Pseudomonadota > Gammaproteobacteria > Pseudomonadales > Pseudomonadaceae > Aquipseudomonas > Aquipseudomonas crudilactis. The sequence continues at coordinate 61,992 of NZ_WXVV01000003.1, read as the reverse complement.
TCGGCTACAAACAGATCGTGTTGCGGATTGCACCGAAGTACAGCAAGGATCGCGCGGCATTGGTCAGCACCGCCCTGCAACGGGCGGCCCATGCACTCAAAGGGCAGTTGCTGCGGGCCACTCAACTGTATAGCTCGCCGCCGGAGCATCTGTGGTTCGAACTGCATCAGCTGTATCGCAGCGCCGCTGAACTACAACTGCAACACCGCCGCGTGCACGACGATCTGGCCAGCCTGACGACAGAGTTGAGCCTGGAACAGACGTACATCTGCGCACTCTTGCTGGGCAGTGCCCGCTGTAATCAATTGCGGCAGAACCAGATCGCCCGGCTCGCCGAAGTGCTGGAACCGTGGAGCGCGCTGCTCAAGCTGCATCCGGCAAGCCCGGACGCCGGTCTGCTGGCGATCAGTGCAGAACTGGATGCCGGCCCACGCTACCGCAGCATGTTTCGTAGCGAGCAACAACCCGGGTTGCTCGGTTTCGATCCACAACCGCTGGTGAATGCCATCGAAGCGCACTTGCTGCATCAGGGCAGTTCGACGCCGCTGCCCGTGCCGACCGGGTTGAGCTTCGATACCCTGCAACACTTGCACGCAACCTGGGGGCAAGCGGCTGAACGCAGTTTTCAGCGCACCGTTGGCCAAGGCAATCTGACCGTGTGCGTGGGCATGAGCGCCCTGCACTTCTACCTCGGCGGTGAGCGCAGTTTCAGCGAGCTGCTCAAGCTTCCCGGGGCGCGCTCGGCGAATTTCAGCAGTGCCGTCATCAAAGGTGAAAAGGACAGTTGGAGTCAGGCTTTCGACGCAGCCCCGCAGAGTAATGCCGAGCAGTTTTTGCCTTACGAGGAAATCCAGTACGACCAATTGCTCGAGGACGAAGGCGGCACCGACAGCACACCCCATTACCCGACCCATACCCTGCCGGTGATCAACCACAGCCCCGGCGGCTATTGCCTGGCATGGCCAGAGGAAGTGCCCGCCGAACTGCAGGCCGGAGAAATGCTCGGAATACACGACAGTGTCAGTCTGGGCTGGAGCATTGCGGTGATCCGCTGGATCCGCCAGGTACGCGGTGGCGGCACGCAAATGGGCATCGAACTGGTGGCCCCGCATGCACAGCCTTGTGGGCTGCAACTGGTGCGCTCGCGGGACGATCACAGCCAGTATTTGCGCGGATTACTGTTACCGGAAATCAGTGCGATCGATCTGCCCGCGACCTTGCTGGCACCGCGTTTGCCATTTCAGGAAGGCAGCAAGGTGATGATCAATACCCAAGGCGAAGAACACCGCGCCGGGCTGGATCGGCGAGTGGCAAGTACGCACAGCTTCAATCAGTTTGCTTACCGCTCGCTGGAGGCCGCGCAACATGGCGGGAGCGAGGAAGATTTTGATTCGTTGTGGAAGTCGCTATAGACCGAGGCGCGCCCTTCGCGAGCAGGCTCGCTCCCACAGTTGAATGCATTTCAAATGTGGGAGCGAGCCTGCTCGCGAAGAGGCCAAGTCAGGCGATAGAGATCTCAGAGCTGCCCGTCACGATCCCGGAAACCCAGCAGATACAGCACGCCATCCAGCCCTAGGGTGGAAATCGCCTGCTTCGCCGACTGCTTCACCAACGGCTTGGCACGGAATGCCACGCCCAAACCGGCAATCGCCAGCATTGGCAGGTCATTCGCGCCGTCGCCGACCGCGATGGTCTGCTCCAGACGCAAACCCTCCTTGTGTGCCAGCTCTTTCAGCAAATCAGCCTTGCGCTGCGCGTCGACAATCGGCTCGATCGCAACGCCGGTGCACTTGCCGTCGACCACTTCCAGTTCGTTGGCGAACACGTAGTCGATGCCGAGTTTGGCCTGCAATTGCTTGGCGAAATAGGTGAAGCCACCGGAGAGGATCGCAGTTTTGTAGCCCAGACGCTTGAGCTCGGCGAACAGCGTTTCCGCGCCCTCGGTCAGACGCAGCGAAGCGCCGATCGAATCCAGCACGCTGACATCCAGACCTTTGAGCAAGGCCAGACGTTCTTTGAAGCTGGCGCGGAAATCCAGTTCGCCGGCCATGGCCCGTTCAGTGATTTCGGAGACTTGTTCGCCGACCCCGGCAGCCTTGGCCAGTTCGTCGATGACCTCGGCTTCGATCAAGGTCGAATCCATGTCGAACACCGCCAGACGACGGTTGCGACGGAACAGCGAATCTTCCTGGAAGGCGATGTCGACGTTCAGCTCTTGGGCCACGCTAAGAAATTCGGCTCGCAGCGCCTGCGGATCGGCCGCCTCGCCACGCACGGAAAACTCGATACAGCCCTTGCCTTTGTCGGCCGGCGTGTCCAGCGGCATACGACCCGACAGACGGTCGATATGGTCGATATTCAAACCGTATTTAGCCGTGATCGAACTGACCGCCTGCAATTGGCCGGCAGTTACCTTGCGGGTCAGCAGGGTGACGATGTGGCGCTTTTTGCCCTGATTGCCCACCCATTGCTGGTAATCCTCTTCGGACACCGGGGTGAAGCGCACCTGCTGGTCGAGCTCGTAGCCCTTGAACAGGATGTCCTTGAGCACCGATTTGCCTTGCTCGGAATCGGGAATTTCAACCAGGATGCCGAACGACAGGGTGTCGTGGATCACCGCCTGACCGATGTCGAGAATGTTCACACCACCTTGTGCCAGAACGCCGGTAATGGCCGCAGTCAGACCCGGACGGTCGACTCCCGTGATGTTAATCAGGACGATTTCGCGCAACGCGCACCCCCGCAACTGGAAAAAAACCGCATTCTACCCACTTTCAGTGACCATCGGGCACCGCGAGCGCTTTGCCGGTCTAGGGCCTGTCGCTATACTGCGCGTCAACTTCACGGACAAAAGAGCCGAGCTCAGTGAACCGGCCCACGCCAGTTAAAACCGATAACTTCTTCCTGCTGATCTTCCGTGCACTGCGTCATCGCCGTGTACCGATTGCATTGCGCATTGCCAGCCATAACGTGATCCTGGTCGCTCTGGCCCTGGTGATTTATGCCGGGGTAATGGGCTTGCAATTCAAGCAGGCCATGCACGAGCAGGCCGATGCGCTGGGTGAAAGCCTGACCACGCAGACCGCCACCTCCGCCACGGAGCTGTTGGTGTCCAACGACATCCTCAGCCTCAACGTGCTGCTCAACAACCTGACCAAAAACAAACTGGTGGCCCACGCGGCGATCTACAGCGTGGATAACCGCATCCTCGCCGAATCCGGTCAGCGGCCCAAGCACAGCCTGTTGGGCGAAGCCGAAGGCATGTACGAGAGCAAGATCACTTTCCAGGACGTGACCGCCGGGCAACTGCGCATCAGCCTGGACATGGATCAGTTCCAGCAGCCGATGACCATCAGCCTGCAAAGCATGGGCATTCTCAGTGCGATTCTGTTGGCGCTGTCGCTGGCCTTGAGCCTGCGCATGGGCCGCTATCTGTCGACGCCGTTGCTGCAATTGCGCGTGTGGCTGCGCCGGATTGACGAGCACACGCCGGGCATCGATCGTCAGGATGAAATCGGCGATCTGGCGCGTCAGCTGCACGCCAACTACGCGCCGGAGCCTGCGCCGGAACCGGAGCCTGAGTTCGAGGACGAAGAGGACGAACCGGAATTCGAGGTGCGCAACTTGCGTGATCCAAGTTTCGACGAAACCCGTCCGATGGCGGCACAGAAGCCTGCACCGCGACATCTGGTCAGTACCGTCGAAGACGATGATGACGATGACGCATTCGCCGACCTGCGCGACGAGTCGCTCAATGGCGCGCCGCAACCCGTCGTTCGTCAGCCGTCGCCAAGCGTGCCGCAGCACACCGCCGTGCTGGCCGTGCAACTGGGTTCACAGGAGCAACTGCGCCGCTTGCCACGTGCACGTCTGGAGGAGTTGCAGGAGCGTTATCGCGACTGCCTCGATCAGGCTGCTTCGCTGTATCAGGGTGAAATCGAAACCCTCAACGACGGCAGCACGCTGATGCTGTTCCACACCGAAGACAGTGGCGATGACTACCTGACCAATGCGATCTGCTGCGGCGAACTGTTGCGGGCGCTGGGTCATCAGTTGCAGATTGAAGTCGCGGACAGCGGCATCACCCTGCAATTGCAATTGGGCCTGACCTTGGGCGATGAGTTGTTCGGTCTGAGCCAGATTGATCTGCTGCTGACCGATTCGGCGCAGGATGCACTGGCCCTGTCGCAGCACAGCCGCAACCTGCTGCTGGTTGAGCGCAAGATCAGTGATGACGCGCTGATTCGTCAGCGTGCGCGGATCCGGCCTATCGCCAGTCCTGAGGGTGCTTGCTGCGTGGAGCGGTTGATGGAGCCTTATCCGTCGATGCTGGAACGGCAACTGGCGCGGATGCATGAGCGCCGGGCGTAAGCCTAAGGCCTGAACCACGGAAGCCCGCAGACGAGTGATTGTCTGCGGGCTTTTTTGTTGCCTGCACTTTCCCCCTCACCCTAGCCCTCTCCCAAAGGGAGAGGGGACTGACCGAGGTGTCTGACGCTATACATCGACCTGACAAATCGAGTCGATTATGGATTCACAGCTGGACGATCAGGTCGGCGTAACTCTGCAATATCCCCCAATCGGTCCCCTCTCCCTCCGGGAGAGGGTTAGGGTGAGGGGCTTTTGATCCTCTAGCCCCCAGACACAACAAAGCCCGCACAAGGCGGGCTCTGTTCTGACTCGATCCAGCTTAGAAGCGGAACACTTCCATATCCGTCCGAATCGGCGAGGCCATCGGAATCTTCGGCTGCTTCTCGGCTTCCGCCGCCGGCGCGGCCGGTTTTGGTGCCGACTTACGCGGTGCTTCAGCCACCGGAGGCTGATTGGCCAACGGTTTCAGCGCCACTGACAATTGCTCGGCCAGACGCTGCAGCAAAATGCCCTGGGCCTGAACCTGCGAAGCCGTACTGCCGGCGTGCAGCTCTTGCAGATGCACGATGCGGTTATCGCGCACCTGACCACGACGGTCGATCAAGCGCCACTGGGCATCGAGGATCGCCGGTTGTTTCTGACCAGAGTCCAGACGCGTGATGGTCAGTAACACCTGCACATCCGGAGTAAACCCGGTCGTGGCCGGTGCCAGCACCACACGTTGGCTATCCAGATGGCCCGCCACCTGACGCATCAACAACTGATCGATATCCGACGAAAGGCTGCCCGCCCAGCGACCGTCGGTCGCTGCCTGCAGGCTGCCATCGGGTTGACGTTGCAGCAGGGTTTCACGTTGCAGGTAGTCGGCTACGACTACCGGGCCCAATAAAACCGCCATGCCTGCGCTTTGCGCAGGCTGAACCGGACTTCCGCTGTCCAGTTGATACAGCGACACCGGCTGGTGAACGCTGCAACCCGCCAGACCAAGAACGCCGGCGAGCAGGAAAATAAGGGGGCGCAGAGCAGTCATCATCCCGTCCAGGTGGCCGCCACAAGGCTGACCACAGTGAAAATACTCAATAAATATGAAGAACGCTCGGCCACGCCGGCGCTTGGAAAGGCCATATCATCCGTGAATATGCGTTCCGACTCCAGCGCCAAAGCGTCGATCTACGCGTTAAATCGTGGATCGACGCCTCTAGGACGCCTAATTGAGGTTTTCGACGAGCAGCGCATCAACCCGCTGAAAGCCCCTCGGGAGTTTATTCCCGCGACGTCCACGCTCACCTTTGTAGTGTTCGAGGTCGTCGGCCTTCAGCGACAGCGTGCGTTTTCCGGCCTGCAACACCAACGTGGCGCCTTCCGGAAGCACGGCGATGTCCGTGACATATTCTTCGCGACTGGCCACACGCTCACCGGAAATACCGATGATCTTGTTGCCCTTGCCCTTACCTAATTGTGGCAGATCGCTGATTTTGAAGATCAGCAGGCGACCTTCGGTCGTGACCGAGGCCAGCCAGTTGTGCTCACGATCCGCTACCGGCCGCGGCGCGATCACTTTGGCGTTGTTCGGCAGGCTCAACAGGGCTTTACCGGCCTTGTTCTTGGCTTGCAGGTCTTCGCCTTTCACCACGAAACCATATCCGGCGTCGGAAGCAATCACATACAACGCGTCGTCTTCCGGCATCAGCACACATTCGAACGAGGCACCCGGCGGCGGCGTCAGACGACCGGTCAACGGTTCGCCCTGGCCACGTGCCGACGGCAGCGTATGCGCAGCAACCGAATAGCTGCGGCCCGTGGAGTCGATCACCACGGCAGACTGGTTGGAGCGCCCCGCCGCCGAGGTCTTGAAGCCGTCGCCCGCCTTGTACGACAGGCCGGTGGCGTCGATGTCGTGACCTTTGGCGGAACGGATCCAGCCTTTTTCCGACAGCACAACGGTGACTTTCTCGTTCGGCAGCAGATCGTGTTCGGTCAACGCTTTGGCTTCGGTGCGCTCGACGATTGGCGAACGGCGGTCGTCGCCATAGGTTTCGGCGTCTTTGATCAGCTCGGTACGCACCAGCTTCTTCAACTTGGCTTCGCTGCCCAGCAGCGCTTGCAGCTTGGCTTGTTCCTTGAGCAGTTCGTCCTGCTCGTCGCGCAGCTTCATCTCTTCCAGTCGCGCCAATTGACGCAGACGGGTGTCGAGGATGTAGTCGGCCTGAATCTCGCTGAGGGCGAAACGCTCGATCAGCTTGGCTTTCGGGTGTTCCTCGGTACGAATGATGTGGATCACTTCATCCAGATTGAGGTAGGCGATCAACAAACCGTCCAACAGGTGCAGGCGACGCTCGACCTTGTCGAGGCGGAATTGCAGGCGGCGGCGCACGGTCAGTACGCGGAATTCCAGCCATTCGACCAGCAAGGCGCGGAGGTTTTTCAGCTGTGGCTTGCCGTCCAGACCGATGATGTTGACGTTGACCCGGTAGGTCGACTCCAGCTCGGTGCTGGCGAACAGGTGCTGCATCAGCGCTTCGTGATCGACGCGACTGTTGACCGGAATGATCACGATGCGGCACGGGTTTTCGTGGTCGGATTCGTCACGCAGGTCAGCGATCTGCGGGGCTTTCGACGGTTTCGCCTGCATCAGCGCGGCGATCTGCTCCAGTACCTTGGCACCGGACACCTGGTGCGGCAGCGCGGTGACGATGATGTCGCCGTCCTCGACGTGGTACACGGCACGCATGCGCACCGAGCCCTTGCCGGTTTCGTACATTTTCAGCAGGTCTGCGCGCGGCGTGATGATTTCCGCTTCGGTCGGATAGTCCGGGCCTTGAATGTGTTCGCAGAGCTGCTCGACCGTGGCTTTCGGCTCATCGAGCAGGCGCACGCAAGCGGTAGCGACTTCGCGCAGGTTGTGCGGCGGCACATCCGTGGCCATGCCCACGGCGATACCGGTGGTACCGTTGAGCAGAATGTTCGGCAGGCGCGCCGGCAGCACCAGCGGCTCCTGCAGCGTGCCATCGAAGTTCGGGCCCCAGTCGGCAGTGCCCTGGCCCAGTTCGCTGAGCAGCACTTCGGAATAACGCGACAGGCGCGCTTCGGTGTATCGCATGGCGGCGAAGGACTTCGGATCGTCCGGCGCACCCCAGTTACCCTGGCCGTCGACCAGCGTGTAGCGATAGCTGAACGGCTGAGCCATCAACACCATCGCTTCGTAGCACGCCGAGTCACCGTGCGGGTGGAACTTACCGAGCACGTCACCGACGGTACGCGCCGATTTCTTGTGCTTGGAATCGGCGTCCAGGCCCAACTCGCTCATGGCGTAGACGATACGCCGCTGTACCGGTTTCAGGCCGTCGCCGATATGCGGCAGGGCACGGTCCATGATCACGTACATGGAGTAGTTGAGGTAGGCACTTTCGGTGAAGTCGGCCAACGAGCGGCGTTCTACGCCGTCCAGGCTGAGATCAAGGGGGTTGCTCATGCAGGCCTCATCGGTTCGTTGTCTGGCGCAGCAACATGGTGCCACCGCGCTGAGTAAATTCAAGTTTGTTCAGGGCGCTCATGCCGAGCAGCACCTGATCGCCATGCAGCCCTGGCGCCACCAGTGCGCGGACGTCCCGCAGCACGATGTCGCCCAATTGCAGGCGGTTGATTTTGGTCCGATAGCCCTGGCTCAGGCCGTTGGCCGTGCTCAGGGTCACACCGAAACCTTCTTCCAGCTTCAAACGCTTGGCCAGATCCGCCGGGATCGCCACATCGGTCGCACCAGTGTCGAGCATGAACTCGACCGGCTCACCGTTGATCTGACCGCTGGCGACAAAATGCCCTTGGGCATTGCCGGCCAGCTTCACTTCGATAAAACCTTCGCCCTGCTCCGAACTGACCACCACGTTCGGATTCTGCTGGCGCTGTTCCCACTGGCCAAAGAACCGCGTCGCCAGAAACAGCGCCGCACACCACGCCAGAATCATCAACACCCGACCGGCGCGCTTGCCCGGCGGTTGCTGGCTCATGGTTTGGCGCTCCAGCCACCGTCAGGTGCGGCGAAGCGCCAGACGATCGGGCGTTTCTCGCCGTCGGCACGCACGCCATCGTTGTTGTCCAGGCCAATCCATGCACCTTGCGCGTCCACGATAAGCGCTTCCGCCAGGCCATAGGCCTGTGAATAAAGGCGCTGTGGCTGCAAGGCATCTTCGGCGTACGACCAGCATTGTTCGACCTTCGCCGTCACGGCATCACGACGACAAATCTGAAAGGCGTTGCGCTCAAGGGTGAACAACTTGCCGTTGAACAGCGAAAGATCAGCAAAGTCGCGAGTCACGGCGCGCGCCTTGGGAAACTGCGGCGGCTGCATCTCGACCCCGGCTTCACTGAGCAGCACACAGGCACCTTCGCAATCCCAGACCGTTTGCTGACGCTTGATCTTCAGCAAGCCACGGCGCTCACGCTCCGCCGCCAGCCACAGCTGATCGCCCGCCGGATTGATCGCCAAACCTTCGAACAACGCGTTGAAGTGCAGCAACATGCCACTGGCGCGAGCTTCTTTCACCAGCATCGGCGAGATTTTCAGCCATGACGCCGGGCCTTGTGGCGGCACCTGCAACACGGCCGCATGGGCCTCGCTGACAATGTAACGATTGCCAGCGCTGTCGCAGGTGATGCCTTCGAAATCCAGATCACCGCCACGGATGAACGACGCCGCCCACGTGCGCGAACTCAAACCCCACGGCAAACCACTGTCTGGCACCTGTGGCACATCGATGTGCACGGTTTCGGCCTGCCACACCTGGTCGCGGGTGTTGAGACGGTAGATCTGATCGTCATCGCGATCAGACACCGTCCACAGCTCGTTGCCGCACAGTGCCAGCCCCGACAGGTTGCCGCCGCGCATGCCGTCGACCGGATGCTCGGAGAGCAGGCGCAATTCCTGTAACGGCTCGGCCGACACAGTCATTGCACTCAGTAGCAAGGCACCCGCGAAGGCCCAGCCAAACCGCATCAGGCCAGCACCTCGGCGAGGTTGCCTTTGGATTCGAGCCAGGTCTTGCGGTCACCGGCGCGTTTTTTCGCCAGCAGCATGTCCATCATTTCCGAGGTTTCGGCGAAGTCTTCGCCCAGCGTCAGTTGCACCAGACGCCGAGTGTTCGGGTCCATGGTGGTTTCACGCAGTTGCGGCGGGTTCATTTCACCCAGACCTTTGAATCGGGTGACCTGTGGTTTGCCGCGTTTCTTCTCGGCGACCAGACGATCGAGAATGCCGTCACGCTCGGCTTCGTCGAGGGCGTAGTAGATCTCTTTGCCGAGGTCGATACGGTACAGCGGCGGCATGGCAACGTAGACGTGACCGGCATCCACCAGCGGGCGGAAATGCTGGACGAACAAGGCGCAGAGCAGCGTGGCGATATGCAGACCGTCGGAGTCAGCGTCGGCGAGGATGCAGATCTTGCCGTAGCGCAGTTGGCTCATGTCCGCCGCGCCCGGATCGACACCGATGGCCACGGCAATGTTGTGCACTTCCTGACTGGCGAGCACTTCGCTGCCGTCGACTTCCCAGGTGTTGAGGATCTTGCCGCGCAAGGGCAGGATCGCCTGGAATTCCTTGTCCCGCGCTTGTTTGGCGGAGCCACCGGCGGAATCACCCTCGACCAGGAACAGCTCGGAACGCATCGGGTCCTGCCCGGCGCAGTCCGCCAGTTTGCCCGGCAACGCTGGGCCCTGGGTCACGCGTTTACGTTCGACTTTCTTGCTCGCCTTGAGACGACGGCCGGCGTTGTTGATCGCCAGTTCGGCCAGGGCCAGACCGGTTTCCGGGTTGGCGTTGAGCCACAGGCTGAACGCATCCTTGACCACACCGGAGACAAACGCCGCCGCTTCACGGGACGACAGACGTTCTTTGGTCTGGCCGGAGAATTGCGGCTCCTGCATTTTCATCGACAGAACGAAAGCAATGCGCTCCCAGACGTCTTCCGGCGCCAGCTTCACCCCGCGCGGCAGCAGGCTGCGGAATTCGCAGAACTCGCGCATGGCATCGAGCAGGCCCTGACGCAAACCGTTGACGTGGGTACCGCCCTGCGCTGTCGGGATCAGGTTGACGTAGCTTTCCTGCACCGCGTCGCCACCTTCCGGCAGCCACAGCAACGCCCAGTCGACCGCTTCTTTGTTACCGGCGAAAGCGCCGCAGAACGGCTCGTTCGGCAGGCGTTCGAATTCGCTGACGGCATCGACCAGATAGGAGCGCAGGCCGTCTTCGTAATGCCACTCGACTTTCTCGCCGGTGCCTTTGTCTTCGAAGCTGACCAGCAGGCCCGGGCACAACACAGCCTTGGCCTTGAGCACGTGCTTGAGGCGGCTGATGGAGAATTTCGGTGAATCGAAGTATTTCGGATCCGGCGCGAAGTACACGCTGGTGCCGGTGTTGCGCTTGCCGACGGTGCTGATGATTTCCAGCTCGGTGGCCTTGTAGCCATCAGCGAAAGTCATCTGGTATTCGTTGCCGTCACGCTTGACGCGGACGCGCACTTCGGTCGACAAGGCGTTGACCACGGAAATACCCACACCGTGCAAACCGCCGGAGAACTGATAGTTCTTGTTGGAAAACTTGCCGCCCGCGTGGAGTTTGGTGAGGATCAGTTCGACGCCCGACACGCCCTCTTCCGGGTGGATGTCGACCGGCATGCCACGGCCGTCATCGCTGACTTCCAGCGAGTGATCGGCGTGCAGGATGACCTGCACCGATTTGGCGTGGCCAGCCAAGGCTTCGTCGACACTGTTGTCGATGACTTCCTGGGCGAGGTGGTTCGGCCGACTGGTGTCGGTGTACATGCCGGGGCGTTTGCGCACCGGGTCGAGGCCCGAGAGGACTTCGATGGCGTCGGCGTTATAAGAGCTAGCGCTGGGAGTGGCCATAGGGTCTCGTCGTCAGTCATTCATGAAATAGGGGCAAGACTTCACAGTGCGGTGAAATCGATTGCCTGATACACATCGGCGCCAATGCCGGCAAAACTCAGCAACGCCGGCAATTGCCCGGCAAAACCCTGGAAACTGTGGTCGCCGCCGGCCTGAATGCGCAAGGCACAGGCGCGGTAATACTGTTGGGCGAGGCGATAATCCAGTGTTTCATCGCCGGTCTGCAACCATACCTGATAGCGCTGGGCATCCTGAGGCGCCGGCACTTCCAGCTCGGCCAGAGCGGTGACGTGGTCGTGGGTCAATTCCCAGGTTTCATCGGTATACAGGTTTTTCTGCGTGCCCAGATAGCCGTCAAACATCCGGTGCGGGCTGACCGCCGGGTTGACCAGCAGGGCTTTCAGGCCATGGCGCTCGGCCAGGTGAGTCGCATAGTAGCCGCCGAGTGAGCTTCCCACCAGCAGCGGGCTGTCCAGCTCGGCGATTGCCTGCTCCAACTGACCGATGGCTTCACGCGGGTGATGGTGCAGGGCCGGAACACGCAGTTTGTCGCTCAAACCCAGCTGCTCCATCACCGTTACCAACTGACAGGCCTTTTTCGAGGCCGGGGCGCTGTTGAAACCGTGGATATAGAGGATCGAACCGGACATTTGAGCTCCCTGGGTGTCGGTTTGGGTTTGCGGAGTTTACAGGGAGAGAAGAGCGGATTGGGGGTGGTTTCGAGAAATTGGTCATTCAGCAGGGGCGGCCCTCACCCTGGCCCTCCCCCGGAGGGAGAGGGGACTGATTGGGGGATATTTCAGAAGTACGCCGACCTGAAAGTTCTTCACCGAATCCATAATCGACACACTCTTTCAGGTCGATGGATGACGCCAGACACCTCGGTCGGCCCCCTCTCCCTCCGGGAGAGGGCTGGGCGGGCGGCGTTCCGATGAGGGGCTCTTGATCGAAAATCAGTAACCTTCGGAACCGTAATCAACGGTAAAAGCAAAATCGGTGACGCGCTCCACGCCGGTTTCCAACCGCCCATCCGGCAACAACCGCAACCACCGATACCCAGGCGCCTGCTCCCCCACCTTGAAATCTTCACTACCCGGCTCAAACTGAATGCACGTCGAAGGCGAAGCCATCAACCGCACGCCATTGCGCTCACGATCAATCTCCTGATGCACATGCCCCCACAACACCGCACGAGCCTGTGGAAAACGATCCAGCACCTCGAAAAACGCTTCAGGATTGCGCAAGCCAATCGGTTCCATCCACGCGCAACCGATCGACACCGGGTGATGGTGGAAGCACACCAGATGATGACGCTCCGGCGCTTCGCTCAGCGAACGGGCCAGCAATTGCAGCTGATCGTCCTGCAAATACCCCGGCACCGAGCCCGGCACCGCCGAATCGAGCAACGTCACGCGCCAATTGCCGATATCGACCACCGACTCCAGCAACGCGCTTTGCACCGCCGCCTGGGCCATGATCATCGGTTCGTCGTGATTGCCAGGAATCCAGCGCGCCGGCGCATCGATCTGCGCGCTCATCTGGCGAAACTGTTGATAGGACTCCAGCGTGCCGTCCTGGGAAATATCCCCCGTGGCCAGAATCAGATCGATCTGCTGCGGCTGTTGCCCCAGCACTAACTCGATGACCTTTTGCAGGCTCTCGCGAGTGTTCATGCCCAGCAGCGTGCCCTCCGCCTCGGCGAACAGATGGCTGTCGGACAACTGCACCAGCAGCGCCGCATCGGCGGTGGTCAACGTGGATACGCTCGGCAAGGCGCTCTCCCAAGGCAAAAAGCACGGAATCGATCAAGTGCCGCAATTATGCTGGGGGATCAGTGAAAGAGGAAACCGGCGAACCGGACACAGTTCACAACTAACGAACGACTTCGTACTCATGCCCCAACGCCAGGCAATGACTCAGCCATTCCCCCAGGAACAGATTGAGCTGAGCCTTTTCATCCGGCTGATGCATCGCCGCATTCGGGTAAGGATAGATGCCGCGAAAGCGTCGTGCATGTTCGGCGCTGACCACTTCGGCCATGCGCGCGTCGTGATAGACCTGCACTTCCAGTTGCGGCACCGGCAGCCATGGCAGGCTGTGCTCCTGACGCACCTGCAAAGTGGTGGTGTACGGGCAGGTTTGCAGCACTTCAAGGGCCAGCACGCCGAGCATCTGCTCGCCTTGGGTCACGGCGATGCGCCGCGCCTCAGGCTCGTTACGCATGTCCGGCAGCAGTCGCATCAGGCGCGCGTAGTTGGCCTCGCAGGCGGCTTGCAGCCCCACGAGGTCGACTCGATAACGATCGCGCAGCTTGTTTACGACCATAACCCCCTCACTTCGGCGCGGTTCAGCGCCAGCCACTGCAAAGCGATGATGCTCGCCGCATTGGCAATGCGTCCGTCACGGACGGCCTGCAAGGCATCTTCAAAGGCCCAGACCGTGACGCGGATATCTTCTGCCTCTTCTTCCAGGCCGTGCAGGCCGCCAACGCCGTCAGTGCTGCAACGCCCCAGATATAAATGCACGAACTCGTTGCTGCCGCCCGGCGACGGGAAATACTTGGTCATCGGCCACAGGGCCTTGATGTCCAGCCCAGCTTCCTCCTGCGCCTCGCGGTGAGCAACTTCTTCCGGTTGTTCATCCTTATCGATCAGACCAGCGACCAGTTCGACCAGCCACGGGTTGTCGGTCTTGCCCATGGCACCGACGCGAAACTGCTCGATCAGTACAACTTCATCGCGCTGCGGATCGTAGGGCAGCACGCAAACGGCATCGTGACGCACAAAGACTTCACGGTTGATCTCGCGACTCATGCCACCGGCGAACAATTCATGGCGCAGATGCACACGGTCAAGCTTGTAAAAGCCTTCGTAGCATTTTTCGCGCCGCACGATATCGACGATGGTCGGAATGGCGTTGGCAAAATCAGTCATGAGCATCCTCTTTACTGCAGATCCATTACGAGTTGCCGCTTGTTACTGGCAACCTCGACTTCGCGCCATCCTAACGCGCCCGCACCGTTTGATGCAGCCCCTTTACCGTCAGCGGGATGGACGGTGGAGGCGAAACCCACTCTAATTAGCTTAGTGGCGAACTGACTGCTTCGTTGAGAGTCGAAGCGGTAACTTTTTGCCTTCCCCTGCTTTCGAAAGGACGCCCATGTCGCTTTTCAAAATTGCCTCCGTGGCCGCCATCGCCCTGACTCTGGGCGCGTGCGCCAGCCTGTTCCAGCCCAACTACCGTACGCCGCTGGAAACCACCCGCGATGCATCGGAACAACTGAAACCGGGCTGTTCCAACCCGGATTGCCCGCTGGTGAACATCGACACTCTGCGCTTCCCGGCCGAACCTGCGCTGGACGGCATCATCGAAAAACGCCTGCTGCAAATGACCCGCACCGAGAAAAACGCCCCGGTGGCGCCGACCCTGGCGGCCTATCGTGAGCAGTTCCTGGCCAGTGCCGGCCCACGCAACAGCAGCTACCTGCAAGCGAAAGTACGCGAGCAGCATGACGGCTTGGTGATCATTGAAGTGTCGAGCTACCTCGACACTGGCGGCGCCCATGGCACTCCGGGTCGCGGTTTCATCAACTATTCGCGCCAGCAGCACAAAGTGCTGAACCTGTCCGACATGCTGATGCCGGGTCAGGAAGAGGCGTTCTGGAAAGCGGCGCAGGTCGCGCACAACAGCTGGTTGATCAGCACCAAGCTCGATCAGGAAGCGGACTTTGTGAAGAGCTGGCCGTTCGTGAAAACCCCGAACGTGGCGCTGACCTATGGCGGCGTGATCCTCAAGTACGACGTGAGCACCATTGCGCCTTACGCGCTGGGCCACGTCGAACTGAAGATTCCTTACCCGCGTCTGAACGGCATTCTCAAGCCCGAGCTGTTTCCCGGCCGTAACTGAAAGCCCGACCGAGCACTAGCTGCAACAGCCCTGCCAGCACCAGCGCCGGCAGGGTTGCGCCGACATCCGGATACAGATTTGCCAGCAAGTGGTAGGTGCTCACGCCACCCAGCCACGCCAACAACGCCGGCCAGCGCAATGCGGCCGACGCGACCTGAGCACTGCGCTTGCGCAGGATGAAGTGATCGACCAGCACCACACCAAACAGCGGTGCAAACACCGAGCCGATCAACAGCAGAAAATTCTGGTACTGCGCCAATGGCGCCAGCAGTGCGATCAGCGTGCAGATCACGCCGATGGCCAAGGCCAGATGCTCGACCTTCAGACGCAACAGAATCCCGCTGGACACCGCCGCCGAGTGAATATCGGCGAAGGCGTTTTCCGACTCATCCAGCAGAATCAGCAACAGTGGAATACCCAGACCGGCGCCGGCCAGTGCGAGCAACAGCGCATTGACTTCACCGCTCGGCGCGAAGGCCAGTGTGTAGGCGACGCCGAGGCTCATCAGCCAGAAGTTGCCGATGAAGAAACCGACCGCAGTACCGCCGAAAACATTCTTCGCCCGCTTGCCGAAACGCGAGTAGTCGGCGATCAGCGGCAGCCACGACAGCGGCATCGCAATCGCAATGTCGAAGCCCACGGCAAACGGCATCGAACCGTCACCGGCGCGCGACCAAAGATCGGCCAGATCGGCTTTGGCAAACAGGTTCCAGGTCAGCCAGAGGCACGCCGCCAGCAACAGCCAGATGCCCCACTTGCGCAGGATCTGCCGGACGAAAGTCAGCGGTCCGCTAACGGCGAGCAACGTCGCCAACGCACCGAAAAACAGCGTCCACAACATCGGGTTCGACCACAGCGAAGCTTCACTGAACGCACGGGTGCCGAGCAGGCTGGCGGCATCGCGCATGACGATGATTTCGAACGAACCCCAACCGATCAGTTGCAGCAGATTAAGCAGCGCCGGCAGGCTCGCGCCTTTGCTGCCGAGGCTGAGTTTCAGCGCGGCCATCGACGACAGGCCGGTGTCACTGCCGATCACGCCGACAGCGGCCAGCAGCAGCACGCCCACCAGCGTGCCGAGGAAAATCGCCAGCAGCGAACCGGACAGGCCCAGGCCAGGCGCGAGCAATGCACCGGTCTGCAGGACCATCAGGCCGATGCCGAGGGAGAACCACAGGGAAAACAGATCACGACCGCCGAATACACGCTTGTCGGCGGGCACGGCGAGATCGGGAGAATAGGTGCTGGGTTGAATGCTCAAGGGTGTTATCTCGGAGGAGTATTTTTTTCATTGAAATCTCAGGTGTCTGTTCTGACGCCTTCGCGAGCAAGCTCGCTCCCACAGTTGAAATGCATTCCAATGTGGGAGCGAGCTTGCTCGCGAAGGGTCCATCACAGGCACCATCAATGTCAGGTCAGATCAAACCTTTTTGTACAGCTGACTGCCTTCCTTCTTGAACCGCTCGGCCTGTTCCGCCAGGCCTTTGGCGACGTCCACGTCGACCGCGTCGATCCGCTGGTTGGCCGCGTATTCGCGGACTTCCTGAGTGATCTTCATCGAGCAGAATTTCGGCCCGCACATCGAACAGAAGTGCGCGACCTTCGCCGAGTCCTTCGGCAAGGTTTCATCGTGGTACGAACGGGCGGTGTCCGGATCCAGACCGAGGTTGAACTGGTCTTCCCAACGGAATTCGAAACGCGCCTTGCTCAAGGCGTTGTCGCGAATCTGTGCGCCCGGATGCCCTTTGGCCAAGTCCGCAGCGTGGGCGGCGATCTTGTAAGTGATGATCCCGGTCTTCACGTCATCCTTGTTCGGCAGACCCAAGTGTTCCTTCGGCGTCACGTAGCAAAGCATCGCGCAACCGAACCAGCCGATCATCGCCGCACCGATACCCGAGGTGATGTGGTCATAGCCCGGCGCGATGTCGGTGGTCAGTGGGCCGAGGGTGTAGAACGGCGCCTCGTCGCAGCACTCCAGCTGCTTGTCCATGTTTTCTTTGATCAACTGCATCGGCACGTGGCCCGGACCTTCGATCATGGTTTGCACATCGTGCTTCCAGGCGATCTTGGTCAGTTCGCCGAGGGTTTCCAGTTCGCCGAACTGAGCAGCATCGTTGGCGTCGGCAATCGAACCCGGACGCAAGCCATCGCCCAGCGAGAAACTGACGTCATAGGCTTTCATGATTTCGCAGATTTCTTCGAAATGCGTGTAGGCGAAGTTTTCCTTGTGATGCGCCAGGCACCACTTGGCCATGATCGAACCGCCACGGGACACGATACCGGTCACGCGTTTGGCGGTCAGCGGCACGTAGCGCAGCAACACGCCGGCGTGAATGGTGAAGTAGTCGACGCCCTGCTCGGCCTGCTCGATCAGCGTGTCGCGGAACAGCTCCCAGGTCAGGTCTTCGGCCGCGCCGCCGACTTTTTCCAGCGCCTGATAGATCGGCACTGTGCCGATCGGCACCGGCGAGTTACGGATGATCCACTCGCGGGTTTCGTGAATGTGCTTGCCGGTGGACAAGTCCATGATGTTGTCCGCGCCCCAGCGAATACCCCAGGTCAGCTTCGCCACTTCTTCTTCGATGGACGAACCCAACGCGCTGTTGCCGATATTGCCGTTGATCTTCACCAGGAAGTTCCGGCCGATGATCATCGGTTCCAGTTCGGCGTGGTTGATGTTGGCCGGAATGATTGCGCGGCCACGGGCTATCTCTTCACGGACGAATTCAGGGGTGATGATTTTCGGCACGCTGGCGCCGAAGCTGTGGCCCGGGTGTTGCTGATCGAGCAGGCCGGCGGCGCGGGCCACTTCAAGCTTCATGTTTTCGCGGATGGCGACGAATTCCATCTCGGGCGTGATGATGCCCTGACGCGCGTAGTGCATTTGCGTGACGTTGGCGCCGGCCTTGGCGCGGCGCGGGTTGTTGACGTGGGCAAAGCGCAGTTTGGTCAGCTCCGGATCGGCGAGGCGTTCGCGGCCGAAGTTGGAACTCAGGCCAGCCAGACGCTCGGTGTCGCCACGGTCGTCGATCCACGCCGAACGCACATCGGCCAGGCCTTTGCGTACGTCGATGACCACGTTCGGATCGGTGTACGGACCCGAGGTGTCGTAGACGGTCACCGGCGCGTTGATTTCGCCGCCGAAATCGGTCGGCGTCACATCGAGGGTGATTTCGCGCATCGGCACGAGGATGTCCGGGCGTGAGCCCTGAACGTAGACTTTTTGCGAACGGGTGAACGGCTTGACCGATTGCTCGTCGACCTTGGCCGAGTCACTCAGGTTGATCGCGTTTTTTGATTTTGTAGTCATCACGGGCTCTCCAGACAGCATCCAGGCAGTGGATTGTCGGAGCAGAACCTGAAAGGCACGGACGCACCAGGACCGGTGCTGTGCATCGTCGTCGAGCGTTCGATTGTCGAACAATTTCCCGGACGAAGCACAAGAGGACTCGCCGGGTGACGAGAAATCTTGTTCCCTACGCAGGCGCTAACCTGATCAGGTTCAACGGGATCCGAAATTATTCGATCTCAGCCTCATAGCAAGGCACCCCGACAAGAACCCGGCCAGTCTAGACACAACTGGCAAAGAACGCCAACACCGTGGCAATCGCCATGATGAATGGCGAAAATACAGGAGCTTGGCCGATTGTTGTGATGCGCTTGCGCAACTACACTCGCTGTGCCCTGCCAAGTCTTGACGCTGCGGGGCCTGCGCCTTACCTTTGGCGTCCGGATTACTTCCATAATATTAATGCTAGGGATCGCCTCATGCTGCGCAAACTCTCACTGGCTCTGGCCGTGTCTTGTGCGTCCAACGCAATGGCCTGGGCAGCAGAAGCGCCCTTGTCGACCAAAACCGATCTGGTCAGCGTCTATCAGGAAGCGGTCGACAACAACGCCGATCTGGCCGCCGCCCGCGCCCAGTACGGTGCGCAGAAAGAAGTGGTGCCGCAGGCCCGCGCCGGGTTGCTGCCGAACCTGTCCGGCGGCGCCGAAACCGCCAACGTGCGTACCTCGATCGATCAGCCTTCGGCCATTGCCAATCGCAGCGCTCACTCGTATCAGGCGACCCTCGCCCAACCGTTGTTCCGCGCCGATCGCTGGTTCCAGTACCAGGCGGCCAAGGACGTCAACGAACAGGCTGCGCTGCAACTGTCGGCGACCGAGCAAAACCTGATCCTGCAATCGGCCGAAAGCTATTTCAACGTGCTGCGCAGTCAGGACAACCTGGCCTCGACCAAGGCTGAAGAAGCCGCGTTCAAGCGCCAGCTCGATCAGTCCAACGAGCGTTTCGACGTGGGCCTCTCGGACAAGACCGATGTGCTGCAATCGCAAGCCAGTTATGACACCGCGCGGGCCAACCGGATTGTCGCCCAGCGTCAGGTTGATGATGCATTTGAAGCGCTGATCACCCTGACCAACCGCCAGTACAACTCGATTCAGGGCATCGTCCATACGCTGCCGATCCTGCCGCCAGCGCCGAACGATGCGAAATCCTGGGTCGACACGGCGGCGCGGCAGAACCTCAATCTGCTCGCCAGCAACTACGCGGTCAGCTCTGCCGAGCAAACGCTCAAGCAACGCAAGGCCGGCCACTTGCCGACCCTCGACGCGGTAGCGAAATACGAGAAAGGCGACAACGACGCCCTCGGTTTCGCCAACCCGAACTCGTTCGGTGCGCCCTACGGTGGCAACGTCGAACAAAGCACAGTCGGTCTGCAACTGAACATTCCGATCTACAGTGGCGGGCTGACCAGTTCGCAAGTGCGTCAGTCGTATGCGCAACTGGATCAAAGTGAACAACAGCGCGAATCCCTGCGTCGGCAAATCGTCGAAAACACTCGCAACCTGCATCGCGCGGTGAACACCGACGTCGAGCAGGTGCAGGCGCGTCGTCAGTCGATCATTTCCAACCAGAGTGCGGTGGAAGCCACGGAAATCGGTTATCAGGTCGGTACGCGCAACATCGTTGACGTGCTCGATGCGCAGCGTCAGCTGTACACCTCGGTGCGCAACTACAACAACACGCGCTACGACTACATCCTCGACAACCTGCGTCTGAAGCAGGCGGCGGGGACGTTGAATCCGGGGGATCTGGAGGATCTGCGGCGGTATCTGAAAGCCGACTACAACCCGGACAAGGACTTCCTGCCGCCGGATCTGGCCAAGGCTGCCGAGGCGCAGCTCAAGGCTCGGCCTTAAGCCTTAAAAACAAAAGATCGCAGCGTTCCGCAGCTCCTACATTGGAATACGTTTCCCTGTAGGAGCTGCGGCACGCTGCGATCTTTTTGCTTTACTTGATCAGTCTGCCCAAACCATCCAGCAAGCGCTGCAACGCACCCTGATTGCGCCGCATCACCGCCAGCCCAGCGTCGGCCATGCGCTGCGCATCACGCGGCAATTCGAACAAGCGCTGAACTTCCACGGCCAGCCCTTCGGCATCATCCACCTCCGCCAACGCCCCGGCTCCACGCAATTGCGCGGCGATGTCGTGGAAGTTGAACAGGTGCGGGCCGCTGATCACCGGTTTGGCCAAGGCTGCCGGCTCCAGCAGATTGTGCCCGCCGTTCGCCACCAGGCTGCCGCCAACGAACGCGCTGTCCGCCAGTGAGTAGAGAAACAACAACTCGCCCATGGTGTCGCCGAGCAGCACGCTAGTCTGCGCATCGACATTGGCGGCGGTCGAACGCCTCACCGTGGCAAAGCCTTCGCGCTGGCACAGTTCGAACACTGAATTGAAGCGTTCCGGGTGACGTGGCACCAGAATCAGCAACGCATCCGGGTGACTGGCCAACAGGCGACGATGGGCATTGAGCACCACTTCGTCCTCGCCTTCGTGAGTGCTCGCGGCGATCCACACCGGACGCTCCAGCGCCTGCCATTGGCCGCGCAGTTCGGCTGCGCGCTGCAGCAACTGCGGGTCGATGGTCAGGTCGAATTTGATCGAACCCGTGACCTCGACCGTTTCCGGGCGCGCACCCAGATCGCGGAAACGCTGGGCTTCGGCTTCGGTCTGGATTGCGAAGAAACTCATCTCGGCGAGCATCGGCGCGGTCAGCTTGCTGAAGCGGCCATAGCCGCGTGCCGAGCGCTCGGACAAGCGCCCATTGGCCAGCGCCACCGGGATTCCACGCTTGGCACACTGATGAATGTGGTTAGGCCACAGTTCGGTCTCCATGATCACCGCAAGCTTTGGCTGTACGCGATCAAGAAACCGCGCCGCCGCACACGGCAAGTCATACGGCAGATAGCAATGCTGGATGCGCGGCTCATTGGCGAACAGCGCCTGAATCCGTTCCGAACCGGTCGGCGTCATGCAGGTGACGGTGATCGGCAGCTGTGGATAACGCTGCAGCAAGGCGCGAATCATCGGCGCGGCGGCAATGCTTTCGCCCACCGACACTGCGTGCACCCAGATGCCGCCGGGTTGCAGCGTCGGCATGCTGTAGGAGAAACGTTCGCCAATCCGTTTGGCATACGCCGGCGCCTTGCGCGCACGCAGCCATAGCCGAATCGCCACCAATGGCAGCCCCAGGTAAAACAGCGCGGTGTAGAGAGTTCTATTCATGGCGGCGGAGTTTATCGACTTTTGTCGCCGATCGCCCGCAAGTGCACGGCAAAACGTTCCGCCAGCCAGCGCGCGGCCGGGCCGAGCGGTTCGTCGCGGCGCCAGACCAGTTCGACCACCAGCGCCGGTGGCGTCCATTCGCTGTCCAGTTCAACCATCAAACCTTGATACGCCGAGTACTGCACCACATGACGCGGCAACCAGGCCCAGCCGAGATCGCGCACCAGCCATTCGGACATCACGTAGAAACTGTCCGCGCGCCACACCTGCGGGCTGGCCGGTTCGTTGCCGGGATAGACACTGGTTTGCGTCGACATCAGCAACTGCCGGTGCTGCGCCAGTTGCTGGCAGGTCACGTAAGACTGCTTCGCCAACGGATGATTTATCCCGCAGACCGTGACCATTTCCACGCTGCCGAGCACGCGGCGCTCCAGCGCTTCGGGGATTTCATCGTGATAAAACAGCAGGCCAAGGTCGGCGCGGCGCTCGACCAGTTTGCGCGCAACCTCACCTTGAGCGGCGCTGGTCAGTTGCACTTCAAGGCTGGGAAACTGCTCGGCCAGTTCACCAAAACTCTCCACCAGTGCCTGATACGGCATCGCCTCATCCTGGGCTACGCGCAATTGGGCTTCCTGACCGCGCATCATCGCCATCGCCCGGCCATTCAGACGCTCGCATTGGCGCAGGACTTCACGTGCCTCTTCCAACAGCGCTTCGCCCGCCTCGGTGAGCGTTGGCTGACGGCCGCTGCTACGCTCGAACAGGCTGACGCCCAAATCATCTTCGAGCATGGCAATCGCGGTACTGATCGCCGACTGCGCTTTGCGCTGCTGGCGTGCCACGGCGGAAAACGAGCGGTGTTCGGCCACATCGACAAACACCCGAAGTTGATCGAGATTCCATTGCATGTTGATTCACCAGCCTATCTCTGTAGCAGATAGGTAATGACTTTACCCCATCTGGCGAATCACTAGAATGCCGCCTCAGCAAGCAACGTTTCACATTGAGGATTTGAATCATGAACGCCTACGCCTACCTGGCCATTGCCATCTGCGCCGAAGTGATCGCCACCGTATCGATGAAGGCCGTCAAGGGCATCAGCACACCCCTGCCGCTAGTGCTGGTCATCGTCGGCTACGCGATTGCGTTCTGGATGCTGACGCTGGTGGTGCGTACCGTACCGGTCGGCGTTGCCTATGCGGTCTGGGCGGGAATGGGCATTGTGATGGTCAGCGTCGCGGCGCTGTTTATCTACGGTCAGAAACTGGATATTCCGGCGATGCTGGGGATGGCGTTGATCGTGCTGGGCGTGGTGGTGATTCAACTGTTCTCGAAAACCGCCGGCCACTAAAATCCAACCACAATCACTGTGGGAGCGAGCTTGCTCGCGAAGAGGTCGTGTCAGTCGACATCAGTGTTGTCTGACACACCGCTTTCGCGAGCAAGCTCGCTCCCACATTCGGTTTCGTATTTGGCCCTGTTGATCATCGACAAATCCGCCCCTTTCCCGAGTCTGTATACTGCGCCCTCGTCTTGAACACTGAGGTCGCTGCATGCCATCCGTTATTTCCACCGACGTTCTGATTGTCGGCGCTGGTGTCGCCGGCCTCTGGCTGAATGCGCGTCTGCGCCGTCAGGGGTTTTCGACCGTGCTGGTGGAAAGCGCCAGCCTCGGCGGCGGGCAGACGGTGAAGTCCCAAGGCATCATCCACGGCGGCGCCAAATACGCGCTGCACGGTGCCCTGACCGGCGCTTCGGAAGCCATCGCCGACATGCCGCGCCGCTGGCGTGAAGCGCTGGCCGGCAGTGGCGAGCTGGATCTGTCCGGCGTGCGCCTGCTGTCCGAAGCGCATTACCTGTGGTCACCGGGCACCCTCGCCGGCAATCTCACCAGTTTCTTCGCCAGTAAAGCCGTGCGTGGCCGGGTCGATCAGGTCAAGGGCGAGCAACTGCCGCCGGCCCTGCAAGACAAGCGCTTCAAGGGCAAGGTCTACCGCCTCGCCGAACTGGTCGTTGATGTGCCGAGCCTGGTCCAGCGTCTCGCCGATCTGGCCGGCGATGGCCTGCTCGCCGGGCAAGCCATCGAGCCACTGCTGGAAGCGGGCGTGCTGGTCGGTTTGAAAGTCGACGGCCGCGAGATCCGCGCGCAGCGCATTGTCCTCAGTGCGGGTGCTGGTACGGCTCAATTGCTTGAAGACCTCGGCTTGAGCCAGCCGGCCATGCAACGCCGCCCGCTGCATATGATCATTGCCAAAGGCCCGGGCCTGAAACCGCTGTACGCGCACTGCCTGGGTGGCGGCACCAAACCGCGCATCACCGTGACCACGCATCCGGCCGCTGACGGTCAGTGGGTCTGGTACATGGGCGGCGACATCGCCGAAAGCGAAGGCGTGCACCGCGAGCCGGCCGAGCAGATCGCCACCGCGCAGAAAGAAATCGCCCAGTTGTTGCCGTGGATCGACCTCAGCACCGCGCAATGGGCGACCCTGCGGGTTGACCGTGCCGAGCCGCTGCAAACCGGGCTGACGCGCCCGGACAACGCCTTCCTTGCCGAACAGGGCCGCTTGCTGGTCGGCTGGCCGACCAAACTGGCGCTGGCGCCGGACTTCGCTGATCGCGTGATCGCGTCTCTTGAGCGCGACGGCATCCAGCCGCAAACCACCGAATCGCTGCCGGCCCTGCCGAAACCACCGATGGGCGTTCCCGCCTGGGAGCAATTGCTGCCATGAGCCTTGCGACTCTGCACGACTTCCACCGCCCACTGGGCAGCACCGGCCTGACGGTTTCGCCACTGGGCCTGGGCACTGTCAAACTTGGCCGCGATCAAGGGGTGAAATACCCCAACGGTTTCCAGATTCCCGGTGATGACGAAGCGCGGATGCTGCTGCGTCAGGCGCGGGAATTGGGCATCAACCTGATCGACACCGCCCCGGCCTACGGTTGCAGCGAAGAACGCCTCGGCCCGCTGCTACGCGGCCAGCGTCAAGACTGGGTAATCGTCAGCAAAGTCGGCGAAGAGTTTACCGATGGCCTTTCGCGCCACGACTTCAGCGCGGCGCACACGCGGATGTCGGTGGAACGCAGCCTGCAACGTCTTGAAACCGATTTTATCGACCTGGTGCTGGTGCATTCCGACGGCAACGACATGGCGATCCTCGAGCACCAGGAGGTTTACGCGACACTCGCCGCACTCAAGGCCGAAGGCAAGATTCGCGGCTTCGGCTTCTCCGGCAAAACCGTCGAAGGTGGCCTCAAAGCACTGGAGCAAGGCGACTGCGCGATGGTCACCTACAATCTGAACGAACAAAGCGAGAAGGCGGTCATTGACTATGCTGCTGCCCACGGCAAAGCCATTCTGGTAAAAAAAGCCTTGGCCAGCGGTCATGTTTGCCTGAGTCCGGGCGTGGATCCGGTGCGCGCCAGCTTCGAACTGCTATTCGCGCAACCTGGAGTGGCCAGTGCTATTGTCGGGACGATCAATCCGCTGCACCTCGCCCACAACGTAGCGACCGTTGCCCAAGTCCTTCGTGGTCACTGACGCCGCTTCGCGGCCTTAAGCAGGAGCCGATATGCCGCGCACGCTCATCCGAAAGAACCCGAGCAACTTCAAGACCCTGCCGCTGTTTGTCGAAGCAACCCCCGAAGGCCTGACCTATCAGAGCGTCGGCATGCCGCTGAACTTCACGCAGACCTTGCAGCGGCGCAAACCGGTGAGCGTGGCCGATGCCGAGCGCTTCTCGCTGGAACTGGCCAACCTCGGCGTTTCGGTACGCCTGACCCTGCATTGGCAGAATCGCGACTATTGGGTGCTGGTGCGCCAGCGCCGACAGGATCGCGGCGACGTGGTGCTCAAGTTGATTTCCGGCTACGTGCCGGCGCATGAACTGAATATTCCGCTGCACACGGCCATTCAGGAAATTGCCGAAGAGTGTTTGCTGGAAACACCGGAAGGCTGGCTCGGCGGACGCTTCAACGACACCTGGCTGCCGGCACCCTACTCGGCGGCGCTGCATTATCGCGAGGCCCTGCCTTTTCGCCTGACCCCGTTGTCGGGCTCGGCGCGACCGATCCGTTGCGCCAATCTGCAATTGCTCGAACGCCCGCGGGCCTACGTGCATCTGCCGACCGCATCACTGCAATTGATCTACGATTTGCGCCTGGATGTGCCCAAGGAAGCCAAGTCGCTGAGCCTGTTCCACGTCGACGAGCGTCTGGAGGGTGATCAACTGGTGGCCCGACTCGACCGCAAGCGCCCCGACCTGTACTTGATGCCACTCAAGGACGGCGCGCCACTGGCCGAGTTGTACACCCTCAAGCGCGACAAACTCGTTCCTGCCAGTACTCGTGGTCTTTATCTGGCCGAGAGTTTTGCCACACAAACTGGCTGGGTCGTGCGCGAGGAGCGGATTCGCTGGAAGGACTGGCTGGTGCAACAGGGCCTGCAACCGGCGAAAGCCCCGCGTCAGGGGCTCAAGCAGTTGAGTATCAAGGCGCTGCGATTGGTCGGGCTAGGCAAAAAAACCGCCAAATAGCGGTTTAACGGCGGCGATCCCACCACGTGCGCATCACGGCGAAGAAATGGAAGTAGCGATTTTCGCGCTTGCCCATGCCACGCTTGGGCGAGAACGACTCTTCGGCAAAGGCACCGGTAATGCGCACCCGCGATGCCTGAGTCGGCAGCGTGCAGATTTTCGCATCGACCTGCTGCAGCGCATATTTGAGCAAGCGCTCGGAATGCAGCTTTCGGCCCGTTGCCTTGCAGAAATCGAAAATGCGCTCGACCCGTTTGCCGTACGCGACATAGGTATCGCGCCCGCACACCGCAAAGCGGTCGTTCAAGCCACCCCACCACTGCCAGTCCGGAATATAAGCATTGTGCTTGCGAGCCTCAGGGTGAGCGAAGACATAGGCAGGCAATGCGCTGTGAAAGAAATTGTCCGGGCGCACGAACACGACGAAATCCGGATTGAACGGCTCGATCATGCTGGTCACGGTGTGCAATGAGTTGAGCTGAAGGATCAGATTGCGCAATGACGCAAAGTCATCGGCCCAGGTATCGCCCTGTGCTTTGACCTGCTCGAAATCCCAGCGCTCCAGCACGCCCTCGGTCGAGGTGAGTGCGCCGATCATCGATTCGAATGGCTGATAGTTGTCCGCCTTCAGTTCACCTTTCTCGCCGGATCGCGTGTTCTGCACCTCATCGATCTTGTACAGATGATAGAAGCACTTAACTTCGCTGCCCGCAGGCAACTGCGCCAGAACGTTCTGTTCGATAGAGGGGAAACAGATCGGCGAATTTCTCGGGATCCCGAAAAAAGCCACGGCGATTTTCAACACTCAACAGCACCTTTTGAAAGTAGTTAGGGCCTGCTGGCAACCGGACAGACGATGTCGCTTACTTCTGTCGAAACAGTTTTTGCCACCAGCGACGGGGTTGCAGCGGCACCACGACGATGTCCGACTTCTGCAGCCAGTCACGCTCATAGTCCCAGGCATGGCCGCCCCACAGCTTTCCTGCTTCGTTGGAAAAACCCAGGGTCATGAGCTGATAGGTATAACCGGCATGAGCGCGCAACCAGTCGAACAACACCAGCGTGTTGAAACCTGTGGAAGGCCCGACGTAGCGCTTGCCCCCCGGCCGGTTGACCGGGTAGTTCCACAGCGGCGGCAATGGAATGCGATCCCAATACATGGCCACACGTGGCAACGGACACATCGGTGCGGCGCAGCCTACCAGCATGCTGAAACAACGTTCGCTCGCCTGTTCGAACATCTGCTGTACTGGCTGCGCGTAAGGCAGACCAAAAAAATACGCGTCCGGCGCGTTGTAGCCATGCACAAAGACATTGACGCTCTGCTTGTTGAGCAGCGCCGCTTTGATACAGGTATTGAAGCTGACGACGACGTCATCGACGCCAATGTTCAACGCCTGAAAGTCCGCCAACGTGATGGCCGGGTTGTTGGCAATCAGCACGACCCGAGGCGCACGGCTCAGACAGTCGAGAAACTCTGGGGGTAAAGCCCCCAGTACGGACTGATCACCACCGGGCAGCGCATCCAGCGCCATGTGTTCGTCCTTCATTCAGACCGGCACCTTCATCCCGTAACGCAACTTCACCCAGAATCGCGTGAACGCCGAGGGCGGCTGCCATGGGCGCATCTCACGCTGGATTTCCGTGGCCAGTGCCTGACCGACACGGGCAAAGGAATAGCAGCTTTGCGCGAACTCCTGGCCGTTGCGGGCAATGCGCTCTGCCAGTTCCGGATCGCTTTGCAGCAGCTTGATCTTTTCCACCGCCTCGTCTGCGCTGCGATAGAACACGGTGTTGTGCATGTCTTCAAAGCCGAGCAAGCGGTCTTCTTCGCCCTGACTCCAGGCCAGCAGCACACAGCCGCAGGCCATGGCCTCGTAGTTCTTGATCATGAACTCGTTCATGCCGATGTCGGCGCTGACGAAAATCCGGATGCGATTGAGCGTCTGCAGATATTCCTCACCCGACTGGGTACGGGTCACCAGCATACCGGTACGCTTGGAGAGCGATTCGAGCATGGCTTTGCGGTCGGCATACTCGGTGCTTTTCAGACTGCCAAGAAAACCGATGGGAATATCCCGTTCAACGCCGGTGTTATGCAGCATCTGCTCGTCATAACCTTTGGAGACAAACACTGTGTCGATGCCTTCCGCGAGCATCTTGCGCGCTACCACGGCACCCGATACCAGTGCCCGACAGCTCGGCAGGCGGCTGTACAGACGCGAGTACACGCCACGGTATTTACTGGCAGGCATGTAGTTCTGGTAAGCATCGTGTTCAAGAAAGACCAGCCCGGGAATGCACTTGAGCACCTGCAATTGCGGGGCCAGGCGCTTGACCCGGGAGAAGATCACCACGCGATCGAAGGTTTGATAATCGACCGAGGCCAAAAACGGCCCCAGGTTCATCTGTTGCTGCTTGCTCAGCCGATAGATGAAACATTCATCACAGTTCTGCTGCACGATGTCGTAGAGCCGGTCGAGAATGACCCGCTGCTCGTCCATCACCAGGAGCATGACTTTCATAGGCTAATTGACCACGCGACGTAGGCAGGCAAGCGCATCGGATTCAAAGCTGCCTACATCAACGGAAACGGTAAAATCCCCAAGGCAAAATCCGTTCACACGCAGTACACAACGGTAAAAGTTCATCTGATCAACGACTGCGGATCTTCTCGACAATCGCAGTTGTCGAGCTGTTTTCCACAAGCCCCAAGACCTTCACGGTGCCGCCATAAGCCGTGACGATATCTGCGCCGACCACCTGATCGATGCCGTAATCGCCGCCCTTGACCAGCACGTCCGGCTTGACCTCGCGCAGCAGGTTTTCCGGGGTGCCCTCAGGGAAACTGATCACCCAGTCCACCGCGCCGAGGCCGGCGAGAACGGCCATGCGCCGGTCGACGCTGTTGATCGGACGGCCCGGGCCTTTAAGACGGCTTACCGAAGCATCATCGTTGACTGCGACAATCAGGCGGTCGCCCTGTGCCCGCGCCTGTTCCAGGTAGGTCACATGCCCGGCATGCAGAATGTCGAAGCAGCCGTTGGTGAATACAATCTTCTCGTTGTGCGCGCGAGCATCGGCCACGGCGAGCAACAATTGCTCCAGCCCCAGAACACCACGCTCGGAACCTTCTTCACGCTGGATGGCGCGACGCAGTTCCGGGGCACTGATGGCGGCTGTACCGAGTTTGCCAACCACGATGCCTGCTGCCAGGTTGGCCAGCGCAACGGCGTGGGGCAGGTCTTCACCGGCGGCAATCGCTGCGGCCAGGGTAGAGATCACGGTGTCACCGGCACCGGTGACGTCGAACACTTCACGGGCACGGGCCGGCAGGTGCAGCGCCGGTTGGTCCGGGCGCAGCAGGGTCATGCCGTGCTCGCCACGCGTTACCAGCAGCGCGCCGAGTTCGAGGTCGTGCATCAACGTCGCACCCTTGCTGACGAGTTCGTGCTCATCGACGCAACCGCCGACGATGGCTTCGAATTCGCTGAGGTTCGGCGTGATCAGGCTGGCGCCACGATAGATCGAAAAATCCTTGCCTTTAGGGTCAGCCAGCACCGGAATGTTCTTCGCGCGGGCAGCCTGGATCAACGCCTGATGGTTTTTCAGGGCGCCTTTGCCGTAATCGGATAGCACCAGCACCTTGATGCCTTCGAGCAGGTCGTCGACCTGCGAACCGAGGGCCAGGGCGTCCGTGGCGAACGGCTCTTCAAAGTCGATACGCAGCAGTTGCTGGTGCCGGCTCATGACCCGCAGCTTGACGATGGTTGGCTGGTGCGCGATGCGCTGGAACAGAGCGCGCACGCCCGCGCCTTTGAGACTGTTGCTCAGGCTGTCGGCGGCTTCGTCGTCGCCGGTCACACCGACCAGCGACGCCGGCGCACCCAGCGCGGCAATGTTCAAGGCAACGTTCGCGGCACCGCCCGGACGATCTTCGATCTGCTCGACCTTAACGACCGGCACCGGCGCCTCAGGGGAAATCCGTGAGGTTCCGCCATGCCAGTAACGGTCGAGCATGACATCGCCGACTACCAAGACCGGGGCTTGATCGAAACGCGGCATGGACAACTTCATGGAGCAACCCACATACAAAATGAACAGGGGCGCGATATTAACACAGGGTAAAGCGCCGTCCGCCTCAATCTGAAAGGTCGCGCACCCAGAACAATTCATGACGCCGGACCGCTTTGCGGAAAAACTCGTTACTGCCTGTTTCAGGCCAGCGACGGCCAGCCAGCCCCTGCTGGATCCAGCGGCGCAATTGCCGCTTGAACACCTGCCCGCCCTGCAAATCATGCTCCATGGCCAGCGCCATGGCTTTGTCCAGCTGCACGTCCACTGACAACAGCGGGCTCCACAACCGGTCGGCCGGCAATGGCTCGATAGCAGGCGGCAGCGCGATACCGGCACCGGCAGGGCCCATCGGCCAGCGATCGTTGTCGTGCAGGTGATTGGCGTACATCAGCAGGGTTGCAGGCTTCCAGTTGCTCAGCTCGATAGCCTCAAGCAGCGCTTGAGTGGAGGCCACGTGATCGCTGTGGGGATCAAGTTCAGGATGCGGTGTGACGACCACTTCCGGACGAAAGTGCTCAAGCAGTGCCGTCAGGTCGCCCAGCAGATTTTGCCAGCTCGGTTGCCCATCGACATCGGCAGGAAGGGCCAATGGATTGTGCTGGCGTACACTGCGCACGTCGCTGTCCTGCGACTCACGGGAACCGAATGCCCGGGCAGGCTCTGCGGCCATCGAGGGCAGTTGCAGGCAGTAATAACCCAATTGCACGCAGCGCTCGGCAGGCACACCTCCCCACAGCGGGATCACCAGACTGTCCCAACTGCGCAAACGCCCCTTCAAGCGTGCGGCTGCGGCTTGATCAAGGCCCAGACGCTGCAAGTCTTCAGCCTCGATCTCGCCTTGGGTCAAGGTGACGATGCTGACCTCTTCGCACCGGCTGTACAGGCCAAAGGCAGCGAGTTCGGCATCATCTGCATGGGGAGCGATGACCATCACCCGCTGGCGGCTGTAGTCAGGGTTGGCCATGACCCACAGCACCCCCGTCGCCGCTGGCGTGCAATATCGACCACGCAGTGCCAGAGCACCTTGCGTCAACGCATTGCCCTGCCCGGACAGATTAATGAAACGCCGGCCCCTGACGCCACGCTCGAGGTCCTGGCGATCATCGCCCACCTCAACGTGGGGATCGAACCAACGACCCAGCCAGGTGGACCTCACTTCAAGCTCGAGCACCAGCGTCTCGCCCTGCGCCAGCGGCTCGCTCAGGCGTACTATGCCGCCCTCAAGGCTCACGGTCTGCCGCACGGTTTGCGCCGGGAAGTTGTATTGATAGTCGTCGCCAGGCCGGTAGAACAAATGATCGGCGAACCAGGCCTCGTGAGCGACCCAGGCCAGCACCAGCAACAGCGGCACCAGCCACCAGGCAATCAGCACGCCAATCAGCAACAGCGCCAGCACAAAGGCGATCAGGAACAGACGCTTGTTGCGTCGATGGGCTTTGAGCAGCTGTTGCTTGCGAGCACTCATGAATTCAGACCTTGTAGACCGGCACCGTGTGGCACCAGCGATCCTTGTACTCACGGTCGGCACGACCGAATGAATAGCGCAGAGGCTTGCCCAGCGCTTGCGCATGCGCCCAGGCCTCTTGGGTGTTGACGAAACTCAGCACACTGCCGGGACTGAACTCGCGGCTCTGCGGGTCGACGCCACCGTTGATGTACTCCAGCGAAACCCATTGCGGGGCCTCGACGCGGTACAGCACCTGAATGGCCACCGGTGTCGAATCGAGCATCGCCACGGAACCGGTCATAAACTCGCGCAGCAAGGTAAAGACCTCAACCAGCCCGGCCTTGCCCGGCACCTCGAAGCCCCAACGGCGCTGAAACAGATCGCCGTATGCGGCGGCCTGTTCCTGTGGCGAGAGGTCGGACATCGGCACCAGCGATCCGCCCGCCTCTTCCAGCAGACGCTGCTCGCGACGCTGGTTGTAGCGGAACTTCTTCGAATATTCTTCCGGCAGTCGGGCCAGAGCCAGGCCTTCGGGCTGTGGCGACAAGGTGCTGATCTGCTCGGCATTGAGCTGCGATACATACGCCACGCGCTGACGCACCGGCACGCAGACATCGGGTGCAATCGGCAGGATGATTTCCGCATTGCCCATGTCCAGCAAGCCACGCTTGCCCTCACGCTTGAGCACTTCCTTGGACAAGGCGACATGACGCCCCCAGCAAGGAATGGCCGCCACGACATCACCGTCAACGATCCAGCCCAGATAACGCAGTTCGATACCTACGAACGTCGACAGTCGTTCGACCACGTCAGGATGCGTTGCGAAGCTGCCACCGAAACGCTGCCAGGCCCGAGCATAGGCAACCTGGTCGATTTCGGTCCAGCCACGTTCACGAAAGCTGCGAAACACCGTCAGCATACGTTGGTCGCGTGGGCCGGCAGAGGCTCGTCCCCCTCTTCAAACTCTTTAGCGTGCAGACGGGAGTAATAGCCGTTCTGCTCCAGCAGCTGCGAGTGGGTGCCGCGCTCGACAATCCGGCCTTCATCCATGACCAGAATCAGGTCGGCTTTCTCGATAGTGCTCAAGCGGTGGGCGATCACCAGGGTCGTGCGGTTCTGCACCACATGATCCAGTGCCGCCTGAATGTGCCGCTCCGATTCGGTATCGAGGGCGGAGGTGGCCTCGTCGAGAATCAGCAGCGGAGCATCCTTGAGCAGGGCCCGGGCGATAGCAATGCGCTGGCGTTGACCGCCGGAGAGCAATACGCCGTTTTCGCCGACCAGGGTTTCGTAGCCTTGTGGCATCTTGGCGATGAACTCGTCGGCATAGGCCTCGCTGGCGGCTCGCTTGACCTCATCGAACGGCGCGCCGGCCAGATCGCCGTAAGCGATGTTGTTGGTCACCGTATCGTTGAACAGCGTGACCTGCTGGGTCACCAGAGCGATCTGGCGACGCAGGCTGTGCAAGGTAAAGTCCTGCACACGGACGCCATCGAGCAGAATCTCGCCCTGCTCATGCTGATAGAAGCGCGGAATAAGACCGGCAAGCGTCGACTTGCCGCTGCCCGAACGGCCGACCAATGCAACCATTTGTCCGGGTTCGACCACAAAACTGATGTCGTCGAGCACCTGTTTGTCGGTGTCCGGGTACTGAAAGCTGAGGTTACGCACTTCCAGGCGGCCCTCAAGGCGATCATGCTCGACCGTGCCCTGATCCACTTCAGCCGGCTCATCCAGTTGCTCGAAAATACTTTCGGCACCGGCCACACCCTTCTGGATGGTCGAGCTGACCTCCGAGAGCTGACGAATAGGTTTTGGCAACAAACCGGCCATGGTGATGTAGGCAACCAGATCACCCGGAGACGCATCGCCGCGAAGGTAGAGCACCAGGAACATGACCACGGCCATGGCACTGTAGGTCACCAGTTGCAGCATCGGCGTGTAGACCGCACCGGTCTTGGTCATCGTCAGTTGCTTGTCAGTGTTGCTCTGGCTGGCCTCGCGAAAACGCGTCTTTTCATAGTGCTCGCCACCGAAGCTGCGTACGACGCGGTAACCATGAATGGTCTCGGAGGCGACGTGCGTGACGTTGCCCATCGACACCTGGATCTTTTTGCTTTGCTTGCGGAATTTGCGGCTGGTGCTGTTCACCATGATGCCGATCACCGGGAGGATGGCCACCATCACCAGTGTGAGTTTCCAGTTCATCCACAACAGGGTGCAGAACAGGAAAATCACGGTCATGCCTTCACGAATGACTACCTTGATCGCGTCTGTCGCCGCGCCGGTGACCATCGTCACGTTGAAGGTGATCCGCGAAATCAGGTGGCCCGAGTTGTTTTTGTCAAAGAACCGGTTGGGCAACTCCAGTAACTTGTTGAACAGCACGACCCGCAGATCGTGCACCAGCCCCAGGGAAACCCGGGCCAGGAAGAAGTTGCCAAGGTACGAACCCACGCCCTGTAACAGCGCAATGAGGACAATCATCAGCGGCACGGTTTCGAGCAGCTGCAATTTGCCCAGATAAGGGTTGCCCGGGAACAGGCTGGCCTCAGGATTGGCCAGACCGTCGACAAAGTACTTGAGGATGTAAGCGAGCATCGGTTGAGTCGATGCGAAGATCAGAAACCCGACGATGCTGAGAAGGAAGAGACCGGCATAAGGCCGCACGTAAGCCAAAAGGCGGAAATAGATCGCCAGCGTTGACTGGGCTTTCGGTTCAGGACTGCTCATGGTGATCCGCACAATTCAGTGAGGCGGGGATGATATCACACGCGTTTTTTCCCCGATAAACATGACTTCAAGCCAGCCCTTGACCAAGTCGGTTAAGATACCCCGCTAATGATGGGGAGCCCGATATGCAATCGATTGATCACAGCACTTACGAGGCACTGCGCGCCGGTGCACACGTACTGGAAGCCGACGGCTCCGGCGACAAGGTGCTCAGATTGGCCGATGGACGCATGCTCAAGCTGTTCCGGCGCAAACGCTTGCTCAGTTCGGCACTGTTCTACCCGTATGCGCAACGCTTTGCCGACAACACCCGGGCCCTCGAACAACGCGGCATCCTCTGCCCCGAAGTGATTGCGGTGTACCGTATCCCGAGCATTGAGCGCGACGGCGTGTATTACAGCCCACTGGCGGGCAATACCGTGCGCCAGTTACAAGGCACCAGCGAAGAGAGCGATTCCCTGAGATTTCAACTGGGTGCATATTTCGCGCAGTTGCACGAAAAAGGGGTGTACTTCCGGTCACTGCACTTTGGCAACGTCGTGCTGACGCCCGACAACCACCTGGGCCTGATCGATATCGCCGACCTGCGCTGCCAGAAGCGCGCACTCAGCGACAGTAAACGCCTGCGCAATTTCGCCCACTTGCTGCGCTACAAGGAAGACCGGCAATGGTTGCTTGGCCAGGACGCCGGCGATACGTTTATTGAAGGTTACCGGCAAGCGCTGCCGAGCAACCGGCAGGCACCCCTGATCTCGCGCCTGCGCCCGTTGCTGGGCTGACCCTAGCGGCCGATGACTACCACCGTGGCGCCTTTACGGTTGGCGAAGTGCTCGATGATGCGCAACTGGTGCGCAACCAGCCACTCATTCAGCCACGGTTCCTCCCCTTTCGCCTCGATGACGAAATAGCGGTAGTCGCCGGCATGAGCCGCCGACATGGCCTCTTCCTGGGTCAGGACTGGCATCGCGTAGCCGCGACCGGCGTAATAGCTGATCCGCCCGTCCTCGAAATAAGTCGGCGCGCCCGGTTCGACATGGGTGGACACCCAACGACCCGCCTCGACGTAGTGGGTTTTGCCGGCACCGGAGGAAATGACGTTAGACAGCATCACCAGCAAGCCGACGATCACCAGCCACTTGCCCAAACGCGGAAACTCGCGAACAAACGCCGCCAGCCCCATCGCCAGCACTGGTACGAACAACAGATTCAAAAAGCTCAGGTAGCGCGTATTCATGAACTGTTGCTTGATGAAAAACAGCACCAGCACCACCAGATACAGCAACGCCGCCCAGGCGAAGGGGCGATAGTCACGCCAGTAAATGCCCAACACGCCCCAGTTGCGACGCAGAACGAACGGAACGGCGAAAGGCCCCATCAACTTCACGAAACTGATGGTCATGGTCGCCAGAATGCCGAAGAAAATGATCCGCCCGGCCTCGTCCTGGGAATACTTGTTGATGAGCGAATTGGCAAACTGGTCGCACAACATCTGAAACGAAGACAGCACACCATGAGGTGCGATCATGTCCAGATAAAGCATTACGCGGGCGGACAGGAGCACACCTGACACCGAGACGGCCAGTAGCCCCAGAACCGGCAACAGTGAGTACTGAAAGAATTGCACGCGCCTGGCCGACGACCACAGATTGGGCAGTTGCCACAATGCCAACGCAGGTACCAGCAACAAGGCCTCGAGCCGGAACAAGGCCGCCGCGACAATTGCCAGATGAATCAAGGCCGCACGCAGCCAGCCGCCCCGAGCCTGCCAGCGCAGCGCTAGCCACAGCGTCAGCGTGCAGAAAAACCAGAAACCGCATTCACGAATGATGTCGTTGCGAAAGGCATTGACCGCCGGCATTGCCAGCACCACCAGGCAAGCCCAACGGGTGACGTGGGGAGAACGCTGGCGGACGCAGTCCACCATCAGCGCGCTGGTGCCAGCAAAGAACAGCCCACACCAGAGATAGGCACTCAGCTCCAGAGGTAACCGCAGCACGGTATGCGTACCAGCCAGCAGAAAGGAGAACCATGGCCAATCGAAAGCTGCCCAGGCCACATTGGGCCCTTGCTCGGTAACTTGCTGCGCGATATCAATGTACAGCGCCGCATCTCGCCCGACTGTCGCAGTCCCCAGAACCGCAATCAGCGAGAGCAGGACACTGCCAGAAAATGCCAGCCA
This sequence comes from Pseudomonas crudilactis, assembly GCF_013433315.1. Classification (GTDB taxonomy): domain Bacteria; phylum Pseudomonadota; class Gammaproteobacteria; order Pseudomonadales; family Pseudomonadaceae; genus Aquipseudomonas; species Aquipseudomonas crudilactis. The sequence goes on along the minus strand of NZ_WXVV01000003.1, from coordinate 25,282 downwards.
GACCGGGTATTCATCGATGATTCTGGAGACTCGAGTTGCCACTTTACTGCCCGTACCTTTCACCCAGTCACCTCATCGACACGCGTTACAAATTACGCGCCTGTTCATCACGAACCATCTACCGAAACAGCAGCCGCAAAGCTTTGCGAGTGTACGACCAACGCGAAAACGTGCGCCAGTCTGCACGCAATGCCTGAAAATAAAAGCCCTTGGCCAGAGCGTATTCGCCGTGGGAGTAACAGTCGCGAAAAAGGGACAGGCAGCGCTGCGCGAGAAATGCCTGACGCAGGTCGTGCATCTCTTGAGGCATGCGTTGACTGGAAAACACCTCACTCACGACCTGCTCCGTACCCGCAGCGAGGCTCTGGCGCAAATCATGACGCATGCTGTCGGCGTGCTTGTAGATCAGCGCCAGAGGCTTGTCCAAAACGCTGCAAGGGAAGCGCGCCAGCACTTGGGCAAACACCGGCAGATCCTCGACATTGCGCAAGTGCTCAGGATAATTACCGGGCTGGAACACGTCTCGATGCATCGCGCAGGCGCCGTTGGATATCGATACGGTCTTGTCCAGCAGGTAGCCCTGCAAACATTGCCGGGCCGTCAACGGCAAGGGCTTGACGGACTGCAAGCTGCGCCTGCCGTCGGCAAACACCGACCAGTGGGCGCCAATGACCATCCGGCTTTGCGGGTTGCTGACAATATGCTGTGAAAGCGCAGCCAGCGCGCCGGGCGCCATTTCGTCATCGGAATCGAGGAAAACCAGAAACCGCCCGGTCGTCTCCTCCAGCCCCCGATTGCGCACGGTAGACAAACCGCCATTGCTTTTACGTAACGCACGAAAACGCCCGCCATGCTTGAGCAGAAGCGTCTCCACCACCTCAGGCGTCTCGTCCGTCGACCCATCGTCGATGACCAGCAGATCGGCCGTCGCCTCATCCAACTGCGCCAACACCGACTCCACTGCACGGGGCAGGGTTCGCGCATAGTTGTAAACAGGAATGACGACGCTGATCAGTGTTTCAGTCAAGTTCGTATCCTTTTACACCCTCTTTTACGACCAGAATATCTTCCATGATCAGGTATTCCAGATCCGAGCCGAAAAACATGTTCAGCGCGTCGGTCGGCGAGCAGATCATCGGTTCGCCACGACGGTTGAGCGAGGTGTTCAGCGACACACCATTACCGGTCAGATTTTCCAGCGCTTTCATCATGTCGTAGTAGCGCGGGTTGTATTCGCGCTTGAGCACCTGGGCGCGAGAGGTGCCATCTTCGTGGACAACTTCCGGCACGCGGGTCTTCCACTCATCAGCCACTTCGAAGGTGAAGGTCATGAACGGTGCCGGGTGATCGATCTTGATCATTTGCGGCGCGACGGTGTCGAGCATCGACGGGCAGAAAGGCCTCCAGCGCTCGCGGAACTTGATCTGGTGGTTGATCCGGTCAGCCACGCCGGCCACGCTCGGGCAACCGATGATCGAACGACCGCCGAGTGCGCGCGGACCGAACTCCATGCGCCCCTGGAACCAGGCCACGGGGTTGCCATCGACCATGATCTTGGCGATCTGCTCCGGCATGTTGTCGAGCTTGCGCCAGGCCGGCTTGTTCTCGTGACGGGCGCAGGCGGCGATCACGTCTTCGTTGCTGTACGACGGGCCGAGGTAGACGTGCTCCATCTTCTCGACCGGCACGCCACGAGCGTGCGACACGTAGGCAGCGGCGCCGACCGCAGTGCCGGCATCGCCGGATGCCGGTTGCACGAACAGCTCTTTGATGTCGTCGCGGGCGATGATTTTCTGGTTCAGTTTGACGTTCAACGCACAGCCACCGGCGAATGCCAGCTTGCCGGTTTCCTTGAGCACATCGCCCAGGTAGTGGTCGATCATCTGCAACGCCAGTTTCTCGAACAGCGCTTGCATGCTCGCGGCGTAGTGGATGTACGGCTCGTCAGCGATATCGCCTTCGCGTTTCGGGCCCAGCCATTCGATCAGCTTCGGCGAGAAGTAGAAGCCTTTGCCCTTCTCTTTGTAGCGACGCAGGCCGATGACGTTGGCGTAGTCGGTGTTGATCACCAGCTCACCGTTCTCGAACGAGGCCAGACGCGAGAAGTCGTACTTGCTGGCGTCACCGTACGGCGCCATGCCCATGACCTTGAACTCACCGTCGAGCATCTCGAAACCGAGGAATTCGGTGATCGCACCGTACAGGCCGCCGAGAGAGTCCGGATCGAAGAATTCCTTGATCTTGTGGATCTTGCCGTTTTCGCCGTAGCCGAAAAAGGTCGTGGCGTACTCGCCCTTGCCGTCGATGCCGAGGATCGCGGTTTTCTCTTTGAAACCGGAGCAGTGGTAGGCGCTGGAGGCGTGAGCCAAGTGGTGCTCGACCGGCTCGATCTTGATCTTTTTCGGATCGAAACCCAATTGCTCCAGGCACCAGACGATCTTGTTGCGATAGCGCTTGTAGCGACGGTTACCCATCAGGATCGCATCAAGGGCTCGATCCGGCGCGTACCAGTAACGCTTGGCGTAGTGCCAGCGCGCCTTGCCGAACAGACTGATCGGAGCAAATGGAATCGCAACCACGTCAACATCGGACGGCTTGATGCCGGCCTGTTCAAGACAGAACTTCGCCGATTCGTAGGGCATGCGGTTCTTTGCATGCTTATCACGTACGAAACGCTCTTCTTCAGCCGCCGCCACCAGCTTGCCGTCGATGTACAAGGCTGCTGAAGGGTCATGGCTAAGGGCGCCGGACAGGCCAAGAATCGTCAATGCCACAGGGGTCTAGCCTCTTTAGTCTGCGTGCAGGCGCGATGCGCCTTGAATATTGATGTGCCCTCGCACACGGCGAGTGACAGCTAAAGGGCGGGATTATAGCGTAAACGAGTGGGGAATTACCCTGCGCGATTGCCCCAGGGTGAATGGTTCGGAGAAACCTTGCCCTGTGCCTCAATAACCGCCCTTGCGCCAGTAAATACCAAGGTTACCGTGGGTGACCTGACGATAAACCGTATAGGGCAGCGCTACTGTATCGAATACAGCGGACAATGGCAGGTCCAGCAGCACGAATGGCACAAGAAATCCGCTGGGATCAGGAGGCGCGTTCAATACGCAGAAGTCGAAGGCCAGACCACTGTAAATATGAGGGATGGATTGGCAGTAGGTTTTCTGCTTGCGCATGTCCCGAGCGACATCGGCATCGTCCTGCAGTACGGTCAGAACACTGCCGCAGCCAACTAAAAGCCAGGAAATTGCAGCCAACATTGCAGCTTTTTTAATGATCAATATCTGCCCTCCAAGGTCGTTGGGCAAATTAGCATCGGGGCTGAACGGGGCACAGTTCATGACTTCTGGAGAAGCTGTAGGACAAGTCGCTGAATCTTGTCCTCTACTGCTGTAGTGGTTTGACTCAGACCGCGCTGGAGATCTCTTTGGGCAAACGCTGATCTATGACCTTGTACAGTGCGCTGCTTTCCGGCCAGTTGCGCATGAATCGCGCACGGTCACGGGCATAGGCCGGCGCGAAACTGCCGACCGATCCATGCTGACACATCGAGTCAAGATCGATCAGCGCCCAGCGATCCTGCTGCCAGAACAGATTATGCCCCTTGAAGTCGCCGTGGCTGATGCGCTCGTCAATCAATCTGGCGAACAACTGATCCAGCGCCTGCAGCTCCGCTTCCGGTGCCTGGCCATTTTCAACATACGGCGCAAAGCGCTCGATGATATCCGGCCCCGAAAGGAACTCAGTCACCAGATACGCACGACTGCGCAGCCACAAGAAGCGCTTTTCCAGTACCGCCAGCGGCTTGGGCGTGGCGATCCCGAGGAACGCCAGGCGATTGCCTTCGCGCCACGAATGCCACGCCCGACTCGGCCGCCAGAAACGCTTGAGCCAATGCGCAAAACCCTTGATGTTGTAGCGCTTGATGACCAGCGTGCGCGCACCGGCCTGAACCTTGCCGACGCTCGCCGCACCACCGGTCTTGTACAGATGGCCCTGATCGAGCAACGCATCGGCTTGCTCCAGTACCGGCAGCATGGCTGATTCTTCTTCGCGACGGATCGCGCGCAGAGCGAACGCTCCACGCTGCACACTGAATAGCGTGCACTCGCGACCGACCTTGATCAGGAAGTCTTTCAAACGCCAGCGACGCACTTTGTCGATCTGTTTCTGCAAGGCTTCCAGCGGCAACGCGTGTTCGCTGTTGCTCAACAGGTAATACACCAGCAGCTCTTCAGTGAACGGCTCCAGCGCCTTGGGTAACTGGGCGAAAAACACCCCGAGGTTTTCCAGGACTTTTTGTCGCGATAGCGGCTGGCCGGCGGTCTCGGCACAAATACCGGCACCGTCAATCAAGTACAACTGGCCGCCGTGACGCAGCAGATTGTCCAGATGCAGGTCTTCCTGCCAAAGCCCCTTGCCGTGCAACTGTGCAATGGCGCCCAGCGCCTCGGCCAACACCGCCGATTGCTCGTCGGCCAATACCGGTAGCGACTCGACTTTCCCCCAGGCATCGCCGAGGCTTTCGGCACCCTCAAGGAAATCGAACAGCAGCCAGCCACCTTCGCCATTTTTCAAACCATCGGCCAGCAGTAACGGTGTCGTCATGCCTTGCGCGGCCAGCAAGCGCACGCCTTCCAGCTCGCGCTGGAAATGTCGGGCAGCCTTAGCGCCCACCAGCAATTTGGCCAGCACCGGACGCCCGCGCCAGACACCGGCGCCAACGTAACGCTGCCCCGGCAGGACTCGCAGCAGACTCAGCAATTGCAGATCCGCACTGCCAGCGGCATCAGCCAGAGTCACCGTCAGCGGCAGTTGCGGGGCTCGCCCGACAGCGGCCAGCTCGGACAATTGCATCAGCGGGTCTCCTTGTGACTACGGCGCGCGGTCAGCCGGCCGAGCCAGCTGTCGAGCAACGTGCTATCGGTCGACTGATCGAGATAAGCCGCCAGCAACTCACGCAGTTGCGCTTCGTTCCATTCCGGCGCGCGGCGTTGCAGCGGCTCCAGATCCTTGATCCGGTCGCGCATGCCGAACAACAGAGGCCGGGTTTTTTCCAGGTCGATCAATTGCGCCTGATACCCGTCACCGGTAGCCCGCAGAAAAATATGTTTGGGATAGAAGCAGCCGTGCACCTGACGCACACCGTGCAGATGTCGCGCCAGCAATCCGCAGGCCTTGAGGATCGCCGAATGCTCTGCGGCACTGAGCTGCGCCCAACGCTGCAAGAGCGACTCCAGATCGCTCCAGCCGTCCAGCGCGCGGGTTAGCAGGATCGCGCGAACTTCGCCGTCGACCTTGCGCTCACCGAAAAACGCCGCCTGCAGTGCTGGAATACCGAGCTTGCGATAACGACTGATATTGCGAAACTCGCGGGCAAAACTGGGCTCGCCGAAAGGCGCGTGCAAGGTGCGCGTCAGGTAGTTGCTCTGGCGCTTGAGGTAATAACCCTGCCCCTCCAGGTCCAGACGGAAGACACTGCTCCAACCGCCACGGGCGGTATTGGGTTCGTCCACAGCCTCAAGTTGTTTCGACCATAGCGCATCAAAAGTGCCCAGCCCGTGACGCTCAAGCAGCGCGCGGTCTTCAGCAGCGAGAAAATCAGTCATTCGCGTCCCTCGAAAAATCTCACCACGTGCCGAATCCGTTTCTTGTCGGCGCTATCAAGCCGATCGCACTGGCGGTATTGCTTATAGAAGCGCAGGCGTTGGGTATTGGACAGGTGGTATTTGGCGAGTTTATCGAGACAGGCCAGATCCTTGGTGATCCGATACTTGAGCCAGAAGCCGCGCCAGAACTCGCCGTTAGGGCAATCGATCAGAAATATCCGCGCCTGCTCATCGATCAACAGGTTGCGCCATTTCAGATCGTTATGGGTAAATCGGTGATCATGCATCGTCCGGGTATAACCGGCCAGTTGCCGGCTGACAGCGTCGACCCAGGCGCCATCCTTGAGCTTCGGATCCTTGCGCTCGGCAAGCGCCGAAAGGTCTTCGGTGTTGGGCAATTCGCGGGTGATCATGGCGCCGCGATCATACGCCGCGCCACGTCGTTCCAGGCCCCAGGCGACCACTTCAGCGGTGGGAATGCCCCACTTGGCGAAGCGCTTGAGGTTCTGCCATTCCATCTTCACCCGTGGCTTGCCGAGGTAACGACGCAAGCCTTTACCGGCACCGACATAGCGTTTGACGTAATAGTTGACGCCATTGCGCTGCACGCGGATGACTTCCGACAGCGGGTCACGGGTCAGGCGTTCACCTTGCAACGCAAACACGGCTTCGAGGCTGCCAAAGTCTTCGGCGAGCTCGCTGTATTGCGGCTCAAGCGTCCAACCCGCCATCAGAGCGCATCCCCGTAGCGCTGTTTACGCGCATAGAGTTTGTTCGCTTTGCCTTCCAGCCAGCTCAACAGCGGCGCTTCTTCAGCCAGAATCTGGCGCAGCGGTTGCTGGAAATAGCCTTTGAGGAAACGCAGTTTGTCGCGGCGGGTCAGGCCGATGTCCAGCGCGGAGAAATACAGCGCCGCCAGATCCTTGTTGCGCCAGCGCTGAGTGATCTTCGCTCGGGTCTGGGCGCGGTGCAGGTCGATCACCGAGAGTTTGAAATCTTCCGGCGTCACCGGTTTATCGGTGTGCAACAGGAAGTGGCAGATGTAGCAGTCGCGGTGATTGACGCCGGCGCGGTGCATCATACCGGTCATGCGCGCGACTTCAGCGATCAGCGCGCGCTTGAGTTTTGGCTCCGGCGGCTGCTTGATCCAGTCGATACTAAAGTCTTCAAGGCTGATGGTCGGCGCCAGTTCTTCGGTGACGATAAACGAGTGCTGATCCGCCGGGTTGCTGCCCTTCTCGCCGTAGGCAACAGCGGTCATGGTAGGCACGCCGACTTCCCGCAGACGCTGGATGGCTTGCCACTCCTGGCCTGCGCCGAGTACCGGCAGCTTGGCAGTCAGCAGGTTTTTGAAGATTTCGCCCCAGCCGATGCCGCGGTGGATCTTGACGAAAAAGCCGTTGCCGTCGACTTCCGTGCGCAGTGTCCGACGCGCTTCCAGCTCGCGGTATACCTCGCCCTGCAAGCCTTCGACTTCGGCGAACGGATCGCGCCCGGCCCAAAGGCTTTTGAACGGTTCAGCCAGCATCAACTTCATTAAGCGTGCTCCGCCAGAATCACATCGGCCGCGTGCTGCGGCATGCTGTAAAGGTCGGCCGTCTCGGCGAAGGCCAGACCATTGCGGCTCCAGGCCGCGCGTGCAGCGTCGTCATGCAACATTTCAGTCAGGTATTGCGTCAGTTGCGCCTGATCGAACGGCTCGTCCAGCACTCGCCCGGCGTCGGCCTCGGCGATGTAATGGGCGTAACCGCAGACCGCGCTGACCAGCACCGGCAAACCGGCAACCAGCGCTTCAAGCAGCACGGTACCGGTGTTTTCGTTGTACGCCGGGTGGATCAACAGATCGGCACCGAGCAGGAAACGCGGAATATCGCTGCGGCCCTTGAGGAACGTCACATTGTCGCCCAGACCTAAAGTTGCACTCTGCATCTGGAACAATTTGGGGTCATCCTGGCCGATTACAAACAGCCGGGTGCGTTTCTTCAGTTCGGCGGGCAATGCGGCCAGCGCTTTCAGGCTGCGATCAACACCCTTGGTCTTGAACCCGGAGCCGATCTGCACCAGCAGCAGTTCATCGTCCTTCAGGTTGAATTCGGCGCGGAAACCGGCGCGAATTTCGTCAGCATCTGCCGGACGGCGGCGATCCTGAGCGATGCCCGGTGGCAGCAGATGGAAACGCTCAAGCGGCGTGTCGTAATGCTTGATGAACAGCGGCTGCTGCACTTCGGAAATCATCAGCACTTCGGTCTTCGCGTCTTTGGCGAACACTGCGCGCTCATACTCGGCAAAGTGGCGATAACGACCCCAGCGGCGGTACAGCGAATTACGCAGGTTCTGCGCCTTGTCTTCGAAGCAGCCGTCGGCGGCGTAATAAACGTCCAGACCGGGCATCTTGTTGAAGCCGATCAGGCGGTCGACCGGACGCTTGGCCAGATCCGCTTCCATCCACGCACTGAGTTTTTCGTTGCGGCGGTGATTGAAGAACGCCTTGACCGGCGCTACCAGCACCTCGAAACCGGGCGGCACGTCGCCTTCCCAGATCAGTGTGTAGACGCGAATCTGGTGCCCGCGTTTCTGGCATTCGAGGGCGATGCGCATGAAGTCGCGCTGCAAGCCACCGAACGGGAAATATTTGTACAGGACGAATGCCAATTGCATCAGCGCAGCTCCTCAGCCATTAACAACGTGCTCAGTCGGCTGGCGACACGCTCGGGGTTCAGACGCGTGAAACACAAAGGCTGCTCACGCTTCAGGTCAAACTGACGGGCATCCTGCGCGGTCGGTTGATAGGTACATCTCTTCTGCAGGCACGGCGCACACGGGAAGTCGCTGGCCAGGTGAATCTGCAATTTGCCGTAAGCGCCGGTCAGACCCGGGTTGGTCGGGCCGAACAGCGAAATGGTCGGCACATCCAGCGCGGCGGCCAAGTGGCCGAGACCGGTGTCCACCGCGACGCACGCTTGCGCGCCGGCGAGAACTTTGCCGACGCCGGCCAGATTGAGTTTTGGCAGCACTTCGGCGTGCTTGAAACCGGCAGCGATGCGTTCGGCACGAGCCTTTTCCTGCGGGTTGCCCCACGGCAGTTTGACGCCGACGCCGAGGTAGCCGACGCGTTCGGTCAGTTCACGCCAGTAACTTTCCGGCCAGTGTTTGGTGTCCCACGTGGTGCCGTGCAGGAACACCACAAAGGCGTTTTTGCGCGGCAGCTCGACCAAGCGCTCGACGTTGAGGCCGTAGTCGCCCAAACCTTTGGGCAAGTCGTAACCGAGGGCGATGGCGAACAACTGCCGCACACGCTCGACAGCGTGCTGACCACGGGCCACGGCCAACTTGCGATCGTAGAACCGCGACGCCATCGGTTCGCGGGCCGAACCTTTATCAAGGCCCGCCACCGGCGCTTTGACGTAACGGGTCAGCCAGGCGCTTTTCAGCAGGCCTTGGGCGTCGATCACCAAATCGTATTTGTTCGCGCGCACGCTTTGCTTGAAGCGTTTCCACTCGCCACTGGTGATGGTTTTCCAGATGTTCTTGCGCCAGCGGCGGATCGCCACCGGAATCACTTTGCCAACGGCCGGGTGCCAGGTCGGAATCTCGGCAAAGCCTTCTTCCACGACCCAGTCGAACTTGATCCCGGGAATGGCCCGGGCGGCATCGGTCAGCGCCGGCAACGCATGAATCACGTCGCCCAGCGATGAAGTCTTGATCAGCAGTACCCGCAACTTAATGAACCTCGACCACGGAGCCCTGCAATTTCTGCAAGGCATCGTTGACCGCGTCCGGCATCAGCTGGCGCAGGCAGTTGTAATGGCCGAAACGGCAGGTACGGTCGAAGCACGGACTGCAATCGAGACCCAGACGGACGACTTCAACGTGCTCGGCCAACGGCGGAGTGAAACCCGGCGAAGTCGAGCCGTAGACGGCGACCAATGGACGGTTCAGCGCGGCGGCAACGTGCATCAGGCCGGAGTCGTTGGACACCACCGAGTCGGCGCAGGACATCAGGTCGATGGCCTCGGCCAACGAGGTACCGCCGCTGAGGTTGACCGACTCTTCACGCAGGCCCGGGATCAAACGTGCGCGGATATCTTCGCCGACGGCGTGATCGTTTTTCGAGCCGAACAGCCACACCTGCCAGCCTTCGCGGATGCGCGCCTCGGCGACTTTGGCGTAGTGCTCGGACGGCCAGCGCTTGGACTCGCCGAACTCGGCGCCGGGGCACAGGGCCAACACCGGGCGATCGAGGCTCAGACCGAACTTGGCCAGCGCCGCTTCGCGGGTCACCGGGTCGATTTGCAGGCTCGGACGTGGATACGGTTTCGGCAGCTCGGCGTTCGCTTCATAGGCCAACGCCATGAAACGCTCGATCATCAGCGGATAGCGTTCTTTGTCGAGGATGCGCACGTCGTTGAGCAAGCCGTAGCGGAATTCGCCGCGCCAGCCGGTGCGTTTCGGGATGCCGGCGAAAAACGGCACCAGCGCCGATTTCAGCGAGTTCGGCAGCAGGATCGCCTGGTCGTACTGACCACGCAGGGACTTACCGATGCGCCGACGCGTCGCCAACTCCAGCGCGCCGTGGCCGAGCGGGAAGCTCAAGGCCTGGCGCACTTCGGGCATGCGCTCAAGGATCGGCCGGCTCCACTCGGGGGCCAGCACGTCGATTTCGCACTGCGGGTGGCGCTGTTTGAGACACTGAAACAGTGTCTGCGCCATCACCATGTCACCGACCCAACTGGGCCCAACGATCAGAATATTCATGTGGTTTCCATAAACGAACCGGGGAGGCATTTACGCCTCCCCGCCTCGATAATCACTGAGGGAACGGCACTGCTGGCGATGGGTCATTACCTTCAACATGACTGTCGACTGTCACTCCGCTATCGCGAGCAGGCTCGCTCCCACATTGTTTGTTCGTCCTGCTTCAGATCTACAGACACTGTAGATCCCCTGTGGGAGCGAGCTTGCTCGCGAAGGGGCCGTCACATCCGACATCGGTGTCGTCTGACACTCCGTCTTCGCGAGCAAGCTCGCTCCCACAGGGTATTGGGTGCTGCACAAACCGCTTTCAGCTTAGCCCCATCTCTTTCCAGATCCGCAAAACCTGCCGGCGTTCGTCGGCAAACTGGTCACCTGGTATCACCCCGGCGTCCTTCTGCAAGGCCTGCCGGTGGGCGGCGGAGCGGTAGGCTTTGTAGGCCTCGCGCAACAGGCTGGCATCTTCGGCCGGCATCAGCCCTTCGTGTTCCAACTCTTCCAGAATGCGGATGTTATCGGTCCAGCGCAGCAGTGGCGGGTGGCTTTGCGACCACGCCAGAGCCGCGTATTGCACCATAAATTCAATATCGACGATACCACCGGCGTCCTGCTTGAGGTCGAACGGCGCCGTGGCGTCGAAGGCATTTGCCGCTGTACCGGCTGCGGTGCTCTTGGTGCCGAGGTTATCGCGCATCTTCGCGCGCATCTCGCTGACTTCCTGTTGCAACTTCGCCAGATCACGCGCCTTGCCCAAAACCTGCGCGCGAACCTTATCGAATGCCTGACCGACATCCTGACTGCCGACCAGCACCCGCGCCCGCACCAAAGCCTGATGCTCCCACGTCCAGGCTTCATTTTCCTGATAGCGGGCAAACGCCCCCAGCGAGCTGACCAGCAACCCCGAAGCACCCGATGGCCGCAGACGCATGTCCACTTCATAGAGCTGGCCGGAGTTGGTCTGCGCCGTCAGCAGGTGAATGATCCGTTGCCCCAGTCGGGTGAAGAACTGCGCGCCATCGATCGACTTCGGCCCATCGGTTTCCGCCTGCGGATCGCCGTCGTGGATAAACACCAGATCCAGGTCCGAACCATGTCCCAGTTCGAGACCGCCGACTTTGCCATAACCAACAATGATGAAGCCGGGATCGCACAAGGTGCCGTCGGTGCGCAGCGGCGTGCCGTACTTGGCCACCGTCTGGCGCCAGGCCAGGGCCAGCACTTGCTCGAGAATCGCCTCGGCCAGCCAGGTCAGGTAATCGCTGACTTTCATCAGCGGCAGGCTGCCGGCGATTTCCGACGCCGCCACGCGCAAGCGGTGCGCCAATTTGAAATGGCGCAAGGCTTCCATTTGTTGTTCGAGGTCGTCTTCGGGAATCCGCGTCAGGCGCTCGCGCAGTTCAGCCGCCAGTTCCGGCGCCAGCGGCGGCTTGAACAGGCGACCTTCGTTAAGCAATTCGTCGAGCAGCAGCGGGAAGCGTGTGATCTGCTCAGCGATCCACGGGCTCGCCGCACACAGCGTCAGCAAGCGTCGCAGGGCGCCGGGATTTTCCGTCAGCAAGACCAGATACGCCGAACGCCGGGCGACCGCTTCAACCAGCGGCAGTACCCGCTCGAGCACCAGATCGGGATTGTTGTGCTCCACCGCCTGGGCGAGCAGACGCGGAATAAAGGCATCGAGACGCTCACGCCCCAGACGCTGCATCGCGCGCAATTGCGGGCTGCCGCGCAACCCGGCCAGTGCTTTCAGGGCTTTGCTCGCATCGGCAAAACCGCCCTCCTCCAACTGACGGCACGCCGCCTCTTCGTCCTGCGCCTCTTCCCACAACGGCAGCCATTCACCGCCGACCACCACTTCATTTTCGGCGCCTTCATCTTCGTCGGGATCAGCAATTACCTGCGCGAAGTGCCAGGCCACGCGCCCGCGCCAGAACATCAGCTTTTCGTGGAAGGCGTCCCAGTCGGCGAAACCGAGCATGAAGGCAATACGCGCCTGATCCTGCGCACCGTCCGGCAACATTTGGGTCTGGCGGTCGGCGATCGCCTGAATCGCGTGTTCGGTGTAACGCAGAAATTCGTAGCCCTCGCGCAACTCGCTGATCACCGCCGGCGGTAGATAACCCTGCCCCTCCAGCGTGCTCAACACCTTTAATAGAGGACGCTGCTGCAAGCTCAAGTCGCGGCCACCGTGGATCAACTGAAAGGCCTGAGCAATAAACTCGACCTCACGGATGCCACCGGAGCCCAGCTTGATATTCTCGGCCATGCCCTTGCGCCGCACTTCCTGCTGGATCAACTGCTTCATGGTGCGCAGCGCTTCGATCGCCGAGAAGTCCAGATAACGCCGATAAACGAACGGCCGCAGCATATCGAGCAACTGCGCACCCGCAACCTGATCGCCGGCCACCACCCGCGCCTTGATCATCGCGTAGCGTTCCCAGTCGCGACCCTGATCCTGGTAATACTGCTCCAGCGCGTTGAAGCTCAGCACCAGCGCGCCGGAAGAACCGTACGGGCGCAGGCGCATGTCGACACGGAATACAAAGCCGTCGACGGTCATCGGGTCCAGCGCCTTGATCAGGCGCTGGCCGAGACGAATGAAAAACTCCTGATTATCCAGCGCGCGTTTCACACCGACGGTCTCGCCGCCCTCGGGGTAGGCGAAGATCAGATCGATATCTGAAGACAGGTTCAACTCGACCGCGCCGAGCTTGCCCATGCCGAGGATGACCATTTGCTGCGGCTCACCGCTGCGGCGGCCGGTCGGCGTACCGAATTGTTCGCAATGGCGGCTGTACAACCATTGATAAGCCTGGTCGATGGTGGCGTCGGCCATGTCCGAGAGATCGCGGCAGGTCTGCACCAGATCGGCCTGACGGGTGAGATCGCGCCAGATGATCCGCACTTGATGGCGAGCGCGCTGGCGGCGCAAGGCGCGGCCGAGTTCATCTTCGGTTTGCGCGGCGTTCACTGCCGCAGCAATCTGCGCACACAATTCACCCGGCGCGAAGGCCCGGTCGAGTTCGCCGGACTGCACCAGCGTGAGCAACATCAAAGGGTCACGAACGCTCTGTTCAATGACGAATTCGCTGGCAGCGGTGACGCGGGCGAACTGCGCCCAGCGCTCTGGCGTCCAGTCCGCGAAGCCGTGATCGTCTTCCAGCGCAGCGACGGCCGTACGGAACGACTGCTCGGATCGAGTGACCAACGGCAGGAGAATGGCGGGCAGTTCGGCAAGCACGGGCAGGGTCATGGTCTATCCTTGATCGGCGTGTAAATGGCCGCTTGTAGTGATTGGTGAAAACCCGCTACCCGGAGGACTGTCGAACAAAAGTTAGAAATAGCTGAAATTTCTTTCTCTTTGGCAGCGAACATCAAAGTTTCACCTTTTTCGGATGGTAAAAGACCAACCTTAACGATTATTCTCACAACGCAGCCGGAGGCCACAAGCCATTCTTCTGTAGTTTTACTACTCGTCTATACATTCGAAAGGCTGAAATGCCGGAAGATTTGTAGTAAAACTACACGCCGCCGGAACAACCTATCGGCAATCCAAGAATTTTAAATCGTCTGCCCACAAGGCCAGTCGCAAACTCAGGCAACCGATTCTGGAAGCCTTTCCGCCCTGGAGCAAGCCATGCAAGACCTCGATCCCGTCGAAACCCAGGAATGGCTGGACGCCCTGGAATCGGTTCTCGACAAAGAAGGCGAAGACCGTGCTCACTATCTGATGACCCGTATGGGCGAACTCGCGACCCGCAGCGGCTCGCAGCTCCCTTACGCCATCACCACGCCTTACCGCAACACCATCCCGGTAACCCACGAAGCACGCATGCCTGGCGACCTGTTCATGGAACGCCGCATTCGCTCGCTGGTACGCTGGAACGCGATGGCCATGGTAATGCGTACGAACCTGAAAGATTCTGACCTGGGTGGTCACATCTCCAGCTTCGCTTCCAGTGCGACCCTGTATGACATCGGCTTCAACTACTTCTTCCAGGCCCCGACCGACGAACACGGCGGCGACCTGATCTACTTCCAGGGCCACACTTCGCCAGGCGTTTACGCCCGTGCGTTCATGGAAGGTCGCATCACCGAAGACCAGATGAACAACTTCCGCCAGGAAGTCGACGGTCAGGGCCTGTCGTCCTACCCGCACCCTTGGCTGATGCCTGACTTCTGGCAGTTCCCGACCGTATCCATGGGTCTGGGTCCGATCCAGGCGATCTACCAGGCACGCTTCATGAAGTATCTGGAACACCGCGGCTTCATCCAGCCGGGCAAACAGAAAGTCTGGTGCTTCCTGGGCGACGGCGAGTGCGACGAGCCGGAATCTCTGGGCGCCATCTCCCTGGCCGGCCGCGAGAAGCTGGACAACCTGATCTTCGTCATCAACTGCAACCTGCAGCGCCTCGACGGCCCGGTTCGCGGCAACGGCAAGATCATCCAGGAACTCGAAGGCGTGTTCCGCGGTGCTCAGTGGAACGTGACCAAAGTCATCTGGGGCCGTTTCTGGGATCCACTGCTGGCCAAAGACGTCGACGGCATCCTGCAACGTCGCATGGACGAAGTCATCGACGGCGAGTACCAGAACTACAAGGCCAAAGACGGCGCGTTCGTCCGTGAACACTTCTTCAACACGCCAGAACTCAAGGCGATGGTTGCTGATCTGTCCGACGACGAGATCTGGAAACTCAACCGTGGCGGCCACGACCCGTACAAGGTCTATGCGGCGTACCACGAAGCGGTCAACCACAAAGAACAACCAACCGTCATCCTGGCCAAGACCATCAAGGGTTATGGCACCGGTGCCGGCGAAGCGAAAAACACTGCGCACAACACCAAGAAAGTCGACGTCGACAGCCTGAAGTTGTTCCGCGATCGTTTCGACATCCCGGTCAAGGACGAAGAGCTGGAGAACCTGCCGTTCTTCAAGCCAGAGCCAAACAGCGCCGAAGCCCGCTACCTCAGCGAGCGTCGCACTGCACTGGGCGGTTTCGTACCTCAGCGCCGCGTACAGAGCTTCAGCGTGCCGACGCCGGACCTGGACACCCTCAAGGCGATCCTTGACGGCTCCGGCGACCGTGAAATTTCCACCACCATGGCGTTCGTGCGGATCCTCGCGCAACTGGTCAAGGACAAGGAAATCGGCCCGCGCATCGTTCCGATCATCCCGGACGAAGCCCGTACCTTCGGTATGGAAGGCATGTTCCGTCAGCTCGGCATCTACTCGTCCGTCGGCCAGCTCTACGAGCCAGTCGATAAAGACCAGGTGATGTTCTACAAGGAAGACCAGAAAGGTCAGATCCTTGAAGAAGGCATCAACGAAGCAGGCGCCATGAGCTCCTTCATTGCCGCCGGTACTTCGTACTCCAGCCACAACCAGCCGATGCTGCCGTTCTACATCTTCTACTCGATGTTCGGCTTCCAGCGGATTGGCGACCTGGCCTGGGCCGCTGGCGACAGCCGTACCCGTGGCTTCCTGATCGGCGGCACCGCCGGTCGTACCACCCTGAACGGTGAAGGTCTGCAACACGAAGACGGTCACAGCCACCTGCTGGCCGCGACCATCCCGAACTGCCGCACCTACGATCCAACCTACGGCTACGAGCTGGCGGTGATCATTCAGGACGGCATGAAGAAGATGACCGAAGAGCAACAGGACATCTTCTACTACATCACCGTGATGAACGAGTCGTACCAGCAGCCAGCCATGCCGGCCGGTGCCGAAGAAGGCATCAAGAAAGGCATGTACCTGCTCGAAGAAGACACCCGCGATGCGGCGCACCACGTACAGCTGATGGGCTCCGGCACCATCCTGCGTGAAGTCCGTGAAGCGGCGAAGATCCTGCGTGAAGAGTTCAACGTCGGCGCTGACGTCTGGAGCGTTACCAGCTTCAACGAACTGCGTCGCGACGGCCTCGCTGTCGAGCGCAGCAACCGTCTGAAGCCGGGCCAGAAGCCTAAGCTGAGCTACGTCGAAGAGTGCCTGAACGGCCGTAAAGGTCCGGTCATAGCCTCTACCGACTACATGAAGCTGTTCGCCGAGCAGATCCGTCAGTGGGTACCGTCCAAGGAATTCAAAGTCCTCGGCACCGACGGTTTCGGCCGCAGCGACAGCCGCAAGAAACTGCGTCATTTCTTCGAAGTTGACCGTCATTTCGTGGTGTTGGCAGCCCTGGAAGCACTGGCTGACCGTGGTGATATCGAACCTAAGGTGGTGGCTGAAGCCATCGTCAAGTTCGGCATCGACCCGGAAAAACGCAACCCACTGGACTGCTGAGGAGACATTTTGTGAGCGAACTCATTCGCGTACCTGACATCGGCAGCGGTGAAGGTGAAGTAATTGAACTGTTTGTGAAGGTCGGCGACCGTATCGAAGCCGACCAGAGCATCCTGACCCTGGAATCGGACAAGGCCAGCATGGAAGTGCCGGCCCCGAAAGCCGGCGTCATCAAAAGCCTGAAAGTAAAGCTGGGTGACCGTCTGAAAGAAGGCGACGAACTGCTTGAGCTGGAAGTCGAGGGCGCCGCTGAAGCGGCCCCTGCTCCAGCCGCTGCGCCGGCTGCAAAAGCTGAAGCCAAACCGGCTGCCGCTCCTGCTGCCGCTGCACCGGCCGCTGCCCCTGCTGCCGCTTCGGTTCAGCAAGTGCACGTGCCGGACATCGGCTCGTCGGGCAAAGCGCAGATCATCGAGATTCAGGTCAAGGTCGGCGACACCGTCGAAGCTGATCAATCTTTGATCACTCTGGAATCCGACAAGGCGAGCATGGAAATCCCGTCGCCTGCCGCTGGCGTGGTCAAGGCCATCAGCGTCAAGCTCAACGACGAAGTCGGCACCGGCGACCTGATTCTGGATCTGGAAGTGGCGGGTGCTGCGGCCCCTGCTGCTGCCGCTCCGGCTCAGGCTGCTGCTCCGGCCGCTGCCGCTGCGCCTGCTCCAGCAGCCGCGCCAGCAGCACCGGTGGCTGACAGCGTTCAGGACATCCACGTTCCGGACATCGGCTCGGCTGGCAAAGCCAAGATCATCGAAGTGCTGGTCAAGGCTGGCGACAGCGTTGAAGCCGACCAGTCGCTGATCACTCTGGAATCCGACAAGGCGAGCATGGAAATTCCATCGCCTGCTGCTGGCGTGGTGGAAAGCGTTTCCATCAAGCTGGATGACGAAGTCGGTACCGGCGACCTGATTCTGAAGCTGAAAGTCAAAGGCGCGGCCCCTGCTGCTGCCCCGGCTCCAGCTGCCGCTGCTGCACCAAGTGCTCCAGCACCTGCTGCTCCGGCTGCCGCTGCACCTGCACCTGCTGCCGCTCCAGCCGCCGCACCGGCCAAGCCGGGCGCGAAAGTTCACGCCGGCCCAGCGGTGCGTCAACTGGCCCGTGAGTTCGGCGTCGAGCTGAACGCTGTCGGCGCCAGCGGCCCGCACGGTCGTATCTTGAAAGAAGACGTGCAGGTTTACGTCAAAGCGATGATGCAGAAGGCCAAGGAAGCACCGGCCGCTGCTGCTGGCGCAACCGGTGGCGCGGGCATCCCGCCGATTCCGGTCGTCGATTTCAGCCGTTTCGGTGAAATCGAAGAAGTGCCGATGACTCGCCTGATGCAGATCGGCGCGTCGAGCCTGCACCGCAGCTGGCTGAACATCCCGCACGTGACTCAGTTCGATTCGGCTGATATCACCGAGCTGGAAGCCTTCCGCGTTGCACAGAAAGCCGTTGCAGAGAAGGCTGGCGTCAAGCTGACCATCCTGCCGCTGCTGCTCAAGTCGTGCGCGCACATGCTCAAGGAGCTGCCGGACTTCAACAGTTCGCTGGCACCAAGCGGCAAAGCGATCATCCGCAAGAAATACGTGAACATCGGCTTCGCCGTCGACACCCCGGATGGCCTGCTGGTACCGGTCATCAAGAACGTCGACCAGAAGAGTCTGCTGCAACTGGCAGCCGAAGCCGCTGCGCTGGCCGCCAAAGCCCGCGACAAGAAGCTCACCGCTGACGACATGCAAGGCGCGTGCTTCACCATTTCCAGCCTCGGCCACATTGGCGGCACCGGCTTCACGCCGATCGTCAACGCGCCGGAAGTGGCGATCCTCGGTGTTTCCAAGGCAACCATCCAGCCAGTCTGGGACGGCAAAGCCTTCCAGCCGAAACTGATGCTGCCGCTGTCGCTGTCCTACGATCACCGTGTGATCAACGGCGCCGCTGCCGCACGCTTCACCCAGCGTCTGGGCAGCCTGCTGGCGGACATTCGCACGATCCTGCTGTAACTCGATCGGCCCTCCGGCGACGGAGGGCCGATTGCTGCACCCTTTCGAGCGCCACACGCTCGTACCTCAACCCCGTCAGTTTGGCGGGGCTTTTTTTTGCCTGAAGAAAATACCCTTCTCTTCTTTTTCCCACACGTTGCGCTGATATCGGCCACAACTCTGGTCGGCTTGGCACTGATCTTTTTTATTCGATACGCAACTAACCTAGGCGCAGCCAATTCAACTAATAAAATTTAGTAGAACCCTGTCAACTCAAGTTAATTCGAATGGATTCGACATGTTAAAACCAACTATCGGCCCGATTGTCGGCCACGTTACAACTCATCATGCACGCATCTTCATGCGTGGCGACCGGCAGAACAGTTCAAGGGTATTTGCCGGAGTGCGTTATCGCGCTTACGGTACACAACAATGGTCCAACGGTAACTTCGCGCATC
The DNA here is from genome assembly GCF_013433315.1 of Pseudomonas crudilactis. GTDB lineage: Bacteria > Pseudomonadota > Gammaproteobacteria > Pseudomonadales > Pseudomonadaceae > Aquipseudomonas > Aquipseudomonas crudilactis. The sequence goes on along the minus strand of NZ_WXVV01000003.1, from coordinate 6,231 downwards.
TGAGCGAATTACGTGACATGTCACATGTGTTCGCCCTCAACAACTTGAGTGCCGACACAGAATATGAATTTCAGGCCGGCTGGTTCAGCCCGATGAACCCGGTGCATACCCCGGACAGCGTTGCCGAGTTGCCGTTGCAATGGCCGCGGGAGATCTATCGCCTGCGCACCCGATCCAGCAAAGCCCTGCAACCCAGAGCCTATATCGTCGGCTCCTGCCGCTACCTGCGCATGACTGCCGGCATCGCCTCCCTGCCGCAACTGGGCGACCGGATTTTTGCGTCCATCAATCATCTGATCGAAGGCATACAACCACCGATCAGCGCGGTATTGATGACCGGCGATCAAATTTACGTCGACGATTTGAATCTGCTAGCACCGGATCGCGAATATAAAGATATCCTAAGCAAGTATCGCGCGGCTTTTTCCCAGCCGAATATTAAACGACTGATGTCCGGCACTTCGACTTACATGATTCTCGACGATCACGAAATCGAAGATAACTGGCCCGCCAATGCCAGCAAGTCCGACGGCGCTTTATATCGCAACGCCATGGCCGCTTATGAGTTGTATCAAGCCAGTCATAGCCCGGTACATCCGCTGACCACTAACGGTGAAATAGATCACTCGACACTTGAGCATTACTGGTATCAATTCAGCGACGGCGATATCGAATGGTTTGTCACTGACAGTCGCACCCGGCGCAACTTGTCAGCCGATGATCGACGGATCCTCGACGAGGCACAGGAACAAGCCTTGCTCAAATGGCTGAGCAACAGCACTGCACGGGTCAAGTTCGTAGTCACCAGCGTGATGTTCTATCCGGATCGCAAACTCCACGGCGATGATGCCTGGAAAGCCTTCCCCGAGCAGCGTCTGCGTCTACTGGAAACCATCCGCACCCGACAGATCAGGAATGTCGTGTTCATCTCCGGGGACGTGCATGGCTCGCTGACTGCTCGTTTGACCCACAGCGAAGACCCCGACTTTGAAGTCCATACGGTGGTGTCCTCACCGCTGTGCAACAGCAAACTGCTGCCGTATGCCAAAGCGTCCACGTTCATTCTCGATCATCCGCTGGTGCGCACGGCGGCGGGTGACTACAAGCATGAGCTGACCAGCACGGTGGTCAGTGAAGACAATTTCGCCCACCTGGTGGTCGAGGCTGGGCAGATTCAGGTCAATTACCATGACCGCGATGGCAAACAGCTGCAGTCGATCGCCATAAAACTGCGCTAAGCCTTAAAGATCGCAGCCTTCGGCAGCCCCTGCAGAGGGCGCCTTCCCCTGTAGACACTGGCGAAGGCTGCAATCTTTTACTCATTTCAACGACGCGCTGGAGAAATGTTCAGTGCAGCCGACATATTCTTATAGCACTTGGCCTTCATGTCTCTTGTCAGTCGGTGCCGCAATGATGCAACCTTGCCGCAGGCAACAGTAAAGAGGGCGCGAGCCCAGCGCGTTCAGCATATTTCCAAGCGAGTTCCCTTCATGAAGAGCCAACCCGATGCCGCCAGCCGTATGGCGGCCGAGGTAGTGACGCAGTTGCCTGTGCCCTCGCGGCTCGGCATGCTGCGTTTCGAGCGCTTGAATGAAGCCAGCTGGGCCATGCTGTTTCTTGATCCCAACTGCGAACGCCAGTTCGGCCAGCCGGCCGTCGAACTCTGTGCGCTGGTCGGCTCACCCTACGCCAGCCTGATGGAACCCGAAGCGCGCTATCAACTGCACGACGCGATCCAGCAACAACTGACCGTCAGCCCGCATTATCTGGTGCGCTATACCCTGCACACCGCGGCCGGTGCGCTGAACATCCTGGAGCTGGGCGAAGCCTACAAACAACACAACCGTCATCTGCTGCGCGGCTATCTGCTGGCGGTCGATCACGTCTTCGATGAAGTGCCGCTGCCGCCCTCCGTCGACCTCGAAACGCAGAATTCGCGCCTGCAAATCGCCCTTGAACTCAATCAACGCGCCCAGCAGGAACAACTGCTGCACCTGGAACGCGTGCGCGCCCAGCAGGACCTGATTCTGCTGCTCGCACGTCAGCGTTACAGCACGCACAACTCGCTGCAGGAAGCCGCTGAACTGATCACTCGTTGCGCCTGCGATATCTATGAAATCGACTGCGCCAGCCTGTGGAACCTCGAAGGTCAGCAACTGGTACCGATCTCCGCGTACCACCGCGCGCCCCAGGAATACATCCTCCCGGACGTGATCGACATCAGCAGCTTCCCCGACTACATGGAAGCGCTGCACAGTAGCCGCGCCATCGATGCACACAACGCGATGCGCGACCCGCGCACCCGCGAGATGGCCGAAGCCCTGCGCCCGCGCGACGTCAACGCCATGCTCGACGCCAGCATTCGTGTCGATGGCCAGGTGGTCGGCGTGTTGTGCCTGGAGCAGACCGGTGTCACCCGCGCCTGGCAATCCGATGAAATCGCCTTTGCCGGCGAGCTCGCCGACCAGTTCGCGCAAGTCATCAACAACCACAACCGCCGCACCGCCACCAGCGCCTTGCACCTGTTCCAGCGTGCGGTCGAGCAAAGCGCCAACGCGTTTTTGCTGGTCAATTGCGACGGCGTGGTCGAGTACGTCAACCCGAGCTTCACCGCGATCACCCAGTACACCACCGAAGAAGTCCACGGCCAGCGCCTGTCCGAGCTGCCGGCGCTGGAAAACCTCAGCGAGCTGCTGTTCGACGCGCCCTCGGCGCTGGCCAAGAGCAACAGCTGGCAGGGCGAATTCAAGAGCCGGCGCAAGAACCTCGAACCGTACTGGGGCCAGCTGTCGATCTCCAAGGTGTACGGTGACAACCGCGAACTGACGCACTACATCGGCATCTACGAAGACATCACCCAGACCAAACTGGCGCAGCAGCGCATCGAACGTCTGGCCTACACCGACAACCTGACCAACCTCGGCAATCGCCCGGCGTTTATCCGCAATCTGGACGAACGCTTCGCCCGCGATAGCGATACGCCGATCAGCCTGTTGCTGGTGGACATCGACAACTTCAAGCGGATCAACGACAGCCTCGGTCACCAGACTGGCGACAAACTGCTGATCAGCCTTGCTCGGCGTCTGCGTAATAGCCTGAGCCCAAGCGGCAGCCTCGCGCGGTTCGCCAGTAACGAATTTGCGGTATTGCTCGACGACACCGACCTTGCCGCCGGCCAGCAGATCGCCAACCAGTTGCTGGCGACCCTCGACAAACCGATGTTCGTCGACAACCAGTTGATCAGCGTCACCGGCTCCGTGGGCCTGGCCTGCGCGCCGTTGCATGGCCGCGACCCGCAAACGCTGATGCGTAACGCCGGTCTGGCGCTGCACAAGGCCAAGGCCAACGGCAAACATCAGGTGCAAGTCTTCACCGAGGCGCTGAACGCCGAGGCCAGTTACAAACTGTTCGTCGAGAACAACCTGCGCCGCGCGCTGACCCAGAACGAACTGGACGTGTTCTACCAGCCCAAGCTGTGCCTGCGCAGCGGTCGCCTGCTGGGCATGGAAGCGCTGCTGCGCTGGAATCACCCGGAACGCGGGATGATCCGCCCGGACCAGTTCATCAGCGTCGCCGAAGAAACCGGCCTGATCATTCCGATCGGCAAGTGGATCGCGCGCCAGGCCTGCCGCATGAGCAAAGCGCTGACCGCTGCCGGGATGGGCAATCTGCAAGTGGCGATCAACCTGTCGCCGAAACAGTTCTCCGACCCGGATCTGGTCGCCTCCATCGCCAACATCCTCAAGGAAGAAGCGCTGCCGGCCAATCTGCTCGAGCTGGAGCTGACCGAAGGCCTGCTGCTGGAAGCCACTGAAGACACGCACTTGCAGCTCGACCAACTCAAGCGCCTCGGGCTGACGCTGGCCATGGACGACTTCGGCACCGGTTATTCGTCGCTGAGCTATTTGAAGAAATTCCCGATCGACATCATCAAGATCGATCGCAGCTTCATCCATGAAATCCCCGACAACCAGGACGACATGGAAATCACCTCAGCGGTGATCGCCATGGCGCACAACCTGAAACTCAAGGTCGTGGCGGAAGGCATCGAGACCGCCGAACAACTGGCGTTCCTGCGTCGCCACCGTTGTGACGTCGGCCAAGGCTACCTGTTCGACCGGCCGATCCCGGGCGCAGAACTCATCCAAGCGCTGAAACGCTACCCTCGCGGCCCGCTCTGCCTCTAAAAACACCGCAAACTCCCCCTATGGATGAATTCCCCCTGTGGGAGCGAGCTTGCTCGCGAAAGCGGTGGGTCAGTCACTGCAAATGTTGAATGCTACAGCGCTTTCGCGAGCAAGCTCGCTCCCACATTTGGATAGTGCGAATTCGGGCATCATTGGGCACACTGGCGGTCTGACTTTTTACATCCAACCTGACTGAGAGGAACGATCATGGTTCTGCGCTCGGAAATTCTGGTGAACAAAAACGTGCTCCCGACTAAAGAACAAGCTCTGCCCGGCCGCGAAACCGCGATGACCCTGCCTGAAAAGCACTTCGTCTTCGAAGAAACCCCGCTGCTTGGCCCGTTTTTCCAGGACGTCGACTTTGCGATTTTCGGTCTGGGCTGCTTCTGGGGCGCCGAGCGCCGCTTCTGGCAGCGTGAAGGCGTGGTCAGCACGGTGGTGGGTTATGCCGGCGGTTTCACGCCGAACCCGACCTACGAAGAAGTCTGCTCGGGCCTGACCGGCCACGCGGAAGTGGTGCTGGTGGTGTATGACAAGGCCAAAGTCAGCTACGAAGAGCTGCTGGCGATGTTCTGGGAGCTGCACAACCCGACGCAGGGCATGCGCCAGGGCAACGACATCGGCACGCAGTACCGCTCGGTGATCTACGCGACCTCGCCTGAGCATCTGGATGCTGCGCTGAAAAGCAAAGCGACCTATCAGGCCGAGCTGTCGAAAGCGGGTCTGGGGGAAATCAGCACCGAGATCGAACAGGCGCCGACCGTGTACTTCGCCGAGACGTATCACCAGCAATATCTGGCGAAGAACCCTGAGGGTTATTGCGGGATTGGCGGCACCGGCGTGTGCATGCCAGCGAGCCTGGCGGGTAATTAAATCCTGAAAGCAAAAGATCGCAGCCTGCGGCAGCTCCTACAGGAGATCAGTGATCGTCCGCACATTGGTGTACGACGCCGAACCGTGTAGGAGCTGCCGCAGGCTGCGATCTTTTGATCTTGCCGTTGATCAGCTCTCGGCAATCAACCAATCCATCTGCCACCCACCCTGGGTCTGCCCCAGCTTCTTCGACAACCACGGCAGCAACTCACGCAATTCTTCCTCCAGCCCCCACGGCGGATTGGCAATCGCCATCCCCGAGCCGTTCAGGCTGTTCGGTGTGTCCAGCGGATGCACCAGCAGCTCCACACGCAGCAATTTCGGCGCACCGGTGCCAGCCAGATCCTGATAGAAACGACGCAACGCGCGCTGATCCTTCACCGGATACCAGATCGCCGCCACGGTTTGGCGCATGCGGCCAATCGCCTCTTTCAACGACGCCGCGCAACGCTGCATCTCATCGAGCTGCTCGAACGGCGGATCAATCAACATCACCGCGCGCTTCTCCTGCACCGGCAACATCGCCCGCGCGACGTGCCAGCCTTCGCCGAGATGAACCTTGACCCGACGATCGCCAGCCATGTTGTCCTTGAGCAGCACGCCGTCTTCCGGGTGCTTCTCGTTGAGCATCACCCGATCCTGCGGGCGGGTCAGGCGCCGCGCCAGCTCCGGCGAACCCGGGTAGTAGCGCAGCTGGCCATCCGGGTTCATCTCGTGCAACACCTTCATGTAGTCGGCGGTCAGCGCCGGCAGATCCGGCTGATCCCACAAGCGCGCAATGCCTTCCAGGTACTCACCGGTACGGTTGGCCTGATCGCCCTGCAAGTCATACAGACCGATGCCGGCGTGCGTGTCGAGATAGGCAAACGGCTGCTCCTTGCGCGACATCAGGGCGATGAGGCGGGTCAAGGTCAGGTGTTTGAACACATCGGCGTGATTGCCGGCATGGAAGGCGTGACGATAATTCATGGCTGCTCCTGCGAAGGGCGCAAAGTTTACCTTTTACCGGGCGGCAAGTCAGGGGTTCACAGCCGAGCGGACGAAAGCCTGCCCTCACCCTAGCCCTCTCCCTGTATGTACCGGACACATGGTGGACAGGTGTTCGGAGACATGGTGGACACATTTTAATAGACACATTGCTCATCGCGAAGGAGATGGCCTGTGTCTTGGG